>JBDSZL010000094.1:0-12805 GCA_039925145.1 Vicinamibacterales bacterium | reverse complement strand
CGCAAAGACGTGGGTGCCGTCGTTGCGGCTCACGAAGTACAGATACGGCACGGCAGCCGGGTGGACGGCTGCGTCGAGTGATGCCCGGCCAGGCGACGCGATTGGTCCCGGTGGCAGTCCAGGATAGCGATACGTGTTGTAGGGCGAGTCCATCTGGAGATCCTGCCGGGTCAGGTTGCCGTGCCAGCGGCCGGCTTTGATCATGGCGTAAATCACCGTGGGGTCGCACTGCAGCGGCATGCCGATGCGGAGTCTGTTGCGATAGACGGCAGCCACGATCGGGCGCTCCTCGGGTGCGGCCGTTTCCTTTTCCACGATCGACGCCAGCGTCACCGCCTGTCGGACGGTCAGGCCCGCAGCCGCCGCGCTCTCGCGCATCCCGGCGTCGAAGACCTCCGTGAAGTGCGTGACCATCTGCTGTACGGCTTCGCGGGCGCCCAGCCGCCGCGGCAGCGCGTAGGTGGCGGGGAACAAATAGCCTTCAAGATTGGGCGCGTCGTGGTCCAGCACCTCGATCAGTTCCGCGTCACGCGCGGCGCGCTCGAACTCCGCGGCCGGACCGACCTCGGCCGCGGCGAACACCTCGGCCGTTTCTTTGATGTTCAGGCCTTCGCGAAACGTCACCGGCCGCGCGTAGACATCACCGCGTGCGAGGCGGTTCACGACGTCGAGTGGCGACAGCGGCTCGGCAAATCGATACTCGCCGGCCTGCAGGTGACGCTCGTCCCCCGCCAGTCTGGCGGCGATCCGAAATGTGAGGGCGTCGGGCACCACTCCCGCATCCGCCAGTCGCGAGGCGATGCCCTGCACGCTGGTTCCGCTCGGCAGATCGACGAAGACCTCCGGTTCTGTGAAACCACGGAAGGGCGCATGCAGTCGAGACCGGGCCCAGACTCCCGCCGCCGCGGCAATGATGAGCAGGACGATCGCGATCCGGAAGAGACGTCTGATCATCAGGGCTCCGGCTGCGGATCGGCCATCGGCCGCGGCTGATCCAGAAAGTCCTGGAGAATGATGGCGGCGGCGACGGCGTCGATCTTCTGCTTCCGCACGCGCCAGTCGCGTTCGTGCGCGCTGAGCCGCTGTTCGGCCTCGTGACTGGTCAGCCGCTCATCCTGCAGGTGAACGCGCAGCCGCGTCAGAACCTCGAGCCGCTCGGCAAACTCGCGGGTGGGCGCGGTCAGATCGGTGTCCTGCCCATTCAACTTCCGCGGCAGTCCCACGATGATGCCACCGAGGATGACGTCGGGGTCCTCGCCGGCAAAAGCGGCGAGACGGCGTGACACGCGCTCCGCAGAGCTGGACGGCGTGGGCCCGGCGGTCATGGTTTCCCAGGGCCGGGCGAGCACGGCCGAGTCGTCTGACACCGCCAATCCGATGCGGCGCTTCCCGAAATCGACCCCGACGTAGCGCATGGGAGCAGATTACACGACAGGTGCAATAACCCGTGGCGTGCAACGTGGAAGCCATTGATAATGGAGCATATGTCCCGCCGTACTCGCGTCCTGGTTTTTCTCGTCTCGACGCCTCTGGTCGCGTTCATTCTCGTCGGAGGCCTGCTCGGGGCTGCCCGTGCGCCGGTGCAGCAGGGTGTTCCGCATCTGAAGGTATTCGAAGACGTCGTGCGATTGATTCTCGGCGCCTATGTGGAGCCGGTGAACATCGACAAGGTGATGGACGGCGCGATGCGCGGACTGGCTGATGGCCTTGATCCGTCGACCGCCTACCTGACGCCCGATGAAGTGCGCGGCGTCGAGACGCCTCTGGCGCCAGCCGATGTCGGGCTCGTGCTCAGCCGGCAGTTCTATCTGCGTGTCATCGGCGTCCGCGACGGTTCGCCCGCCAAACGGGCCGGCATCCAGACTGGTGACTTCTTGCGCGCGATCAACGACCTGCCCGCGCGTGAGCTGTCGGCATTTGCCGGCACACGACTTCTCCGAGGGCCCGCCGGGTCGAAAGTATCGGTGATGGTGATCCGCGGGAACCCCGCCGACCCACACACCATCGAACTCGTGCGAGAAGTCGCCAAGTCCGATCGCGCCTCGGCCAAGAAGCTGCCGGGCGGCGAAGGCTACATCCGCGTGTCGAGCTTTG
This sequence comes from Vicinamibacterales bacterium, assembly GCA_039925145.1. Taxonomy (GTDB): domain Bacteria; phylum Acidobacteriota; class Vicinamibacteria; order Vicinamibacterales; family SCN-69-37; genus JBDSZL01. The sequence goes on along the minus strand of JBDSZL010000094.1, from coordinate 10,711 downwards.
AAACCGGCGCGGCCACAGCCCTGCGGTCCAACCTCGACACACTCGGTGCCGCGGGCAACGCAGGCGTGATCATCGATGTCAGAGACGTCGCCGATGGCCCGCTCGACGAAGGCGTTGCCGCCGCGCGGCTGTTCGTCAAAACGGGTGTGCTCGCCACGCGAGCCGGGCGCGGGCCGGAACACACAGAGATTACGGCCTCGGCCGGCGATGGCGCCTTCCCCATGCGCGTCGTTTTGCTCGTCTCGAACGGGACCGCCAACGCAGCCGAGGTGTTCGCGTCGGCCCTGGCGGGCAGCGGCCGTGCCACGCTCGTCGGCGAGCCCACCGCCGGCCTGGCTGGGCAACAGCGGCTCGTCCGCCTGCCCGATGGGTACGGTCTCTGGATGACCGCGGAGCGGTATCTGCAGAAGGACGGCACGCCGATCCACGGTCGGGGTTTGCGGCCCGACGTACCAGTCGAGATTCCCACTGTGGGGTTCGACGAGGCGCCGCCGACCACCGACGCCGTCCTCGACCAGGGCGTCCAGCAACTGCATCAACCGGTCGCTGCGGTCGCCGCGTCGGCACCGGCCGCGTCGCCAGCGACAGGACCTGCCGTCGACCAGTCGAAGCGAGAGCAGCCCCCGACGACGACGCCACCGCCAGCCAACCGGCGCTAGTTCCGAGGCCCGCTTCCCCGGCTGGGGAGAGGTCGCCGTCGGCGTTTCTCGCGTTGACGATCGCGAATTCCGGACTGTATACTGACCGTTCGTCGAAAGCCCGGTGGACCCGGCCTGGCGACCTATAGGCGCGTAGCTCAGCTGGTTAGAGCGCCTGCTTGACATGCAGGAGGTCGGCGGTTCGAGTCCGCCCGTGCCTACCATTCGACTCGGCCGCCTCGCGGCCCGTTCGTGGCAGGCCAGTTCAGAAGGTCGAAAGTCACCTCATTTCTTCATGAGCCAGATTACGGTCACTCTCCCGGATGGAACCCAGCGAGAGGTGCCTCGCGGCACGTCAGTGCGGGATTTCGCGTCGGGGGTGCTACCTCAGAGCGTCATGAAGAAGGCACTGGCGGCCGTCGCAGACGGACGCATGGTGGATCTGACCTATCCCCTCCAATCCGACACCACCTTGCGCCTTGTGACACCGGACGGGCCCGATGCGCTCGCGCTGTACCGGCACTCCACGGCACATCTGCTGGCGGCTGCCGTGACGCAGCTGTTCCCGGGTACCCAATGCGGCATCGGCCCGGCCACCGACGAGGGCTTCTTTTACGACTTCGTCGTCGAACACCCGTTCGTGCCGGACGATCTCGCGAAGATCGAAGCGCGCATGCGGCAGATGGCCGCTGAGGACCTGCCCTACGAGCGGCAGATGTGGCCCCGGCAGCAGGCCATCGAGTTCTTTCAGGATCGTGGTGAACCGCTAAAGGTTCAGCTCATTCAGGAGAAGACCGAGGGTCAGCCCGAGGTGTCCTGCTACCTGATCAACGACCGCGACACCTTCGTGGACTTCTGCGTCGGGCCGCACGTGCCCTCGACCAGCCGGCTCAAGGCGTTCAAGTTGCTCAGCACGTCGAATGCCTACTGGAAGGGTGACGCGCGCAACCAGCCGATGCAGCGGATCTACGGCACCGCATTTTTCAAAGCCGACGACCTCGAGCAGCACCTCCACCAGATCGAGGAAGCCAAGAAGCGCGACCACCGCAAGCTCGGCAAAGACCTCGGACTCTTCACCTTTCATCCGTGGGCACCCGGCGCGGCGTTCTGGCTCGGCAAGGGCACGACTCTCTACCACCAGCTCGCCAATTACATGCGCGAGGTGCTGTTCCCCGCGGGATACACGGAGCTGAAAACACCGCTCGTGTTCAACAAGGCGCTGTGGGAGACGTCCGGGCACTGGCAGCACTATCGCGAGAACATGTTCCTCATCCAGGCCGAAGACGCCGAGATGGGCATGAAGGCGATGAACTGTCCCGGCCACATGCTCGTCTTTGGCAGCGAAGGACGGAGTTATCGCGACCTGCCGTTGCGCTTTCACGAGCAGACGCCGTTGCATCGAAACGAAGCATCCGGCGTGCTCTCGGGGCTCACCCGAGTGCGGCAGTTTTCGCAGGACGATGCGCACTGCTTCGTGATGGAGTCGCAGATCGGTGAAGAGGTCGAGCGGCTCCTGAAGCTCGTGACGCGCGTCTATGGCGACTTCGGCCTCACGTTCGAGGTCAAGCTCTCCACCCGCCCGGCCGAGTATCTGGGAGAGCAGGCCACGTGGGACCGCGCCGAAGGCGCATTGAAACAGGCGCTCGACGCCGTGGGGCTCGCCTTTGTGGTCAATGCGGGCGACGGCGCGTTCTATGGGCCGAAGATCGACTTCGACGTGACCGACGCAATTGGCCGCAAGTGGCAGTGCGCGACCATTCAGCTCGACTACCAGATGCCGCAGCGGTTCGACCTGAAGTACACGGGCGCCGACAACGCCGAACATCGCCCCGTGGTCATTCATCGGGCGATTTTCGGGAGCTTCGAGCGCTTCATCGCCCTGCTGATCGAACACTACGCCGGGGCTTTCCCCCTGTGGCTGGCCCCGGTGCAAGTGGCCCTTCTACCCATTGCCGATCGGCACGCCGAATACTGTCGCGGTGTGGTGTCCCGGCTGCGGGATGCGGGCGTTCGGGCTGAAGTCGACGAGCGCCAGGAAAAGATTGGTTATAAGATTCGTGAGGCACAGTTACAGAAGGTGCCCTACATGCTGGTCGTCGGCGACCGCGAAGCGGCCGAAGGCACCGTGTCGGTCCGCAGTCGCGCCGGCGGGGATCTGGGCGCCCGGCCGGTAGACGCGTTTCTGCAGGCGGCGGTCCAGGAAATTGCCGACCGCAAGGGGCAGGCGACTGACGCGTCGCAGCCTGCCCCCGAACATGCCGTTCGAGCCTGACGTTTGTTGAGGAGGTAGTTATCGCTTTCGACCGCAGCCCAAGACGAGATGATCGCACCAGGATCAACGACCGCATCAGGGTCCGTGAAATCCGGGTGATAGACGAAACCGGCTCGCAGCTCGGCATCATGCCGCCGCCGCAGGCTCTGACGCTGGCCCGCAGCAAGGGACTCGATTTGGTGGAGATTTCGCCCACCGCCGTCCCGCCCGTGTGCCGCATCATGGACTTCGGCAAGTACCAGTACGAGCAGCAGAAGCGGGCACGGTCCGCCAAGAAGCACCAGAAGGTGATTCTGGTCAAAGAGATCAAGTTCAGGCCGAAGGTCGACGAGCACGACTACCAGTTCAAGAAGAAGCACATCGAGCGGTTTCTCTCGGACGGCGACAAGGTCAAGGCGACGATTTTCTTCCGGGGGCGCGAGAACGCGCATCCCGAGATCGGTCGACGGATTCTCGAGCGGCTCGTGGGCGAGTTGACCGATGTAGCGGTCACCGAGTCGGAGCCTCAGAAGGAAGGCAACCAGCTGCACACCATTCTGGCGCCCCGCCCGGGCGTCAAGCGCGTGGTGCGCGAGCCGGAGCGGGAACGGGAGTCCGAAGCCGAACCGGGGCCCGAACAGTCATAGTCGCCACGGCGCTGCCGAGTGCGACCCATCGTTGTGTTGTTGAGGAGATCATGCCCAAGCTGAAGACTCATCGTGGCGCCGCCAAGCGCTTCAAGAAGACCGGGACTGGCAAGTTTGTCCGGTCGAGCGCGTTCAAGCGCCACATCCTGACGAGCAAGCCGACCCGCCGGAAGCGCCAGATGCGCGGCAACAAGCCTGTCTCGCCGGCCGATGCCAGCAAACTCAAGCGGATGCTGCCGTACGACTGACGGCACGTACCGATTGGGTCAGTTGGCTGTTGAGCCAGCCGGATTCACGTTCATTTAAGAGGTCCCCATGCCCCGCGTCAAAAGAGGAACCGTTCGCCGCGCCAAGCGCAAGAAGCTGCTCAAGCGCGCCAAAGGGTTCTACGCCACGAAGAGCAAGCTGTATCAGGCCGCACAGGAAGCGGTCGACAAGGCGCTGAACTACGCCTACTCCGGCCGCCGGCGCAAGAAGCGCGATTTTCGGCGGCTCTGGGTGGTGCGCATCAACGCCGCGGCCAGGCTCAACGGTCTCACCTATGGTCAGTTGATCAACGGACTCAAGACGGCTGGTGTCGATCTCGATCGCCGCAGCCTCGCCGAGCTGGCCGTCAATCATCCGCAGGCCTTCGCACAGGTCGCGGCCCAGGCGCAGCAGGCACGGTCGGCCGCGACGCCGCCGCCGGTCGCCACGGCCTGACGCTCGCTTCGAGACGGCGGGGTCGTGCGGCTCACCCCGCGCACCCCGCCGTCCTTCTTTCAGCCGCCAGTCTGTCGCGCCATGCCGGATCCCATCGCCACGCTCCACGAGGAGGTCGACGCCGAGATTGCGGCAGCCGTGACACTCGACCAACTGGAACGCGTCCGACTCAGTCTGCTGGGCAGAAAAGGGCGGATCACCGAGCTGCTCAAAAGCCTCAGCTCACTCGATCCGGTCGCGCGTAGGGACGCCGGCGCGCGGATCAACGCCCTCAAGCAGCGGGCCAGCGACGCCCTCGATGGTCGCCGCGACATCCTGCTCGATACCTCATCGCTGCTCGTCCGCCCCGTCGACACGACGGTCCCGGGCGTGGCGCCCGCCACCGGCGGACTCCACCCGACAATCCAGATGCTGTACGACCTCAACGACGCGTTTGCGACGTTGAACTTCGATGTCTTCGAGGGTCCGGAAATCACTAGCGAGCTCTACGAGTTCGACCACATGAATTTTCCGCCGGATCACCCCGCGCGCGAGAGCATGGACACCTTCTGGCTCGCGGACTCCGAGCACGCGCGGGCAGCCGAGCGGCTGTGCCTGCGGCCGCATTTGACGGGCGCCAGCGTCCGCTACATGCAGCGTCACGCGCCACCGTTCCGGGTGGTCTATCCAGGGCGCGTCTTTCGTAACGAAACGACCGACGCCCGCCATGAGCGCGCGTTCTTCCAGTACGAAGCCCTCATCGTCGAGCGGCACCTCCCGTTCAGCGCGGGCCAGCTCCTCATCCGGACCGTTCTCAGCACCGTCTTCGGGCGGCCGGTGCGGACGCGGATGCGGGCAGGCTTCTTTCCGTTCGTCGAGCCCGGCTTCGAAATCGACATGGAGTGCCTGGTCTGCGGCGGCGCCGGGTGCCGCGTCTGCAAGCAGGTCGGCTGGCTCGAAGTCATGCCCGGCGGCATGCCGCATCCAAACGTGCTCAAAGCCGGCGGTATCGATCCGACCGAGTGGATGGGCTTCTACGTCAACGTCGGGCTCGATCGGCTGGTTATGATGCGCTACGGGATCGACGATGTGCGGCTGTTCCACAGCGCCGATCTGCGCTTTCTCGCCGAGTTCGACTGAGCGCCGCCATGAGGATCTCGCTCGACTGGATCGCTGACTACACGACGCTGCCCGCGGGCCTCTCGCCCAAGGAGATCGCCCACCAGCTGACGATGACCACCGTGGAGGTGGAGGGCGTGCATACCGTGGCCGGCGACATTGTGCTCGAAATCGACAACAAGTCGCTCACGAATCGTCCCGACCTGTGGGGCCATTACGGGCTGGCGCGGGAGTTGGCCGCGATTTTCGAGGTCCCGCTTCGCCCGCTGCCAGCCGAGGAACCAGATCGACCCGCCGCCACGCTCGTGAGTTCAATCGAGGCGTCGGTCTGCCGCCGATTCACGGCCACGCGCATCGAAGGGATCACGGTTCGAGACACCCCCGACTGGATGACACAGCGGCTGACCGCCATCGGACAGCGCTCGAAGAACCTCTACGCTGATCTGACCAACTACGTGATGCTCACGACGGGTCAGCCGACTCACGCGTTCGACGCCGATCGGTTGGCGCTCCCGCTGTCGGTACGGTGGGCGATTAGTGGCGAACGTTTCGAAGCCCTCGACGGGACGACGATTGAGCTGACGCCGTCCGACGCTGTGGTCGCGGATGAGAGAAGCGCCGTCGGTCTGGCCGGCGTGATTGGCGGACGACACTCGGCCATCCTGCCCGACACGACCCGCGTGGTCTTCGAGGCCGCCTCGTTCGATCCACTCGCCATCCGTCGCACGTCGGGCGCACACGGGCTGCGAACCGAGGCGTCAACCCGCTTCGAGAAATCGCTGTCCACGCACCGCATCGACGAGGCGCGACGGCTGTTCTTTCATCTGCTCGGACACATCGATCCGGGGGCCCGGGTCACAGGGTTCGACGATCGGACGCGCGAGACGACGGCAGCCGGAGAGATCCGGGTTGGCGTAGCGTATTTGCGCGACCGTATCGGCAAGCCGTTGGCGGTGACCGAGTTGTCAGCGCCGCTCGAGCGCCTCGGCTTCACGGTCAATATCGAAGGGGCCGATCTTCTCGTGGGCGTGCCCGAATGGCGGCACACGGGCGATATCAGCGGCCCGCACGATCTGGTGGAGGAGATTGCTCGGCTGCACGGGTACGAGCGCTTCGACTTTCAGGCGCCGCTCGTCCAGGTGACTCGATCGGCCCGCGACTACCCTGGACAAGCCGAACGCCGGGTGAGGGAGTATCTCGCTCTCGTTGGCGGCATGCGCGAGGTGATCACGTACCCCTGGATCGACGATCGGTTCGTGACAGGCGCCGGGCTCCAGACTACGGATGCTCCCCTCCGACTGTCGGCCCCCCCGGCTCCCGACCAGGCGACCTTGCGCACGTCACTCATGCCGGGTGTGCTCCACGCCATCGACGTGAACGTTCGATCCCGAACCGCCTTCCGCATTTTCGAGGTGGGCGCGGTGTTCCCGGTGGGAACTGCCGTGCGGCTCGATGACGACCGAGAGCGTCTCCCGCCACAGCCGAAACACGTCGCTGGGGCCGTGGTGGGGGTGGACGCGGAGCGAGTATTCCGCGAAGCGAAGGGCATTCTGGAGGCGTTGCCGAGGCGCGCACATGTGGCGGATGTGACGTTCGAGCCCGGCGGAGGTGCGCCATGGTCGGACGCGGGCGCGTCGATGACACTCGCCGGCCCAAGCGGGGCGATTGGCCACATCGGCATCCTGAATCGCCGCGCGACTCGGGCCGCTGGCCTCAAGCATGCCGTCGCGGCCGTGTTCGAGTTCGCGCTCGACGGGCTGCCCTCCTGGCCGTCACGCGACAATCGATACACGCCGCTCCCGGAGTTGCCGGCGATCGAAATTGACGTCTCGTTGACCTACGCCGATACGGTGTCGTGGACCGACATCGGAGCCATCGCCGCGCGGGCGGCGGCAACGGCGGCGCCTGACGTCGATGCCACGATCGAGTTCATCGATCAGTATCGCGGAGCGAACATCCCCGAAGGTCATCGATCGATTACCCTTCGGGCCCGCCTCCAGCCACGATCTCACACGCTGACCTCTGAGGCCGCGACGGCTATCGCCACGGCGATCCGCGAGGCGGAGCGGACGCACGCCGGTGCGTCAGAGCGCTGACCGTCTGATCAAACGCGCCGACAGCCGTTCAAATCACGATCGGATCTTGCCAGCCGCGGGTGTTCGTGGCACTATCCGGTCCAACGCGCCAGCGACGCTCGTCGCGGTTCGAGAGTTCAATCGCCGCGCTCGAGCGTCAGCACTGCGCTACGCTCGGCGGCAAATGAAAGTCCTCATTCAACGACAGCACAAGTAAGATGGTGGTCTGATGGCACGAAGCACGACAACCGAAGTCCAGCCCATCGATCGGCTCGAAGAGAAAGTCCTCCAGCTGGTCGGCATGATTGACATGTTGCGCGCCGAGCGCGCCAAGGCCGTCGATGAAGTCGCGCGCCTCTCGAGCGAGCTCGACGTGGCACGCTCGCGGCTCGCCGACGCGTCCACCGTTTCAGTCGAGGTCTCCACGTTGCGCGAGGAACGCGAAGTGATTCGCAACCGCGTCGTGGAGATGATTTCGCAAATCGACAAGCTGAATCTCTAGGCCACGATGGGAAGCGTCGTGCAGGTCGACATCCACGGTCAGCGTTATATGGTCCGCAGCGACCTCGACCCGCAGTACGTCTGCGAGCTGGCCAGCTATGTGGACGAAAAGATGCGCAGTGCCGCGTGTGAGGTGAGCACCGCCGATCCGCTGCGGATTGCCGTGATTGCGGCCCTCAACCTGAGCGACGAGCTGTACCGTTTGCGGTCCGAAGCCGTGGGAGTCGAGGGCCGGGCGCGCAACCGTGTCATCGAGATCGAACGGATCGTCGACGCCGTGCTCGATGGCGCGCGTGTGTCGGTGGTCAACGAGTAAGGCACGCCGCCCTTGTTCTGGTGGGCGGCGTCGGCTACGATCATCCAGTCAACTCCCTGCTTTGTTCGTGATGGCCTGGAGTGTCGCTTGAGCCGATGTTCTTCATCAAGTGAGTCGCGATGTCGCGTGGTGTGCATGCCTCCGTGGAGAGGAAGCCTGAAGCGTGACTTTACAGTGGCTCCACCTGCTTAGCAGGTTCATGCGACCTCCCCACACGGCAGAGCGGGGCTCTTCTTCAGCGTCGTGACTCCGTCACCCCGCCACTTGTCATGCTCCCTATTGCAATGCTCGGCGAACGCGCACTGGTCGACCGGCTGCGCGAGCGGGTCGGCACGGTACCGCCGCATGTCCTGATCGGCATCGGTGACGATGCCGCAGTGCTCGAGCCGGAGCGCGGCATGCTGCAGGTGGTCACCACTGACGGTCTCGTCGAAGGCGTGCACTTCCGCCGCGACTGGACCAGCCTGTCGGCCATTGGCCATAAGGCGCTCGCCGTCAACCTCAGCGACCTGGCCGCCATGGGCGCCAGCCCTCGCGCCTCTCTGTTGAGCGTCGCCCTGCCAGCTGGGTTCTCTCTGGAGGAGTTCGATGCGCTGGCCGATGGATTTGTCGCGCTCGCAACCGCGGCCGGTGCGCCTCTGGTGGGAGGCAATCTCACCCGCTCTCCCGGGCCTCTCCTGATTGACGTCACAGCCATCGGGTGCGTGGCCCGCAGACGGTTGCTTCGGCGAGACGGAGGACACCGCGGCGACGAGGTCTACGTCAGCGGCACGATTGGCGGCTCGGCAGCCGGACTGGCGATGCTGAGCGAGTCTGCCGATCGCAAACTCCTCGGAGCGGCCGCCCGCGACTGCGTCGAGCGCCACGAGCAGCCGGTCCCGCGCACGCGGTGCGGACAAATCATCGGTCGGGCCAGGGCTGCGTCAGCGGCGATCGATCTCTCGGATGGGCTCGCGGATGCGGTCCGCCGCCTCTCTGAGGCCTGCGGTGCCGGCGTCGTGCTCGATGCGGACGCCATTCCGCTGCACGAGGGCGTGCTTGAGTGGGCAACCCCACGAGGGATCGATCCCCTCGACTTTGCCCTTCGAGGAGGCGAGGACTATGAGTTGGCTTTCACGGTGCCGCCCCGACTGCGGTCACGTTTTCTGGGGGCGGCCAGGCGCTGCAAAGGTTTACGGATGAGCCGGATAGGGCGACTGGTCGCCGATCCCGGGGCATGGGTTGCTCGTGGCGAGCAACTCACGCCTCTTCCCGGCGGATTCGATCACTTCTGACGATGTGGCATGCCTCCCGCGAGGTGTTGCGGCGCCATGTTCAGTCGCTGCTCCACACTCATGACACTCCCCAGCGCACTGCCGTCGCAATCGGACTGGGCGTGTTCGTCGGCTTCTCGCCTTTCCTCGGGCTTCACATCGTCATGGCTCTCCTGCTGGCGTTCATGTTCAGGCTCAACCGTGTCGCGGTGCTGGCCGGCATGTGCGTGAATCTGCCCTGGTTCATGGGAGCGTATTACGCAGCGACGACGGCGCTAGGCACGTGGATGCTCGGGTCCGAGGTGCCACCGCATCTGCTGGTGCAGCTGGAGTCGATCTGGGAGCTGCCCCACATGCGCGAGCGCATCGGCGCACTCGGCGGGGTGCTCGAACCGCTGTTGTGGCCGTTTACGCTGGGATCGTTGCTCTGTGCGGCGGCGCTTGGCGTCCTGGCGTACTGGCTTGCGCTGCCGGTACTGGTGTCCCATCGGCGCAGGCATCCCGCCGGGCAGACGCCCTCGCGGCCCTGATCGCGTCGCGGCACCCCGCACTTTCGCCTGTCGCGCCGCCGACGGCGATTTTCGAGCGAACACCGAAAAGTTATCCGACTTGTTTGCAGTAACTTAGCGGATCCAGAGGGAGGGGCCTGGGTCGCACTTTTCTCTTGCCTCTTCGCCCCTGGGCCGCGGTACCCTACGTGTGGCCCCGGTGTGCCCATGCTGCTGTCGCGTTCCCTGCGAAGAAAGCTCCTGGCGACCGTTCTCGGGTCCGTCGGTTTCCTGCTGCTCTATGAGGCGACCGTCATGGATTCACGAGGCGTTCCGGGTGCCCAGCCTCCCGCCGTCGCCACGGGCAGCCGTGTCCAGTTCATCGCCACCGCGTACTGCAAAGGACAGACGACCGCCTCCGGCGTAGCCGCCCAGAACGGCGTCGCCGCCGCCGACCCTCAGATGCTGCCTGAAGGCTCGGTCGTGCGGCTCGAGGGCGTACCGGAGCGGCATCGTGGGATCTACACGGTGCTCGACACCGGCCCCAAAGTCGTGGGCCGCCACCTTGATCTTTACATCTGGAGCTGTAACGAGGCGCTGACCTTCGGTAGACGCGCCGTCACGGTCACGGTCCTGCGGCTGGGCTGGAAACCAAACGACGCCGTTCCTGCCGTCAGCCTCCGTCAAGACTAGTAACCAGGTTCAGGAGCAGGTTCAGGAGACCGGGTCTCTTAAGAGACCC
>JBDSZL010000093.1:0-12738 GCA_039925145.1 Vicinamibacterales bacterium | reverse complement strand
CGCGCGAGATGGATGGTAAGGCGGCCGGACTCTCTGACAAAACCGCCCGCACGCACCGTGTCGACGAGGGCGCTGTGATAGGCGGCCGCCAGGTCGCCGGCGACCTCCTGTTTGAGGTTGAGGCCTTTACGAAAGACTACCGGCGGCATACCTGGGCCAGAGACATCTCCTGATTGTAACCGGCCGACGCGGTGGCGTCAGTTCTCGGGCCGGATGCCGCCGATTGCACGATCAATTGCGACGCGCGGTGAACCTGGTGGGCACGAGGCGGGGCGTGCCCTGATCGATGCCCTGGAGTGGCTCCGGCGTGAATCCCTCGAGATCGAGATCGAGCAGCGACGCGTCGGTGGCGTGGCTGTCTGGCGTGACGGAGGGCCGCGAGTCGGGCGCCGTCATAGGCGTTTGCACGGTTGCGGCCTTGGGTGGCGTCGGGGCCGTGGAAGGTCCGATACGGGCGGTGACCTGGCCGCCGATGACCCCGATGATGAGCCCGGCGGCAGCGGCGACGCCGACCCATGCCGGCGCCACACGGCCGAACGCCGGGTCGCGCTGTGCGGGCCCGGCCGCCGTCGGAAACGCTATCACCCGTGCCGGCTCGTCGAGTTGCTCGAGCTTGCGCAGAATCTGCGCCTGCTGCATGGCAAGCCGTTCCTGCGGGAATGCCGCGTCTGTCGCGGCCGTCGCCTGGTCGCGCATGTCGCTGAGCCAGCGGGCGAGCTCCACCGCACGGTCCGCACAACTGGAGCAGCGATCGAGGTGCGGGGGGCGATCGGCGGTCAAGACGGCAGCCACCAGCGCTGCCTCCGATAGATGTCCCTGCCGCAATACCACATCAGCGAATCGCACGGCTCTTCCTCCCACTTGGCGTCAGCTTCGACGTTGCGCGCCCACCGAGCAGGCCGCGCAGACGTCGAATCGCCCTGAACAGATGGACGCGAACCGTCGACTCGTTCAGCCCCGTCATGGCGCTGACCTCCCGCGACGTGCGTCCTTCGAAATGACTCAACATGAACACCATCCGCTGCCGTTCTGGCAGCTCCGACAGCGCCGACTTGACCTGCCCCCAGCGCTCGTTCGAAAGCACCTGCTCTTCGGGCGTCATGCCACGGGATGGCAAGTACTCCGCCGGGTCGCGCTCGTTGCCGTCCGGATCGAGCGGGGCGGGGGCCATCCACCGTTCGCGCCGGCGTCGCGCTTTCAACCGGTCGAGGCACCCATTGATGAGGATGCGCGTGAACCAGACCTCGAACGGCAACTCCTCGCGAAACGTGCCAATGTGCAGGTACGCCTTGACGAACGCGTCCTGGACTGCCTCGTCTGCGTCGGCCGCCTCGCGCAGATAATAAAACGCGATTCGCACGGCACGGCGCTGGTACCGCGTCACCAGCTCCGCGTAGCGCTCGCGCGCCGCATCGACGCGTCCCTGCGCATGTAACGCCTTGACCTCGACCGCCACACGGGCGTCGGCCTCTTTGGCGCTCACGGGCGGGGAGACGTCTCCTGTCATAGTTACGTCACAACTGCGCGGTTGTTTACGTTGATCTTAGCCTGAATCCACCGGGCGGCGAGCCCGGCCGAGACAGATCTGTCAGCGGTCAGCCGCGAGACGAGTGCCAGGCAGGTAGGTCCGCAGGATGGTTTCCACCGATTCCCCTCGGCGCGCGCGAGCCGCGGCGCCGACCTGGCACACTCCCACGCCGTGGCCAAAGCCGCTGCCGGTGAAGCGAAACGCCGACCCCATTCGAACCACGGTGAACCGCGTGCTTTGAATCGCGCGGTCCCCAAGCTTCGCATTGACCGCCGCACGAAACTGCTCGCCGCGCAGAACAACCCGCTTCTCGCCGAGCAGCTCGATTTCGGCAATTCGGCCGCTCGCGTCCCTCGCGGGCACCGACACCCGGTCGAGCCGGCGGCCAACAGCGGTGCGGGGTTCTGCGTTAAGCGCGGAGCGCAGGTCCAGATTGGACAGCGTGAGCGTCCAGAGGTGGTGCGTTCCAGGAGGAAGAATGTCGGCTCCGCCAGCGAGGTAGGGGACTGGGCTACCGCCCCAGGCAGTCGTCGAGGGAGAGGTGTGGCCCCCGCAGTCCGAGTGGTAGAGCGCTTCGGCGGGTCGTCCACCGAACGTCAGAATCTTGCCCGCCGTGCGCGTGACAGCCTGCCGCGCCGTCGGGGCAAACCGCGAAGTCGTGAGACGGCCGGGCTGATAAAGCTGGCAATGTGTCCCGTCACAGAGATCGTAACCGTCGGCCGCGTGCCGGCGGAGATGCGCCACCGCGTAGGTCCTCGCCAGAATGGCCTGCACCTCGAAGATGCGGCGCTCGACGTCCGGAGATTCGCCAACCGGCGACACTTCTGACAGCGCCGTCCCCACCACGTACTCCTCGAGTGCGACAGAGACGACCCGCCCGCCGACGCTCACCCTCAGGTCTCCCAGGGCAACAGATGGCGGAGGGGAGGGCAGTTCGGTCGCGCGTGGGCCTGGCACCTCGACACACCGCACGAACAGCAGCGCGGCCAGGACGAACCCGAACCGGCGAGCGATCACACACATGCTGCTTCCTCATCCGCCCTGCGAGTCGTTCTGACGGAACCCCGGAGCGTTCGGCGAGGACGCCCGGTCTCTTCGTTAGAATGTGCCGGTGCCCATCATCACCTACGAGCCGGTCATCGGCCTCGAGATTCACGCGCAGCTCTCGACGGTCACCAAAATCTTCTGCGGGTGCTCGACCGCCTTTGGAGCACCACCGAATACGCAAATCTGCCCGGTGTGCCTCGGGCTGCCTGGAGCCCTGCCGGTCCTGAACCAGCGCGCTGTCGAGCTCGCGATTCGTGCGGCGCTGGCGCTCGGCTGCACCATCCAGGCACGTTCGGTCTTCGCCCGAAAGAACTACTTCTATCCGGACCTGCCGAAGGGCTACCAGATTTCCCAGTACGAACAGCCGCTCGCGACAGCCGGATGCCTCGCGCTGCCAGAGACTGCCATGACGCCGCGAGTGGGTATCACGCGCGTGCATATGGAAGAGGACGCCGGTAAGTCGCTGCACCATGCCGACGCCGACGCTGACCGCCTGACCTCGCTCGACTTCAACCGCAGCGGCGTCCCGCTCATCGAGATCGTGACCGAGCCCGATCTGCGATCGGCGGCCGACGCGGCGGAGTGCTTCTCACGTCTGCGCGAGATTCTCGTCGCCCTCGGAGTGAACGACGGCAACATGGAAGAGGGCAGCCTGAGGTGCGATGCGAACATCTCCATCCGGCCGTCCGGCACCACCACCCTCGGCACCAAAGCGGAGGTCAAGAACGTCAACTCCTTCCGATACCTGCAGAAGGCACTCGAGTTCGAAATCGACAGGCAGATCGAACTCGTTCAATCCGGCGGCCGCGTCCGTCAGGAAACGCGCCTGTGGGACAGCGTCGCGGGCGAGACGACGTCGATGCGGAGCAAGGAGGAGGCGCACGACTACCGGTACTTTCCCGAGCCCGACCTGCCGCCCCTCGAAGTGGACCCCGTCTGGGTCGCATCGATCCGGGCCGCTCTGCCCGAGTTGCCGGAGGCGCGCAAGCAGCGCCTGATGTCGAGCTATGCCCTCAACGATTACGACGCCGACCTGCTCGTGCGGCTCATTACGGGCGGGGCGATCTACTTCGAGACGCTCGTCAGCGCGGGCGCTCCGCCGAAGGCGGCAAGTAACTGGATGCAGGGTGAAGTACGCCGGAAGCTCAAGGACGCCGGGGCGGACGACATGGCGCGGTTTCCAATTTCGGCCGTCCGACTGGCCGAGTTGATCTCGCTGGCCGAACGCCAGGTCATCAGCAGCACCGTTGCCAAGGACGTCTTCGAACAGATGTGCGATTCCGCGGAGGGCGCGCAGTCAATCGTGGACAAAGGGGGGCTGGCGCAGATCGGCGACGAGTCGGCCCTCAGTGCCTTGGTGGCATCCGTTATCGAGACGAACCCGGACGCAGTGGCCCAGGTTCTGGCAGGCCGCAACAACACGTTCGGCTTTCTCGTCGGGCAGGTGATGAAGGCCAGTCGCGGCAAGGCGAACCCCACGGTCGTCACGTCTCTCCTGAGAGCCGCCATCGGCACCGGGCCCTAGCGCGCGTCGGACCGAAATGATTTCGCCACTGCGAAGCAGAGCTTGGGGAACCCAAATGCCGATCTTTGGGATTCTGCATCCGTACATTGACAGTGTGAACGACTCTGTTTACACTGAATTTGCTCCTGTGGATTTGAAAAGTCGCCAGAACACCGTCGATGTCGCGGGTCAACGGGCCTCGCTGTACAGCCCGTCCTGCGAATGTCTCGCCGATTTCTTCCGCGAAGAATTTCTCAAGCATCATGCGTGTCTCAACCGGCAGCGGGAGTACTACTCCGAAGTCGCCATCGCCCAGGTTGAAGACGCGCTCGCGAGCATTGTCGGGCAACTCGACCAGCTCTGCCGCCGCCACGACGCCTGTCAGATGATGACGGCGCTGCTGCGCAAATTCGACCTTGTCACCAAGCTCTCCGCCTGGACCGAACCCGATCAGCTCCACTAACGCGCGTCTCCGTCAGCATCTGGCGGCCATTACATCGGCCGCGCTCTCTGCCGTGGATGCGCAGCGACTCACTGCCCGAGGCCTGAGCGCGCTCGACGACGAGCTGCGCACGGCTGGTCCCGTTCGCGTGGTCGCGGCCGGCAAGGCCGCGGTGGGAATGGCTGCTGCGGCCGAACAATGGCTGGGTGCCCATCTCCGGGCCGGAGTACTGACAGCGCCCGCGTCGGTTCAAACCCACAAGGCCTGGCACGTCGTCGCCGCCTCGCATCCCCAGCCAAACGCAGAGAGCGAGGCAGCGGGCCGCGCGGCACTCTCACTCGCCGACCAGACGTTGCGCGAACATGGCCTGCTTCTCGTGTGTCTGTCGGGCGGTGCCTCCGCTATGCTCGCAGTGCCTGGCGAGGGGCTGACCATCGCCGACAAGGCCGCGACGACCGGATGCCTGCTTCGGGCCGGGCTCGACATCTCCGAAATCAACATGGTCCGGCGGCACCTGTCCGCCATCAAGGGCGGCCAGCTCGCCGCCAGAGCGGGACGCGTGGTGACGCTGGCGATCTCCGACGTTTGCACGCCGGTGGAAGACGATCCCGCTGTCATTGCGTCGGGCCCGACAGTAGGCGACGCTTCTTCCTTCGACGACGCGCTGGCGGTTCTCGATAGGCACAGTCTTCGTGGTGTGATTCCTGCGGCAGCTCTTCGACATCTCGAGGCGGGGGCCGCCGGTCGCGTCGGGGGCCCCGTACCCCCGGGGGACCCTCGACTGAAATCGAGTGCTTACTGGCTGGTGGGGTCGCGACAGGATGCCATGACCGCCGCACGAGACACAGCCGCGCGGCTTGGCTACCACGTCCACATGGAGCGAGCGCCCGTGGTGGGTGAGGCGCATCTTGCCGGGCCCGCACTCATTGCGCGGGCCGTGTCGTACGAGCGGCCGGCGTGTGTGATCGCCTCGGGCGAGACCACGGTGCATGTGCGCGGCAGCGGCCACGGTGGTCGTAACCAGGAGCTCGCAGTAGCGGCGCTGACCGCGCTGTCGGGCGCCGCGCCCGCCGCACTGGCCAGCGTCGGCACCGATGGCGTCGATGGCCCGACCGATGCCGCCGGTGGATTCGTGACCTCCGACATGTGGGGCGCGCTTGGTGCCGGCGCGTCAGGTCTGGTGCGCGACGCGCTCGCCCGCAACGACACGTATCCGCTTCTTCAACAACTGGAGGCACTGGTTAAAACCGGTCCTTCGGGCACGAACGTCGGCGACCTGCAGATTCTGCTGCTCGACGCCTGAACACATCCCCGTCGCAGGACCTGGCTTGCGCCAGGGCCGCGGCACACTCACTCCCCGGTCAGACCGGGCATTGCTGACGCGAATATCTCTTCGCGCCACTAGACTGGATTCATGCACTCCGAACAGGACGTCCTCCGATTGATTCGCGATCGAATCGATCACCCCGCCACCGTTAAAGAACTTCTCCAAACGCTACGCATCCCACGCGAAGGACGCGTGACGTTCAAGCGACACCTCAAGTCGCTCGTGGGGGCAGGCGCGCTCATCGAGATTCGAGGGCACCGCTTCGGGCTCCCCGACCGCATGAACCTCATCGTCGGCCGCGTCTCGACCAATCCACGCGGCTTTGCCTTCGTCGAACCGGAGTCGCCTGGCGATGGCGAGCCGTCGAGCATCTTTATCGCGGGCAGCAATCTCAACCAGGCGATCCATGGCGATCGCGTGGTCGTGCGCGTCGAGCACAGACGGGATGCCGACCGGGCCGAGGGACGCATCGTCCGGATCCTCGAACGGGGGGCACAGCGTGTAGTCGGGCGGTTCGAGCTCGATCCGCAGCGGCGTGGATACCTGGTGCCGTTCGATCGGCGCCTTGTGATCGATATGCAGATTCCGGCGGATCACGCAGGCGGAGCGGTGGCCGGCGACATGGTCACGGCGCAAATCGTCGAGTGGCCCACGGCGACGCAGCCAGCCCTGGGACGGATCGTGGAGGTGCTGGGCTCACTCGACGCACCGGGCGTCGATACGATGGTGATCATCCGTAAGTACGGCCTGCCGGATGAACATTCCGCCGACGCAGTCGCGGAGGCGAGCAAGCTGGGTCAGCACGTCAGAGAGCGCGACCTCCAGGGACGCACCGACTTCCGGCAGTGGCCGACGGTCACCATCGATGGCGAACACGCCAGGGACTTCGACGACGCGATTTCGATCGATCGGCGCCCGAACGGCAACTTCTGGTTAGGCGTGCATATTGCCGACGTGGCGCACTACGTCGCCGAAGGCAGCGCCCTCGACCGCGACGCCTACGAGCGCGGCACGTCTGTGTACTTTCCAGAGCGCGCCGTCCATATGTTTCCCTCCGAGCTGGCGACCGGGCTGTGCAGCCTCCGGCCCGACGTTGATCGCCTCGTACAGTCCTGTCTGATGGAGGTCGATCGGCAGACGGGATCGGTTGTGCGGTATGAATTGCACGACGGGGTGATCCACAGCCGCGCGCGGATGACCTATACCGACGTGAACGCCATCCTGACGGATCGCGATTCCGGTCTCATGGAACGCTATCGCGATCTCGTGCCCATGTTCGAGCGGATGCACGAGCTTTTCGAGATCCTCCACAGCCGACGTCGGCGCCGCGGGTCCATTGACTTCGACCTGCCTGAATCAGAGATTGTCCTCGACGACGCGGGCACCGTCGAGGCCATCGTGGCCTCGCAGCGCAACGTCGCCCACCGTCTGATCGAGGAGTTCATGCTGCTGGCCAACGAGACGGTCGCGGCGCACCTCGAGAAGGTGAACATGCCGGCGCTGTACCGGATCCACGAGGCGCCCGACCCAATGAAGGTCGAAATCTTCCAGGAGTTCGTCGCGACGCTCGGCTACTCCCTCAGCGCGGCGGATACCGAAATCGAACCGCGGCATTTCCAGAAGCTCGTCGAGAAGATTCAGGGAAAACCCGAAGAGAAGCCAATTGCGTTTCTCATGCTCCGGACGATGCAGAAGGCGCGATATGACCCAGCCAACCTGGGCCACTTCGGGCTGGCCGCCGACGCCTATACCCACTTCACGTCACCCATCCGCCGATACCCGGATCTCGTGGTGCATCGGTCGCTCCGCGAAGCCCGCCGAGGAGCCGACGACGAGCGGAAGGCGGAGCTTACCGAGGACCTGCCAGAAATCGCGCGGCACACGTCGGAGCGTGAACGGCGGGCAGCCGAGGCCGAACGCGAGCTCGTCCAGTGGAAGAAAGTGCGGTTCATGGCCGACAAGGTCGGCGACGAGTTCGAGGGCTACATCACGGGCGTCAGCGCCTTCGGGTTGTATCTGGAACTGGTCGAGCACTTCGTCGAAGGCATGGTGCACGTTTCCACCATGGCCGACGACTACTATCGTTTCGAGGAGCGAGCGCACATTCTGCGCGGCGAGAACGTCGGGAGGGTCTACCGGCTCGGCGACCGAGTGAGGGTGCAGGTGATCCGTGTCGACATGGAGCGCCGTCAGATCGATTTAGGTTTATCGGAAATTCTGGATGCGGTGCGTCAGTCCGAACGCGCGCGAGGACCGCGGCGCAGTGCGGCGAAACCCAAGAGGGAAGCGCGCAAGACGAAAGACAAGGCCAAGACCGCCCGGCCGGGACGCCGTGAGCGCGCCTTCAAAAAAGTGGCGACGCGGCGCACGAAAAAAAAGAGGTGAGACGCGGCAGCAACGAGCCGGTCAGTCCTGCTTCTCGCCGTCCTTGTGGGCGTCTTTGAAATTCTTGATGCCCTTGCCGATGCCACGGCCCAGTTCGGGGAGGCGGTTGGCCCCGAAGATCAGGATCACGATAGCGAGAATGATGAGGAGCTCCGGAAGGCCGAGTTTCATTGACTATCTCCTGCCGGTGCAGCCGGCGCAGCGTTGATTCTACACCCGTACCAGAGCGCTGCAGCCAGAAGGAGACAGCATGCGTCTGAATCATCACGGGGACGCGTCCGTCGCGGGGCCATGATCGGGCATCTCCCTTGCACTGAAGTGAAACGAAGTGAGACTCTCGATCGGTATACTGGCTGAAGCGCAGCCCGCTCCGATGAACACATCTTCCACAGCAACACCTCCCGGTCTCGAAGCCGCGCCCTCGCCGCACGGCGTCGTGTCGTCGGGCTGGCTGGCAAGCAACTCGATGTTCGGCTCCGAGGACAAGCGAGCCAAACGAGCGTTTGGCGCCTCGCTCGCCACGGTTCTCCTTCACAGCTTTTTTCTGCTGCTGGCCTTCCTGGCGCTTGCCTACCATGCCCAGCAGGCCGTGACACCCGAGCCGACACCAGAGACGCACGTGGTCTTCCTGCAGCAGGCCGGCCCTGGCGGGGGCGGCGGTGGCAGTCCGGCGCCAGCGCCAGCGAAGGCCCTGTCGATTCCAAAGACAAAGGCGCCCGATCCAATCCCCATCACGCCCCTCCCCCAGACGGTGCCGCCGCCACCCGCGCCGACACTGACCGCGCCGATCATCACCACCAACGCCTCTGCCGTGCAGGCCAGTGGCACGAGTTCGGTTTCGCTGAGTCCCTACGGGGGCGGAGGCCGCGGCGGGGGGATCGGCTCTGGGACCGGGAGCGGCGTCGGTCCGGGCACGGGCGGCGGCTTTGGCGGCGGTGCCTTCCGGCCAGGCGCCGGCATCACCATGCCTGTCCCACTCCGGCAGCCTCCGCCCGTCTACACGCCAGACGCGATGCGCATGAAGATTGTCGGCGCCATCGACGTCGAAGCCGTGGTGCTGGCTGACGGGACGGTCGGAGACGTGCGCATCCTGAAGTCGCTCGACCGGACGTATGGGATGGATCAGGCCGCGCTTGCCGCTGCCAAGCAATGGACCTTCAGGCCGGCGCGCGATCGCGAAGGCAACGCGGTGCCCATCATCGTCCTGATCGGGTTCGACCTCCGGATTCACTGATTCAGCCCGTAGGGCAGCGTGTCATGTCGAAGAGGCCAGGCTTCTTCGTGACGGCCACACGCGCGGCGCAAATAAAGAGGGCCCGGTCGGCAACGAAGCCAACCGGGCCCTTGGTGTATCAGCGAGACGACTCGAGCGTCAGTACATCCCGCCCATGCCGCCGGGACCGCCGCCTGCCTGGGATTCCTTCTTGTCTTCAGGAATCTCGGAGACCATGGCCTCTGTGGTGAGCAAGAGCGCCGCAATGGACGACGAGTTCTGCAGCGCAGACCGAACGACCTTGCTCGGGTCGATGACACCGGCCTTGACGAGATCCTCGTACGTGTCGGTGGCAGCGTTGTAGCCGAACGACGCGTCCTTGGATTCCTTGACGCGCTGCACGACGATGGAGCCTTCGACGCCCGCGTTGGTGGCGATCCACCGGAGCGGCGCCTCGACTGCGCGACGGATGATGTCTGCGCCGACCTTCTGGTCGCCCTCGAGCTTCAGGCCGTCGAGCGCCTTCGCGCAGCGGAGCAGCGCCACGCCGCCTCCCGGCACGATGCCCTCTTCCACGGCCGCCTTGGTGGCGTGCATCGCGTCTTCGACGCGTGCCTTCTTCTCCTTCATCTCGGTCTCAGTTGCCGCACCGACCTTGATGACGGCGACGCCACCGACGAGCTTCGCGAGCCGCTCCTGCAGCTTCTCACGGTCGTAGTCGGACGTCGTGTCTTCCACCTGGGTGCGGAGCTGCTTCACGCGACCTTCGATCGCGCCCTGCACGCCGCCGCCTTCGACGATGGTCGTGTTGTCCTTGTCGATCGTGACCTTCTTGGCCTTGCCGAGATCCTCGAGCTTGATGTTCTCGAGTTTGATGCCGAGGTCTTCAGTGATCGCACGGCCGCCCGTGAGAATCGCGATGTCCTCGAGCATGGCCTTGCGGCGATCGCCGAAGCCAGGCGCCTTGACCGCGGCGACCTGCAGGGTGCCACGCAGCTTGTTGACGACCAGGGTCGCGAGCGCTTCGCCGTCGACGTCTTCGGCGATGATCACGAGTGGCCGGCCGCCGCGCGCCACCTGTTCGAGCAGGGGCAGCAGGTCCTTCATGGAGCTGATCTTCTTCTCGTGGATCAGGATGACGGGGTTCTCGAGCACGGTCTCCATGCGCTCGGGATCGGTCACGAAGTAGGGGGACAGATAGCCGCGATCGAACTGCATGCCTTCGACGACGTCGAGCGACGTCTCCATGCTCTTGGCTTCTTCGACGGTGATGACGCCGTCCTTACCGACCTTCTCCATGGCCTCAGCGATGATCCGGCCGATGGTCTCGTCGCTGTTCGCGGAGATGGTGCCGACCTGGGCGATCATGTTGCCGCTGACAGGCTTCGAGATCTTCTTGAGCTCGCCGATGATGGCCTCGACGGCCTTCTCGATTCCACGCTTGAGCTCCATCGGGTTGGCGCCCGCCGTGACCATCTTCAGGCCTTCGCGGTACACCGCCTGCGCCAGCACCGTGGCGGTCGTCGTGCCGTCACCAGCCGTGTCAGAGGTCTTGCTCGCGACTTCGCGCACCATCTGCGCGCCCATGTTCTCGACCGCGTTCTTCAGGTCGATCTCTTTGGCGACCGTGACGCCGTCCTTGGTGATGGTCGGCGAACCGAACTTCTTGTCGATGACCACATTGCGGCCCTTGGGACCGAGCGTGACCTTCACCGCGTCGGCCAGGGCGTTGACACCGCGGAGGATCGCCTGACGCGAGTCCTCTCCGTAAATAATCTGCTTTGCCATTGCGAATCTCCGTCTGTAGAGGCGACGTCCTGTCGCCCGCAATCACTGTCCGTCCACACGGCGAGGCCGCGTAGCCGGCACCCCGGCAAGTGCCGGCGAACGCTACTTCTCGATGACGCCCAGAACTTCTTCTTCGCGGATGATGAGGTACTCGCCGCCCTCCACCTTGATCTCCTGGCCGGCATACTTGCCGAACAGCACGGTGTCGCCGGACTTGACGTCGAGCGGCGTGACCTTGCCGTCCTTCTCGATGCGGCCCTTGCCCACAGCAATGACCTTGCCCTGCTGCGGCTTTTCCTTGGCGGTATCCGGGATGATGATGCCCCCGACGCTCTGTTCCTCTTCTTCGATACGCTGAACGATGATGCGGTCGTGCAGTGGTCTGACGTTCATAGCTGTCCTCTCCACGCAACGGTCGAGGCCCCGCAACAGGAGGGGCACGGCCGGAGCTGAACTTGTTAGGTCGAGGCTCGCAGTCCAGCACCTGGACTGTTAGCACTCAATGTGACCGACTGCTAAGTGTAGAGAACCTGCCAGTGCAGGTCAAGAGGGGAGATCGTGTCAGGCGCCCGGGGTCAGGCCGACTTCTTGATCTTGTAGGCGCTCATCTTGCGGCTGAGCGTGTTGCGATGCAGCCCCGTGACTTTGGCCGCCTTGCAGACGTTGTAGTTGGTCTTGGCCAGCGCCCGCGCGATAAAAGTCCGCTCGAATTCCCGTTGAGCGTCCTCGAAGAGGATGCCGCGGTCGATCATCTGCTGGATCAGGCTGGCCAGGTCGTCACGCATCATCAACGGGAGTCCTTGTGTCGGAAGAACGCGGGGGCGACGGCGGGCTGGGCCCGCCGGGGTGAGGACGGCGCGTGACGAATCAGGTGCGGAGCTCGCTGCCAGTCAGCCGCCGAAAGGCCTCGATGTACTTCTCGCGCGTCTGCATCACGACATCGTCGGGCAGCGACGGCACGGGGGGCTGTTTGTTCCAGCCGATCCGCTCGAGGTGATCGCGGACGAACTGTTTGTCGAAGCTTGGCTGCGGGCGTCCTGCGACGTAGTCGCTCTTGGGCCAGAACCGCGACGAATCAGGCGTCAAGACCTCGTCGATGAGCACGAGGGTGTCGCCGTCGAGGCCAAACTCGAACTTCGTGTCGGCGATGATGATGCCGCACGAGTCGGCCAGGTCGACGCCGCGCCCGTAGATGGCGAGCGTGAGCTCGCGCAGCCGTGCGATCATCGCATCGCCGACGAGCGTACCCGCCTCAGCTTCGCTGATGTTCTCGTCGTGGCCGGTTTCGGCCTTGGTGGCCGGCGTGAAGATCGCGGTGGGGAGCCGATCGGATTCCTGCAACCCTGGCGGCAGCGACACGCCGCAGACCGCTCCCGTCTTCTGGTAGTCCTTCCAGCCCGACCCCGAGAGAAATCCGCGGGCGACGCACTCAATTGGCAGCGGCGTCGTCTTGCGCACGAGCATGGAACGGCCGCGCAGTACGTCGCGATGCGGACGCGTGACC
>JBDSZL010000092.1:0-8128 GCA_039925145.1 Vicinamibacterales bacterium | reverse complement strand
GCCGCGCCCGCCGTCTGGCCCCACAGGCCCAGCGGTTGGCCGTCGACTCCAAACGACGTGTCTTTGCGGACCTCGTAGTCGCCCGTCAGCTCGAACCGACGTGAGACCTGGTGAGTAAGCGAAGCGCCCGTAAACAGAGAGAGGTACGCGCCCTCCACAAAGGCGGCCTGCTGCGGGAGAAAGGCAGACGATGCGTCGGAGGTGCTGCCAAACCCCGTGTTGTTCCCCGGTCCGCCGAACCCGCCCGGCAGGATCGCCTCGGCCGAGAGTGACCTGAGGCTCAGGCCGCTCGAGACGTTCAGGTGCGTCTTGTCACTCAGGTTGCGGTTCCATCCGGCATGAGCGCCTGCGCCGGGGGCGATGTTGCCGCGGAACTTCTTGGCCTGGTTCGGATAGTACGTCGTGACCCCCCCGAGGCTACCGTCGAAGGTGATATTGGCGAGACTCAGGTTGTAAATAAGCGCCCCGGTCGCGAAGCTGCCCCACCCGTGGTCGGGGGCCGGCACGCCGTTGGGATCGAACAAGCGCTTGCCGAGCGCATCGTAAAAGGTCGCGCCCAGATTGCCGCGCACCGCGAGGCTCTGCTGCGGATCGCGCAGGGCCCGGCCAAACAGATTCATGTCCGGCCGGCGCGTGCTCTGCGCCTGCGCCGCGACCGCTGCCACCAGCGACAGCACGACCATTCCCGGAAAGATGACGCGAAGAGACATCGTGGCTAGTCCGCGACCGTGACGACGTCGTTGACCTTGAGCTCGACGTTGTTCTTCTGAAGATTTTTGCCCTTGAGGATGTCGCTGTAGTTCACCTTGATGAACGTCGACTTGCCGTCCTGGTCCGTGCGGATGATGATGACGTTGCTCTTATCGGCATACTCGGTCAGCCCGCCCGCCAAGGCAATGGCCTGAACGATGGTCATCCGGTTGCCCAACGGGTAGAAATTCGGCTTCTTGACCTCTCCCTGGATGAAGACGCGGCGGCTGTTGATCTGTTTAATCGTGACGTTCACCGTCGGATCGTTGTAGAACTTCGACGCAGCTTCGGTTACCTTCGCCCGGAACTGCTCCGGTGTCAGCCCCGCAGCCTGGATCTCGTTAATAAGCGATAACGAGACCTTGCCATCGGGCCGCACGACGACGTCGGCCGACATCTTCTCGTCCTGCCAGACCTTCACAGTGAGAATGTCGTCGGGTCCGAGCACGTAGTCGGATGGAGGCACAGCGGGCTCGACCACCGGCGCGCGCGCTACCCCGGCAGCGGCGGGTGGCGTGGAGTCGGCCGGCTTGGGCGCGGGGGGGACACTGGGAGTCTGCGCCGCCGCCAGGCACACGGCCGCGACGATGAACGCCACAGCGAGCGCCGCCCGGATCCTCCAGCTGGCAGACCCATCTACAGGAATCCCCACACCCACACCGCTCATCGTCTGTTTCATCGCTGGCCTCACCGGTACTCCTTGAACGGGAGCTGACAATCATGCTTCCGCAGAAAATTCAAAAACCGCTTGTAGTCGCCCGTATCCATGTTGAACAGCCGCAGCACGATCTTGTAGTTGCCGCGAGCCTCTGCCAGCCCACGGTGAATCAGATCGCGCATATTGCCTTTGGTGATTTCGCGATTCATGTACAGCGGGTAGACCGCCGTCCAGAATGACTCCCGCTCGTCGATCAACTTCGCGAACAGGTCGTCGGCAATCGTCCGCCGGCGTTCCTGCTGCGGCTTCGACGTCCACTGAAGCGGCGTGCGAATCTCGGGAGAGAGATCCGACACTTGCACCACTTCATTGCGGCCAGTCACCACCAGCCGCTCGATCACGTTCTCCACCTGCCGCACGTTCCCCGGCCAGGAGTACGAACAGAGCGCCGCCATCGCCTCAGGGGAAATGGCCTTCACAATAGTGTAGTAGGTTCCGTGTCCGTTGCTGTTGCCATTCGTGGTCATCTCACGATTGGTGAAGCGCTGCAAGAAGAAGTCGATGAGCTGCGGGATGTCCTCGCGGCGCTCCCGGAGGGGGGGCACGACGATGTGGATGACGTTGATGCGGTAGAAGAGGTCTTCGCGGAACTGGCCCTGGTTTATGAGGTCACGGAGGTTCCGATTGGTCGCGGTGAGGACCCGGACGTTCGTGACCTTGGCCACCCGCTCGGCGCCGACCTTCTGAATCTCGCCCGTCTCGAGGAACCGCAGCAGCAGCCCCTGCATCCGCAGCGTCATTTCCCCGATTTCGTCGAGGAAAATCGTGCCGTTATCGGACATCTCGAGCTTGCCCGGCTTGTCGCGATAGGCGCCCGTGAAACTGCCTTTGACGTGACCAAAGAGCTCGGATTCGAGCAGCGTTTCGGGGATGCCCGCGCAATTGACCGGCACGAACGACTGGTTGGCGCGGGGGCTGGCCGAATTGATGGCCCTGGCAACGACCTCTTTGCCCGAGCCGCTCTCTCCGGTGATCAAGACCTTGGCGTCTGACCGTGCCACCCGATCGATTTCAGCTTTCAGTTCTGTAATGACCGGGCTCGTGCCGATCATCTGGACTGGACCGTTATTCCTCATCATGGTGCAGGGTCGTTTCGCTCCTCGCCCGCGTGGTGCGAGCAGCCTCCCTACTGCAAAGCCGCCACCCACTCTGGGGGCTGCCCACCAGTAGGAGGCTATGACGTTGCTACGAGTGGAGTTACACCCTCAAGGAGGGGCGCAGAAGGAGAGACCGAACGTGGGTGGTACGGATAAGAGAGGGGCAACAACGCGAACAAAGTTCGCCAATGGACAGACTTTCGGGCGTTCTTCAGGTGTCCAAAGGCAGCCAGAGGTCTTTCGCCAATCTGCGCTTTAAATCGAGCTAAGTTTCAATTCTGCAAGTTGTTACAAAGATGTTACGCACCGACAAAACTGATCGTTGCGCAAGTGAGATATTCCCGCTAGTATGCGACTCTACGGACTTAAGTCCTCTCCGGGATCGAAGTTCGCGAAAGGAAACGTTCAGGTGTCGCTCACGTTGAAACAACAGGAACCTCGATTCGTGGCCCGCAGCGAAGTCATGCGTGCCCTCGAGTCCGAAATCGACTGCGCGGCTCGCTCAGACGCCAAAGTGCTCATCACCGGAGAAACGGGCGTGGGCAAGGAAGTGGTCGCCAAGCTGATTCATCAGCGCAGCGCCCGCAGCGGGGCCGGCATGGTCACCCTCAACTGCGCGGGGCTTCCCGACTCGCTGCTCGAATCAGAGCTCTTTGGCCACACCCGGGGCAGTTTCACCGGCGCGTATCGCGACAAGCCCGGGCTGCTCGAAATGGCGCCCAACGGCACGGTGTTCCTCGACGAAGTCGGAGAAATGACGACGCGCATGCAGGTAGTACTGTTGCGCTTCCTCGAGACCGGCGAAATTCAGCGCGTGGGCGCCGACCGGAGCCAGGTCCGTGTCAACGTCAGGCTGATCACGGCCACCAATCGGGACCTCGAAGCAGAAATCGTCAACGGCAACTTCCGCGAAGACCTGTTTTTCCGTCTCAACGTGGTGCGATTGTCGATTCCGCCCCTGCGCGAGCGCGCCGACGACATCGCCGCCCTGGTCGACTATTACTTGAGCTGGTTCTGCCAGCAGCATCGCGTGCCGATGCCACCTCTCAGCGCCGACGCCCTCGATGCGATGATTGCCTACCGCTGGCCCGGCAACATCCGCGAGCTCCGCAATGTCGTCGAGCGCATCGTCCTGAAGACCGCAGGCCAAACCGTCCGTTACGCCGACCTGCCGCCCGAGCTGGTGCGCACGACCCACCTGCGCGTGGTGTCCTCGTCGAACACGCCGAAGATCGAACCCGCCGAAGAGCTGTCGGGGCTGATGCTCAAGCAGGGCGAGTCGTTCTGGGCGGCCGTCTACCCCATGTTCATGTCGCGCGATCTGACGCGGTCGGAGCTCCGGAAGATCGTGCAAATCGGCCTCGAGCATACCAACGGCAATTACCGGTCGCTGGTGCAGCTGTTCAACATGGCGCCGACCGATTACAAGCGCTTCCTGAGCTTCCTGCGCAAACACGACTGCCACCTGCCCTTTCAACGCTTCCGCGCGGTGCCTGCGCGGCTCGAAGCGACACGCAAAGTCGTCAACGGGATGAACTCGCCGGGCTGATCGGGGCTTGGCGGTAAGATAGCGTCGTGCTGGCACGCCTGCTCGCGATCGGCATTGGCATCAGCGTCAGCTTGGCGCTGCAAACTGCGCCCATCGTCCCTGCCCTCCCTGTCGTCGAGAACCTCGCCCGCGGAGTCGTCGCAATTCCCACGAGCGCGACAACGGTCTACGTGGGATGGCGGTTGCTCGGCACCGACCCCGACGGAATCGCATTCAACGTATTTCGAGCCAACGGCGACGGCACGCCCCGTCAACTGAACGCCGCGCCCATCACCGGCACCACCGATTTCCTCGACAACACCGCGGACCTCTCGGCTCGCACCATGTATACGGTGCGCGTCGCCGATGGCGGCAGTGGACGAACGTCCAGCGGATCGTTCGCTCTGCCGCCGAACGCCCCGGTGCAGCCGTTTCTCTCGATTCCGCTGCAACGGCCTGCCGGCGGGACGACCGATGTTCCGGCCGGCGTGCCCGCCACCAACTACACCTACAGTGCCAACGACGCGAGCGCTGCGGATCTGGATGGCGATGGCGAGTACGAGATCGTGCTGAAGTGGGACCCGTCGAACTCCCGCGATACCGCATCGGCCGGTGTGTCGGGTTCTGTCATCCTCGATGCCTACAAGCTCGACGGCACGCGATTGTGGCGCATCGATCTGGGTCGCAACATCCGCGCCGGCGCGCACTACACGCAGTTCATCGCGTACGACCTCGACGGCGACGGCCGCGCGGAGATCGCGTGCAAGACGGCCGATGGGACGACTGACGGTCTCGGTCACGTCATCGGCGACGCGGCCAAGGACTATCGATCGCTCACGGTCCCAACCGATGGTCGGGCGGTCGGGGCCCCGAACGACCCGCGATTCGGCAAGGTGCTCGCGGGTCCGGAGTACTTCACCGTGTTCGATGGGCGCACCGGCGGCGCGTTGGCCACGACCGCGTACGCGCCGGGGCGCGAGCCGCAGGATGGCTGGGGTGGCATCGGCGGCAACGGGGGCACGGACAACAACGGCAACAGGGTCGATCGCTTCCTCGCGGGGGTGGCGTATCTCGACGGCCACCTGCCCAGCGTCATCATGGCGCGTGGCTACTACGGGCGTACGGTGCTCGCGGCGTGGGACTGGCGCGGGGGCGCGCTCACGTCGCGCTGGGTCTTCGATTCAGGCCGCAGCGATCCGCCCTATCCGAACCCCACGGCGTCTCCGTATTCCGGGCAGGGCAATCACAGCCTGTCGATTGCGGACGTCGATGGCGACGGGCGCGACGAGATCGTGTACGGAGCGATGGTCGTCGACGACAACGGCAAGGGGCTGTTCTCGACAGCTCTGCGCCACGGCGACGCGCTGCACGTCAGCGACTTCGACCCCGGCCACCCGGGTCTCGAAGTGTTCGGCGTCCACGAGAACGAAGAGGCGACTGCGGCGCTGAAGACACCGGGTCTGGCGCTCTACGACGCGCACACCGGCGCGATTCTCTGGAGTCTGCTTCCGGGCGTCGACATCGGACGCGGGCTGGCGGCCGACATCGATCCCCGGCATCCCGGCGCGGAGTTCTGGAGCTCGGCCGCACAGGCCGGGTTGCTGGACGTACGCGGACAACGTATCTCCGCGGCGCCTTCGTCGGTGAACTTCGCCGTCTGGTGGGATGCCGATCTTCTGCGCGAGATTCTCGATCGGGATTTCATTGCCAAGTGGGACTGGACGAACGGCGCCATGGTGCCGCTACTGACCGCGACAGGCGCCATGTCGAACAACGGCAGCAAAGCGACGCCCGCGCTGTCGGCAGATCTGCTCGGCGACTGGCGCGAAGAAGTCGTGTGGCGCGCGGCAGACAACACTTCGCTGCGCATCTACGCGACCACCATTCCCGCGCGCGATCGGCGGCCGACGCTCATGCACGACCCGCAGTACCGGGTGGCCGTTGCCGGACAGAACGTCGGCTACAACCAGCCGCCGCATCCCAGTTATTTCCTGGGAGACGGCATGGCGCCCGCGCCAAAGCCGCGCATCAGCCTGGCAGGCGTACCCGCGCGCTGAGCGCCGCGGCCCTCTCAGCCCGCCGTGCGTGCCGTCGAGCAACGCGACCGACCGGCCGCCTGAAGCGCCTCAGCCGCGCACGTACTTGTTGAAGAAGTCGAGCGTGCGCTGCCACGCCAGCTTGGCCGCTGCTTCGTCGTAGCGCGGCGTCGTGTCGTTGTGGAAGCCGTGCCCTGCGCCCTCGTAGATGTACGTGGTGAAGACCTTGTTGTTGGCCTTCAGCGCCGCTTCGAAGGCGGGGATGCCGGCGTTGGTGCCCGCATCAACCCCGGCGTAGTGCAGCATCAGCGGGGCGTTGATTTTCGGCACGTCTGCGGCGCCGACCTGGCGTCCGTAGAACGGGGCGGCCGCGGCCAGGTCGGGCACGCGCGCGGCGAGCTGGTTGGCGATGCCGCCACCGAAACAGAAGCCCACCACGCCCACCTTGCCCGTGGAGTTGGGATGCGCCTTCAGCCACGCCTCCGCGGCAACGAAGTCCTCGAACATCATCGGCCCGTTCACGTCGCGGAATAGCGCCCCGCCTTTCTCGTCGTCGCCTGGATATCCGCCGACCGAGGTGAGTCCGTCTGGCGCAAATGCGATGAAGTTGGCGAGCGCGAAGCGGCGCGCGACGTCTTCGATGTACGGGTTCAGGCCGCGGTTCTCATGGACGACCAGAATCGCCGGGAGCTTGCCCGTCGCATTGGCCGGACGCGCGAAGTAACCCTTGATCGACCCATTCCCCGCGGGCGACTGCACGGTCTCAACGCTCGTCTTCAGCCGTGCATCGTCTTTGGGCACCTGCTGCGCCCACGCATAGTTAGGCCGCAGGCCCTCGAAAATGGCTGCGACCGTCAGCCCTCCGACTGCGAAGCGCTGGGCCCGCTCGAAGAAATCCCGGCGCGTGATGTCGCCATGCTGGTACTCGTGAAAGAGGTCCAGCAGCTCCTGCGGATAGTCGGATGCCTTTTTTCTGTCCATGGTCCGGCGATCTTACAACGGCCGTTCCCCGGCCGAGGCATCAATCTGAGGACGTGCGGACCTAGTGCTCGGGGGGAGTTCGGGGCGGCGCCGCAGCGCGTGGCGGAGGTCGCGCTCCACATCGACGAAACTCTTCGTTGACATATACGAATCAGTTCGTATATCTTGGTCCGCATGCGACGAAAGCCTGCCCAACCTACCAATAGCGAGCTGGCCATTCTGCGCGTGCTCTGGGAACGCGGGCCCTCGACCGTGCGGCACGTACACGAAGCGCTGGCCTCACGCGAGACCGGCTATACGACCACGCTCAAGCTCATGCAGATCATGGCGGAGAAGGGGCTCGTCAAGCGCGACGAGGGCGCCCGCACGCACATCTACACCGCGCGATTTGGCCGCGACCAGACCCAGCGTCAGCTCGTCAGCGATCTGGTCCATCGCGCGTTCGAAGGATCGGCGACCGCCCTCGTCATGCATGCGCTCAGCGCGCACCCCATTACTGAACAGGAACTCGCCGAGATTCAGGATCTCATCCGGCAGCACCGAAAGGAACACTCATGACTGCGCTCGCGTGGACGCTCGTACACTTCATCTGGGAGGGCGTGCTCGTTGCGCTCGCCGCCGCCGCTGTGCTCCGCATGCCAGGGCTGCGGTCTTCGACGCGGTACGTCATCGGCGTCGCCGCGCTCGCAGGCATGCTGGCTGCGCCTGTCGCGACCTTCGTCGCGCTGTCCACCGCTGATCGGGAGCACACCAGGACAGGACGCGTCGCTTCGGCGACACCCGTAGAGGCCACGGTCAGTGTCGCTGCTCTCCCGGCGCGCGATCGCGCTCCGTCTCCGGTCGCGCGCAGCACGGGCAACGAACGGCGCGACTATGCGCCTCTGGTTGTGTGGTCGTGGGCGGCTGGCGTCCTCGCGCTGTCCTTCCGGCTGCTAGAGCCTGTTATGTACTTTCTCTTGTACTGGGCGCGGGAATTTGGCACAAGGAGGGATGGCCAAGCGCATTCCCCGTCCGCGAT
>JBDSZL010000091.1:0-17738 GCA_039925145.1 Vicinamibacterales bacterium | reverse complement strand
GCACTTTCGGGGTGTAGGTCCCCCCGCGCACCATCCCATCAAGGATTTCGTTCGAGCGCGCCGGACACGCGCGCGCCTTGTCTGGCGTCAGGTTGTCGTGCTCGGATTCGAGCATCGGGAACGCTTCCACGGGTCTGGAAATCTGATTCAACATCGTCCAGACGCCAGCCGGCGGCGATGTCGTGTCGATGAATCCAATGCCCGCCATGACGGGTGCCTTGATGCGCGACGCGAAGTTCACGGTGTCGAAGTACAGCGCCGTACGCATCACGTCTGGATTGCCCGATGGCCAGTTCGGATATCCAGCCTTGCGGTCATGCAAATTGCCGTTACTGTCGGCCCCGGCGGGGACGCACACAAGCGCCGCGCTGATCTTGTCAGGCCGCAGGCCCGCCAGGGCGAGACTCTGCTGCCCTCCCATGCTGCCGCCCATGACGACGAGGGTCTTGCCGTCCCAATCGGGGCGGGTCAGCAGGTAATCGAGTGCGCGTGAGTCGCGCAAGTACATCGACAGGAAGTACGACTGCTCACGATCGGTGTTGCCGACGGCCGCGTAGCCGCGGGGCACGTTCCCCGCTGGCTCGGAGGGCAGCTTGTCGTGCGAGTCGACGTTGATCATCAACCAGCCCTGTGCCGCACGCTGCGCGGCCGCCGCCGGGTTCAGCGCGTAGACACCCGCATACTGCAATTGGATGATTGCGGGAAACTTGCCGTCTCTCGCCGGCTTTGCCATGTAGCCATGCACCGTGGAGCCCAACGCATCGAGCGCGAACATGCGGAGCTCGACGCCTGGCACGTCCGTGTCGACAGGCGTGAGTACCGGGTTGATGGGCACCTTCGCCTGAGCGGCCAGCTTGGCGTCCCAGAATGCATCGAAGTCCGCCGGTCGAGGTGTCGACAGTCCGATTCTCGTGGGCGCCACCGCGGCAGCGACCGCATACAGCCCGGTGTTACGTCCCGTGTTGCCTCCCGTGTAGGTCGATGGAGCACTAGCAGGCGCGGGCGTCGAACCGGCCAAGTCGGCATAGGGCTCGATCGCCACGTAGATCATGCCGGGCTGGTCGCCCGTCACCTCAATGGACGCTCGGCCCGTCGTCAGGTCCAGTCGGCCTTCCTTCAGCACCACGGCGTTGTTGCGGCGAATGGTCCATTTGTAGCTGTAAGTTGGCGGCGTCGCGGCGGGCGTCACAGTCCAGCCCACTGTCTCGCCCACATCGTAGATACCACTGGCGTGGTAGGGCGCGAACACGAGCTGCTGCACGATCGGCTCGCGTTGAGCCGAGAGCGTCCCGGCGGCCAGCAGAAGGCCGGCGATGACATGCGGGGCCCAGGACCGACAAGCTTTGGAAGACATGAACACACTCCTCTTCAGGTTTGCGCGTCAGCGTTAGCCGATCCGACGGCACGCGGACGCTGCGGCAGCTCCGGAGCGGCGCGGCCTCAGTATCCGACGCGCCGAGCTTCGCGGTGACGATACGGTATCCGATCTCGTCCGTCCAATGAGTTTGAGCGCTCGCATGTTCTCGCGAACGCGCTCCTGGTCCCGACCGATTTGCTCCACCTCGCCCTGACGTCTGGCAATCTCACCGTTGAGGCGTGCCACTTCCGCCTTTCGCGTCAGCACCTGCCGCAGCGCCGCTTCGAGCGGGCCACTGAGCGCCTGCGTCCTGACGAGCACGGCCACCTGGTCGTCGGTGACGGAACTGACGGCAATCTGCGTCTGCGTGGGCCGGCTTTCCTCGACGGTGAACGTCGCGGTCGTGCGCGGCTCGATGGTCAGCCGAAACCTGTGCCACGCGGGCGTCGTTTCGGCGGGTTTGATTGTGCCACCGAGCGTCCATCCCGCACGCACCGGGTGCTCGACGACGAGGGTTCGCGCTTCGCTGTCTTCGTTGCGAACCGAGTAGGTCCGAAGCTGGCGCTCCTCGAGCTGCTGGATCAGCAGACCGCGCGAGATCTGAATCCTGCTCACGCGCTGCGGCACCGGCTCGAACGTTGAGGCGACCACAAGACCTAAATCCAACGCGTACGAGAGCAGACGCCGCTCCCCCGCCTTGAGCGGCTCGATGAGCCCCTCACCTGCGAACGCCTGCCCTTCGATGATCGAGAATGACCCACCGTCGAGCGTCAGACCGGTCGCGTTGGTCACCCAGACGGCGCGCAACGGCCGCGCGGCGCTCGACGCCGCATTCCAGAGCGACACCTTTTCTGCCTGTATTTCCTGGCTGAGGATCGGCACGAGCGCCGACTGATTCTTGCGGATGGTCACCCGCTCTTTGAGCTTGTATTCGAACAGATCGCCCAACTGGGCAGCGGCGGCATCGACCTGCTGCATCAACCGCGCCTCGGCAAGGGCTTCTGGCGATGGCGCGGGCGGGGCCGCCGATGCACGCAGGGAGTCCACCGCGAAATTTCTCTCGCCGGAGGATGCCGAGAGTGCGCGCTGAGCTGCAATGCCGCCAACCGCCCCACCACGACCGCGGCCGCCGCCGCCACCAATGTTGGGCGCGGCAGCGCTGACCTCAACGGCTTCACGCGTCCCGCCGATCTCCATCGTGGCGTTCAGCACACTCTCCATGCCGCCGCTGACAGCGACACTCGTGAAATTGGCGGTGCGATAACCGGCCATGGTGAACGTGACCTCATAGGTGCCGGGCGCCACGCCGGAGGCCCTGTACCGTCCGCTCGCGTCGGCCACAGCCTCGCGGGCCGGGACGCCCCCTCGCGTGAGCCTCACGGTCGTGCCTGGCACTGCGCCTCCGTTGGCATCTCTGACTGTTCCGGTGACGACGCCAGTGCCCGCCAGGGCGAGGGCGCTCTGATGCGTTTGCGGCGAGAGCAGCACGCGTTCCGGCAGTGGCACCACCGGTCGCTGCACGTAGTACGGCTTCGAGATCGCTTGCATGAAGGACTGCGGCGCACCGGCGACGAGTGAGAGCTCGACGTTTTCCCAGTCTTCGCCGACCGTGTTGTCCACAATCGCCCAGCCCTGAAGGAGCGGACGTCGCGACTCCCCGGCGCCCGGCAACACCAACCGGTATGTCGACTTCCAGACCGGCACCTCACTGACATAACTCACGAACAAGTCGCGTTCACCGGAACCGGCCGTGGCGATCGACAGCCGCCGCACATCCCGATCGCGCACCGACGCCACGAGCGCCAGGTACTTCCCCACTTCCTCATTCAGCTCCCGTTCGATGATCCTCACGGCCACGCCGGCATCGAGCGCAAGCGTCTGGATCTCCCCACTTTCGGTGACCAGCGACACCGTGTCGACAGACGTCGTTGATCCACTCGAATGACGCTCGACGCGCTCGACACTCAACAGACGGCCGACGGTGCGCGTGGTGCCGCTGCGGACTTCGACTCTTCCGCCACGCAATGCCGTCAGGAACTCCGCGCGCGTCGTCTGTTCGGTGACGGGGAGGCGCAGCGCTCCGAGTCGTCGATCCAGGGCCGCCTCCGAGTTGTAGCTGACCCCCGACACTCGCCCGCCATCGAGGTCCAGCGATGTCAGCGACTTCAGGACGTCATCGAGCTGGCCGCTGTTGAAGTCGATCGTGACCGTTTGATTGCCGCGCACTTTCCCGAGGTGCTCGAAGTAGCCGATGCCGCTCTTGTAGAGGACGACGCGACGAACGGGCAGGGGGGCCGGCGCTTGCGGCGGGGCGGAGACAGGGGATTGCGCACTGGCGAGGACGGACAGCGCGAGAACGAAGAGACAGATGGGCATGGTAGGGGGAAAACCTTGCAGAGGGCCGGACCGAGAGCGCCCCGCTACCGTTCGGCAGTGCGCGGCCTGAAGGTCTTGGTGTCGATGCTCGAGTTGATCTTGAAATTGCCCAGTTTCAAATCGTCGTACTTCCTGCCACCGTAAGACGTCGTCAGTCGATGTGGCCAGTTGAGGCCGTCGCTGATGCGGTACTCGCTAATCGCAAGCTGCCACTCCACATCCGGCATTCCGACGGTGGGATCATTGGACGAAGGACTCATCGGCGCGTCTCCAGGCCGCGCCATGACACGGCCACCAGGAGCGACTGTCACGAGTGACGTTGTGGACATGAGGACCAGTGGCTTGGCCATCCAGGTCAGCCGCGAGGGCAGATGCGTCGTCGGGTCAAGGAACAGATGCCACGTGAAGCCGTCGGGTCCCACGACGTCGATCGAGTCTGCAGCGCTGTTGGACTGCTGTCGGCTTGGAGAAGCGAACTGGAGCGGGACGACGGTGGGCGCTGCGCCGAACAGCGGCAGCACGAATGCGATGAACTCGCGTTGGCTGATAAGAAGCGCTCGTTGCTCGCTCAGCGCTCTCTGAGCCGGCGTTCGAGGGGGCGGCCTTAGGGCCTCTGGGAGGTCCGGCTGCTCCGCGGCCTGGATGAGGGCGCCGCCGTTGAAACCCAGCGACTGAGCTGTCTCGATCATGCCCAGCGGACCTCGGGAAAATCTCACACGGGTGATGTGCAGGAACTTGTCTGGCAGCTCAAAGCTGTACGCGAAGGTGCCGTTCGTGACGGTGTGTCCGAGATCGCGCGTCAGTGAGCCTGAGACGGTCACCGACCTGACTTTCGAGAGAGCGGCGTCCCCACCGAGGGCCTCGCGCGCAGTCATCAGGATGGACGTCGCTGGCGGGTCCTGAGCCCGCGTGACCACGACATACGTCAACAACATCAAGGTCAGCGAGCACCGGAGCCATGGCATGGGGATCGTTGGCAGATGCAGGCGAGCTGGCGGCCACCCCGCACCGGAACCTGGGCGGCCAGAGCTCGTTCTCACTTCGCGTTGTTCCGGAGCTTCGATGCCAGCGCACACTCGGCCATCACGGCGAAGTAGCGACCCACTGCGTCCGCGCCAACAATGAACGGATGGTCCTCACCGGCCTGCCTGGGCGCGGCGATCAGACGCGCCTTCGTATACGCGTCGTCGTACTCGCTGTGATTGGACAGGATCACGGTGGCACCGGCGTCTGCTGCGGCCCGCGCGATCTTCCGCTGCGACGCGACGTACTCGTCCCAGCGCGCGCCCGCGGCACTGAAGGCGCCCGTCAGCGTTCCGCCGGAGTACGCCGCCATCAACAGCTTACCTTCGTGCCTGACGGGGAAGACGTACGACAACGTACCCGGCGTATGTCCCGGCGTGGACACCACGTCGATGGTGGTATCGCCGAGCGTCAGCTTGTAGCCTTCGGGACCGACCGAGATGTCTTTTGTTGGAACGCCGCCAGCCGCGGTGGCGGGCCGCTGCAAGGTCGCGTCCCAGTCGGCTGCCCCCATCACCACTTTGGCGCCGAAGCGCTTTTGGAGCTCGGCGGCGCCCTGATCGTGGTCGCCGTGCGCGTGGCTGATGATGACGAACTTGATGTCGGCCGGCTTGAGACCGAGCTTCGTGAGCCCGCCGATGATCTCCGGCTCGGTCGCCCACGCGAAGTTCGTATCGATGATGATGATTCCGGCACTCGTCTGGAGCGCCCATGACGAGTGGGCGCGGGTGCCCAGCCAGTAGAGGTTGTCGAAGACTTTGAACGGCGGCGCGTAGGTGTTGGGATTCTGTGTCGTTTGGGCCGCGGCACCTCGTCCGGCGCCAGCCGCGCCTCGGCCGCGGGCTGCCGGATCAGTTCCCCTCGTCGCTGCCGGTGCCCCGGCGGCACCGGGCACACCAGCGGGGCCACGTGCGGCCGCGCCGCGCGCCGCCCCAGGACCGCTGGTTCCCGGCACACACAGGTTCAAGAACGTGTTTCGATAATCCATACCGGCCGCGGCTCGTGCAGCGGCCACGTGCGCGTCGATCTGGATCTGCGGCGCCTGCGCCAGCACGCCAACGCCGAGCAGCGCAGCAGCAATCGAGCCTACGACCGCCAGTACGGATTTCATGGCGCCTCCCCTGTGCCCTATTTCGTCGGCACGAGCGTGGGTGCCACGATCTTCGCGGCCGGCCGCGTCGTGGTGACCTGCAGGCGCTCGCCAGGCTTCACACCGTCTGGTAAACGATAGGTCAGCTTGTACTGGTGTGCGAGGGTCTTGGCGATGGTGGCTGCCGCCTGGGCAAATCCCTCTCGACTGCTGGCAGCCGTCACCGACCCACCCGACTGAGTCGGTCCATCCCCGAGCACCACGCCGAGGTCCACTCCGACGATGTGCACGACGTGCAGAGAGGCGCCGCTGATGCGCAGGTCATCGAGAATCCCTCTGGCGATGTCCCGCTCAATCGAGTCGCCACCATTGGTAAAGGCCACGATCACCGGGCGCGACAGCTTCCGCTTCGCCATGTCCTTGGCGGTCATCGACACCCCGTCGCTCAGTTGCCTCGAATCGCGCTGCAAGCGACCTCGCTGGATGAGTCTCGACACGGAGCTCTGGATCACGGCCTGGTCGTTCGTGTAGTCGTTCAGCCGGATCGTTTGCGGATTGAGCATGCCGATGGAGAACAGGGCTCGTCCTGTCGTGACATTCAACAGTTCGGCCACGGCCCGCTGCATGGACCCGTCGCCGCCGTCGTCAGCCAGCACGGTCACGTGGGAGACGTCGGTCGCGGGTGCCAGCTCGATGACGTCGCGAGCCTGGCCGTTCTCCTTCACCAGGAGATCGGCGGCCGTGAGATCGGTGACGAACCCACTATTGCCGTCGATCGCAGAAAGGAAGACGGTACGAACGGTGTCGGCCGCTCCACCGGCGGGCGACGTCACCGCGAGCGCCATCGCGAACGTCCACGTCAAGATGCTACGAGTCATCACACTCCTTCTGCTCCACCGCTCGAGCGTCGGTCAGCATCTCAACTCGGCGCAGCCTTGTTGTTCGAATGCCGCGTGGGGCAGCCGCAAGATACGTTATTATGACGGCGGTTCAAATCATTCTTGGGGGTCGTCGATCGCGGGTGGCGCGGGCGGCCCGTGCTCGGTCGCAGACCCCGGAACGATGCGGTCGGGGGCACGTCGCGGGAGAAACGTTAGATGGAGTACTCACTCAACGTCAACGGAGTGTCGCGGAAAGTCGACGTCCCCGAGCGGATGCCTCTGCTCTGGGTGCTTCGCGACAGCCTCGGTCTCAAGGGGACCAAGTTCGGCTGCGGCATCGCCCAGTGCGGCGCGTGCACCGTGCTCCTCAACGGTCAGCCGACTCGCTCGTGCGTCACCGCCGTGTCGGCGGTCGGGACGCGCGCCGTGTCGACGATCGAGGGCCTCTCGCCCGACGGATCCCATCCGCTGCAGCGAGCGTGGGTCGAGTTGGATGTGCCGCAGTGCGGCTACTGTCAGGCCGGCCAGCTGATGGCGGCTTCCGCGCTGTTGAAATCCACGCCCAGTCCGACCGACCAGCAGATAGATACCGCGATGAGCGGCAACGTGTGTCGCTGCGGCACCTACCTTCGGATCAAGCAGGCCATCAAAGCCGCCGCAACCGGTGGAGGAAGGGCGTAATCATGGCGCACACGAAGAACGATTCCCGCCTCGATCGCCGCGCGTTTCTCCAGGTCTCGGTTCTGGCCGGGGGCGGCCTGCTCATCGGCTTCTCATCGCCGGACGCGCTGGCGCAGCGCGGCGGAGGTCCGGGAGGCGCCGCTGCCTCGCTCGCGCCAAACGTGTACATCACCATTCACCCTGACAACACGTTCACGATCATCGCCAAGAACCCGGAGACCGGACAGGGCATCAAGACCGCACTGCCGATGATCATCGCCGAGGAGCTCGACGTCGACTGGGCGCAGGTCAAGATTCAGCAAGCCGACCTCGACCCCAAGTACGGGGCGCAGATGGAAGGCGGCAGTCGGGCGATTCCGAGCAACTACCACAACATGCGTGTGGTCGGCGCCGGAGGTCGCGTGCTCATGCTCGCGGCCGCCGCCCAGCAGTGGAACGTACCTCAGAGCGAGTTGACCACGGCACGCGGTGTCGTGTCGCACGCCGCCTCCAACCGCACGGCCACGTATGCGTCGCTGGCGTCACGTGCCGCAACGCTGCCCGCGCCCGAGGTGACGACGGCCGAGGCGGCCCTGAAGAACCCGCGCGACTTCAAGATCATCGGGCAGCGGATCCGCGGCGTTGACGCGCAGGACATCGTGATGGGCAAGGCCATCTTCAGCATCGACGTGGCACCGCCAAACACGCTGCATGCGGTGTTCGACAAGTGCCCGGTCTTCGGCGGGAAGGTCGTGAGCGCGAACCTCGATGAAGTCAAGAAGCTGCCCGGCGTGCGGCACGCGTTCGTCGTCGAGCCGGCGGGCCAGGGTAGCAACTCGTGCGTCTCTGGTGTCGCGATTGTGGCCGACAGTTGGTGGCTAGCTAACGACGCCCGACGCACGTTGCGGGTGATGTGGGACGAAGGCGCGGCGGCGACGCAGAGTAGCGTCGGCTATCTGGCGCAGGCTCGCGCGCTTGCGGCCAAGGCGGCAGCCGCAACACCCGCCGCGGCGTCGGCGCCTGCTCCTGCAGGCGGCCGTGGTGGCGGTGGCGCCATGATCGGCGACGTCAACGCCGCGTTCGCCGGCGCCGCGAAAGTGATCGAAGCGGAGTACTTCTTTCCGCTACTCTCGCACGCGCCGCTCGAACCGCAGAACTCGACCGCGCACTACAAGGACGGCCGACTCGAGATTTGGTCGCCGAGCCAGATTCCGTCGAAACAGCATCCGGCAACCGGCGCGGGCATTCCACCCGAGAACGTCACGATGCACCTCGCACGGTCCGGCGGCGGCTTCGGCCGGCGCCTCGTCAGTGACTACGACGTCGAAGTCGGTCGTATCGCGAAGATGGTCACGGACGAACGCGTCGCTGCGGGTCTGCCGAGCGTGCCGGTCAAGCTCTTGTGGACGCGCGAAGACGACATGGCGCACGACCAGTACCGGCCGACGGGATACCACTTCTTCAAGGCCGGCCTCGATGCGAGCGGCAAATTGATCGCGTACCGCGATTTCGTCGCCAGTACAAACTCCGTCGTGCCCGCCAACGAGTTCCCGCGGGGCTTTGTCGAAAACGTGTCGATCATGTCCGAGAACGTGACGCCGTTCAGCGTTCCCACGGGCGCCCTGCGGGCGCCGCCCACCAACGGCGTCTCGTTCGTGATCCAGGGCTTCATCGACGAAGTTGCCGTCGCCGCTGGTAAGGATCCGCTGCAGTACCGGCTGGATCTGTTGAACAGCCCTGTCGGCCCAGGCGCGACGGGTGGCTTCAATCCCGCGCGAGCCCGCGGTGTCCTCGAGGCCGTGCGAGAGATGTCCGGGTGGAACCGCAGGAGCGAGCTCCCGACGGGCACGGGCAAGGGCGTCGCCTTCCAGTTCGCGCACGCCGGGTACGTCGCCTACGTCGTCGAAGTCTCCGTGACTGCGAGCAAGGCCCTCAGGGTGAGACGCGCCTGGTGCGCGGTGGACATCGGCCGGCAGATCGTGAACCCGAGCCAGGCGGAGAACCTGGTGCACGGCGGACTCATCGAAGCCATGAGCCACCTGATGGCGTGGAACATCACGATCGACAAGGGCCGCGTCGTGGAGCAGAATTTCCGCCAGTACCAACCGACGCGAATGTCGCAGGTACCCACGGACATCCAGGTCCGGTTCCTTCAAACGGACTTCGATCCCACGGGCCTCGGCGAACCGTCACTGCCGCCGGCTGTGCCGGCCATTACAAACGCCATCTTCGCGGCGTCCGGCGTACGGATCCGGTCGCTGCCACTGGCCCCCCAAGGTTACAGCTGGGGGTAGCTTGGGGTAGTAAAGCGCTTGCGATTACGAGGTACGAAGTACGAAATGAAATACGAAGTAGGGCGTGGTGGAAACTGGCCACCCTCCTCAGTTCGTACTTCGTACTTCTGACTTCGTACTTTCCCGTCTCGTACTTTCCCATCCAGACCAGCGCGGCGGGGCTCGACGAACGAACCCTCATCTCGCACGACTTCACGACGACGGCCCAGGGATGGCTCATATCAGGAGACACGGGCCTGACTGCGCCCGAGTTCAACGCGACGCTCGGTAATCCTGGCGGTTGCATCTCGAACATAGACGAAGCGCTCGGAGAGACCTGGTACTTCCGCGCGCCCGACAGCGTGCTTCAGCAGTTGTCCGCGGCCGAGCAAGGCACGCTGAGCTTTGACCTCGAGCAGTCAGCCGACGAGCCGGGCTTCCTCGATGACGACATCGTGATTGTGGGACCGGCGGGCCGGCTGTCCTACCGGTTTCGATCGTCGCCTGGCACGAGCTGGACGCCCTTCTCTGTCCGGCTCTCCGCCTCCGCCGGTTGGCGTTGGAACTGGAACGCGCCCGCGACCCAGGAACAAATTCGACGAGTGCTCCAGGATCCGACAAGCCTCGAGATTCGGGGCGAGTATCACACTGGACCTGATATCGGCAGGCTCGACAACGTGGTCCTGAAGACCGGCGCGTAATCAAAGCAGGAAGATGAGCACACCGGGTGACGCAGGATCGCTCTACGTACGCATGGCCGAGCTGGTGGCGGTAGGCCAGGCGTTTGCCGTCGCGACAGTCGTGCGCACCGAGGGCAGCACGCCTCAGAGCATCGGCGCGCGGATGGTGGTGACAGCCGGTGAAAGTGAACGCCCGGTCGGAACGCTCGGAGGTGGTTGCGTCGAAGCCGACGCCATCCTCGCCGCGAGAGCGATCATTGGTCGTGGCGAAAGGGTTCTGCACGTTCATCAACTCAACGAAGAACTTGCGTGGAACACGGGGCTCGTGTGTGGCGGCACGATGTGGATCCTGGTGGAGGACGGTCCCGCAGCGGTGAGCTGCGGTGGACGCGACATCCTGCCTGATGCGGTTGCCGCGACACAGGGTGGTCCGGCTGTGGCGGTCGTCACACGCCTGGCGAGGGGCGATCGTCAAACGATGACCTTCGCAGCGCGGGCTGTGGTGCTGGCCGGTGGCCGGTTGATTGGCTCGGTCGGTGA
The DNA here is from genome assembly GCA_039925145.1 of Vicinamibacterales bacterium. GTDB lineage: Bacteria > Acidobacteriota > Vicinamibacteria > Vicinamibacterales > SCN-69-37 > JBDSZL01. The sequence continues at coordinate 6,858 of JBDSZL010000091.1, read as the reverse complement.
GAGGTCGCTCGACGAACGCGTTCGGGAAGCGGCCATCGAACAGATGCGACTGGGAACGCCGCGGGTCATCAGCGCTGACGAATCGTCCGATGTCCTCATCGAACCGATCGTCCGGAGGCCGCGCCTGATCGTGGCTGGCGGCGGCCACGTCGCGAAGGCCATCGCCCACCAGGCGCGACTGCTCGATTTCGACGTCACGATCCTCGAAGACCGTCCCGCGTTCGCCGACCCTGCGCGCTTCAACGGCGCCGAGGTCCTCACCGGTCACGTTCCCGACACCATCGCGTCGCTCGACTACCACGACCAGACGTGGCTCATCGTCGCGACGAGAGGCCACAAGCTCGATGGTGACTGCGTGCTGGCCGCCGCGAGGACGCCCGTGCGCTACATCGGCCTGCTCGGCAGTCGCCGCAAGACGATCTTGATTGCGGACATGCTGCGCGACGAGGGCGTTCCCGAGGACCGAATTGCCGTCGTCCGCGCGCCGGTCGGTTTGGATTTGGGTGGGCGGACCCCGGCCGAAATCGCGCTGGCGATTCTGGCGGAGATCACTCAGATGCGGCACGGGGGAAGTGGCGCGCCGTTAGCGCGGTTGCAATGAGGCGCGAACGTCGATGTCGCTGCTGCCCTCTATGATTACGCGTAACGCCTTGGCGATCGTACTGGCTGCCGGGGCAGCCGTCCGGTTCGGTCGCCAGAAGTTGCTCGCTGACGTGAATGGCGTTCCGATGCTGGAGCGAACGATTCAGTCGCTCCTTGCCGCTCACATCTCTCGCGTCGTTGTCGTCCTGCCATCCGGCACTGACTACCCCACTGTTTCGAGCCTCACAGCCGCGAACGTCGTCGTGGTCGCTAATCCCGACCCTAGCCGCGGGATGTTTTCATCGATCCAAGTCGCCTTCTTGTCGGCGCATCGCGGTACGCCGCTCGTGATCCTTCCGGGGGACATGCCCTTCGTGCGTGCCGCGACGATCGCATTTCTTTTCGACGCGCAGGGCGATGCGGGAGGAATTGTGATGCCGCGGTACCGGGGACAGCGAGGTCATCCCGTAGTTATGGCGCCCGCGCTCCGCGCCCCCGTGATCGCAGCGCCGAGCGACGCCAATCTGCGCGACGTCCTTCATTCCTCCGGCGTCGCCATTCATGAAGTCGAAGTCGACGATGGTGGCGTCGTGCGCGATGTGGATATCAGGAGCGACCTCGAGCCCATGAGCGAGTGAGGTTGGGCTGGCGGCTGCAACCCCTGTGAGCCAGCCCGGGCGTCTGCAAGACCCGCAGTCCGGTATGTCGCGGACGCGTCCTACTGGATCTACCTGGTCCACCTGCCCATCGTGATCTGGACACAGGCCGCCCTCGCGACCGCCCCGCTACCACCGCCCTCGAAGTTCGCCACCGTCCTCGCCGCGACCGCGGGACTTACGATCGTGACCTTTCATTGGTTCGTAGCGCGAACTGCGGTGGGTATCCTGCTGAACGGTCGGAGAACAGTGCCGCGCCAGGACGGGCCGACTCGTGAGCGAGCGACCTCGTCAAGTCATCCTTGACGCTCGTGGGTTGCGCGCGCACAGCGACCCGCACGGGCCCGAGGGCGTTCTTCAGCAGCCCCTATATTCGCGCCAACCGCGAATCGGAGTCGCCGAAGGTATCCAACTTCAGTCGTGCGTGCGGCCGACGAACAGGCTAGATAGGAACATCAGGCACGAATTGTCGAGCACGGTGCCATCCCCGGCTCCATCTTCGAGTCCACCACGAGGCCCAGATCCAGCGCGTACGAGAGCAGACGCCGCTCACCCGCCTTGAGAGGCCCGATGAGCCTCTCGCCCGCGAACGCCTGCCCTTCGATGATCGAGAAGGACCCGCCGTCGAGCGTTAGACCGGTGGCGTTCTCGGACATCCGCCCCGGTGGGTGCCCCCTTTCCCGGTCCCTCGCTCTCTCTGACGCAGAGATCTCGGCGCAGCAAACAGCGGCGGCCTCGGCACCGTCAATTCGCGCGAGGAGCGGAGATCGCTGGCGCACTTCCCCGGCAGTACGGTGGCACCCGCGACGGTCTGAGGATCGTGGTCCAGGTGACGGGTGCGAATGAACGTACGGTGACGAACTGGTTCGACGCGAGGAATGGTCCGAGCGGTGAATCTCTGGTTGTCTTGTGCCGACATTCCGACGAAGTGCTCGACACCGTATTGATGATGGCGGGGAGAACAGTGCATCTCGTGCGGCCAAGGTAGCCGTGACCAAGCAAAGAATCGTGGCACTGCTGGGGCTGCTTTCACTTGCCCGCCCGCAGCATGGGACACGTCGAATACTCCCGGTGTGCTACCCTCGATCGCCTCGCATCTTCATGACGAATCCCGCGACGTTCGTGCGACACGTCGTCGTTCCCATCGCGCTCCTGGCGCTGGTGCTGCCCGTTGCGGCGCAGAATCCGCCTTCGGAGAACGCGCCGCAGGTCTTCCGATCGAGGGTGAATTTCGTGCGCGTCGACGCCTATCCGCGTCGTGACGGGCGGATTGTCGAGGGTCTCACCGCCGCAGACTTCCGCATCAAGGAAGACGGAAGGCTTCAAACGGTCGAGACGTTCGAGTTCGTGCGACACGTGCCCGGCGACGACAGACACGATCCACGGAACAAGGACGAGGCCGACCGCTGGGTTGCCGATCCCGAGCGGCGCGTGCTCGTGATCTACTTCGACCTGTACCACACGACGCGCGCATCGGGCATCGAGCTGCGCGAACAGGTGATGACCACCCTCGCGAAGGCGATCGGCCCGACCGACGTCATCGCGCTCATGACGAACGAGACGCCGCTTGGAAGTCTCGCCTTCACGCAAACGTTAGGCACACTCAACACCGAGATCGCCCGCTATTGGGCCGGCGGACTCCTCCCCCCCGACGAGTCGATGTCGTCGTTGGTGCAGGTGCAGCCGCGCAATCCCGCCGAGGTGCGACTCGCGGCCTGCGGAGGGCGCGACGGATACGGCCGTCTCCTTATGCGCTTCCGCGACATCGTGACGTTCACGAGTCTCGAATCGCTCATCGCGGTCGTCGGAAGCCTGAGGCATGAACGCACACACGTCGTGTTCCTGTCGGAGGGCTGGGCCAATCCGCGCGGTGGCGTGTCGCCGCAACGACTCCGGTCCATCATCGGCGGTGCGCCGATGCCCCCCGGTCGCGACGTCCAGTTCGGCACTCCCCCCTCCGACGTGGGCGAGCGGCGTCCGCCGACGTGCAGGGAGCAGCTGCTGCGGCTCGAGGCCTTCGATCACGACGCGCGGTTCCGTGCGTTGTTCCGGCTGGCGAACGCCGCGAACGTGTCGTTCCACACGATCGACGTCGGCGGTCTCCGCACGGGCATGAACCTGGAGAGCGGGCAGATCACGCTCGAGCGGCCGGTCGGCGTGAAGACGCTGCTCGAGCTTGCGGACAACACGGATGGTCTCTCGACGGTGAGCTCCAACGACATCACGAGCGGCCTCACGAGAGTGTTCGAGCGCACCTCGTCGTACTACCTGCTCGGCTACTACTCGACCAATGCGGCGACCGATGGCAAGTATCGGGAGATTGAAGTCGAAGTGGTGCCGCGAGGCATCGGCGTCACGGCGCGACGAGGCTACACGGCCGTCTCGCCGCGCCAGCAGCAACGATCAGATGAGCGCGCGGCGAGCGTCGCGGTACCCGAACCGGTCGCCACCGCGCTTGGGCCGCTGACGAAGTGGCAGGCGGCGGCTGACGATGAGGTGCTGGGCGCGGGGACGGCGACATCGACGGCCGTCACGGTAGTGGCCGAGATTGGCCGACGGTCGTTCGAGAGTGGACGCTGGCGGGCCGGCGCCTCGGTTGGCGTGGACCTCGTGGACGCGACCGGGCGCAGTCAGCGCGCCGAGGGACACATCGCGCCTGGCGCCCGCAGCGCGCTCGTCGAGATTCCAATGTCGGGCGAGAGCCGCGGGCCGTGGCGCGCGACCATCCGCGTCTCGGATCAGGCCGGCGACGTCTCAACGCGAATCGACGTGGCGCCCGCGCCGCTCTCCACGTTTGGCGCGGCGCGGTTGTTCCGGCGCGTGTCCGCTGGCCGCGCCCTCTTCGCCCCCACCGCGGCTCCGTTCTTCATGCGGACCGAACGCCTTCGGGCCGAGTGGGCCGTGGCCGCGACATCGCGCGCGCCGACCGTGCGTCTCCTCGATCGCCGTGGGCAGCCGCTGGCTCCCGGAGCGGCGATGTTGATTCCGCCGGATCCGCCGGCCGGCGTCCTCGCCGTCGAGCTCTACATCGCGGCGCTCTCGGAGGGCGACTACGTGCTCGAACTTGCCGTCCCCGACGGCCCGCGCGAGCTCACTCCGTTTCGGGTGGTGCGATAGCCCTACTTCCAATCCGCAATGAACACGTTCGTATCGCCCTCTTTTGCCTGATTCCTGTTCGACCCAAACACGAGCTGGCGAGGGCAAGGATTTCGCCGACCACTTCGGCATCGCCGGCGGTGAATTCGTAGCCGTTCCGCCCCAAGAACGTCACCATCGCCAGGAAGCCAATCCGCTTGTTGCCGTCTCGGTAAGGATGGTTCCTCACCAGTCCAAACGCGTAGGCTGCCCCAAGAGCCACACGGGCTCGCGTGACCGCTTCGCCATCGGCTACTTTGCCAGTTCGCGCAGAGCGCTCCGATACTTCTTCGCCGCCTTCGCGGCCACCTTCAAGGCTCGTTCCGCCTCGGGGTCATAAGGGGTGAGCAGGATGCCTCGATCTGTTTCCACGGCTAACACGCGATCCCCGGCTTCGAGCCTGAGACGATCAGCCATGTCTTTCGGCAGCGTGGCACTCACTGCCCCCCCCGGCCTGCCGCAAGGTGACTTCCTTGGTCATGATGGTCACGGTTGCATATTAGTGCGACACCAGCCGCGGCGACCGCTGCCGCGGACAGCCCGAGGAGCGGGGGCTTCTAGAGCACGGCCTCAGATCAGCGACCCGGTTTCCGGCCCTCGGCCTTCAGGCGTTCCGCCTCGCCTTCGAGTGCTTTCTTGCGCGCCGGATTCCGTTCCCGCGCGGCACGCGCCGCGAGCACTTGCCCCTTCGCCGTCATGCCAATCCCGCGCATCGTCGGGTCCGCGTCAGTCATTCGGCGCTCGGCGATCGCTTGCGCGGCCGAGAGAAACTGTATGCTGCTGGCGCGCGGCCGCGCTTTTCGGCTCGTGGTCCAGACCTCTCGCCCGCAGTTCGTGGTTTTCGGCGAGGCTGTCGTGCCCTTGCGCGAAATTCGGATTGGCGTCCACGACCTTCTGCCAGAGCGCGGTGCTTTCGTCTGGCTGGTCTTCCCGGAACAGTCGGGCGGCTTCGTTCGCGTATCGGTCCAGCCGTCCGGGTAATTGAAGGCGACGGCCATCGCCTCGCCGACGGTCGTCAGCGCGCGTCCGCCCGTGGCTGCGGGGGTCTCGCTGTCGCCGCCGCGAGCAGAGCCGGCCAATACGGCGACGATCACCGCGCGTGATAAGACGCTATTATTTCCGCAGCGACGACATTATGATGGTGCGGCTCCTCAAACGGTCGGACTACCTTGCGTGACGGCCCGTGCCTTGACGGGTGGCGATCCGTCATAAACACTGGAGATGGTATGCCCTCGAGACGTCACGTTCTATCGCGCGCACGTTTACTGTTCTTTGTGGCCACCCTTGTCGTCAGTACATCAGCCTACGTTCAGAATGAAGAGCGGGGCAACATCGACACGATTGTGGATACAGCGTTGACGGGGCGGGGAATTCCGGTGCCGGTCCCGTACCGGCACATCCACGGCACGTTGGGCGATGCCGATTTCACCCTCGAGTTGCCATGGAACTGGAATGGGAAGCTGCTGATTGGATCGCGCGGGTTCTCAGGCGACGAAAATGGCGAGACCAACTTCCGGAATACCGGCCTCCAGAAGGGCTACGCGTACGCGCAGACCGATCTGGGTTGGTTCCGAAAGGACATCATCACTTCCCCGCAGGATCAGTACTGGGAGTCTCGGCGGAGCCTAGTGCAGCTCACGCACTGGGTAAAACCCTACGTGAAGCAACACTACGGCAGAGCGCCCTCTCGGACCCTCATGGTCGGCGGCTCGAACGGTGGGCATGATTCCAAGATGATGCTGGAGGACTACCCGAACGAGTTCGACGGTGGGCTCGCCGGGTACGGCATCACCTCGCACCTCGAGTGGATGGGATCGATCGCTCGCTTCTTACGTAACTATGACGTCATTGCCCCGCGCATCACCGCCATCCGTGCGGCACGCGCGGCCGACCCGAACTGGAATCCCTCGACGACGCCTCTCAATCCGGAGCTGACAGCGGAGCAGCTTACCGCGCTGAACAACATCTACAACATGCCCGCGCGGGTCGGGAATATCACGTTCAACATTGGCCGATTCGCCGGCTCGGAGAGCATGTGGGCTAGCTCGTATGCAAGCTTGCAGGGCTACCTGAGAGACTCACTGGCCAAGATGGACCGCTTCTACGATCCTGACGGCGACGGCGAGCTCACGGACGACGAGAGCAAGCTGTGGGATCCGAACCTCAGCAAGCCAGCGGTGGCGAACGACCTACGGCGCCTCGATAACAACGGACGGCTGACAAGGCCCGTGCTGATCATGCACGGCGCCGCCGACCCGATCGTGTCGCCAGGCGAGACGATGGCATATCGAGCGCTGGTTGAGGCAGCGCTCGGCGTGGCCGCGTCGAGAAACTACTTGGCGATCTACTTCATCCCCGGAATGGGGCACGGCGGCTCGCAGTACAACAACGTCGTTAGCGCTCAACTCGACATCCTCGAGGCGTGGGTCGACTATCTGCAGTCCAAGGGCAAAGTTGGCTCACTGCCGCCGAGTTCGCTCGGGGG
>JBDSZL010000090.1:0-84094 GCA_039925145.1 Vicinamibacterales bacterium | reverse complement strand
GGCGATGGGGCCCCACCCCCATCGCTAGGACGCTCGCCCTTCGCTACGCTCAGGGCTCGCGGAGTCTTGATGATCGAATAGCCATAGGCGTCGCGCGGCGTCTGGGCGCCGTGACCGCTTCACTCATCAGGCCCTGGCGCCACACCGAGCCGTCAACGCTGCTTTCGGAACTGCACGCACCATCGGTGGAAGTGTCGATGTCAGCCTCGCATCGACCGCCGAGTACGATCTACAGCCGCACGGGAGACGCCGAGGTGAGGGCAGCCGCTATGCGACGCCAGTCTCTGAACTGAGCGTCTTCTTTCCGGTGCGTGTTCAGGATCCGTCGCCCGCAATGGTACACAGCGAACGCCACCGATCCGCCGGGTAGTGTGACACCGGGCCCTTCTACGGCGACACGGAACACCAGTTCCGCCGGCCTCTGATACGCCGACATTACTGCCCGATATGCCCGTTCTCCCAAACACACAACGACGCGGGGACCAATGAGGTCGATCTGCGGTCGCAAGAACGCGCTGTCGCATTTTTCGAACCATTCCGCCCGAACGGGTCCCTGGCACCCTTGGGCCTTGAAGCACAGCGCGGCATTAGTGAGAAAAACGCCAGTCGGTTTGACAGCGGTGCCGACCTCGGGAACCTCAACGCCGACGGAAGCCAGCAGACGCCGCAGCATGCGGTTGGTTGCGCTGCTCGGCAAGTCCAGACCGCGCTGCTTCTCGAAGGCGGCCTGATCTCCCCATTCCTGCCCGACAACCAGCACCCGAGCGTTCAGGTCACCCAGCCATCGCGACCACGGACCTATCTCCTGAGAATCGAGGGCTCCGCCACTGATCGCGGATGCATTCGCCAGGCCGTCACATAGGCGGCACTGCTGCCGACTTAAGACTAAGCGTCGGTAGCTATCGAACCGCCGCCTGTCAGCTGCAGAGGTGTCATCCGGCATGAGCTGCGCCTCTTGTCTTACGTCTGTCCGACATTCTCGAGCCTTGCTCCGTTGCCACTCCGCCCGGCCCTACGCCCCAGGCTCTCGCGGTTCTTCCAGGAACCTGCCCACCAGTCGCGCGAACTCTTCGGGTGCCTCGAAGAACGGCAGGTGCCCGACGTTTGGCAGGATCGCCATCGAATGAGGTGCGTGCGTGAGCGCCGCAACGAAGGCCGTCACGACGTCGGGCGGCGCGTAGAGGTCGGCGGCGCCACTGATTGAGAGGCAGGGCACGGTGACCGTTGAAACGATGCGCGTGGCCGACGCGCTGAGGAGAATCTCCAGCGAGCGCACGTACGACGACAGCACCTGCCCCTCGAAGGCACGCTCGAACAGCCCGACCACCTCGGGTCGAGACGCAACCGTCTCAGGCGCGAAGTTGCCGGCACTCACGGTCTCGCCCAACCCGGCGAGACTGCCGCGTCGCAGCGCCTCGGCCCGCGCGCCGAGCCGCAGACGGCCGGCTTCGGTGGGCTCTGGGATGCCGCCGACGAAGACGAGGCGGCTGATGCGCTCCGGCCACGCCGCCCACGCCTCGAGCGCGACGATGGTACCGATTGAGTGGCCGATGATCGCTACGGGTGGATTCATGCGCGCGGCGACGAGCTCACCCAGATCCGCTACCCAACCCGCGAGCGAGAACATTCCGGGCCCGGCCTCACTTCGACCGGTTCCGGGCAGGTCGACGGCCAGCACGCGATATCGGCCGCCGAGCCGCTGGGCGAGTCCTCGGAAGAAGAATGCCCCGCCTCCAACCCCGTGAATGGCCAGCACCGAGGGGCCCTCTCCCGCCACCTCATGAAAAATCCTGCTGCCGCTGGCCGCGGTGAAGTGATCGCTTGTCCTCACGACGCCGGTACACGCTCGCCAAGACAGGCAAAGACCTGCCGATAAAAAGCCGGATGCTCGCGCCAGGTCTGGGCGGTCACGTAGCGGCCGTCGCGCACGGCCTCGTCGGTCGAATAGTTCGCACCGCAGGCTTCGGCGTCCATCCGCACGTGCTCGTAACAGGTGAGATGCCGCCCTTTGACCAGGCCGGCCGCCGCGAGCAACTGGATGCCATGACAGATTGCGAAGATCCATTTGTCGCGTCGATCGAACTCGCGAAGAATCTCGAGCACGGTCTTGTTGTTGCGCAGGTACTCCGGCGCGCGCCCGCCGATGCACAACACCGCCTCGTAGTCGGCCACGACGACCGAGTCGAACGACAGGTCGGCGTCCATGAAGTACCCGGGCCGCTCGAGGTAGGTGTCCCACCCGGGCTCAAAGTCGTGAATCACGAGGTTGAGCCGCCGCTTGGACGGCGCCGCGACGTGCGTGACGTAGCCGGCTTCCTGAAACCGATGCACGGCGAACCACGTCTCATAACTTTCGCCGCCATCTCCCACGATGATCAGAATCTTCTGGCTCATATCGCCTCCTGCGGCATGGCGGTCCGGCATCCCCGACCGTTCATCCGGCCCCTGGCTGGGCCTCTCATCACGCCATGGCCTGATCCAAATCTGCAATCAGATCGTCTGCCTGCTCGAGTCCCACCGACAGCCGAACCATCCCTCGCGTCACACCGGCCTCCTGAAGCTGTTCATCGGTGAACCCATAGTGAGACGTCAGCACGGGCAGGCTGCAGAGCGACTCGACGCCGCCGAGGCTCGTGGCCCGCTGCACGAGCGCCAGCCGATCGAACAGCCGGCAGGCGGCGTCGTAGCCGCCGGCCATCTCGAAGCAGATCATCCCGCCGAATGCGGTCATCTGGCCGCGCGCGATCGCGTAATCGGGATGCGACGGGAGCCCGGGGTAGAAGACGCGCGCGACCCGGCGCTCCCCCGAGAGCCACTCGGCAATCCTCAACGCGTTGCTGTTGTGCAGGAGCATGCGGACGGCGAGCGTCTTCATGCCGCGTGCGAGCGCGTAGGCGGCCGCCGGATCCAGCACCCCGCCAAACAGCGTCCGCGCGTCACGCAGACGATCGATCACCGCGTGCGATCCGGCCAGCGCCCCGGCCGTCACGTCGCTGTGCCCGTTGAGAAACTTCGTCGCCGAGTGCATCACCAGATCCACACCGAGCGCGAGCGGCTGCTGGTTGAACGGTGTGGCGAATGTATTGTCGAGCACCGATATCACGCCGTGCGCGCGGCACGCGGAAGCGACCTGCCGGATGTCAGCACACCGCAGGGTCGGATTGGCCGGTGACTCGAACCAGAGGACTTTGGTCTTCGCGTTCAGCAACGGTCCAGGATCGCCCAGCTCCTCGAGCGTGGCGAAGCGCACCCGCACGCCAAACCGGTCGAGCCATCTCGTGATCAGCTTCAAGGTGCCGCCGTAGACCGAGCTGCTACACACAAGCTCATCACCCGGCGAGAGCAGACCGAACAGTGCGGTGGTCGTCGCCGCCATGCCCGAGGCCGTCACGATGGCGGCTTCGGCCGCCTCGAGGACAGCGAGTTTGACCTCGGCCGATTCCACCGTGGGGTTGGCGTACCGCGAGTACAGGTAGCGATCGGAATCGCCCCGTCCAAACGCCTCGACATCGGCAGCCGAGTCGAACACAAACGTGGTCGTGGCATAAATCGGCCGGTTGAGTGGCATCGCGCTGTCGCACGCGCCTTCGCCCTGGTGCAGGACCTCAGTGTGCGGATGTCTGGGCATCGTCGGTTCCTCCGAAGGGCATGGTGGTCTCGGGGTTGGCGTGCCCAGTCCCTACAACACTTCGAGCCGGTCGCCGGCGGCGACCACAGGCTCGATGAAGTGTCGGTAGGCGTCGGCGTACCCCTGGTGCATCAGCTCGGCGATCGTGCGCTGTCGATCCGAGGCCTCGTCATAGGTGCCCACGAAATCGAACGGCCCGATGGGATTGTGATCGGGACGGACGACGAAGACACCAGAGAATCGGCTGAGCGCCGCGGTGGCGCCATCGGCGAGCGCCGCAGTCTCCATGGAACGGATCATCTCGCCCATGCGCGCCCGCAAGTCGATCGGGTGCGCGCGCATGGCGTGGGGCACGGCGGGCGGCGGAGCCGGGCTCACAAGAATGACCTGTTCGACGCCGATGCCGGCCAGCTCGTCGATGAGCCGAGCCACCAGTTCTGGGCGATCGCATACCCGGTGACGCTCGCCACGCCAGTAGCTGTCGGCCGGAAACTCCACCAGCGCCGGCGCCATGACGACTGGCAGCCGTAACGCGCCTGCCAGAAAGTCCATCAGCAACGCACGTTGGGGCCCCGTGAAGTCAACGATCTCGGCCTCGCGTGGCCCGGGTCCCTGGTGGCGGACGTCGAACGCAGACCGCGAAGGTGCGGCCAGTACCGCTCCGACCAGATCCCGCCGTGCGTCCAGATCGTGAACCGCGAGGATGATCTCGTGAAAGCCCGGCTGCCCGAAGTTGTCGGCCAGCACGTCCACGTAGCGGCGCCCGATCTCTGCCGCGGCAGGACGAGGCTCGTGCGATGCGCCTCGCACCATCGTCCACACCATCTCCACGAAGCTGGCCACCGGCTCGGTCGCATCAATCGGAAACGCGACGAGCCGCCACCAGAATGCACCCAGCACGCGGCGCCTCGATCGCTCCTGCCGGAGTGCCCGCACACCCGACACGATGAGCACGGCGACGACGATCAGCACCGCCAGCACGAGCAGGCGCGGGATGACGGTGGGGAGAATTGGCGGGTCGAACAGTCCGTCGATCGTGGCGCGGTAGAGGCTGATGCACCACGCGGAGAGCGCCGTGAGACTGACGAGCGCCGTCACGAACGCTGCCGCGTAGGCCACGGCGGCCAGCACCAGCACGAGGATCGGCGAGAGCAGGACGACTGCCGAAGCAGCCAGTCCGATGAAGGCGACGCGCAGGCCGGTCCGCCAGCGATACGCATGGCGCAACCCGGGGGCGCTCCAGGGTCCCTTCTCATCCCACACGCGCGCGCCGCCGTCGATCGCCGCCGCAAGCGCTGTCGCCACGCCGGCACCGTGCGCGCCGATTACGTCAATTTTGATTCCCGCTTCGATAATTGCCCGGAGCGCGCCCGCCTGGTAGGCACCGGCGGTCCCGGCGCCGCACAGAATGACGCCTGTCCGGAGCCTGGGTGAGTACGACGATTCGGACACGCGTCAGTCTTCGTCGTGAATCGTGACGAGCTTGACGATGGAAAAGCTGCGCTTGCCGCCAGGAGTGGGAGCGACGACGTCGTCGCCTGCTTCCTTGCCGACCAGGGATTGCCCGACAGGGGACGCCACCGATACCAGGCCACGCTCGGGAGCGGCATCTTCTGGCATCACGAGCTCGTAGACGAACTGCCGCCCGTCTTCCCTGAGGGTGAGCTTGGAGCCAAATCCGGCACGATCTCGTGGAATGCGCTCGAGGTTCATCAACTGAATCTGCGACACGCGCGTGCGCAGCATCGACACGCGCGCCTCGACGAAGCGCTGGCGCTCCTTGGCGGCCGAGTACTCCGCGTTTTCGCGCAAGTCGCCCAGCTCGCGAGCACGCTGAATCTCTTTCGGGAGCTCGTGCGTGAGCTCGTGCTCGAGCACCGAAATCTCGTCCTCGAATCGTTTGATCAGCCGTGCTTTCATCGTCTGTGAGTGAGGCTAACACATCTGCCGTCCACCGGTCGCCGGCGGATCTGCCGTCGCGATCCGTATAGGATCGGGCTGTGCCACCCGTCTCCAGAATCGACAGCCGGCAGCACGCGGCAGTGAAGCGGTGCCGGGCGCTCGCGCACGAGCGCGACGACCAGTTTGTGCTCCTCGACGGGGAGCATCTCGTCGTCGAAGCACTCAGAGCAGACGTGCCGATCGAAATGCTCCTGACGGACGACACGCCTCGCCCGGACCTGACCAGCCGCGCCGACAACAAGGGCGTTGTGCGATACGAAGGAACGAGCGCGGTGCTCGAGGCCGCCAGCCCGGTGCGCACGCCGAGCGGCGTCGTGGCGCTTGCGCGCTGGTCGCCCATGGCTCTCGAGGCGGTCCTCGACACTGGCCCCGCACTCGTTGTCGGACTCGTGGGTGTGCAGGATCCGGGCAACGTGGGCGCCGTCATTCGAGCGGCCGATGCCCTCGGCGCATCCGGGGTCGTCATCCTGGAGGGCACGGCCGATCCGGGGCACTGGAAATCCTTACGCGGCGCAATGGGCAGTACGTTCCGGATTCCCATTGCGCGCGATACCCTCGACCGCACGATCGCGCGGGCGCGTCAGCAGACCGTGCTGGTCGCAGCGACCGTGGCGAGCGGCGGCGCTCCGATCGAGCGGGTAACGTTCGGGCCGGCCATGCTGCTCCTGCTCGGCAACGAGGGCGCAGGACTGAGCGCCGCAACCGTTGCTCGATCCGATGTCCAGCTGACCATCCCCATGCGGGCCGGGGTCGATTCACTCAACGTCAGCGTCACCGCTGCGCTGTGCCTGTGGCAGGCACGGCTCGCGCGTGCGGCGGCCAACGGCACGTCCGTATGAGTGCCCCACTCTTCCCGGACGATCCCGACGTACCGCCCATCGGCACGCCGCTCGCGGAGCGGGTGCGGCCGCGCACGCTGGCAGAATTCGTCGGACAGGCACACCTGATCGGACCAGGCCGTCCGTTGCGGCAGGCGATCGATCGGGGCCTGGCGCATTCGGTGATTCTGTGGGGACCGCCTGGGACCGGCAAGACGACGCTGGCGCGGCTCATGGCGACCGTGGCCGGCGTCGAGTTCGTCGCCTTCAGCGCGGTGACGTCAGGCATCAAGGAAATCAAGGAAGTCATTGGAGCGGCCGAGCGTCGCCGCGGCCAGACCGGGCGCCGCACGGTACTGTTCGTCGACGAGATTCACCGGTTCAACAAGGCGCAGCAGGACGCGTTTCTGCCGCATGTCGAGGCGGGCACGATCGTCCTCGTCGGCGCCACGACCGAGAATCCGTCCTTCGAGGTGAACTCGGCGCTACTGTCTCGGGCAAAGGTGTACGTGCTCGAACCGCTCAGCGCCGAGGACATCACCAGCATTCTGCGGCAGGCGCTCAGCGATCCGGTGCGCGGACTTGGAAGCCTGAGGGTGGAGGCGACCGATGAGGCGCTCTCGGCACTGGCCATCTACGCCAACGGCGATGCCCGGGTGTCGCTCAACATGCTCGACCAGGCTGTCGCCTTGCTGCCGGTCACGACTGCCGAGACGCGGGTGCTCGACGCCGCGAGCCTGGCCGGGCTGATCGAGCGGCGCGCGTTGCTGTACGACAAGTCGGGCGAGGAGCACTTCAACATCATCTCGGCCCTGCATAAATCCATCCGGAACAGCGATGCGGACGCAGCCGTGTACTGGCTGGCGCGCATGCTCGAAGCAGGCGAAGACCCTCTGTATGTCGCGCGGCGACTGGTCCGGTTCGCGTCCGAGGACATCGGGAACGCCGATCCCCGCGCGCTCGATCTCGCCATTGCGGCCAAGGACGCGACGCACTTCCTGGGCATGCCCGAGTGCAACACCGCGCTCGCGCAGTGCGTCATCTACATGGCGGCCGCGCCAAAGAGCAACGCGGTGTATGTCGCCTACAAGGCCGCCGCACGCGATGCGCTCGAAGACGTGGCCTCGCCCGTGCCGTTACATCTGCGGAATGCGCCCACCACCCTGATGAAGGGCCTCGGCTACGGCTCCGGCTACAAGTACGCGCATGACGAAGCCGCAGGCGTCGCGGAAATGAGCTGCCTGCCAGAACACCTTCAGGGACGACGCTACTACGAGCCCACCGACCGTGGCGTCGAAGTGCGATTGCGCGATGCGTTGGAGCGCGCGCGGAAGATCAGGAAGACGTAGAGGCTCGAAGACGATGGCTCGAGGCTAGGGGCTTGGGGCTCGAAGACGTTGGCTCGAGGCTTGGGGCTCGAGGCTCGGGGCTCGGGGCTCGAGGCTAGGGGGCTTCCTGATAGGCCGAGCGCGCGGCGGCCGCGAGGCCATTGGCGCGGGGCCACGAGGGATACTGCGCCTGCAGCTCGGTCTGAATCGTGGTTACGGCTTCGTCGGCCGATCGTCCTTGCGCCTTCAGCGCCTGCGCACGACTCTGCACCGTCTGCATGATCGCGCGGTTGCTGGCAATCAGGGCTCCGGTGCCGACCGCGCCATGCGCCGGCACGATCGTGCGTGGCTTCAGCGCGTCGAACGCATCGAACGCCGCGAGCCATGCCTTCATGCTCGAGACCGGCATGGCGGCGAGAAACGACTCGTTCATCACGACGTCTCCCGCAAAGAGCACATCGTCGCCGTCGACGAACAAGCCCGTGTCTCCCCGTGTGTGGGTGGGACCAACAACGAGAAATTTCACGACGACGTTGCCGAGGTCGAGCTCATAGGTCCGATCGAACGTGATCGCCGCCGGCCGCCTCACGGCATCCTTGAGAATCTCCGCTGTCGCGGGAGACCGGCCCGAGAATGTCTGCACCATCTGCATGCCGTTCTGCGCAAAGTCCTCCTCCTGCACGGTGGAGTTGATGTACTTCGCGGACGTTGGAAACGCGACGTAGCCGGTCGTATGCTCGGGATGGTAATGCGTGGAAGCGATGTAGACCTCGGTGTTCGTGCTGACCTTTGCCACTTCCTTCAGCACCGTTTCCCCGTTGCGCCGGCCGAGTCCCGGGTCGATGACGAGCGTGGCACGCGAGCCCACTACAATCCCCACGTTTGGCACCAGGCTGACGTTGTCGTCCGGAATCACGTAGGTGTACGCGCCCACCTTGACCGTCACGTTCTCTTTCACCAGAGGATCGGCGGCCGGGCCGCGTTGCGCGGCCAGTGACGCGGCCGCCAGCATCACCACCAGAAACCATCCACCGTTCCATCGTCGTGCCATGGCAACCATTCTTCGGCCCCGCCCTGCCGTCATCGTCACCACCCGCGTCCGGGGGCCACGTCTACAGTCTTCGCTCATCCGTTGAAATACAAGTACGCGATCAGGATGATCGCGATCACGCCCGCTGACGCGAGCACGTCGCCTGTGCCCCAACTCTCGCGCGTTTCGCGGCGCAGGTCCGGCGTGATGGTCGCATACGTGAGACCGCTCACCTGTGCCGCCGAGGGCGCCTCGGTCGCGTAACTGACGCCGATCAATACGACGCAGGAGACCACGAAGATGAGCAGACTGTAGTACTGGAAATAGATGTTGTTGACGACCCAAAGGAACGAGCCCTCCGGATAGCCTGCGGCCAGCCCGCTGAGCCCGAGTGATACGGGCGTATCCACCAGCAAGCGGAACACACCGAGCGCAAAGCCCACCAGCAATGCGGCAAGACATCCTTTGGCGTTGAGCCGCTTCATGAAGACGCCGAGGAAGAACACCGCGGCAATGGGCGGCGCGAGGTAGCCCTGCACGCCCTGCAGGTAGTCATACAGCCCCTTGGCGCCCTGGATGACCGGGATCCACAGCAGGCCGATGAGCACGAGCACGGCGGTGGCCACACGGCCGACCCAGACGAGATGCTTCTGCGTCGCTCCTGGATGGAGCTTCTGGTAGAAGTCGATCGTGAACAGCGTGGAGCTGGCATTGAACACGCCGGCAAGCGAGCTCATCAGCGCCGCCAGCAGCCCGGCCACCACCAGTCCCCGCACGCCCGACGGCATAATCGCCTGGACCAGCAGCGGAAACGCGCTTTGCGACAGCGACGGCAGCGCGTTGCCGTGCGCATCGACGAATCCGGCCAGCGCCGCCACCCGGCCGCTCCGGGCCAGGCCCAGTGTCACCATCCCGGGCACGATGAAAATAAACACGGGCAGGAGCTTGAGGTACCCGGCCAGGATGGTGCCTCGCCGTGCCTCCGTCTGATTGGGGGCCGCGAGCACGCGCTGGACGATGTATTGATCCGTGCACCAGTACCAGAGCCCGATGATCGGCGCGCAGAACAGCATGCCGACCCACGGGTAGTTGCCGTTGAAGTACCACGCCATCCGGCCCGCTTCCTTTACCGGCGCCCACGTCCCTTCGACGCCGGCCGGAATCAGCGGCTTCCACAGGTTGAACATCTCGGACCCGAGCACCGTCCGCAGCTCACCCCACCCGCCCATGGCGCGCAGGCCGAACACCGTCAACAGCGACGCGCCAATCACGAGAACCACAGTCTGCAGGACGTCGGTGTATGCGACGGCGCGCATGCCACCCAGCATGGTGTAGAGCCCGGTGAGCACCACGACCAGCACCGACCCCACCCAGAAACTGTTGAAGACGTGGCCGGCCACCTGCACGCTGAGCTCGGGGAGCAAGGCTCCAAAGACCACGCCGCCAGCAAATATCCCGACCGCGATCTTGGTGAGGACGTAGGCGACGAGCGAGATGAGCGACAGCACCCACCGCGCCGCCGGCGAGAAGCGGCGCTCGAGGAATTCCGGCATCGTGAACACGCGCGAGTGCATGTAAAACGGCACCAGCACCCATCCGAGGACGAGCACGCACCAGGCGTGAAGCTCGTAGTGGGCGAGCGCAACGCCACTGGTCGCACCCGCCCCGGCCAGGCCGACCATGTGCTCCGAACCAATGTTCGACGCGAAAATCGACGCGCCGACGAGCACCCACCCGAGGTTGCGCCCCGCCAGGAAATAATCGTCGGCGGTATCCCGGTTCTTCGACATGACCCACCAGTTGAGGCCGAAGAGTCCGACGAAGTAGCCAAAAATGATGGCCCAGTCGAGTGTGCTCATTTTTGTGGCGCCATCATATGCCAGTCCGCCGCCGGCCCGACGACGCCCGCGGCAAGTGCCGTCGAGTTGCGCGGCCTGCGCCCCCCGCGTATCCTGACGGGGAAACTCACAGGTGATCGCGTCGACGGCCAGGGCCCCAGGACCGGCGGCCTTGCCGCCGCGACGCACGACAGAGATGACATGCGACGATTGTCCGCAGCAATGAGCGCGGCCGGAGCGGCCGGAGTGCTGGTCCTGGCGGCCGCGGTGCTCGCCGCCTCGCAGGCGCCGGGTGCCGGCCCCGCCCCTGCACCTGTCGCGCAGCAATGGGCTGCGTCGTGGGCCGCATCGCCACAGGGACCCTACCCGTCCGGCAACGCAGCCGCGCAGCCCGTGCTCGAGTTCGCCGTCGAGTCGGCAGAGAGTGGCGCGCTGGATCAGTCGTTTCGCCTGATCATCAGACCCGACCTCTGGGGCGCGCAGTTCCGCATCCGGTTCACGAACGCCTTCGGCACAAAGCCCGTCACGTTCGACGATATCTACGTCGGCCTGCAGGCGTCGGGAGCCAACGTGGTGCCGGGCACGAGTCACCGCGTGACATTCAACCGCGGCAGGGCATCGGTCGCGCTGCCGCCGGGCCAGGCGTTGTTCAGCGATCCGATCAGGCTCGGCTTCGTCACTGCCGGCGGCACTCCCCTGCTGGCGGGGCGCAAGCTCGCACTCAGCTTCCACGTCGTGGGCTCCAGCGGGCCGATGACGTGGCATGCGAAGGCGCTCACCACGTCGTATCTGACCGCACCGCACTCCGGCAGCCACTCAGCCGATGAAGACGACGACGCGTTTGCCTCGTCGACCACCTCCTGGTACTTCGTCGACATGCTCGACGTGCTGGTCCCCGCGGGCACGGCGGTGATCGCCGCCTTCGGCGACTCGATTACCGACGGCACGGCATCCACGCTCAACGGCGATGATCGTTGGCCCGATGTGCTGTCGCGCCGGTTGCACGCCACCTACGGCTCCCGCGTCTCGGTCGTCAATGCGGGCATTGGCGGCAATCAGGTGCTCGGCCCCTCGCGCTACAGTCCCGAAGAGCCATTCTCGGGCGGACCTGCCGCCCGCGATCGCCTCGACCGCGATGTGCTCGCCCTGTCCGGGCTCAGCGCGGTCGTGTGGCTCGAGGGCATCAACGACCTGTCGACCGGGGCCACCGCGGAGGCGGTGATTGCCGGGATGCAGGATGTGGTGCGGCGCGTGCGGGCGCGCGGCGTGCGCATCGTGGGCGCCACCATCACGTCGAGCCTGGGCAGCAGCGGTGGGAGCGGCACCGCGGAGGCAGACGAGCGGCGGCGCGCCGTCAACGCGTTCATCCGCGGGGCTGGTAACTTCGACGCCGTCGCCGATTTCGATGCGGCGACGCTCGACCCGAAGACGGGCGCGCTCCGACCGGCCTTTCAGCCGAACAGCACCACGGGTGGCGCCGGCGACCGGCTTCATCCGAATCGTGCCGGCTACCTGGCCATGGGCAACGCCATCAACCTGTCGCTGATCGCACAGCCGGGTCTGGTGCGCCGACAGGCGCATCAGGGTGACCGCCCACGCGGCAGACTCGCGCCATGACCCTGACACGAAGCGGGCTCCTGCTGGCTGCCAGTCTGGTCGGGGTGCCGGCCGCCAGCGCGGTGTCGCCCACTCGCGTCGAGGCGTCCCGCGCGTTCATGCTCGGACCGACGCAGTCTGCCCACTGGCAGAGCAATCCAGCCGTTGTCCAGAAGTCCACGCAGGCACAACCAGGTTTCAACTTCGACGAGGCCAAGGTCGCCGCCTACTCGTTGCCTGACTTGCTCGCCGGCCCGGGTGGGCGCGCTCAGGATCAGCAGACCTGGCGGCGCCGGCGGACGGAGATCCTGCAGCTGTTCCGCGAGCACGTCTACGGCCGTTCACCGGGACGGCCCGAGCAGCTGCGCTTTCAAGTGGTCGAGGAGCAGCCGCGGGCAATGGACGGCGCGGCCACCCTCGAGCGCATCGCGGTGCTCAGCACCGAACGTGGCCGCCAGCACCGTTTCGAATTCACCCTCTTCCTGCCCAACGGCCGACGCACCCCGGCTCCGGTGTTCCTGCTGCTCAACAACCGGCCTGCCACCGACGCGGACCCGTCGAGACGGCAGCGTTCGGAGTTCTGGCCTGCCGAAGAGATCATCGCGCGCGGATACGGCATCGCCGCTCTTCAGAACGACGACCTTGCGCCTGACAACAAGGATCGCTTCAAGGACGGGGTGATTCGCCTTTTCGAAGGCGAGACGACGGGTCTGCGCCCGCGTAACGCCTGGGGCGCGCTGGCCGCATGGGGCTGGGGAGCCAGACGCGCCCTGGACTACTTCGAGACCGACTCACGCGTCGACGCCACCCGCGTCGCCGTCGTCGGTCACTCCCGCGGCGGTAAGGCCGCCTTGTGGGCCGGCGCAGAAGACGAGCGGTTTGCCCTGGTGATCTCGAACGAGTCGGGCGAGGGCGGCGCGGCCGTGACACGTCGCGATTTTGGCGAGACCTTGAAGCGCATCACCGGCTCGTTTCCCCACTGGTTCGCCGAGAACTACACGGCTTTCGCGGGGCGCGAACAGGAGCTGCCGGTCGATCAGCACATGCTGCTGGCGCTCATCGCGCCTCGATCGCTGTATGTCACGAGCGCCGACGAGGATCTCTGGTCCGATCCACGGGGCGAGTTTCTCTCGCTCGCGCACAGCTCCCCGGCGTTCGCGCTGTTCGGAGATGCGCCCATCGCCACCGATGCCATGCCGCCGCTGGAGCAGCCATTGATCGCGGGACGCCGCGGGTACCATGTGAGGACAGGAGTCCACAACCTCACGCCGTATGACTGGCAGCGCTTCGCCGACTTCGCCGATCGACGCTGGCGGTAGGGCCGGTCGATCTCCCCCACACGGACACTCGCAATCCGGTCACGAGAGGCCGCCGACCACCCCTGCGCCCAGCTCAGATCCGCTCGAAGTTCTTCTCGATCTCGCGACGAGTCAGCCGGAGCACCACGGGCCGGCCGTGTGGGCAGACTGACGAGTGCGCCGTGCGGCGCAGTTCGTCGAGCAGATACTGCATCTTCTCGCGCGTGAGCGGGTCGTTGGCCTTGACGGCTGCATGACACGCCATGGTCGCGGCCATCTGTCGCAGCGCCACGTGCATGCCGGCGCCAGGTGCCAGTCCGTCCAGATCGCCCGCGACGGCTCGCAGCACGTCCTCGCTCCGCCTCCAGTCGAGGAGCGCTGGCACAGCGGCCACGCAGAGGCTGGTCGCGCCGAAGTCCTCGACTTCGAACCCCACGCGCTCCAGCTCCGCGCGATGCTGCAGCAGCGTCTGATGTTCGCCAGGGCTGAGATCGAGCACGATAGGTGTCAGCAGGCGCTGCGACTCGAGGGCCCGCCCCGTGAGCCGCTCCGAGATCTGCTCGAAGAGAATCCGTTCGTGCGCCACGTGCTGATCGATGATCGCGACGCCGTCCTCGTCTGCCGCGATGATGAACGTGTTGCGGAACTGCCCCAGCGGCACCATGGGACGGATGAGCGCGGCGACAGACTCACGTCCGCCGGACAAGGCACCATTGAACGGCGTGGGATCGGCAGGCACGTCACCTGCACCCGCAATCGATGTCGCGAGCGGCGCGGAGTCGACCCACGCTGGCGGCCCGTCGCCACTTCCCTGGGGGGGCGCGGGAAATGACGGCTGGGATCCGAAGCCGAGCGGCAGGGCGGGCGCTCCTACAGCGACATCGCCCAACAGCACGGGCGTGAGCGTGAGCTCGGGGGCACCGGTGGTGCCGAGCGCGTCGAGGACCGCGCGCCGCAGCACCTCGTGCACGAGCCCCTGATCGAGAAAGCGGACCTCGGCTTTGGTCGGATGCACGTTCACGTCGACCCGGTCTGCCGGCAGCTCGATGAAGAGGTGCACCTCGGGGCTGCGCTCCTTGATCGTCGCCACGCTGTAGGCCTGCTGGATGGCGTGCGTGATGGTGCGGTCGCGCACCATGCGGCGATTGACGAACACATGCTGCGGCCCGCGAACCGGTCCCTGGTCGGCCAGTGCGGCCACGTATCCACGCACGCTGATGCCTGCCGCGGTCTTGTCGACGCGGACCAGGTCGGTGCGTTCACCATAGATCTGATAGAAGCGCTCGTCGAGCGATCCGGCGGGCGGCGCCTCGAGGAGCAGCCGCTCGCCACTGCGCAACACGAAGCCGACATCCGGGTACCCGAGCGCCAGCTGCGTCACGAGCCGTGAGACCTGCGCAGACTCGGCGGTGTCGGCTTTCAGGAATTTGCGCCGGGCTGGCAGGTTGAAGAACAGCTCGCCCACTTCAATGAGCGTGCCCTCCGGTGCACCGACCTCACGCGTGCCCGTGAGATGGCCGCCGTCGATTCTGACCTCGGTGCCGGCCAGCAGATCGCGCGGGCGCGTGCGGAGCCGGAAGCGCGACACCGACGCAATCGAGGGCAACGCCTCGCCTCTGAACCCCAGCGTTCGGATCGCGGCCAGGTCGGAGGCGCTCGTGATCTTGCTCGTGGCGTGGCGTTCGAGGGCGAGCGCGGCGTCGTCCGGACTCATGCCTTCGCCATCGTCTTCCACCACGATTAGCTTCTTGCCGCCGAAATCGATCGTGATGCTGATCCGGCGCGCGCCGGCATCGACGCTGTTCTCGACAAGCTCCTTGACGACCGAGGCCGGACGTTCGACCACCTCGCCCGCGGCGATCTGATTCGCAAGCTCGGGCGGCAAACGATGAACGCGATTCACAGCCATTTCATGCGCCGGAAGCCCCACAGCATCACGGCGGAGATCGCGGCCATCATTGCCATCACCCACCAGAACTGTGCGCCAGGGCCACCGGGCAGCTGCGGCAGAGTGACGTTCATGCCGAAAATGCCGCTCAGCACGGTCAAGGGCATGAAGATCGTCGCGATCACGGTCAGCACCTTCATCACCTGGTTCAGCCGGTTCGACTGGTTCGACAGGTGAGCATCGAGCAGACCGGTGACGCGATCCTGCAGGAAGATGGCCTCGTCGGTGAGCCTCACCAGGTGGTCGTAGACGTCGCGGAACTTGTAGGCCAGCGCGTCCGAAATCTGGGGGAATTCGCGGCGCGCAAGACGGCCGACCGCGTCGCGTTGCGGCAAAGCCACCCGGCGGAGCGACGCGACGTCGCTCTTGAGCGACAGCATCTGCTTCAGCGGATTCACTTCGGGGTGGTCAAACACCGTCTGTTCCAGCTGCTCGAGCCGCTCTTCGAGCCGGTCCACCTCTGGGTTGTAGTGATCGACGAGCCGATCGATGATCCGGTACGCAAGGCTGACCGGGCCCTCGTCGAGGAGCGTGGTGTGCCGCAGACAGGCATCACGTTCGGTTTCGATCGACCGCGATCGGTCGTTGTGCACAGTGACCAGGAAGTTGCGGCCGACGAAGAAGTCGACGTCCTGCGTGTCGAAGCCGACATCTCCCGCACCCGGCGCGATGCCGTGCAGGATGAGGTAGAGCAGCCCGTCGTAGGCCTCGATTTTCGGGTAATGCAGCTCGGCGAGGGCATCCTCTATTGCGAGCTCGTGAAAGTGGAAGGTCGTGCTGAGCAGGCTGCGGGCGGCCTCGTCTGCCCCCTCCATATCGACCCAGAAAACCACCGTGGACTCAGGCGTGAGCCAGGCCGGATCGACGCTGTCGGCGTGGGAAGTGACGTCGTCGATACGCGCGATGATGCTGATCATCAGGTTAGAACCGGACCGCGACGAACTACGGTTGCGGCAGGAAGCACGCAGTGCGGAGACGAGAAGACCAGACTCATGGCCACGCTCGCACCGCGGACCTCCTGCTTGGCGTCTCTTATCTTGCCGCCTTGCTCTTGAGCGCCGCCTGCGCCGCCGCGAGCCTGGCCACCGGTACGCGGAACGGTGAGCAGCTCACGTAGTTGAGGCCCACACGCTCGAAGAACTGGATCGACGCGGGGTCGCCGCCGTGCTCGCCACAGATCCCCAGCTTGATGTCGGGGCGCGTCTTACGACCCTTGGCCACGGCGATCTCCACGAGCTGGCCGACGCCGGCCGCGTCGATCGTCGCAAACGGGTTGTTCTGCACGATTTCGAGCTCGGCATACTTAGGCAGGAACGAACCCGAGTCATCCCGGGACATACCCAGCCCGGTCTGCGTCAGGTCGTTCGTGCCGAAGCTGAAGAACTCGGCAGACTGGGCGATCTCATCCGCCGTGAGCGCTCCGCGCGGAATCTCGATCATGGTGCCGACCATGTAGGTGAGCTTCACGCGCTGTTCCTTCTGCACCTCCCGAGCCGTCCGATGGACGACCTCGAGCTGTAGATCGAGCTCCTTCTTGAAACCGACGAGCGGGATCATCACCTCGGGGCGGACCTTGATGCCCTCTTTCTGGACGATGGCCGCCGCTTCGAACACCGCGCGCGCCTGCATCGCCGAGATCTCGGGGTAGCCGATGCCGAGCCGGCACCCACGGAACCCGAGCATGGGGTTGAACTCGTGCAGCTGCTCCACCCTCGAGTGAATGCGTGCCGGGGTGACCCCCAGTTTCTTCGCCAGCTCCGCCTGCTGTTCCTTCGCATGCGGCAGGAACTCGTGGAGCGGCGGATCGAGGAAACGAATGGTGGCCGGATAGCCCTTGAGCACACGGAAGATGCCGGCGAAGTCGTCGCGCTGATAGGGCAGCAGCTTGGCGAGCGCGGCCCGGCGCTCTTCGAGCGTCTCGGCGAGAATCATCTCGCGCATCGCATCGATGCGGTCGCCCTCGAAGAACATGTGCTCGGTGCGCGTCAGACCGATTCCCACGGCACCGAACGCAATCGCGTTGGCCGCCTGCTCCGGCGTATCCGCGTTGGTCCGGACCGACATGCGTGTCGCGGCCGCGCACCATTTCATCAGCTGTTGAAAGTCCTTGAACTTCTGGGTCCGCTTGGCCGCCTCGTCGCCATGGATCAGCCCGGCCACGATTTCAGACGGCGCGGTCTTGACGCGGCCGGCGTAGACCTTCCCCGCCGTCCCGTCGATCGAGAGCCAGTCGCCTTCTTTGAAGGTCTGCCCATCGACCTTGATTGTCCGCGCCTGATAGTCGACCTCGATGGCCGCCGCGCCGCACACGCACACCTTGCCCATCTGCCGCGCCACGAGCGCCGCATGGGACGAGACGCCGCCACGGGCGGTCAAGATGCCCTCTGCCGCAATCATGCCCCGCAGATCTTCGGGCGACGTCTCGACGCGGACGAGCAGCACCTGCTCCCCCTTGTCGGCAGCCGCCACGGCGCGGTCGGCGTTCAGATAAACCTGTCCCGATGCCGCGCCAGGTCCCGCGGGTAGTCCGGTCGCGATCGCCTTGGCCTTCGCGACTTCGCTCGTGTCGAAGACGGGGGCGAGCAGCTGCTCGAGCTGGTCGGCCGGGTTGCGCATGACGGCCGTCTTCCAATCGATGAGCCTCTCGCGCTCCATGTCGATCGAGAACTTCAGCGCGGCCATGGCCGTGCGCTTGCCGTTGCGCGTCTGCAGCATGTACACGACGCCGTCTTCGATGGTGAACTCGAAGTCCTGCACGTCCTTGAAATGCTTCTCGAGCCTCTGGCGGATGCGCTCGAGCTCGCCGTATGCCTTCGGCATCTGCTTCTTCAGCTCGGCCACGGCCTCAGGCGTTCGCACGCCTGCCACGACGTCCTCGCCCTGCGCGTTGATCAGGAACTCGCCGTAGAACTCCTTGATGCCGTTGGCCGGGTTGCGCGTGAAGGCGACACCCGATCCGGAGTTGTCCCCGGTGTTGCCGTACACCATCGCCTGGACGTTGACCGCTGTGCCCCACTCGGTCGGGATGTTGTACTTGCGGCGATAGACGATGGCGCGATCGTTCATCCACGAGCCGAAGACCGCCCCAACCGCGCCCAGGAGCTGGTCCCACGGGGAGTCGGGAAACTGCTTGCGGACGCGATCCTTGACCAGCGTCTTGAACCGGGCGACCAGTTCCTTCAGGTCGTCGACCGTCAGCTTGGTGTCTTCGATATCGTGGTGGTAGCGCTCGTGCTTGAGCGCATGGATCACCATCTCGAACGGGTCATGATCTTCGTCGCCGCGCTTCTGCACACCCAGCACGACGTCGCCGTACATCTGCACGAACCGGCGGTAACAGTCCCAGGCGAAACGCGGGTTGCCCGTTCGGGCCGACAGCGCTTCCACCGTCTGGTTGTTCAGCCCGAGGTTGAGAATCGTGTCCATCATGCCCGGCATGGAGTCGCGTGAGCCGGATCGCACCGACACCAGCAGCGGGTTTTTCAGGTCGCCGAACGTCTTGCGCGTCTGCTGCTCGAGCGCGGCGATGCCCGCCTGCATCTGCACCTGCAACGCCGCCGGATACGCGCGGCCGTGATCGTAGTAATACGTGCACACTTCGGTCGTAATGGTGAAACCCGGAGGCACCGGCAGGCCGATGCGGCACATCTCGGCGAGGTTGGCGCCCTTGCCACCGAGCAGGTCGCGCATGCCGGAATTGCCCTCGGTCTTGCCCTTCCCAAAAAGGTAGACGAACTTCGCGGCCTTCTTCGCGGTGCTGCCCGTCTTGCGGGCGGCGGGCCGCGCGACTGACTTGCGCGTCACCGGTGACTTGCTCCTGGCCTTCTGTGCCGACTTCTTTGCTGCCTTTGCCATCTGACTCATGACTCCGTTGCTACGATTTCTGAGATATCACCCAACTGCAAAATAACGGTTTCGAGCCGCTTGAGCAGACGCAGCCTCGCTTGACGCAAGGCCGGGTCGTCGCTCATCACGAACACATCCTGAAAGAACCGGGCGACGACCGGCTCGAACTTCGCGGCCTCGACGTACGCCTCGCGGAAGCCGGTGCCCTCCCTCACGGCGTGTTCGATGGCCTGACGATGCTGCTCGATGTCGGCGAGCAGCGCACGCTCGGCCGGGTCCTGGAGAATGCCATCGAGCGCGGGCCCGGAGGCCTCGTCGGCGGTGAACTGCGCCACATCGTATTCGCGCCCGATGTTCCGCACGCGCTTGAAGGCGGTGGCCAGCTGCCGGAAGGACTCCGACGCTGCGACTTCGGGTAACGCCGCAAGATTCTCCTGCAGGTCGCTCACCGGCGTGCTCATCGCCACGCCGACACCGGGCACCACCGCGCGCACGTTGCGCCGGTCCGCGCCGCGCGTTTCAAACACCACCTGAAGCCGCTCGGTGAGAAAGGCGGCCAACTCGGGCCACACGGCCGCGAGCTTCTCGCTGTCGCCGAAGGCACCGAACCCCTCGCTGGCGCGACGGATGAGCCGATCGAGCGGCGTGCGGACGCGTCCGCCGGTGAACTTCGCCGCGTCGAGCAGAATGCGGAGCACGCCATGAGTCTGACGCCGCAGACCGAATGGATCGCGCGAGCCAGTCGGCCGCTCGCCGGCCAGAAAGAGCCCGACGAGCGTATCGAGCTTGTCGGCCAGCGACACCGCGGCCCACGTCAGCGCGCCGGCACCGAGCGAGGCCGTCGCAGGCGGGGCGTCGGACTCGACGGCCACCGGCTGGTACTGAAAGTAAATGGCTTTCCACACGGCTTCGGGTTCACCGGCTTCGCGCGCGTAGATGCCGCCCATCGTGCCCTGCAGTTCGGGAAACTCGCGCACCATGTCGGTCGCGAGATCGGCCTTGGAGAGCCGTGCCGCGCGGCCGGCACTGTCGGCGACTTCGGGGTGGCCGAGCACGTCGGCGGCGACCCAGCGCGCCAGCGCCTCGATGCGATCCGCCTTGGCCAGATACGAGCCCAGCTGTTTATGGAACAGCACCGTCTCGAGCCGCGCGAGCCGCCCATCGAGCCCGATCTGCCGGTCGGCGTCCCAGAAGAAGCGTGCGTCGCGCAGCCGCGCCGTGACCACACGCTCGGCATTGGTGGCGATGGCGCGCTCGTTGGTCGTCTGCGTGTTGGTCACCGCCAGGAAGGCGGCCATGAGCGATCCGGACGCGCCAATGACCGGGAAGAAATGCTGATGATGGATGAGCGTCGTAATCAGCACTTCCTGCGGCAGCGTCAGGAATTCGGCGCTGAAGGCTCCCGACACGACAGCGGGAAACTCCACCAGGTCTGGCACTTCGTCGAGCAGCGCCTCGGCCCGCGGATGCTGGTGCAGCAGCGCGCGTCCCCCGATGCGCCGCGCCTGCGCCTCGAGATCGCGCATGATGCGGTCGCGTCGGTCGATGCGTGACAGGAGAACGAAATTCTCCGTGAGCTTCTTCCGGTACTCGTCGAAACTGCGCACCTTGATCGCGCGACCGGCCCGTCCGCTCGTCGCCAGAAACCGGTGGCCGTAGGTCACCGCCCCCGAGCTGACGTCCTGCACACGTGGACTCGATGCAAGCGCATGGCGCGCGATCGTAAACGGCACCACGCGGCCGCCATAGAGGAACAACAGCCAGCGGATCGGGCGCCCGAACGTGAACTCGACCTTGCCGTCCTCGAGCTGCGCGTCCCAGTGCATCTGTTTCGGGAACGTCAGATCGCGCAGCAGCTTGGACAGCACCTCGGGCAGCACGTCCACCGTGGCGCGACCGCGGTTGTGCCGCACGTACGACAGGTACTTGCCCTTCGGCGTATCCACCTGCGCGAGCGCTTCGAAATCCACGCCGAGCTTGCGGGCA
The DNA here is from genome assembly GCA_039925145.1 of Vicinamibacterales bacterium. Classification (GTDB taxonomy): domain Bacteria; phylum Acidobacteriota; class Vicinamibacteria; order Vicinamibacterales; family SCN-69-37; genus JBDSZL01. The sequence continues at coordinate 62,816 of JBDSZL010000090.1, read as the reverse complement.
AAGCCGAGCCCTGCCGTGGTCGGGTGTCCTTCGGCATCGTAGGCAGCGCTCACCGGCGGCCCCATCAGGGTCTCGTCGCGTTCCTCCTGCCGGTCCACGAGCTCGGGCACGCAGGCGGTCAGGCGGCGCGGGGTCGAATGGACTTCGATGGCCACCTTGATCGGGAGCCCGGCCTCGATCAGTCGCGCGTTCAACCGCGCGCCCAGCTGCGCGGTCAGCGCGGGCAGCCACGACGCGGGCATCTCTTCGACGCCGATCTCGAGCAGCACCTCACGATCCATGAGCGGCTCCTTCCGGCACTGCCGCCGGCGCATCGGAACCCGCCCACGCCCGGGCAATGGCCACGGCCAGCTGACGCACCCGGAGAATGTAGGACATGCGCTCGGTGACACCGATGCTGCCGCTCGCATCGAGCACGTTGAACAGATGGGAGCACTTCAGGCAGTGGTCGAGCGCCGGCAGCACCAACCCGGAATCGACCAGCGCGCGGGAGAAGTCGTAGTTGCGATTGAACATGTCGCGATGGAACTCGGCAAACTGGCCGGGTGGCAGTTGCACCTGACCGAAGGCATATTTCGACTGCTCGACCTCGTCGCGAAACCGCACCTCGCGATACGACACACCGGGCGCCCACTGCAGGTCGTAGACGTTCTCCACACCCTGCAACGCCATCGCGAACCGTTCGAGGCCGTACGTCAGCTCCACCGAGATGGGCGACAGGTCCATGCCGCCGGCCTGCTGAAAGTACGTGAACTGGGTGATCTCGAGGCCGTCGTAGAGGACCTGCCAGCCGATGCCCCAGGCGCCGAGCGTCGGCGCCTCCCAGTTGTCTTCCTCGAATCGCACGTCGTGAGCGCGCAGGTCGATGCCGCACGCCTCGAGACTCTGCAGATACAAGTCCTGCACATCGTCGGGCGCGGGCTTGAGGATCACCTGGAACTGGTGATGCTTGAGCAGGCGGTTCGGATTCTCGCCAAAGCGTCCGTCGACCGGTCGGCGCGACGGCTGCACGTAGGCGACGTTCCAGGGCTGGGGACCGAGCACGCGGAGGAACGTCTCCGGATGCATGGTGCCGGCGCCGATCTCGATGTCGAGCGGCTGCTGCACGAGACAGCCTTGTGCCGCCCAGTAGTCGGAGAGTTTGAAGATGAGGTCCTGAAATGTCACGAGAGTGGTCCGAGCTCCTTGAGGACGCGAGCGGATCGCAGTTCTTTGTCGAGGTGCATGGCAATCAACCTGTGGTGTGCCAGAGCGAGCTCCCGCAGGGCTGGTGCGGGGGCGCCTCTGTCGGTGACCTGGGCCGGTGTCAGGCCACCCAGGGTCTTCAAGAAGGCCAGCGCCGCCCGCGAGAGCCTCGGGCCCGCATGCGCGCAGCCCTCGCATTCGTAGGCCCGTTCGCCCGACACGAACACGGCCCCTCCTTCGAGCGATCCTTCACAGCGCGGGCACACATCCGTTGCTGGATACACCCCTTCGAGCCGTAACAGCCAGTACTCGAAGTACCGCGCCAGCGCATCGAGCGATCCGCCTCGACCGAGCGCATGCCCCACGCTCGCCCCGAGCCGGAACAGCCGCTCGTTGACGGCCGCGTCTGGCGCCCATTCATCGATCAGCTCGGCGAAGTAGGCCGCGTGCGCCAACGCGTGCGCCCCGTCGCCGGCCTCACGTCCGGCTGCCGGCGCGAATGGCGAGTCACGCGGCTCGACGCGGTCGAGCCGCACCAGGTCGCGCTGCTCGCGCTCCATGTAGGTCGCCTGCCCGCGCGTGAGCGGCTCGAGCGCCGCACCAAATCGCCGGCGCGACACGGTGGCATTTTTTGCCACGCCCCGCTTTTTGCCACGGTCGCAGGTCAGAAACACCACGATCCGATCGGCCTCGCCATAACGATAGGTGCGTAGCACCAGCGCGTCTGCGTTGAACAGCGGCATGTCAGGAACGGCCCGGCGCAGACGAGGGACCGCGACTGGCGCACATCTTGCTGATGATACTACGTCCGCTACGCACAGTACGGCAGATCATCAAACAGCATGGGTGTCGTTACGACGATAAAGACACCTTGAAGATAGTGGCCAGCCCGAGGAACGCCCAGAAGCCGAACACATCGGTGAACGTGGTGATGAACACCGACGACGCCAGCGCCGGATCCGCTTTGAGCGCCCGCAGGCCGAGCGGGATCAACGTCCCGGCGACAGCTGCCACGAACATGTTGATGATCATGGCGGCCATCAGAATCAGGCCCAGCACCCAGTTCCCGGTGATCGCCCATACCGCGAGGGCGCCGGCCATGCCATTGGCCAGGCCATTGCCGAGCCCGACCAACCCCTCTTTGAACAGCGCGTGCTTAGCGTTGGTCCAGGTCAATTCACCGAGCGCGATACCGCGGACCACCACGGCCAGTGTCTGCGTCGCGGCATTGCCGCCCATGCCCGCGACGACCGGCATGAAGGCCGCCAGCGCGGGCAGGCCCCGGATGGTGTCAGCGAAACCGTTGACGACCGAGGCCGCGATGAACGCGGTACCGAGATTGACGAGCAACCAGGGAAGCCGCCGGCGCAGCGACTCCCCCGGCGGCGTGAGGACGCCGTCTTCCCTCGAGACGCCGGCCAACCTGAAGACGTCTTCGGTCGCCTCGTCCTTGATGACATCGATGATGTCGTCGACGGTGATGACGCCAACGAGCTTGTTCTCCGCGTCGACGGTCGGGATGGCGAGCAGGTTGTACGACGCGACCTGCTGCGCGACTTCTTCCTGGCCGGTGTCCACACGCGCGCTGTACACATCAGTGGTCATGATGCGCTTCAGCGGTGTGTCTGGCGGCACGAGCAGCAGCCGCCGCAGCGAGACGACCCCCACCAGATGCCGCCGCTCGTCGACGGCGTAGAGATAGAACACCATCTCGACGTCGCGGGCATTCTGCAAGGCCGTGATCGCTTCGCCCGCCGTCAGGTCCTCTGACAGGGCGAAGACGTTCGGATTCATCAAGCGGCCGGCGGTGCGCTCCTCGTACTCGAGCAGTTCGGTGACGCCACCGCCAGGCTTGGGACGGATCAGATCGAGGACGGCAACGCGCAAGTCGTCAGACAGGTTCTCGATGAGCGCGGCCGCGTCGTCCGACTCGATTTCCTGCGAGAGACGCGCGATCTCCTCGGCGGAGCGTAGCGAGAGCAGTTCGGCGCCCTTCTCGGGCCCGAGCTCGCTCAGGGCTTCCATCGCGAGTTTGCCGTTCCGCTCAACGAGCGTGTTGAAGGCGGCGTGGCGCTCCTTGTCGGGGAGCTCGCCGAAGATTTGCGCGAGGTCGGCAGGGTGCTGCTTCTGCAGCAAGTTCACTAGGTTGGGCGTGGCGCCCATCCGCAACAGGCGGCGCACCGACTCGAGGCTGAGATCGATTTTGCGCTGTGCCGCCATGGCGCTCCCCGCAGGTCTGACTCGTTCAGTGGTCCATAGGCCCCGTCCCCGTGGCCGGGGACAAGGAAACTCCTATTTGTAACACGGGCATGCGGGCGCGGCGTTCACTTCAACGTCCGCGGGTGAAGAAAAAGTGCGCGAGGCGTGCGAGGGCGCTCAACTCCGGCGGCCCCGGCCCAATCCCATCTCGTCGAGCACGCGTTCGTCGTCGCGCCAGTCCTCACGCACCTTCACGTGCAGATCGAGAAACACGCGCCCCCCCACCATCTCTTCGAGATCGTGCCGGGCCTCGGTGCCGATGCGTTTGATCATCTCACCGCCCTTGCCGACGACGATGGGCTTCTGCGAGTCGTGGTCAACGAGGATGGACGCAAAGATTCGCGTGATACCGCCTTCGGGTCCCGGCTCCTCGAACTGATCGATCACGACACCCGTGCTGTACGGGAGCTCATCGCGCGTATACCGCAGCACTTTCTCCCGCACGAGCTCGGCGGCCAGTGTGCGCTGAGTCTGATCGGTCAGGTAGTCGTCGGGAAACAGCGGCTCCCCCTCCGGCAACGCCGAGAGGATCTCCTGCTCGAGCGCGCCGACCCCATCGCCAGCGAGCGCCGAGACGGGAACGATGCCGCGGAAGGACATCGCGGCGGCATACCGCTCGATGATCGGGAGGAGCTTGGGCTTGCGAATCTGATCGACCTTGTTCAACGCGAGCACGCAGGCAATGCCCGCCTGTCTGATCAAATCGAGGACGAACTTGTCACCCGCGCCGGCCGCCTCCGTCACGTCGACGACGAGCACCGCGACGTCGACTTCGCGCAGCGTGTCTGTAGCCGCGTCGACCATGCGCCGGTTCATCCGGTGCATGGGCTTGTGAATGCCTGGGGTGTCGATGAACACGATCTGTCCCGCCGGGACGTTACGCACGCCGACGATGCGGTGGCGGGTCGTCTGGGGCTTGTCGGAGACAATCGCGAGCTTCTGCCCGGCAAACCGGTTGAGCAGCGTGGACTTGCCCGCGTTGGGCCTCCCCACAAGTGACACGAAGCCTGACTTCACCCTTCGACTCCCGCATCGGCCGCCGGCGTGAGCCGCCTGATTCGCACCTTGTGGATGCGACGGCGCTCCGCTTCGAGAATCTCGACGTTCAACTCGTCGATGTCGAACCGTTCGCCCACCGCCGGCACCCGACCCACCCGCGCGAGCACGAACCCACCGACCGTCTCGAACTCGCCATCGTCGATGGTCACGCCCAGACGCTCGGACATCTCGCCAATACCAACCTTGGCGCTGAACACGAACGTGTCGTCGCTCTCACGGACAATGGGCTCGGCTTCGACGTCGTATTCATCACGAATCTCGCCCACCAGTTCTTCGACCACGTCCTCCACCGTCACGATGCCCGCCGTGCCGCCATATTCATCGACCACGATCGCGAGCTGAAAGCGGCCCTGCTGGAACTCGCGCAGCAGGTCGACGACCCGTTTGGTTTCGGGCACGAACGCGGCCGGGCGCATCATGTCGCTGATGTGTCGGGTGCCGTCTGGCTCGGCCGTCATCTGGATGAGATCCTTCACGACGATCAGACCCACCATGTTGTCGAGATTCTCGGTGTAGACCGGCAGCCGCGAGTATTCCTGCTCGCGCACCAGCCGCCGCAGGTCGTCGATGGTGGCGCTCGAGGGAATCGCGACGATGTCAGGCCTCGGCGTCATGACCTCGCGCACGAGCGTCTCGCCGAAATCCACGACCGACCGCAGCAGGTTCGCATTGCCTGTCGCGTGCTCGCCAGGCTCGTCGAGTACGGCTGATTCGGGTGATCCCCGCGTGGCATCCCCATTGGCCGATCGACGGCCGGCGGTTCCGGTCCACCCAATGATCAGCGCCGTGAACGGCCCGGTGACATTGGCCACGGCGGTGAACGGCGGCAGGAGAAGATCGAGAAAGCGCTCGGGTGACCGCCGGACGATGAGCGCGGGCAGGATTTGGCCGAGGCCAATCACAATCGCGATGCTGCTGGCCGCCAGGCCGAGCGCGGCCGGGAAGCCCGTGCCGATGGGCTGGGCCAGAAACACGACGAGAAACACGAGCAGGGTGCCCCGCATCAGGCGGGCTGGGATGAAGAACTTCAGCGGATCGTCGAGATAGGCCACGAGGGCGGTGTTGCCGCTCTCGCGCTCCGCTTCGAGCCGCTGCGGCAGGCGCATGAGCAGCCCGAAAGCGGTCTCGACAAGGGCCAGGAACAGCAACCCTCCGGATGTGAGCACCACGAGTAACGGGATCATCTGCGGATTGTCGGGCCAGACGCACGGGCGATCAGCGCAATGGGCAACCGCAAGCGTCGCCGTAACCGTTCTTCAACCGCCCGCATCTCACCCTGGTCCTGCTCGTGATCGTAGCCCAAGAGGTGCAGCAGACCGTGGAGCGCAAGAATCCGGAGCTCTGTGCGAAGGGCATGCCCCTGGGTGGCCGCCTGGCGGCGGGCGACACCCGCCGCAATGGCCACATCGCCTAAATGACTGGGTTCGTGCGAGTTAGTGGGTGCCACGGATTGGCTCGGCTCTGGAGCCAGGGACCTGCGGGGCGCCCGGGTTGCCGGACGCTGAGCATGAGCCGGTGCGTCGGCTGCGGGGAACGACAGCACGTCGGTGGGCGCGTCGACCTGCCGGAAACGGGCGTTGAGCACTCGCATCTGCCTGTCGCTCACAATGGCGATGTGCACCGTGCCGCGCGCCGAACGCGGCGCCGCCCGCTGCAACCAGACACCGAGGCCTCGTGAGACCTTGATCGTGCCCGCCCGTGTAGGTTCGGTGACCGAGACGGACAGCCGCATCCGGCGACGCCGGGCACGCGCCGGTGCGCTCATGCGGCCGGAGGCTTCGCGTGGGCCGAGTAGGCCTCGTACGCCTTGACGATCTGCTGCACGATGGAATGGCGCACAACGTCGCGCTCGTCGAAGTAGATCGTGGAGATTGCTTCGATGCCGGAGACGACCTTCAGTGCTTCGATCAGACCCGACGTCTTGCCCGACGGCAGGTCGATTTGCGTGACGTCTCCCGTGATGACCGCCTTGGAGCCGAAACCCAGGCGGGTCAGAAACATCTTCATCTGCTCGGACGTCGTGTTCTGCGCCTCGTCCAGGATGACGAACGCCTCGTTCAGCGTGCGGCCGCGCATGAAGGCCAGCGGGGCCACTTCAATCACTCCCCGTTCGAGGAGGCGTTCGACCCGCTCCACGTCGAGCATGTCGTACAGCGCGTCGTAGAGCGGGCGCAGGTAGGGGTTCACTTTCTCCTGGAGGTCACCTGGCAGAAAGCCGAGCTTCTCTCCGGCCTCGACAGCGGGACGCGCGAGAATGATGCGCGAGACACGCTTGGCGAGCAGGTACGACACAGCCTCGGCCATGGCGAGATAGGTCTTGCCCGTGCCGGCGGGCCCCACGCCAAACACCACGTCCGCGCTCTCGATGGCCTCGAGGTAGCGGCGCTGCATGACACTCTTCGGCGCGACCTGACGGCGTCCGATCGATCGCGCAGTGCCTTTCAGAAAGTAATCCTGCAGCTCGGTCTGCGGGTCGTCGGTGACCAGCTGGGCGGCCACTTTAACGTCGCCGCGCGCAAACCGGTAGCCGCCACGAAGCAACTCGGCGAGCTGCTCGAGCACCTTCTCCGCCCGTCCCACGTTTTCTGCCGTACCTTCGGCCACGACGTTGTGACCGCTGGTCTTGAGGGTGACGCCCAGGGCCGACTCGAGGTACCGGAGGTTTTCGTCGAAGGATCCGAACAGGGTCTCGATGCCCTCGTCGGGCATCGCGATGCGGCGCATCGAAGGAGCAGGCATTCTCTGGACTCAGCCTAACACGACGCTGACACGCCCGGCTGGAGGGACGAAGGGCATCGAATGCGAGGGCTGCGCCGCATCAATGGGCCGCCCAAATCCTCCACTCACCGCTTCCGGGGGCCCGTTGGCCGGAAAGGCCCCGTGAGGCGACCGGTCGTCGCGTACTGTGCACGCGTGGCGATATTCAGCAGCGGCAGCGACAAACACCACCGTGTCCTCTTTCTGACCGCAGCGATCACGGCTTTGGCAAGCTCCACAGCCGCAGCTGCGATCATGTGGCGGCTCATCCGCGACCCATTCACGGTGGCGAATGCGCTGGCCGGCTACGACATCGACACGAACCTGCGGCTGACCCTGTCCATGTTGTACGACCTCTGCGCGCGCATCGCGCACTACCTCTGAGCGTGCCTGCCATGATGACGAACGCGACAAGAACGAGCATCAGGCGCGACGACCTGATCATCGGCTTGATGCTGACGACGATCGGCCTCGTGCTGCTGCTGCAGCGCACCGGCACCGTGCACTTCGAACATCCGTGGAGCTTGTGGCCGTTCATCCTATTGGGATCCGGCGCGGCCCGGATGGCGCAGTCGCTCCCTGACGGCCCCGTCAAGGGGGTACTGCTCCTCACGACGGGCGCGTGGCTCCTGATGATCCAGGCCGGCTGGATGTCGCTGTATACGTCCTGGCCCCTGCTGGTCGTCGCCCTCGGCCTGGCGCTTGTGCTGGGCAGCATCTCGAGGCGCGCCACCGACCCGGGCGGACCTCCGTCGGGACATCAATCGCCAGTGCAGAGCCGACTCTCGGTTGTCGGGATCTGGGTCACGGTTATCATCGCCGCGCAGTCTCCGGGCTTTGGATCGTCCGTCGGACCGTCCGATGACTCGACGACGCACGTGTGGTCCGTCATGGGCCGCCCGGGCAACACCGCACCGGCGGGTATGTTTCAGGGCGGCGACATGATTACGGTCATGGGGCGCTCAGAGTTGAATCTGACCCGCGCGACGGTTGAGTCTGGCGAAACTGTTCGCATGCAGGTCGTGTCGATGATGGGCCGGACGGTTGTGCGCGTGCCCGAGCACTGGAGCGTGGACGTGGCGACGGTCCGGCTGGCCAGCAAGGTCGTCGACGAGCGCAAGCCGCGTCCGGTGACCGCAGGGGATCAGGGCGCACTCGCGGTATCCCCGCGTCTCGAGCTTCATGGCGTGGTCGCCATGGGCACGCTCGTCATCAGGAACTGAACGCAGTAGCGGGGTAATCATGTCGCAGGAAATTCGTCGGGAGAAGTCGATCACGGTCGCGGGAGTGCCGTTGACCCCGCAGGTGGTGGTGGGCGCGCTGATTGCGCTGTTCGGCATCGTGCTGACTCTCGATCGGCTCCATCTGGTTGACGCCGACCGAGTCCTGCGCATCTGGCCACTTGGAGTGGTTGCCATCGGGGCCCTCATCTTCGCGCAGGGTCGTGCTCGCGGCGGAGGGCTGAACGGGATCCTGATGATGGTAGTCGGGGCCTGGCTGCTGCTGAACACGCTCGGGGTCACCCGTGTCCGCATCTGGGATCTGTTCTGGCCGCTGATGCTCATCCTCATCGGCGTCTCGCTCGTGCGGCAGACGCTACGACGCGAGCCTGAGCCGGGTGAGCTGGCCGCCGGAGATCAGGTGACGCTGTTCGCCATGCTGAGTGGCGTGCAGCGCGCCAGCAGTTCGCTGCATTTTCACGGCGGCGACATCTTCGCCATGATGGGCGGGTGCCATCTCGATCTGCGCCAGGCGACGATCGGGCCGGGCGAGGTCGCGACGATTGAAATCTTCACGGTCATGGGCGGCAGTGAAATCACCGTGCCGCCGGCGTGGACCGTGGACGCACCCGTGATGTGTGTGATGGGAGGCATCGAGGACAAGCGCCTCCCTGCGCTGCCAGGCAGTGCCCCAGCCGCGGCGGGCCTAGCCGCGCCGCGCCTGGTCCTGCGCGGCTTCGTGCTGATGGGCGGCGTGCAGATCAAGAGCTGACATGCACCCGATCCTGGCCAGGTTCGAACGCCTGGCGGCCTATCTCGCCTCATGGTTCACGATCGGCATTCTGGTCGCGCTGGTGATCACGCGGCAGGGCCTGAGTTGGCCCGAAGCGCTGGTGCTGGTGCTGCCGCCGCTGCTCGTGTACGCCTTCGTCTGTCTCTCGGCCTGGTATGTCTGCCGCGCGATGCCGCTGACGAGCGGTCTGCCGGCGCTGCTGACCGCCTCAATCGCCGCGGCGGCGTTCGCCGGCGGCTTCTGGATGGCACTGAGCCAGACGTGGATTGGCATCCTCGAGTCGCTCCCAGCGCTCGGAGCGACCACCGAACGCTTCCGCGAGCAGTCGCCGTATCTGCTGGTCGTCGCCGTGATGCTCTTCCTCCTGGTGCTGTCGCTGCACTACGTCGTGCTCGCGTTCGAGGCGTTCCGGGCCGCCGAACATCAGCAGCTCGAGCTGCAAGTTCTCAGCCGCGACGCGGAGCTTCGCGCCCTCCGTGCACAAATCAACCCCCACTTTCTCTACAACAGCCTCAACTCGATCAGCGCCCTCACCAGCGGCGACCCCGGTGCGGCGCGGCGCATGTGCCTGCTGCTGGCCGACTTCCTGCGCACGACTCTGCACATGAGCACGCTCGATCAGATCAGCCTACAGGACGAGTTGACGCTGGCCGACCGGTTCCTCAGCATCGAACAGGTGCGGTTCGGCTCCCGGCTGCGGGTGGAACGGCACGTCGACGAGGACACCACCGCGTGCCGGGTCCCGCCGCTGCTGCTGCAGCCATTGCTCGAGAATGCGGTTGCGCATGGCATTGCCGGGCTCGTCGATGGCGGCGTCATCCGGCTGGAGATCCACCGTGACCGCGATCGCCTCACCATCGCGGTCGAGAACCCGAGAGACGTCGACGCGCCGTGGCCGACACGAGGCGGCGTCGGCCTCGACAACGTGCGGCGTCGTCTGGCCGTGGTGTTCGGCGTCAACGCGCAGATGGAAGCCGTGGCCACGCCGGGCCGCTTCAGAGTGATGATGAGTCTGCCGTGGGGGACTGATGGCTGATATGCAGACGCCGCCGTTGCGCGTGGCGATTGTCGACGACGAGCCGCTGGCCCGCGCGGTGCTCCGCGAATACGTGGCGTCCGATCCGGCGATCGAGGTGGTCGCCGAGTGTGCCAACGGGTTCGAGGCGGTCAAAGCGGTCGCGGAGTTGCGACCCGATCTGCTGCTGCTCGACGTGCAGATGCCGAAGCTCGACGGCTTCGAGGTGATGGAGCTCGTCGGCCGCGATGTCGCCGTGGTGTTCACGACCGCGTACGACGAATATGCCATCCGCGCCTTCGACATCCACGCGGTCGACTATCTGCTGAAACCGTTCAGCGCGGACCGCCTCCGTGCGGCGCTCGACCGCGCGCGGGAGCGGATCGGCCGCCAGGAACCGCCGCCGGGGGCCGGTCTGTCGACGCGCACCCCAGGGACGCCGTCTCATCGCGTCCTGGTCAGGGATGGGCCCAAGGTGCACGTGATACCTGTGGAGAAGATCGACTACGTGCAAGCGCAGGACGATTACGTCTGCTTCCGGTCCGAGGGCCAGGACTACCTGAAGGATCAGACGCTGGCGCAGGCGGAAGCCGCGCTCGACCCGGCGCGGTTCGTCCGCATCCACCGCTCCTACCTGTTGAACCTTCACTCGCTGACGCGCGTGGACGTCGATGCCCGTGAGAACCACGTGGCGGTGCTCACCGATGGGCATCGCCTGCCGGTGAGTCGCGCCGGCTACGCGCGCCTCACCTCGCGGCTGCAGCCCTGAGAGGGCATTACCTGTTTTGGGCAGGTGTGCGGATCGCGTCACGCTGAGCATCGCGGTGTCTGAAATGACACCGGGACCGACTGCCTACGCAGGTCAGGCGAGCTCGGCGGGCAGGGCTCGGCGCCGCGGCCCTACTGGCCCGTCGGCCGTTTCGGCATCATCGCGCGCCCGCACGTCACCGGATTCGCTGCCTGAGGATCTACAGAGATTGGCCGAGCCGCGCCTGCAGCCGCATTCGAAACCGTCGGCCCACGCGAATCTCGGTGCGGTCGCGCAACAGCACGACGTAGTCGCCGTGCGCATCCTGTCGCAACCCATCGACGAGGTCGATGTTGACAATCGCCGAGCGATGAATCCGTACGAACTGGCGCTCGTCCAACGAGGCGCCGAGTGAGCCGAGCAGCCCGCGATGCAGATGCAGAGCGCCGTCGCGAGTGTGCAGCTTCACATACATCCCGTCCGCCTCGATCCAACTGATCTGTTCGACGGGTAACAGGCGCACGCGATGCGCGCCCTTCACGACGATGCGATCGAGCACGGCCCTTCCAGTCGCCATCGCGCCCTGACCGTCGGGCGGGGCGGGGCGGCCGACTTCGCCGAGCAGCGCGTGCATCTGTGCCATGAGCACGTGTGCGTGTCCGGCCCTGACGTGCCGGATGACCCGATCGAGCGCGGCCTGGAATCGTTCGTCGCTGAACGGCTTGAGGAGGTAGTCGATGGCATGGGAGTCGAAGGCGCGGAGCGCGTATTCGTCGTGCGCTGTCACGAAGACGACCGCTGGAACCGCCACTGACTCGAGATCCGCGACGAGCGAGGAAATCACAGCAAAGCCATCGACCTCTGGCATTTGCACGTCCAGGAACATCACGTGGATGGGGCGGTTTGCCACAGCCGCCTCGCGAATCAACGTCAGGGCCTCGGCGCCAGAGGCGCAGCAACCCGCCAGCTCGACGCGCCTGTCCCGGCTCAACAGACGCCGAAGCCGCTCGCGCCCGGGCTTTTCATCGTCCACGACGACCGCGCGAATAAGATTCATGCGTCAGTAGTTGTTTGCGGCTGACGTACCGGACGCAGCGGAATATCAATCTGAACGTCCACGCCACCTGCCTCCGCGGACTGGACGCGCAGAAGTCCCGCCTGGCCGTACACGTGCTCGAGTCGCGACGCGATGTTCCTCAGACCGACGCCTGCGTCGCGCTCGAAGTGCCAGCCGGGGGGCAGCCCGACGCCATTGTCGCGCACCCGCAGATTCAGTGTCGATCCGTCGCGCGTGGCGCTTACTTCGACATCGCCGCCGGACAACCGCAAGGCCACGCCATGGCGTATGGCATTCTCGACAATCGGCTGGAACAGAAAGCTCGGCACCAACAGATCGAGCAGGTCGTCATCCACGTGCACGGCGACAGTCATCCGTTCTTCGAAACGTGCCGACTCAATGGCGAGATAGTCATCGAGGAACGTCAACTCTTCACCCAGCGTGACGAGCGGCCGCGATGCATGCGTCAAAGAGGCGCGCAGCAGGCCGCCGAGTTGTCCCATCAAGCGTCGAGCCGTCTGTGGATTCGCCTCGGTGAATGCGCTGATGGTGTTCAGGGCATTGAACAGGAAGTGCGGCTGGAGTTGCGCGCGGAGACTCTGCAAGCGCGCTTCGACCAGCCGGCGTTCGAGGTCGGCCGTCTGCAAGGCCATCTCGTGCGCCTGCCGGTCGCGCTCCCTCAGTTGCATCGCATAGTCGCGCGCGATGGCCACACCGGCGATAACCGCGTAGATCAGCAGGTCCCAGTAGAACCGCTCGAGGAAGAATGCCACAACGCTCGGAAGCACGGGACTGCCGCGCAGTGGCCGGGTCGCCAATCGCAGGGCGATCCCCAGCAGTGTCCAGGCGATCCCAAGGGGCACGTGCAGAAGCTACGCGCCAGGCAAGCCTCCGCGTCCCGAGGAGGCGCTTGTCGAGCCAGAAAACGCCGGGCGCGATGAGACCCCAGGAGTACCATCGCGGCAGGGAGAACGCCAGCGCCAGGCGCCACGGCAAGCCAACCAATAGCAGCTGGCTCGCGAAGAAGCAGCCCAATCCCGTCCAGAACAGTAGGGACCAGAGGGCGATCTTGAGCACTCGGGCGATGGAGAACCCGCGTCGAGATGCGGCTATCAGAGGATCGGCCGGCACTATGGGGACGACTTGAAGCCGTGGACTCGTTTGGCGAGCCAGTCCAGGATGGTCGGGCGATACTCCGGCACAAATCGCTGCAATGACGGCATTTCAGCGTTGCTTCCCACCTTCGCTTCGAGCATCGAGTGATTCGCCTTCGGGAGAATTCGCAGCGTGTAGTCCCGGTTCCCGCTGCCCTTCAAGGCGGCCTCCCAGGCGGCCCTGTTTTTGTCGGCAACGATGTTGTTGTCCCTTTCTCCAAACAACGCGAGCGTCGGCGTATGGAGCTGACGAAGCGTCGGCGCAGGATCGTAGAAATACAACCGGCGGATAAACGCCCAGTAGGGATGGTCCGGTGTGCCCGGGAATGTGTCGGGCGGCGTTCCCATTCGCGCCGCGATCTTCCCGCGACTCACCGAGTAATCATCCCACCCTTGACCGGTGCGCGCGAATTCGTACTGCAGCTTCATGAGTCCCACTATCTCCTCGACAACCTGCGGCGGCATGCCCCGCGCCGTCATTTCGTTGTGGGCCTGATCGAGTGTGGTCTCGGCTGCCGGCACACCAGGACCGGAGATACTGATCAGAAACGCGATGTCTTTCGCACGGACGGCGGCGATGGGCATGACCCAGCCGGCCTGGCTCCAGCCGAACAGCCCAATCTGCGTGCGGTCCACGTCGCTGCGCGTTTTCAGGTACTCGAAGGCGGCGACCACATCGCCAGATAGCTCCTCGAAGGACGCGGTGTTCCAGTCGCCAGTCGACCCGCCAGTGCCGCGCTTGTCGTACCCGAACACGGCGATGCCGTGGCGTACCAAGAACCCGGCCAGCGGAAAGACCTGTTCACGACTCGCCGGCCCCGAACCGTGCACGAGCACGATCGCGGGATGCTTCCGGTCGGTCGTCGGGCTGATGAGTGTTCCGGCCAGCCTGACGGGGCCGTTCGAAAACTGCACTTCTTCACGCCGCTCAATCGCCACACGCCGCGCGAGCCGGGCGGCGGCGCCATCGCGCTGCCACGTCAGCGCCGCTATCGCGCCGGTAGCGTCACGCTGAAACTCGACCCTGGACTCGGTCGACGTCAGAACCGCGGCGCCAGGACCGGCAAAGAAGCGGTCGGCATCCGTCGGATAGAGGGTGCGAATCTCTCCGGACTCATCAAACGCCACCAGCTGACTGGTCCCTGAGAGCTCCGCCCACATCTGTAGATAGAGATATGAATTCGGCTCCCATTGATAGGTTCCGGCGTACTCACGGAGCGCGTCCTCCTTCACCGGGCGCACCGGTGGCACCTGAAGTGCCATTCCAGTGATGACCGCTCCAAGCACCGCCACCGTAACCGATCCGCCCATCCGTGACACCTGCATATCTGTGGTCAACCTTTCGGAGTCACGATGCGGAAATTGGCGAACGCGCCGTCGCTGTTGTTACCCGTCCACAGGCCGATACGCCCGCGATCGAGACGTCCGAGCTTGCGGACCTCGAGCGTCGCCGACTTCACGCCGGCAACGTACACCTGAATCGAGCGGTCCGTCACGAGAACCCGGAGCGGTACCCAACCGGTGGGCTCAGCCGAGGCATCGACAGGACTCTCGAACTCCTCCGGAAACTCCGTCCGAAGGCGGGGCCAGTCATAGTCGGACAATGAGACGTACTGCACCGCGTGCTGGTGGCGCGCCGGATCCTCTGTCCGGAAGTTGAACGGGCGCAGATAGACGGCCTCGTACGTGGTGTCGTCCTGTCCGTGAAACGCGACGCCGACGAAGCTTCGTTGAAACACATCACGGCCGCGAACCTCTACTTCGATCGTGCCCTCCGCAAAGTCGGTGCCGGCAATCCACACCACGCCGGCGCCTTCTCTCTCGGCCACGTGAATGGCGCCCGGGCGTTCCTGTAGCGCGGCCACTTCTCGATTCACTGGTTTCAGTCGCCCGTCGGCGAGCTGCGCGGCAAGGTCAATCTGCTGCACGGCGCTTGCGCGCACAGTCTGGGCCGCGCGAACCAGAGTGTTGGGGCCGCCCACCACAATCCCGCAGGCCATGATCACACCGACGGGCAACACGGATTTCAAGAGCGAATGCATTTCTCCTCCTCGACACTCAGGGGCCATCGATGGCGACGCGCCAACCAGAACGTAATGCCGAGGCTAGCGGCGCGGCTTTCAATACCTCTAGCGCAAAGTGATGAACACCGGCGGGAGATACTAAACGACGGTGGTCAGCGAATGATCGGCTCTGGCGGAGGCCGGCGCGAGCTCGTACGCACTATCGTCCGCCGTGGCCGCCGCCTCCCTGACACTTCTATGTCGCGTTTCTATTTCGCGTTGACACGCTTACTAAATCCACGTGGATCCCAATGCAGCGTGTCCTCACGGCTGCGACAGCAAATATGATCGTCCGATGAGGACGCCACAAGCGCTGGCGGCGACATGGGACGACGGGGTGTTCGTGTGCACCGGCAAGAACCGCTACCAAGAGCTTGCGGGACAGCCGGTCGGCGCGCTCGCACCAGACGGTCACGGCGGCGCTCTCGCCATCGTTTCCGGACACGCGCTTCGCCGACGCACTCCCGACGGCAAGTGGATTACGCTTGCGACGAGCGAGGTACGACTCTCCTGCTGCGCGGCGGTTGGGGACGTCATCTACGCCGGGACCGACGATGCGCGCGTGCTGCGGGTGGGCGACACTGGCGACATTGAGCCCCTTCGGGGCTTCGAGGCCGTCGCGGGTCGAGACACCTGGTATGCGGGTTCGGCTGTCATCGATGGGCAGCGCGTCGGCCCACCACTCGGAATTCGCTCGATCGCCGTTACCTCGGATCGGAGGGTGCTCCTCGCGAACGTGCACGTCGGCGGCATCCCGCGGTCGACAGACGGCGGTGCGACCTGGCACCCGACCATCGACATCGACACCGATGTCCACGAGGTGTGCGCGCACCCGACCGATCCGGAGATCGTGATCGCGGCAGCCGCCACGGGCCTGTGCGTGAGCCATGACGGTGGAGCCACCTGGACGGTCGAGCAGAACGGCCTACACGCGTCGTATTGCTCTGCCGTAGCGTTCTTGGGCAACGACCTGTTCGTGGCCGCATCCACAGATCACTTCGCACAGCAGGCTGCCATTTATCGACGACCGCTGGATCGCCGGCATTCGTTCGAGCCCGTCCGGGGCCTGCCACGATGGATCGATGGCATCGCCGACACCCGTTGCATCGCCACGCAGGGCTCGGCCGGCGCAGTGGCGGACCGAGCCGGCAACCTTTGGCTCTCGACAGACATCGGACAGACGTGGGTCCGTCACCCTGAGAGGCTCCCACCACCCAGCAGTGTCCTCATACTCTAGGACCCGCACAGCAAGAAGTGTCCGCATCTACGTCGCGGTTCACCGCGGGCTGCTAGGCGAATAGATCCGGCGGGGGACGCCATGCACCGTCGGCAGTGCCATACGGGCTGGCGATGACGACCGTGTAGCCATCCGGGTCATGCATCCAGCATTCCCAGTGGTTCGGGCCTCCGTCACCATCGGGAGGGTTGCGATGGCGGGGCAGCACGATCTCCACGTGCATCTCCGCCGCCCGCTGCATTGCGGCGTCGAAGTCATCCACTTCGAACCAGAGCAGCACACCATTGCCGTAGGGTCGATCGGCGCGATCCCCGATGGGGCCGTGATGATCCTCCACGTCAAAGCTGTGCAATTGCAGGATGAGCGAGCCACCCTTCACGAGTTGCTCATAGTTCTTGCCACCGTGAGCTCCGCGGCAGCCCAGGAGGCGCTGATACCACCGGCTGCTGGCTTCGACATCGGCGACGCAGATGAGAGGCTGTGACCGCATCGCCGTAACCTACCCCGAATTCCCGCGTTCGGGAACATTTGCGGGCGCCGATTCGATCGGCAGCTCGATCAGCGCACGCGATCCCCGACACCGTAGTGCGCCAGGAGCCGCCGGACCGTGAGCCCCTGCACCAGGACCGAAAAGATCACCACAGCGTACGTGCTCGCCAGCAGGACATTCTTGGCCGGAAAGGGTGGCAGGGCCAGCGCGAGCGCCACCGAGATGCCGCCGCGGAGGCCACTCCAGGTGAGAATCGGCACCAGGCCCCAACGAAGGGGCCCCCGGACCCTCATCGCGGCGACAGGAACGGCCACCGACACCAGGCGCGCGAGCAGGCAAATCGGCACGACCAGCAATGCCGGGAGCGCCACATCGGACCAGCGCGGCACCGCAAAGACTTCCAGTCCGAGCAGCAGGAACAGGACGGCGTTCAGTACCTCGTCAATCATTCTCCAGAATGCGTCGATGTGCTCGCGCGTCCTGTCGCTCATCGCGAGTCGGCGGCCCGGGTTTCCGATGAGGAGTCCCGCCACGACGACGGCGATAGGGCCCGACACGTGCACCCAGAACGACAGCGCATACAGGAACATCACCAGAGCCAGCGTGATCAGCAGCTCCAGGGGATGATCGTCGATGCTCTTGAGTGCGCGGTATCCGATGTAGCCGAGGGCAAGACCCAGCGCGACACCGCCAGCCACTTCGCGAATCGCGAACACCACCAACTCCCGGGTGCCCGGATCGGGTGCGCCCGGATCGGCCGATCCCGACAGATGGGCCAGCGATGCCAGTCCCATGAACACCACGACGCCAATGCCATCGTTGAACAGCGACTCGCCGGCAATTTGCGCCTCCAGACTCTGGGGTGCCCGGAGTTCCTTGAGCAGCCCCATCACGGCGATCGGATCGGTTGGTGAGATCAGGGCGCCGAAGGTCAGGCAGGCCAGCAGACTGACCGGCAGGCCGAGCAGACCAAACGTGACCCAGGTCAAGCCTCCGACGACCGTCACCGACAGCACGACACCGACCGTGGCGAGACCGGCGATGATCCACCGGTGCTGAATGAGACCATCGAGATCCACGTGCAGGGCGCCAGCAAAGAGGAGGAAGCACAAGAGACCGTGCATCAGCGTCTGGTCGAAGTCGATCTCGCCGAGAAAGCGTCCGAGCGCGGGCCGAAGATCCATTCCCGGCGTCAACTGTTCGACCACGACGATCACCAGCGAGCTGACGAGCGCAACGAGGAGCGTGCCAGTCGTCGGCGGCAGGCGCAGGAGCCGGTAATTCAGATAGCCGAACACAGCGGCCGCGGCCACCAGAATCGCGGCGACATCGAAGACGTTCACGTGGCGACCTCATCGGCCTGGAAACAGGCCATCGTCAATTGATAGCGGGTTGAACGGCCGGCCAAAGGAATCCATGGGCCGCGCAGGCGGGCTGACTCGAGGGTTCACGCACCACCGCCCCCCTTCCGGCGCCGCTGACGCGGTGAATCGTGCCGGCGGGAACGTCGGTACACGGAGCATACCCCGGGCTATGCTTACTCGTGGACGGGCCAAACCTCCGGAATTCGCGGTACGTCGGCATTCTAGCGGTCGCATCCTGCCTCATTCTGATCGGCGGGTGGCTGGTACGACCTCGCGATCTTCCGGAGAAGGCTGCGCCAACGCCGTCGGAGACAGAACTGGAGCAGCTCGCGAGACGCACGGAGCGTCGCTCGCTGGATAGTATGGCGAAGTACTTCGCCAGAGTCGCCAACGATGTCGAACCGTCGGTAGCCTACGCCCGACGTGCACAGGTCAGCGGGATCGTCTGGGATGAGGGACGTCTCGTGACGTCGCCAATCGCGGACAGCAACGCACCTCTTGCGTTCAGTGTTACCACGTCGTCGACGGAGGTCGATGGACACCCGGCCATCTGGGGGCCGAACCTGCCATTGGCCGCTGTGGGTATCGACCAGAAGTTCCTGCTCACGCCCGTCCGTCGCGCCACATCGCTGCCCCAATCGGGCGAATGGGTCCTGGCTGTGTGGCGGACCGGCCTCACGTCGACATTCGCCGCCGGGAACTTTCGTCAGACCGTCTCGACTGACTGTGGCACGACGCCCGTCGATGAGGTGGTATCGAGTCTGGTGCTGGTGGAGGCGATGAGGGGCGGCGGACTCTTCGATATCGATGGCCAACTGGTCGGGATGATGCTGCCGTGCGGCGCCCGCATGATTGTGGTCGCAGCCGCAAGCATTCAACGCATCCTGACGGGCGCGAATACGATCGAGCAACGGGTGCGCGGCAGCTACGGCCTCGGGCTCGAGCCGCTGTCCCCTGAGGAGCAGGACTACTTCGGGACCACAAAGGGTCTTCTCGTGCGAGAGGTCTGGACGGGCTTGGCCGGTGACAGCCTCAGAGCGGGCGACGTTGTCATGGCTGTCGACGGAGTCGACCTCATGACACCGGAGAATCTGCGCGCCATGACGACATCGTCCGATGCGCCGGTCGAGCTGAGCATCCTTCGCGCATCCAAACGGTTGACAGTCGCGCTGCCACGGATTGGCATTGAGACCGAGCCGAGAGCCACGCCGGCTGGCGCCGGTGTGACTCTCGAGTCGCCGCGAACGGAGTACCACATAGGAACAGTCCGGCCCGACAGCCCTGCCGCGCGGGCCGGCCTTCTAGCCGGCGATCGCGTTGTCCGGATCGATCAAGCCGAGCCCCGGAGCCTCGATCAGGTCAACCGGCGGCTCAGTGACGACAAGCGGCTTCCGGTGTGGTTCGAAGTCCACCGCGGCGGCCGCCGGTGGGGCACACTGGTCCGCTGACATCGGAGACCCATGAATGAACTGACGTCCATCGGACTCATTTTGCTGTTGGCACTCCTGGCCGGACATCTCGTGAAGGCTCTTCGCATTCCGGAGGTGACGGGATACATCCTGGTGGGCATCGCGCTGGGGCCGTCCGTTCTCGGATGGTTGAGCGAGGACAATCTGGTTGCCCTGGGTGTGCTGAGCGAAGTGGCTCTCGGTCTCATCCTCTTCTCGGTGGGTGCGGTTTTCGAATTTTCACTGTTCCGGCGCATCGGCCGGCAGGTTGTCCTGCTCACGCTCGTCGAATCGGCGTTGGCGGCGACGCTCGTGACGGCCGGCGCCTTGTGGTGCGGCCAGTCATGGGCGATCTCGCTACTGCTCGGAGCAATCGCCACGGCCACTGCACCGGCGTCGACGTTGATGGTCATTCGCGAATGCGACAGCGCCGGGCCCCTGACAGACAATTTGCTGGGCATCATCGCGGTCAACAACCTGCTGTGCATTTCGTTGTTCGGCCTCGTCGCGGCCGGTATCGATCTCACGATTGGCCTGGAGGGGCTCGCGAGGAGCGAGATGGTCTATCGCTCGCTGTTCTGGTTTTCGTGGGAACTGGTCGGCGCTGCGGCGTTGGGTTACCTGGTCGGGCTGCTTATCGCTCGGTGGTCGACACACGTGACCGAACGGGGCGAGATGTTGATCCTGCTGGCCGGAGCGATTTTGTTTTGCGTCGGCATTTCGCGAGCACTTAATCTTTCGCCGCTGGTGACGAGTCTGGCCGTCGGCGCCACGATGGTGAATCTGGCGGACCGAAGTCACCGCCTCTTCGGCGCGCTGTCACACACGGATCCGCCGTTCTACGCGATCTTCTTCGTGATCGCGGGGGCGGAGCTCGATGTGAGCCGTATCCCGGAGATGGGGTGGCTGGGTGTCGTCTACATCGTGGGGCGGGCGAGCGGCAAGTTTGCCGGCGCGCGACTCGCGGCGTGGCGGCTGGGGCTCGATCCGGGCGTCCGCAGGTTCCTCGGCTTTGCCTTGCAGGCGCAGGCAGGCCTGGCTGTCGGCCTGACGCTAACCGTCCACAGCCGGTACCCGCAGTTCGCCCCGGTCGTCGCCACGATTGTCCTGGCGTCGGTGGCGGTGTTCGAAATGATCGGGCCCGCCAGTACGCGGTTCGCCCTGGTGCAGTCTGGTGAAGCGGGGATCGCACGGTTGGGCGCTCGCGCGCCCCTGTCGGCCGATCGCTGAAACGATCAACACACACTATTGCCACAGCCACGCCGCACCGCGGACGCCGCTTGCGTCGCCGTACCTGGCAGGAACGAAGCGGGTCGCCACGTGATCCGAGAAGACCCACGAGCCCCACAGCCGCGGCACGTCGTCGTAGATCTGTCCGATTCGCGAGAGCCCCCCGCCGACCACGATGACGTGAGGATCGAGGACGTTGATGACGGCAGCGACTGCGCGGGCGAGCCGTCGCGTCCAGGCCTCCATGCTCGCGCTGGCGTGCGGGTCACCCGCATCACGACGGGCGACGATATCCTCGCTGCTGATCTGCTGACCGGTTCGGCGCTGGTAATCGGCGGCCAGCCCCGGTCCTGAGAGAAACGTCTCGATACAACCGTGGAGTCCGCAGTAGCACGCAGGTCCTGGCAGTTCGTCCATGTCGGGCCAGGGCAACGGGTTGTGTCCCCATTCACCCGCAATCGCGTTCGCCCCCGTGACGACGCTCCCGCGCACAACCAGCCCGCCACCCGTTCCAGTGCCGATGATCACGCCGAAGACGACCTCGGCGCCCGCGGCCGCGCCGTCGGCGGCCTCGGAGACCGCGAGGCAGTTCGCGTCGTTAGCGAGGCGCACTTCGCGCTCCAGGCACTGCTCGAGATCGCGCTTCAGCGGTTGCCCGTTGAGCCACGTCGAGTTGGCGTTCTTCACGAGACCGGTCGCAGGCGATATGGCGCCGGGCATGCCGATGCCGACCGTGCATCGGGTGCCAACGGCCGCCTCGGCCGCGGCCACCAGACCGGCGAGGGCGGCCAGCGTTTCCGGATAGTCATGGCGAGGCGTGGCGATTCGCTGCTCCCAGAGCGTGCGCCCCTGGCGGTCGAGCACGATCGCCGCGATCTTGGTCCCGCCCAGATCGAGACCTGCCATAGGGGCGCCTGGCGACTGGGTCATGGGGCGATGGGCGGTCGGCTCGTCGACACGTGCCCTCGACGCGTCTAGTCCTTGACGACGGTTCTGATGTGCAACTCGCGCAGCTGTTTGAGGCCAACGGCCGACGGGGCGCGCATCAGCAGGTCTTCCGCGTTCTGCGTCATCGGAAACGCGATGACCTCGCGGATGTTGGGCTCGCGGGCCAGCAGCATCACGATGCGATCGATGCCCGGTGCAAGCCCCCCGTGCGGCGGCGCACCGTACCGGAAGGCGGCGAGCATGCCGCCGAATCGCCGCTCCACTTCGTCGGGGCCGTACCCTGCGATTTCGAACGCGCGAAGCATCACATCGGGCTTGTGGTTCCGGATGGCGCCACTCGAGAGCTCGACGCCATTGCACACGATGTCGTACTGAAACGCCTTGATCGTCAGCGGGTCTGCGGTGTTCAGCGCATCGAGGCCGCCTTGCGGCATCGAAAAGGGATTGTGGCTGAACGTCACCTGCTGCGTTTCCTCGTCGAGTTCGAAGAACGGGAAATCCGTGATCCAGCAGAACCGATAGGCGTTGGCCTCCATGAGGCCGAGCTCCCGGCCAAGGTGCGCGCGCAGCCCGTCGATCGGACGGCTCAAGCTCTTTGCCGGACCCGCCACGAAAAACACGGCGTCGCCCTTCTGCACGCCAGCGCGCGCGAAGATCGCCTCGCGATCGGCCTCGGGCAGATACTTCGCGAGCGGTCCGCGGGGCGTGTCGCCATTGACGACGTAGGCCAGACCTGCCAGTCCGAGCGATTCTCCGAGACCGACCGTCTTGTCGAAGAAGCTGCGCGGCCGGTCAGCCGCACCCGGTGCGGGAATCGCGCGCACGACTCCGCCCTTGGCCACGACCTCGGCAAACACCGCGAACGGCGATGCCTTGAAGAGATCGGACACGTCGGCGGCCTTGATCGGATTGCGGAGGTCCGGCTTGTCGCTGCCATACATCGCCATCGCGTCGTCGTAGGTGATGCGCGGAAATGGCGGCGGCGTCACCGTCCAGTCGGAGAACTCGCTGAAGACACCAGACAGCACCGGCTCGATGGCCTCGAAGACGTCATCCTGCGTGACGAAGGACATCTCCACGTCGAGCTGATAGAACTCTCCAGGGGATCGATCGGCCCGCGCGTCCTCATCGCGGAAGCACGGCGCGATCTGGAAGTAGCGGTCGAATCCGGCGACCATGAGCAACTGCTTGAACTGCTGGGGCGCCTGCGGCAACGCGTAGAACTTTCCGGGGTGCAACCGGCTGGGCACGAGGTAGTCACGCGCGCCTTCCGGCGAGCTCGACGTGAGGATCGGCGTCTGGAATTCGAGGAAGCCCCCCTCTTGCATACGCCGCCGGATGCTGTTGATGACGCGCGACCGCAGGATGATATTGGCGTGCAATTTCTCGCGGCGCAGATCGAGGAAGCGATGGCGCAGGCGCTGCTCTTCCGGAATCTCCTGCGTTCCGGCCACCTGGAACGGCAGCGTCTCGGCGGTCGACAGCACGTCGAGCTGTTCGACGTCCACTTCAACTGTCCCGGTCGGCAATGCCGGATTGACGTTTGTGTCCGAGCGTCCGACGACACGCCCGACGACGCTGATCACGCTCTCGTTCCGGAGGTGCTCGGCGGCGGCGAAGGCCGTCGATCCGGGGGTGACAACACACTGCGTCAACCCGTAATGATCGCGCAGGTCCACGAACAGCAGATTGCCGTGGTCGCGCTTGCGATGCACCCAGCCTGCCAGCCGGACCGTCTCCCCAATGTGTCCGGATCGCAGCACGTCGCATGTGTGCGTCCGGTACGGGCTTGCTCGTTCCTCGTTCACTCCGCGTCCTTCCCAGTTCGTGTGAGTCCGTCCCGAATCGTCACGGCTACCTCGGCGCGCGCGACCCGTGTCTGATTCCGCGTGCTGAGATCGCGGAGCGTGACGTCGCCCCGCGCCATCTCGTCGGGACCGATGATGGCCAGCATCGGCACCTGCCGGCTCGAGGCATATTTCAGCGCCTTCTCGAGCTTGCGGCTCGTCTCCGGATAGATATCGACCGCCAGCGACGCGCGCCGCAGATCCGCAGCCAGTGCCAGGGCGTCGGCCCGACACGCGTCTTCGAGAAACGTGATCATGACATCGGTCGCGCTGCGGGACACCTCGGCTGGAAACATCGCCCGCTCGGACATGACGACGATGATGCGTTCGAGACCGAGAGAGAAGCCGCAGGCCGGGATCTCGCGGCCGAGGAACATCCCGATGAGGTTGTCGTACCGCCCGCCGCCACCGAGGCTGCCGGCCAGATCCGGGACCGCCACCTCCATGATGGCGCCGGTGTAGTATGACAGCCCGCGCGCCAGGCTCGGATCGATCCGGATCCGGCCCGCCGCTCCCGTTCCCTGGGAGAGCGCTACCAATTGATCCAGATCCTCGACAGCCGCGACGCCCGCCGGGTGCGCCGACACGAGATCGCGCAGCCGTGCCAGCACGGCCCCCGCGACGGCGCCGTCGGCCGCGACAGAGCCCAGAAAGGTCAGGCACCTGACGGTCGCGGACGCATCCACACCACGTCCGACCAGCTCCTGCTCGACGCCCTGGGGGCCGACCTTGTCGAGCTTGTCGAGCGCCACGAGCGCGTCGCCGTGCAGCGCTGCCGGAATCCCCAGCGACTCGAGCATGGTCGAGAGGAGCTGGCGGTGGTTCAGGCGGATCACGAAGTCGGTGAAGCCCAGTCGTGTCAGGACCTCGCTGACCGCGGCCAACAGCTCAGCTTCGACCACGAGCGACGTCGACCCGATGGCGTCGATGTCGCACTGGTAGAACTCGCGAAAGCGACCGCGCGCGGGGCGGTCGGCGCGCCAGACCGGCTGAATCTGATAGCGCTTGAAGAAACGCGGCAGCTCGCTCTGATACTGCGCCACGACCCGGGCCAGCGGAACGGTGAGGTCGTATCGCAGGGCGAGATCGGCCTCCCCCGTCCCTTCGTGCTCACCACGGCGGAGAATCTTGAAGATGAGCTTGTTGCCTTCGTCGCCGTACTTGCCGGTGAGCGTCGCGATGTTCTCGAACGCCGGAGTCTCGAGCGGTTCGAATCCATAGCGCGTGTAGACGTCGCGGACGACTCCGATCACGTACTCACGCCGACGGATGTCAGCGGGCAGAAAATCCCGGGTGCCCCGGGCCGGCTGTGTCATCGCCATGAAGGTGGCTGCCCTTCTCTCTCTGCGGCTGAGGACGGCTGTCCGTTCATGGCTGTGTCATGTAGTCGAGCCGATACCGCACGTACCGGTCCGCGTATCCCTGGATTGACGCCACTTCCTCGTCGCTCAGCGCGCGCCGGACCGTGGCCGGCGTGCCGATGATGAGCGACCGGGGCGGCGCCGTGAAACCCTCCGTCACGAGGGCGCGCGCCGCCACAATCGAGTCTGCCCCCACCTGGGCGCCGTTCATGATGACGGCACCCATGCCGACGAGCACGCGGTCGCTCAGCGTGCAGCCGTGAACGATCGCGCCATGCCCGATCGTGACATCGCTGCCGACGAGCACGCTGTGGCGCTGAAACATGCCGTGCAGAATGGCGCCGTCCTGCACGTTGGAGCGGTCACCAATGCGAATCACGTTCACGTCGCCGCGCACGACCACGTTCATCCAGATACTGCTCTCTGCGCCAACGGTGACGTCGCCGATGATCTGAGCGCTCTGATCCACGAAGGCGGAGGCGTGCACCGACGGCAGCACGCCACGATAGGGCCGAAGCATCCGGGAGATTATAGAAGGAGCGCGCGAATTCCGCCGAGCGAGTAGGCGGTGAGGGGCTCGCCGGATGCGATAATTGCAGGCCATGCCCGTCCTCGACGCCTTCGGCCGGTCCCTGGGCACCCTTCGCCTCTCGGTCACCGACCGGTGCAACCTGCGCTGCCACTACTGCATGCCCGAGGCGGACTATGTCTGGCTCCCGCGCGAAGACCTGCTGACCTTCGAGGAGCTCGTGCGCGTCGCAGATCTCGCAGGCGAACTCGGCGCCACCCGCGTGCGGTTGACCGGGGGCGAACCGCTGCTCCGCCGACACCTGCCAGACCTCGTCAGCATGCTCGCCGCGCGTCCGTGGCTCACCGATCTGGCGATGACCACCAACGGCGTGCTGCTCGGCGATGTCGCCACCGACCTGCGCCAGGCGGGCCTGCACCGGGTCACCGTGAGTCTGGACACCCTGCAACGGGATCGATTTCAGAGGCTCACTCGGATCGATGCGCTACCGCAGGTGCTGGCGGGGATCGACGCGGCACGCCGCGCGGGCTTTGCCGACCTGAAGTTCGACGCCGTCATCAGCCGGGGCGACAACGACGACGAGCTGGAATCGCTGCTGGAGTATGCCCGCGAGGTCGGGGCCGAGCTTCGATTCATCGAGTACATGGATGTGGGGGGCGCAACGGCCTGGCGCCCCGACGCGGTGGTACCGCAGGCCGAAATCCTCGAACGACTGCAAGCCCGATACGGAGCGATCACGCCGCTCGCCGCACCCGAATCGTCGGCCCCAGCCTCGCGCTTCCGTCTGGCCGATGGCACCATCTTCGGCATCATCGCCTCCACATCGCAGCCCTTCTGCCGTACGTGCGACCGGCTGCGACTGACGGCCGACGGCGTGCTCCTGCTCTGTCTCTACGCGCAGCACGGCACCGATCTGCGACGTCCCATCCGCGCCGGCACAACCACGGACACGCTCCGCCAGCTGATCCGGGCCGTCTGGGAAGGCCGGGCCGATCGCGGCGCGGAGGAGCGCCACGCGCATCTCAACCGCGGCGCCTACATCCCGCTTCGCGCCCTGAAGAAGGACGCGCATCTCGAGATGCACACGCGCGGGGGATAGCCCAGCGGTATTGAACGCTAGCCTGTGTTTCGCATGCCCGCCGCGATCCCGTTGATCGTCACGAGCAGGGCCCGACGCAACAGCTCCGCCTCATCCTCCCCCGAAGTCCCGAGCCCCATTCCCTGCCCTTCCGTCGCCTCGAAACCCGCCCACGCCCCCCGAGCCTCGAGTCGCGAGCCCCGAGCCGTGTCTTCAACGTGCCGCGAGCCCCGAGCCACGAGCCGCGAGCCCCGAGCCGTGTCTTCCACGTGCCCCGAGCCCCGAGCCGTGTCTTCTCGTCCGCGTCTGAGCAACTCGACCTGCAGCAGGTTGATGGGATCGACGTAGGGATTGCGCACTTCAATGGAGCGCCGCAGCACGAGATTGTCCTGGAGCAACTGCGCATGCCCGGTCGTCCACAGCACCGCCTCGATTGCACGTTCGAGCCGCACCCGCAGCGCGGCTCCGAGCGGCTGCAGGTCGGCCGGCACCAGCTGACGATCGTAGTGCGCCGCAATGCCCGCGTCGGCTTTCGCGAGAGCCATCGCGGTGAGGTCGATCAACGATCGAAAGAATGGCCAGTCGCGGTACATGCCCCGGCACCGATCGCGCTCGGCGTCCGAAAGCGACGGCCCCAGTATTTGTTCGGTGCCGAGCCACGTTGGCAGAAGCAACCGGGTCTGCATCCACCCGAACTGCCACGGGATCGCCCGGAGACCGCTGAGGGCGGCTCCTCCGGACCGTCGCGCCGGGCGACTCCCGATGTGCAGCGCGTCGAGTTCGTCCTCCGGGGTGGCGCTCCTGAAATACCGCAGGAACCGGTCGTCGTCGTAGACCGTCTCCCGGAACGCCCCGCGGGCCGCACCGGCAAGGTGTTCCATGGTGTCGCGCCACGAGGCGTCGACAGGCGCCGGCGTGGCGAGGGTGGCTTCGAGAGTCGCCGTCGTGTAAATCTCGAGCGTCCGCAATGCGATGTCGGGCAGCCCGAACTTCGCCTGAATCATCTCGCCCTGCTCGGTCACGCGAATCGTGCCGTCTACCGATCCCGGCGGCTGCGACTGGATCGCGAGATACGTGGGTCCGCCGCCGCGGCCGACACTGCCTCCTCGGCCGTGAAAGAGCGTGACCGGCACGGCGTGCGCGCGGCAGGCGGCGACGATGGCTTCCTGTGCCTTGTAGAGCTCCCAGGCAGCCGCCATCCTCCCGACGTCCTTGGACGAGTCCGAGTAGCCGACCATCACTTCCTGCCGTCCGCCGTGCGCCAGCGTGCGCTCGCGATAGGAGTCGATGGACAGGAGACGATCGATCACGCCGCCGGCGGCCGCCAGATCGCGCGCGGTCTCGAAGAGCGGAACGACGCGGAGCGGCGCCTGCACACCCGCCTCGTGTTGCAGCCACTCCACCGCGAGCACGTCGGAGGGTTGGCTCGCCATGGTGATCACGTACGCGCCGAGCGATTCAGGATGAATGTCCCCGATGACGCGGAATGTCTCGAGGACATCGGCGACCCGGCCGAGGGGACTGAACCCGCGAGGGGTCAGGCGCTCTCTACCCTGCAGCGCTCCAGCCAGAAACGCGATCCGCCGTTCTTCGGGCCAGTCAGCATACGCCCCGATCTCGAGGTGCCTGGTGATGGCATCGATGGCCTCGGTGTGACGATCCGCCTCCTGTCGGATATCCAGCCGGACCAGCGACACGCCGAACGTGGATACCCGCCGCAGCAGGTCGAGCAGACGGCCGTCGGCCACGATGGCCTGGCGGGTGGCGCAGAGCGAGTCGTAGCAGAGCCGCAGCGGGCTGCGCAGCGCCTCCGCCGTTTCGACCAAGCCAGCTGGCCGGTGCGGTTCGCCCGCTTCCGCGTCGAGGGCTCCGACGTCGGAGGTCAGCAGCCGCGCCAACCAGGTGCGCGTCGCCTGAATGCGCCGATAGAGTTCCCGCAGGACGGCGCGGTAGGGCTCGTGCGCGCCGCCGGCCTCGGCGATCAACTCCTCTGTGGCGGCGGTCATCGACAGCTCGCCGCAGAGCTCGTCTACCTCACGTCCGTAGAGCGACAGCGCCGTCCACCTCGCCATCAGGCACGCACGCCGTGTGACCTCAGGCGTGACATTCGGATTGCCGTCGCGATCGCCGCCAATCCACGATCCAAACGTGAGCGGCGCCGCATCGAGCGGAAGACCGTCGACGCCGGCCGCCCGCAGCGCGCGATCCAGGGATCGCAGATAGGCCGGCAGCGTCGGCCAGAGCGTTTGCTCGAACACCGCCAGGGCGGATCGCACTTCGTCGAGCGGCGACGGACGCTCGCGGCGCACGTCATCGGTCCCCCACGCGGCGGTGATCTCACGCCGAAGCGTCTGGTCGACGAGTGCGCGCTCGGTTTGCGTCAGGTCGGGCCGGTCGCGGGTCGCGAGCGCATCGGCGATGCGGTTGTACTTCTGCTGCAGCGTCCGCCGCATGATCTCGGTCGGATGCGCCGTCACCACCAGCTCGATGCGCAGGCTCGCCGCCGCGCGGTGTAACTGCGCCGGCGTGACGCCGGCGGCCATCAGCCGCGGCAACGCTTCGTCGACCGAGCCTGGCTGAGGGCGCGCCGATGGGTCCCGCTGGTACGCGCGGCGGCGACGAGTGCGATGGTGCTGCTCGGCGACGTTGGCGAGATTGAGGAAATGGGCAAACGCGCGCGCCACAGGAAGCGCCGCCTCGACAGGCATCGCCCCCAGCTCGGTCGCCAGCGCCTCGAATTGACCAGTTTTCGAGCCGGCATTCCGGGCCTCCTTCGCGAGGGCCCGGACTCGTTCGACACGGTCGAACAGGTCTTCGCCCTCCTGCTGTCGCAGCACCTCTCCCAGCAACTCTCCCAGCAGCCGCACGTCGTCGCGTAGCGCGGCGTGCGGATCCCCTGCAGTGGGCGGCGGCTGGGCCACACGAACGGCCGGCGTGCTATCGGTCATCGCACTATAATTCTCCATCGCCTGGCGCCACGGCGCCGTCCCACACATCATGCCTGACGTTCACCCCCACGCCATCGTCTCTGCCGAAGGGCATCTGGTCGACTCCCAGTTGCTGAAGTCGATTTTCGACCGCGTCATCGACCGGGGTGGCGACTTCGAGGTGCTGCAGTTCGAGCTCGGGCGGACCAACGACGACTTCTCGCGTCTGTCGCTCAAGATTTCTGCCCCGACGGCCGCGACGCTCGCGCAGCTGGTCGAAGATCTGCTTCCCTTCGGCTGCCATGCGGTCGGAGAGCAGGATGCTGTGACGCAACCCACCGATTGCGACGGATGCGCGCCCGAAGATTTCTATTCCACGACCAACCAGCGCACCCAGGTGCGCCTCGCCGGTGAATGGGTCGAAGTGCAACGGCAACGCATGGACGCCGCCATCGTCATCACGGACCAGACCGCCGTGTGCCGCAAACTGCGCGACCTGCGGATTGGCGACCGTGTCGTCTGCGGCCTTGGTGGTGTCCGGGTGAAGCCGGAGTTCCGCGACCGCGAGCGCGGCGACTTCTCGTTCATGAGCAACGAGGTGTCATCGGAGCGGCGCGTCGAGGCCAGCGTCGCGCGGATTGCGCGCACGATGCACGAGGTCAAGTCTCGCGGCGGGCGGATCGTATTCGTCGCCGGGCCAGTCGTCATTCACACAGGGGGCGTGAAGTACTTCGCCGAGCTGATCCGGCGTGGATACGTCGACGTCCTGCTCGCCGGCAATGCCCTCGCCGCGCACGACGCCGAGCTGACGCTGTTCGGCACATCGCTCGGGCTCGATCTCGAGTCTGGCACGCCCGTGCCTGGCGGCCACCGGCACCACATGCGCGCCATCAACGCGATCAACAGAGCCGGCTCCATCAACGCGGCCGTCGAGGCCGGCGTGCTCAAGGAAGGCATCATGGTGGAATGCGTCCGGGCAGGCGTGGACTACGTCCTGGCTGGCAGCATTCGCGACGACGGTCCCATCAACGACACCATCCGCGACATCGTCGAAGCACAGGACCGCTACGCCACGTCGCTCGCCGACGCAGGCATGGTGATTATTCTATCGACGATGCTGCACGGGATTGGGGTGGGCAACATGCTCCCCGCCTGGGTGCCGGTGGTTTGTGTGGATATCAACCCGGCCGTTGTGACCAAGCTGGCCGACCGCGGGTCGTCGCAGACGGTTGGGCTCGTCACCGACGTCGGGCTCTTTCTGCACCAGCTGGCCACGCAGCTGCCCGGCACCGAAGGCGCCGGCGGCAGGGCGTAACTGGCGAGACTCGACCGGCCCGTGCCGGCCAGAGTCTCGCCATCGAACCCGCTAGCCCATCTGCGTGCCGCCCGACTGCACGTAGGCCTCTTCGCCGTGTGCGGTCGTATCGAGGCCTTCGCTCTCGCTTTCAGCCGACGCCCGCAACGGGAACACCAGACCGACCAGCTTGAGCAGGATGAAGCTCGCCACACCGCTGTAGACGATGGCGGCGCCGACGGCCGCGGCCTGAATACCGAGTTGCTTCGGATTGCCATAGAGCAGCCCGTCCGCGATGCCGTTGAGGCTCTTCTGTGCAAACACGCCCGTGAGCAGGGCGCCCACCGTGCCGCCCACGCCATGCGCGGCCACCACGTCCAGCGAATCGTCAAGCGACGTCCGAGCGCGGAGGATGAGACAGAAGTAGCTCGGCACTGCCGCGATGGCTCCGAGCAGGATGGCGTTCATGGGACTGACGTGCCCGGCTGCCGGGGTGATGGCCACCAACCCGACGACGATCGCGGTCGCGGCGCCAACGGCCGTGGCTTTGCTCTGCCGGATCGCATCGAGAAGCGTCCACACGACGAGGGTGCCGGCCGGAGCCAGCATCGTGGTGGTGAATGCCAGCGCTGCCGATGGACCGGCGGCGAGCGCGCTTCCCGCGTTGAACCCGAACCAGCCAAACCAAAGCAGACCAGCGCCCAGCAACACAAAGGGCACGTTGTGCGGCATGAGCGCGGACGACTTGTAGTCACGGCGCGGCCCGACGCACAGCACGGCGACCAGGGCGGCCACGGCTGCGTTCACGTGCACGACGGTGCCCCCCGCGAAGTCCAGGGCGCCCATCTTGAAGAGCCAACCACCACCCCAAACCCAGTGCGCCACTGGACTGTAGACGAAGATCGCCCACAGGGTGATGAACGCGACATAGGCCGAGAAACGCATCCGTTCGACGATGGCCCCTGAGATCAGCGCCGCGGTGATGATGCAGAACGTGCCCTGGTAGGACATGAACAGGGCGTGCGGAATGAGAGCCGTGGAGATGCCGGTGGGCAGGTCGAGGCCCACCCCGTTCAGAAACATCCGCGAGGTGTCGCCAATCCAGTCGTTTCCTGGCGTGAACGCGAGGGAATAGCCGATGAACGCCCACACCAGACTCACGAAGCCCAGTGAGATGAAGCTCATCATCATCGTGTTGAGCGCGTTCTTCGCACGGACCAGGCCGCCGTAGAAGAACGCGAGCGCTGGCGTCATCAGCAGCACGAGCGCGGTGGCCATGAGCATCCAGGCCGTGTCCGCTCCGTTAATCGTGGGCGCAGGCGGCGCGGCGGGAACCTGCGCCCCCGCGGCAACGGGCATGCCGATGGCCGCAGCCGCGACGACCATCGCGGTCCACCTGTGTCGGGTATTTCTCGAGTTCTCCTGAACATCTGTCATGGATGTCATCCCTCGGCGGCATCGTGGCCGCCTGTCATAACGCAGGTGGCCGACCGGCGCGCGCCGAGCCGTCCCGCCCTGAGCATTGCAGCGAACAAGCGCGCACGGCCTCCTAGACGTCCCGTTCGCCCGTCCGGATGTTGTAGCTGTGATCGACAGGAACGACGAAAATACGCCCGTCGCCGATTTCACCCGTGCGCGCAGCGTTGATGACCGAGGCGATCACTTCGTCGACCACCTGGTCCTGAACCACGACTTCCACCTCGACTTTGGGCAGAAGCGTCACGTTGTATTCCTTGCCGCGGTAGACGGCGGTGTGCCCCTTCTGACGACCGTGCCCCCGCACCTCGGTCACCGTCATGCCGGGGATGTTCATCTTCTCCAGCGCCTCTCGCACGTCATCCACTTTGTTGGGCCGCACGATGATCTTGATCAGCTTCATATGTCTCTCCTGCCTCGCGGACGAGCCCGCAGCCGCTCCAATGAGCCCTCGTTGTATCACGGTGACGCCGTTCCTGGTGACACCGGCTGGCACCAACACAAAGAGAGCCGCCGGCCATGGGACCGGCGGCTCTCCTTGGTGCCGTTCGAGGACGAGTAGCGGTTAGGCTTCGCTCGGTTCGACTGTCTGGAAGTCCGGATAGGCGGCGTTGCCGTGCTCGCCGAAATCCAGCCCCTCGATCTCCTCCTGCGCCGACACGCGCAAGCCAAAGAGCATCTTGATGACGAGCCATGCCACGAGCGAGACGGTGAAGACAAACGCGCCAACCGAGACGATGCCGATGATCTGAGGCATCAACTGCGCGGTGCCCCCACCCTTGAACAGGCCCGCCTTGACGACCGACGCCGCGGGCGTCACCGTCGGATCCGCAAACAAACCCACCGCCAGGGTGCCCCAGACGCCATTTGCGAGATGCACCGACAACGCGCCGACCGGATCATCGAGCTTCAGCTTGTCGAAGAACAGCACGGCGAAGACGACGAGCGGACCGGCAATGGCGCCGATGAGCACCGCGCTGCTCATGCTGACAAACGCGCAAGGCGCGGTGATCGCGACCAGCCCAGCGAGGCAGCCGTTGAGCGTCATGCTGAGGTCGGGCTTACCCGCAATCATCCAGATGGTGATCAGGGACGTCACCGAGGCGGCGGCGGCCGCCATGTTGGTCGTCGCCGCGATGTGGGCAATCGATGCCCAGTCGGCCGACATCGTGGAGCCCGGATTGAACCCGAACCATCCGAACCACAGCACGAAGACGCCGAGCGCCGCTGACGTCATGTTGTGCCCCATGATCGGGTGCACCTTGCCATCCTTGTACTTGCCGAGACGCGGCCCGAGCATGATGATGCCCGCCAGCGCGGCCCAGCCTCCCGCGGAGTGCACGACGGTTGACCCGGCGAAGTCGAACATGCCCTTCGTCGCGAGGAACCCACCGCCCCAGATCCAGTGGCCGATGATGGGATACACCGCGCCGACGAGGATGAACGTGAACAGGAAGAACGACAGGAACTTGATCCGTTCGGCCACGGCACCGGAGACGATGGTCGCGGCCGTCCCGGCGAACACCAACTGGAAGAAGAACTTCGCCCAGAAGGGGACCGTCGCCCACGCGATCGCGTGGTAGACGCCCTGGTAGGCATCGCCGGTCATCGGGCTGTTGTCGGCGCCGGCCGAGAACCAGATCCCCTGCAGCCCGATGAACGGATTGCCATCACCGAACATCACCCCCCAGCCGACAAACAGGAAGGCCAGCGACGATGCGGCAAACACGATGAAGTTCTTGAACAGGATGTTGACGGTGTTTTTCTGCCGGCACAGACCCGACTCGACCATTGCGAAGCCGAGATTCATGAAGAAGACCATGAACGCGGTGATCATGACCCAGATGGTGTCGAGGGCCACCTTCGTGTTGTCGATAGCCGGCGCGGCGGCCGCGGCCGGTGCTGGACTTGCGGCCGCCTGAACGGCCGGTGCCGCAGCGTCCTGCGCCGCAACGACCGCTGGACGAAGAATGAATGAGAACACGAGGAGAGTGAGGATCAGCCCCAGTCTCCCGACCACGCCCGCTTTGCCCTTCATGGGTATCAACTCCTTGCTGCTGGTTGCCGACACGGAATCGCGCTGCGCCCTAGACATCACGTTCGCCCGTTCTGATGTTGTAGCTATGCTCGGCGGGGATGACGAACACACGTCCGTCACCGATTTCTCCGGTGCGCGCGGCGCCGATGATGGCCTTGATGGCCTCTTCGGCCACCGCATCCGGCACCACGACCTCGATCTCGACCTTCGGTAACAAACTGACGTTGTATTCCTTGCCGCGGTAGACGGCGGTATGGCCCTTCTGGCGGCCGTGGCCGCGCACTTCGGTGACCGTCATGCCGGGGATGTTCATCTTCTCGAGGGCGTCGCGAACGTCGTCGACCTTGTTCGGGCGCACAACGCTCTTAATGAGCTTCATAGGTTGCCTCCAGGGTTCGCATCAATTCCTGCCTGAGCGCCTGCTGGTCGTCGTCGGCCAGCTTGCGTCCTTGCTTCGTCACGTGCAGCACGTCGATCGCCTTCCGTCCTTCGGTTGAAATCAGCACCAGGTCGACGTCGCATCCCTGGTCTGAAATCGCCCGGCTGATCCGGTACAGCAAGCCGGGCGCATCGTCGGTCACGATCTCGAGCACGGTGTAGCGCCGGGAGTGCTCGTTATCGAGGTGAATACGGGTGTCCACTTCGCGCCGGCGGCGGTGCACCAGGCTGCGCTCGCGGCCACGGAGCAGGCTGCGGATCTCGACCTCGCCCGCAATCACGGTCTTCAGCACACGGCTCATCTCGTCGATGGCGCCGGCGTTCTGCCGCAAGAAGCCTTCTTCATCGGAGAACTCGAAGACGTCGAGCACGAGGTGTTCAGGTGTGGTGATGGCCTGGCCGCGATGGATGTCCATGCCGAACGAGGCGAGCGCGCCCGCGATGTTCGAGAAGAGGTAGGGCTTGTCGAGCGCGGCCACCGTCAACTCCCAGATGGCGTCGCGCTTCTCGAGGGACAGGTGTGCCTCGTTCGGGCGAAGACCTCGGGCGAGACGCACGTGGCGATAGATGGCCGCCATGCCAAAGACCGTGAGGTAGCGCCGCGGCAGACCATCGAGAAAGCGCGCGACTTCCTCTTCCGTCAAATCGTCCGGGCAGTCGCTGAGCACCCGCGCCCGATCGGCCTGGTCTTTCTGGATGAGGTCGTCGGCATAGCCGAGCGTCAGGTGGTTGTAGGCATCCACGTAGAGACGCCAGAGCAGGTCCTCTTTCCACGGCGTCAGGGTCCCAGGCGCCACGGCTTCGATATCAACGAGCGTCATCAGGCAGAGCATCTTCAGCAGCTCTTCGCTGCCAACGAGCGCTGCGAACTCTGCGACGGTTTCGGGGTCGCCGAAGTCGCGGCGGAAGACGACCTGCGACATCGCGAGATGACGACGGATGAGGAACTCGACGGCTTGCCGGTCTTCGTCGGCGAGCTGGAGCCGCGCCAGCATCGGGGCGGCCAGCCGCACGCTCTCGACCGAGTGGTCGTCATCGCGCCACTTGCCGACGTCGTGATAGAGCAGCGCGAGGGTCAGCAGCTCCGGGGAGCGCACCTCGTTGAGAATCGAGCTGAACCGCGCCCGGCTCGCGCTCGACGGACGACGCAGTGACTCGAGATTCCTGATGGTGAGCAGCGTGTGCTCGTCCACCGTGTACTTGTGGTAAAAATCGCGAATCACGCGGCAATGAATGCGCTCGAACTCGGGAAAGATCGTGCCGAGCAGGCCGCACTCGAGCATCTCGCCGAGCCGGGCCGAGAGGCCTTCGCGCGGGACGAGCATGGCGCGCAGCCGGACGCGCGCGTCCTCGGTGGCCATGAAATAGTCGGCCGTGTAGCGGCCGACATTGGCCTGGATACAGGTGCGTACTTGATCTGACACCGGCTCGCTGCGACCGATGGCCACCTCGAACGCTTCGAGCCAGACCAGCGGCTGTGTCGAGGCGCGCACCGGATCGACGAAGCGAACACCGTCCGCACCGATCGCCACCGCGTCGGTGACCGGCCCCATCGATTGAGACGGCGCGGGCGGCCTGACCACGCGGCGCGTCCAGGCGAGGGCCTGGACGACACCACGCGCGTGGCGGAAGTACTCGCCCATCAGGGCTTCGACGCGCTCGCGCGGGTCCTGCCCCGCCATGCCGAGCATCTGGGCCACCTGCTCCTGGAGCTCGTGCGTGAGTACGTTGGTGTCGCGCCCGATCTGGAGGTGCAGCACCGAACGTATGCGAAACAGAAACTCCTCGGCCTCTTCGATCCGCTCGCCCTCGGGGCGCTGACGCGCCGCGAAGGCCTCGCGGGCCCAGGAGCGGATGAGCCGTACCGCGGCGATGTCCCTCAATCCGCCCGGCGCCTTCTTCACGTCCGGTTCGAGCTGGTAGAGCGTGTTGTTGAAGGAGGCGTAGCGTTCGTCGATCAGCGGCACGAGCGTGTCGACCATCTGCGTCTCCCGCGTGGCCTCGCCCCGGTGCGCCCGCTCGAGCACGTCGTCGAACAGCCGCACGTCCCCCACGAGCAGCCGAAGATCGCAGAGCGCCATCAGGAACTCGGGGTTGGACGCGTCGAGCTGCTCCATCTCCGGCAATTCGCGGATGTGGTGCCCAACGGTGAGCTTGATGTCCCACAGCGGCTGCAGCACCTGGTTGACGAACCGCTCTTCGGCAGGCCCGATCGTGCCGTCGAACACCATCAGGACATCGAGATCTGAGTGGAGGCAGAGGGTGCGGCGTCCGTAGCCGCCGAGAGCACACACGACATATCGCGTCGAAACACTCGCGGCCGCATGCTCCACGAGTTGCCGAACCAGCGCATCGACCGCAATCGCGTAGCGCGTCTGCGTGGGCCGGCCGCCGCGGCCGGCACGGGCCGCCTCGGCATACTCGCCGCGCGCCACCGCGAGCAGCCGCGCCAGCTCGGCCTGCAGCGCCTGGCGCTCCGAGTCGGGTTCAGCTGATGACATGAGCGTGTCTTCGTGGGTCAGGACAGGAACGACCCGGTCGGCGCGGCCCCGAGGGCCGCACCGGCCGGGTCGATATCCCTAGAACTTGACTGTGAAACCCACCGTGCCGACGAAGGAACCCTTTTCGCCGTTGTACGCCCGCATGAAGTCACCCGGAAATGAGTAACCGGTCACGCCGCCGTGCACCTCGAAGTTGTCGTTCACCGGCACCCCGATCAGGGCGCCAACGCTGAGGTATCCGAGCTTGTCTCCGCCGTAGTAGTCCTTCACGCTGAAGCCGAGCTTCACCGGAATGCTGATCGTGACCGGCGCATCGTCACCCATCGGGACGGCGGGCGTCACACCAAGCTCCAGATAAATCCCCTTGTCCAGGCCACTCGACTTGTCGAGCTCAAAGGCGATGCCCACAGACGGCGCGAGCGGGAAGGCGCTCTCACTGTCATTGAAGGTCGTCGACAGCATGAGCTCGTGAATCGCGCTGTTGTCGATCTTCGGATAGGTATAGGCCGTGTACAACGCCTTGACCATGCCGACCGTCACCGACGCATACAGGTCGGTCTCGTAATAGCCGGCACCGGCGTCCTTGAGAGTCCCGGTGTGGAAGCTGTTCCACGCGCCAAAGTTCACCGTTGCATGCTCGCCAGCGACACCGACGTCGACGAAGGGCTGAAACGTGAACCCGGGGTCCGACTCCTGCCGGTACCCACGGAAGTAGTAGGCGCTCGGCGCGTCCGCGCCCAGCGTGACGGTCACCTTCTTCGATGGCGGTGGCGGCGCGGGAGCAGCTGCCGGCGTGGCCTGATCGGCCAGCGCCGCGGTGGAGAACTTCACGCCCGCAAGGGCGTCGTGGCGCGCAGGCAGCACCAGTTGCTGAGCCGACGCGGACGCTGCGAACATGACGGTGACGAGAATACCGAGCGCAATCTGCCTCATAAGTCCTCTTTGTCTCCTGCCGCCCCCAGACGAACGCCGGAGCGGCCGATCGTTCCGACCTGCTCTAGAGCAAGATGAAAGCCAAGAGGCCGGCGCACCACTCAGGAGTTGAAACAGGGCCTGAATATGGGGCCGGATCGACGATCCGCAGGGTCGACTCGGCCGTGACGTGACCGGCGAGATATCAACAAAAATGTCTACCTTACAGGCCGCTTCCACATGCGTGTGGGAATGCCGGTAGCGGCGCAGGGGCCAGCGGCATCCCGGTGGAACGCCTAACGACCACCGTGCAGGCCCGATGGCGCGGAAGCGAACAAAAATGTCTGTGGCCGTGCGCGTCCCACAACTTTGTGGAAGGGTCAGGAGCGAAAGCGATCGCGGTCGATGCTGAGCTTCCGGATGCGGTAACTGATAATCCGCTCGGTCGAGTGCAGAAGCTTGGCGGCCTTCGACGCGTTGCCACGCGCGGTCTTCAGCGCGTCCTGGATGAGGTTCTTTTCGTAGGCATCCACGGCATCCGCCAGCGACACGTCCGTGATGGTGCCCGAGGCCTCGGCCGTCTGCAGGGTGGGCGGCAGATGGTGAGGATGCACGACGCTCCCGTCGCAGACGAGAACGGCCCGCTCGATGGCGTTCTCGAGCTCCCGCACGTTGCCGGGCCAGTGATACGCCATCAGCATGTCGATGGCCGGTGTGGAAATGCGCTTCACGTGATGGCTGTGCTCGATGGAGTACTTCTCGAGAAAGTGGTCGACCAGCAGCAGGATGTCGGGCTTGCGTTCGCGCAACGGCGGGACGTAGATCGTGAACACGTTGAGCCGGTAGTGCAGATCCTCGCGGAGGGTGCCCGCGGCAATGGCCTTCTCGAGATCGGAGTTCGTGGCGGCGATCAGCCGCACGTTGGCCTTGACCGGCTCGGTGCCACCCAGCCGTTCGAACTCGCGCTCCTGGAGAACCCGCAGCAGCTTGACCTGCGTAGACAGGTTGATGTCGCCAATCTCGTCCAGGAACAACGTGCCGGCTTCGGCCAGCTCGAAGCGCCCCTTCTTGCGGGCCTGTGCGCCGGTGAAGGCCCCTTTCTCGTACCCGAACAGCTCCGACTCGATGAGCGAATCGGGCAGCGCCGCGCAGCTCACCTTGATGAAGGGTTTCTTCGCGCGCGGCGAGCTGTAGTGAATGGCGTGCGCGATCAATTCCTTGCCGGTGCCCGACTCGCCGCGGATGAGGACCGTGGTGTTGGCCCGCGCCACCCGGGCAATCTGCTCGTACACCTGGCGCATCGGTCCGCTCGTGCCGATGATGCGCGAAAAATCGTAGCGCTGGCGGAGCTCTTCGCGCAGATGCGTGTTTTCCTCGAGCAGGCGCTGGCGCTCCGCATCGACGAGCCGCTCGACACGCACCGCGTGGCCAATCATCGCGGCAACCAGTCGGAGAATGCGGACCAGGTGATCGTAGTCGCGCTGCCGTTTGAACGGCAGATCGATGGCCACCGCGCCCACCGCCTTGCGATTCACCAGGATGGGCACACAGACGAAGCTGACCTCGCGCTTGTCGAGCTCGTTTCGCGGCACGCGGTCCCGGAACATCGGCTCGCGGTTGACCTGCGGCACAATCACCGGCTTGGCACTCTCGACGACGCGGGCCGTGACGCCGTCGACGAGCCCGTATCGCAGGCCAGCGCGGTCGGACTGCACCCCGTAGGTGGCATCCACCTGCAACTGCCCGCTCGAATTGAGGAGCGCGACGATGCCCCGCACGAGCGCGTGTTGCCGGCCCAGGATCTCGAGCACCCGCACGAGCGCCGACCGCAGCGTCAGCGTGCCCGAAAGCGCCTGACCGATTTCGGTCAGCGCGGCAATCTGTCTGATGTCTGCGGGGCTGGTCTCGCCCGCGTCAGAGAGCTCGGTGGAGTCGATAACAGCCATCCCGCGTTCAGCGCGCCGCAGCGCTCAGGGCGGCGACCGGGGCCGGCAGTTCCGACTGGCCCATCAGGTAGGCATCGATGCCGCGCGCGGCACTGCGGCCTTCGGCAATGGCCCAGACGATCAGCGACTGGCCACGCTGCATGTCGCCGGCCGTGAAGATACCGGGCACGCTCGTCATCCAGTGCTCATCGGTCCAGACGGTGCCCCGATCCGTCAGCCGCACGCCCAGTTCCTCGATCATGCCGCCACGCTCGGGTCCGACGAACCCCATGGCGAGCAGCACGAGGCCCGCGGGCATCGTGAACGCCGACCCGTCGACGGGTCGGAACTCTACCCGCCCCCCCTCGGCCACGCGTTCCACCTGCACCCCGTGCAGTTCGGCCACGCGGCCTTCATCATCGCCGGTGAACCGCTCGGTCGAGACGGCGTACACGCGCTCACCACCCTCTTCGTGCGCCGATGAGACGCGGAAGATATTGGCCCACTCCGGCCACGGGTTGTGGGCGCCGCGCGCGTCGGGCGGTCGCGGCATCAGCTCGAACTGGTGCACGCTGGCCGCCCCCTGCCGATGAACTGTGCCGAGACAATCCGCGCCGGTATCGCCGCCTCCGATGATGATGACGTGCTTGCCGTGGGCAGAGATGATCTGATCGGCCGCGATGGCGTCGCCTTCGCAGCGGCGGTTCTGCTGCGTGAGGAACTCCATGGCGAAATGCACGCCGCGCAGCTCGCGCCCCGGCACCTTGAGGTCGCGCGGCGCCGCCGCACCGCCCGTGAGCAGGACCGCATCGAACTCGGCCTGCAGCTGGCTGGTCGGCATGGTCTGGCCGACGTGCACGCCCGTCCGGAACACGACGCCCTCCGCCTCGAGTTGCTCGAGACGACGGTTCAGATAGCGCTTCTCCATCTTGAACTCGGGGATGCCGTAGCGGAGCAGTCCGCCAATCCGGTCATCGCGCTCGAACACGGTGACGCGATGCCCGGCGCGATTCAGCTGCTGCGCGGCAGCCAGCCCGGCCGGCCCGGATCCGACGACCGCGACGCGCTTGCCGCTCCGCCGGAGCGGCAACTGCGGCACCACCCATTCCTCGTCGAAGGCGCGCTCGGCGATGGACAGCTCGATGCTCTTGATGGTCACCGGGTCGTCGTTGATGCCCAGCACACACGAGGTCTCGCATGGCGCGGGGCAGAGCCGACCCGTCCACTCGGGAAAGTTATTGGTGGCGTGCAGCCGCTCGATGGCGCTCTGCCACCGGTTTTTGTAGACGAGATCGTTCCAGTCGGGGATCAGATTGCCGAGCGGGCACCCCTGATGGCAGAAGGGAATGCTGCAGTCCATGCAGCGCGCGCCCTGTTCCCGCGATTGCGACTCCTCGGGCGGCAGATACACCTCGCGCCAATCCCTCAGGCGCTCGGTCACCGGTCGGGCCTTCGGTTTGGATCGATGAATTTCGAGAAACCCCGTGATCTTACCCATGTGCCACTCCGACCAGCTCCTCGAACTCGGGCTCGCGATCTTCACGGCGGGCCCGTGCTTCGGCCTGCAGCACACGCTTGTAATCGCGCGGCATGACCTTTACGAACTCCTCACGAACGCGCTCCCATTGGCGCAGCAGCTCTGCGGCGTAGGTGCTGCCGGTGTAGTGCACGTGACGCGCAATCAACCCGTGCACGAGCTCGGCATCCGCCTCCTCCTCGAGCGACTCCAGGTCGACCATCGCGCGGTTACAGCGCGCCGCGAAGTCGCCGGCCATGTCGAGCACGTAGGCAATGCCGCCGCTCATGCCGGCGGCAAAGTTCCGACCTGTGCGACCGAGTACGACCACCTGGCCGCCCGTCATGTACTCGCACCCATGATCGCCAATGCCCTCGACCACGGCGGTCGCGCCGCTGTTGCGTACCCCGAAACGCTCGCCGGCCAGGCCCCGCACGTAGGCCTCCCCACCGGTCGCACCGTAGAGCGCGACGTTACCGATGATGACGTTGTCCTCAGGCTTGAAACGGGCGGCCTTCGGCGGGTAGACGATGAGCTTGCCGCCAGAGAGTCCTTTGCCGAAGTAGTCGTTGGCGTCCCCTTCGAGCGCCATCGTCATGCCCCGCGGCACGAATGCCCCAAAGCTCTGCCCGGCCGAACCGTCGAAGTGAATCCGGATCGTGTCCTCGGCCAGCCCCTCGCCGCCGTACCGGCGTGAGACTTCGGCGCCCAGCATCGTCCCGACCGTCCGGTTGACGTTGCGGATCGCCGACCGCAATTCGACGGGACGCGCGTCCTGCAGCGCGGGTGCTGCGGCCGTGATCAACTGGTTGTCGAGCGCCTGCGCCAGGCCGTGATCCTGACTGACCATACACCGCCGGGCCGCGGCGGGTCCGCCGGCCGGCTCCTGCAGAATGGGCGTGAGGTCGAGTCCCTTCGCCTTCCAGTGCTGCACCGCGCGCCGCACATCCAGCCGATCGACCCGGCCGATCATCTCGTCCATCGTCCGGAAGCCGAGCTGTGCCATCAACTCGCGCACTTCGGTGGCGACGAACCGGAAGAAGTTCTCTACGAACTCGGGCTGGCCGGTGTAGCGCGCGCGCAGTTCCGGATCCTGCGTCGCGATGCCGACCGGGCACGTGTTCAGATGACACACGCGCATCATGATGCAGCCGGTCACTACGAGCGGCGCCGTCGCAAACCCGTACTCCTCGGCGCCGAGCAGGGCCGCAATGACAACGTCGCGCCCGGTCTTCATCTGGCCGTCGACCTGCACCACGATGCGGTCGCGCAGTCTGTTGAGCACCAGCACCTGCTGCGTCTCCGCCAACCCCAGTTCCCAGGGGATGCCGCTGTGTTTGAGGCTTGTGAGCGGCGACGCGCCCGTCCCGCCATCGTGTCCGGAGATCAGCACGACGTCGGCATGCGCCTTGGCCACGCCAGCAGCGACGGTGCCGACGCCGACCTCGGCCACCAGCTTCACGTGAATCCGCGCACGGTTGTTGGCGTTCTTGAGGTCGTAGATCAGCTGCGCCAGGTCTTCGATCGAGTAGATGTCATGGTGCGGCGGCGGCGAGATCAGCTGCACGCCCGGGGTCGAGTGGCGCACCTTCGCGATCCACGGATACACCTTGAAGCCTGGCAGCTGCCCGCCTTCGCCGGGCTTTGCGCCCTGCGCCATCTTGATCTGCAAATCGTCGGCGTTGACCAGGTAGTGACTCGTCACGCCGAATCGCGCCGACGCGATCTGCTTGACCGCGCTCCGACGCCAGTCCCCATTCGGATCCCGCTCGTAGCGGTCAGGGTCTTCTCCCCCTTCACCGCTGTTGGACTTGCCGCCGAGACGGTTCATGGCAATTGCGAGCGTCTCGTGCGCTTCCTTGCTGATGGAGCCGTACGACATGGCCCCGGTCGCAAACCGCTTCACGATGGACTCGACCGACTCGACCTCGTCGAGAGGAATGGCCGCCTGCGCGGTCTTCAACTCGAACAGACCGCGAAGTGTCCCCAGCCGCGTGCTCTGGTCGTTGACCAGCTTCGCGTAATCGCGGTAGATGGCGTACTGGCCGGACCGGGTCGCGTGCTGCAGCTTGTACACGGTGTCGGGGTTGAACAGGTGAAACTCACCGCCCCGGCGCCACTGATACTCGCCGCCCGGATCCAGATCGAGCTCGCCAGGCACCGGAACCGAATAGGCCCGGGCATGCCGCAGCCGCACCTCTTCCGCAATCACATCCGCGCCAACCCCGCCGATGCGTGAGGCCGTGGAGGTGAAGTATTTCTCGATGAAGGCGTGCTCGAGACCGACCGCCTCGAAGATCTGCGCGCCACAATAGCTCTGCAGCACCGAGATCCCCATCTTCGACATCACTTTGAGGATGCCGAGATTCAGCGCCTTGATGTAGCCGGTCACCGCCTGGACGCGGCTCAGGCCTTCGAGCGCGCCCTGCCGAATCATGTCGTCGAGCGTCTCGAATGCGAGGTATGGATTGACGGCCCCTGCGCCATACCCCATGAGCAGCGCGACGTGGTGCACTTCGCGCGCGTCGCCGGTTTCGATGATGAGACCGCACCGGGTGCGCAGACCCGCGCGCACGAGATGATGGTGCA
Organism: Vicinamibacterales bacterium; assembly: GCA_039925145.1. Classification (GTDB taxonomy): domain Bacteria; phylum Acidobacteriota; class Vicinamibacteria; order Vicinamibacterales; family SCN-69-37; genus JBDSZL01. Next base: position 18,358 of record JBDSZL010000090.1, on the reverse strand, counting down.
CGCCAGATGTGGCAAGCAGGCTCGGAATCGGGGCGTCGTGCTCGCTCGTCCCACGGTCCGACAGAATCAAAATCGTCGTGCCCGACCGCACCGCGCGCTCCGCCTCGGCGCACAGTGTATCCATCGCCTCTTCGAGGCCAGTCCCTCCCGCCGCCGGGTCGAACAGCATGGGCAGCGTCAGCGACCTGAAGCCCCGCAGATGAATGTGCCGCAGCTTCGCGAGCTCGTCGTTGTCGATGATCGGGTAACGAATCGCAATCTGCCGACAGGACTCGGGCGCGGGCTTCAGCAGGTTGCCCTCGGGTCCGACGGTCGATTCCATCGACGTCACGAGCTTCTCGCGAATGGCATCGAGCGGCGGATTGGTAACCTGGGCGAACAGCTGCGCGAAGTAGTCGTAGATCACGCGCGGCCGATCGGACAGCACCGCCAGCGCCGCATCGCTCCCCATCGATCCCACCGGCTCCTCGCCCTTCGAGGCCATGGGGCCGACAAGCAGCTTCAGGTCTTCATCGGTGTAGCCGAACACCTGCTGGCGCTGCCGCACCGTCTTTGGGGCGGGCAACGGCACTTCAGGCGCGTCAGGCAGGTCCTCGATGGCCACCAAATTATCGGCGAGCCACTGCGCGTACGGATGCTCCCGCGCCAGCTGATCCTTCACCTCCGCGTCGTCGACGATGCGACCCTGCGCCGTGTCGACCAGGAAGATTCGGCCCGGGTGGAGCCGCTCCTTGGCGACGACGTCTTCGATCGGGATGTCGAGCACACCGGTCTCGGACGCCATGATGACGATGTCGTCGCGGGTGACGGTGTAACGTGACGGACGCAGCCCGTTGCGATCGAGCACGGCCCCGATGACGGTGCCATCGGTGAACGCGATGGCTGCGGGGCCATCCCATGGCTCCATGAGCGACGAATGAAACTCGTAGAACGCGCGGCGTTCTGCGCTCATGCTCTCGTGGCCGGTCCACGGCTCGGGAATCATCATCAGCACGGCGTGCGGCAGCGAGCGGCCGGCCATGACGAGAAACTCGAGCACGTTGTCGAACGTCGCCGTGTCGCTCCCGCCTTCGCGGATGATCGGCAGAATCTTCCGGAGATCGTCGGCGAACACGTCGGATTCGAACAGCGCCTCGCGAGCGCGCATCCAGTTGATGTTGCCGCGGAGCGTGTTGATCTCGCCGTTGTGCGCGACGTAGCGGTACGGATGCGCCAGCGGCCACGACGGAAAGGTGTTGGTGCTGAAGCGCTGATGCACGAGGGCGAGCGCCGATTCCACGTCCTCGTCCATGAGGTCGGGGAACATGGTCTCGATCTGGTCGGCCGTGAGCATGCCCTTGTAGATGAACGTGCGCGACGAGAGGCTCACCACATAGAAGGTGCGGTTCGCCGCGGGCGCCAGAGCATCGACCGCATGCTCCATGCGCTTGCGGATGACGTAGAGCTTGCGTTCGAATCGGGCGTCGCCGTCGACCGATGTTCCCGGAGCGGGCAGATCCGGTCCCCGGCCAACCAAGATCTGCCGGAAGACCGGCTCAACCGCAACCGCGCTCGGGCCGATGTGGCTGTCGGTCGTCGGCACGTCGCGCCAGCCGATGACCTGCTGCCCTTCCTCGATGACAATCTGCTCGAACAGCTGCTCGAGCTGACGACGGGCGTCTGGTTCGCGCGGCAGAAATACGAGCCCCGTGCCGTAGCCACGTTCGGCCGGCAGGGTCAGGCCGAGACGGCTGGCCTCCTTGCGGAAGAACCGGTCGGGCATCTGCAGCAGAATCCCCGCGCCGTCGCCGGTGTTGGCCTCGCAGCCACAGGCCCCACGGTGCAGCAGGTTGATGAGGACCCGCAGCGCCTTCTGCACGATTGAGTGCGAACGCTGGCCTTTGATGTGTACGACAAAGCCCACGCCGCAGGCGTCATGCTCGTGTCGAGGGTCGTAGAGCCCCTGAGGAGGCGGCTGTCCTTCGTAATCCACAACTGTTTATGAGGGATAGACTGTGAAAAACCGAGCAGAATTTTCTAATCGGGGTCATGCGTACCGCTTCTGCCACGCTGAGGTGCAATCGGCGCCGCTGCGGCTGGACGCTGTGGGGGTCGGCAGCCGCCGCGATTCACGCGGCTATAGACAGCCTTGACGTGAGGCCCGGCCCCAGATCGCTGTCACCATCCGATTACGACACGAGACGCTTGAGGAACAACGTATGGACGACTTCGGTCATCCACGTGTTGAACATCGTCGTCACAGATACCAATTCCCACCCGTCGGCCCCGGCACTGGCCAGTTCCGGCTGGAGTGCTTTTCGATCCTTCGTCTCGAGAACCTTGTATTCCCATTCCTGTCGCATATGGATCTCCTGATAGTCGAGGTCGTGGACGTCGAGGTCCAAAGCCGATGCGAGTGCCTTCTTTGACTGGAGCGATGCCGAAGCCTCGCTCTCGATGCGCTGTATGGTCCGAAGGTTGAGCCCGGACGCTGTGGCCAGTTCTTCCTGGGACCAGGATTTCTGCGCTCTAGCCTTGAGCACCAAGTCCGCTTTGATCTTCATCGACCGTCCTTTGACCATGGTTCGTGACCCACTTTCCGGCACTTGCAAGGAAAGCGCTACGGCATCCAGTCGAATACCGGCCGACAACCATACGACAGTAAGACGACAGCGGGGCCCTGACGGCGGAATTCCAGCGATTCGGCTGATCTATCGTCCGCGCGGCTCCGAATTCGGCGGCGGGCCTGTAACATCCTGCCGGCCCTCGTCGCAGATTCGAGCCTCGGCGCGAATCTGAAGCTCTCCGGAACCCGACTTTTGACGCCACGTTCTCGACAGGAGGGGGCCGGGCTAACGCCCGCGGCTCACTTGCGGCGCACCAGTTCAACTCCGGATGCGATGATACCCGCGCCGTCGGGGTGCAGCCGGGGTTAGGCCGTTCACAGGTCGCAGACGCCACTACCGAGAAGTCGGCCGGGCGCGTGACTCGCGGTGGGGTTTTACGACGTGGTGACGTCGACTGGCGGCGGACCCAGCCAGCGCCTGAGCAACACCGCACAGCCGACGTAAGCGTATCCGAGCGGAATGATTGTGCCAATCCCGAGCTTGGCGACGCCAACCCACACGCGCATTCGGTCGGCCACCGCCCCCACGATCAGGCACGCTGCGGCAAACACTACAACCATCAGAAGAGGTGCCAAGAACATCATCCGACGGATGTCTGGTTCCGGGCGTCCGCGAATCCACCACGTGGCCCAGAGGGCAAGCACGACGTACGGCAACCCGCCGTAGAGCCCTGAAGACGCGACCAACTCAAGCGCCACGTCAAGATAGCCGGACGGTTTTGGCATGCCCATCCCCTTGAGCAGGACGTTCATGACCACGATCAACACGACCGGCACGATCAGCGGCAGCCAGATGCTGAACCGATAGATCCGAGCGGGCGACATGGCTTCTCTCCCCGAGTTCTGTCCGCCTAACGCCCAGGTTAAGCGGCGTGCCCGGCTTTCCGGGCACGTCCGCTTGAACCGTTTGTTAGGCCCGCAGTTTGAGTCGCAGACCTCATGACAAATACGGACCTTTCACCTCACCCCAGCCCCACTTGGGCATGGGTGCGTGTTGGTCGACGGCGGCACCCGACTGAGAATTGATGACCGCAAGCCTTGAACCCCACTCCAGGTAACCAACAAGCGCGGATCGAAACTCTGGGTCGTCGGGCATTTGCAGTTCATCGGCGGTATCGAGCAGTAACGCTACCCACTCGCGCCGTTGCTCTTGCCTGAGATGACGATTGAGATGCTGTTGAATCATGTGCGGGTGTCCGCCGAACTGGGCGGTGTAGTCGGGTGGCCCACCAAGGACTTCGGCAAGAAAAGCGGCGACATGCTGCGGATGATCGTTGCCCATGTGTGCAAACACCGGCGCGAGAGTTGAGTTTTCGCGGACACGCTCATAGAAGCGCACGGTCAGGCGGTTAAGGGCCTCGCTGCCCCCCAGCCACTCATACAATGTGGGCACGGTTGTGTTGTTCATGGGTTTCTTCCTTCAATGATTCAGCTTCGATTCCAACGAAGCTCGGTCAATGCGTAGTGTCGCATCTCTTCGATCTGAGGCATGTATGGGCGTATCAGTGGCAGGAAGCCCTGAAACTCCGCGCTCCCTCTGAACTTGCCCATATGATCTGCGGTGGATTGCCAAGAGATGCGCAGAACAAAACTGTCGGGCTCTTCCTCGCACTGGCTCAATTCGTAACCTAGGCACACCGGAGAGGCGCGGAGGTATTCAACGGCCTTCTCATAGTCAGACTGGAAAGCCGTACGCATCTCGGCGGGAATTCGGTAGCGAATGTATTCGTTAACCATAGATGACTCCTGTGTGCGGGCCTAACCTAACGGCTCCGGCTCACCAGCGTCCGCAGTCTTCTCGCACGGGCGGCCGTCTGGTGCAGCCGGTGTTAGGCAGCTCTTGGTCCACTTCGGCGGGACTCAAAAACGAAACTGACCCTGTCGTACCACGAGCGAGGGGTCGACCTGCCGTCGTCACTTGGGCGCAATGTCGGAATTCGCCATGTAGCGAACGACCTTCCACGAGCCGTCCGGGAACCTTTTCCACACGTGAAGGTATTTCCCTTTGTCCGCCGCCGCACTTCCATTTTTTGGAATGACCGTCATCGCGTACGTTCCGGTTTCGACGGCGAGGTCGCTGCTGATCATGATGTCGGTCACGTTTCCTTTCACATCCTTGAACGTGTTCTCGGCGAACAGACCTTGCAGAAATGCCGCGACTGCCGGTTTCCCCTCGAACATCGGTCCGCCCGAGCCAAGTACGATCCCATCATCCGCGTAGTCGGCCAAAATGGCTACCGAATCACCACGCGCCACGGCTTCCCAAATCCTTGCTGCGGCTGCCTCGATCTGTTGTCGTGCAGCGGCTCGGTCTGAAGTTGCGGCGGATGCATTTGCCGGGTCGCTTGTGGTTCCGTTACTCGCAGGCGAGCAGGCACTCAACAGCATCGACACCGCGATAAGACAGCACCGAGACACTCGCACGGCGCCTGCTCTCCACTTGAGGAAGGGCACTCCACACTGGGTCAGAGTCGTCATTTTGTCTCCTGTCGGCCTAGACAGTATGACTTCGGCGTGTTGAGACGGTTGACCTCCGGCACAATTCGCGGGTTGGTCGGAGTTGGATCAGAGCCGCACCCGGCCGTGTCAATCGGCCGTTTCTCCGGAGGTCAACCATGGCAGAGCCTACACCCCTTTTCGTCGGTTTGGACGTCCACAAAGATTCCATCGCCGTCGCCTACGCGCGCGGCCCGCGCACCGATCCCCCGGAGTTTGTCGGCGCGATCGGGACGCGCCAGGCGGACCTTGGGAAACTGATCCGCCGCCTGCACGCGAAGGCCTCGACGCTGGTGTTTGCCTACGAGGCCGGGCCGTGCGGCTACGGCCTGTATCGCGACCTCACTGCCCAAGGCTTCGACTGCCAGGTCGTCGCGCCGTCGCTGATTCCCAAGAGGCCCGGCGACAAGGTCAAGACCGACCGGCGCGACGCGGTCGAGCTCGCACGCCTCTTGCGGTCCGGCGATCTGACGCGCGTCTACGTGCCGACCGTCGAGGACGAAGCGATCCGCGATCTCTGTCGCGCCCGGGATGCCGCCCGCCTGACGTTGAAGAGCGCGAAGCTCCGCTTGAAGTCCTTCTGGCTGCGCCTCGGCCTGCACTATGTCGGCCGAGCCGACTGGAACGACGCGCACCGTCGGTACCTGGCAAAGGTCGTCTGTCCGACGCCGGCGCAACAGATCGTGTTTCAAGAATCGGTGCGGGCGGTGGATGAGCAGGTCGATCGCCTGCAGCGCCTCGAGGGCGAACTGCGCGACATCGGACCGGCCTGGCGACTCTATCCGGTCGTGCAAGCGCTGCAAGCGCTCCGCGGCGTCCAGTGGCTCGTCGCGATCACGGTCGTCGCCGAACTCGGCAACCTCACCCGCTTCGACTCGCCCCGCCAGCTCGCCGCCTTTGTCGGCTTGATTCCGTCCGAGTACTCGAGCGGGTCCTCACGGCGACAGGGCGGCATCACGAAAGCCGGCAACGGGCGCGCGCGACGCGCGCTCATCGAAGGCGCGTGGGCCTATCGCCATCCGGCCAAGGTGTCGGCCCACATCCAGACGCGGATCGACGGGCTGCCCAAACCGATTCAGGACCTCGGCTGGAAGGCACAGGTCCGCCTGTGCAAGCGGTTTCGCCGGCTCGTCGGGCGCGGCAAACATCCGAACGTGGTCGTCACCGCGATCGCGCGCGAGCTGATCGCGTTTCATGTGGGCGATTGCCAAGGAGGTCTCGGTGGCGGCCTGACCGCCACCCCAATCTCGGGTCGGCGTCGATGGTGCGGCCCCGGTTTCCGCGCAACCCTCGACGGCGTTAGGAGGCGGCTTCGGCCGACCCTCGAGCCTAGAGTGAGGCAGGCGCGCGACGGGATCACAGTACGGTGGTACCCAATCCACGGATATCAGCAGGATCAACCGTCGGCAGTACTGGCCCCACCTCGGCGCTGACCCGGGAGTACGCCGGAAGAGCGCAGAGCGCTGATAGGTAGAACGCTTCGGCCGGAGGTCCAGGTCGAGTTGACAACCGAAGTCATATCAACGCGCCAAATGAGCCGCGCGTTTCGTCGACATGATGGCACAAGGCGATGGACGCGTCGGCTCCATTTGGATGTTAGCCGGCCGGCCACGTCAAACACGCCCAAAAGGTCAGTGCCTCGATGTCTGCTCTGCCGCCGCTTCCCACCGGTGAGAGTCGATAGGACTCGGTGAACAACCAGCCGCGACCGAACGACCGGACCCTCTCGACATCGGCAGCAGTCGTGGCGCTGCCGGCGTACTCGATCTCGCGACCAACCAACGGCGAGAAAATGAACTCGCGCAGAGGACCAGGCGCGTTCACGCTCCCATCGTTCGGCCCCGTGTTGATGGCATTCCGGAAGTGCCACCCCTCGATTTCGCGGGGATTCGGAACGAATTGCCACGGCGGCGTCAGCCTCGACAAATCCTCTGCTGGCCGATCCGTGGTGGAGACTTGGAGAGCCCAGCCGTGTTCCAGTGGCTCGAGCCGCAGCATCCAGCCGGCACCAGTCGTCGCATTGAACCTCTCGCCGCGTTCGACCGCGCCATGAACGCGGTCGAACCGGCGCCCGGGCTCACCACCGCACGCCACCGGAGTCACGGACTGCCTCGAGGTGTTGGAAACACTCGCGGGAATGTCGATCGTGACCGCATTGCTCATCAGGACCAGAGGGGACGAACCGAGCCGCACATCAATTCTGTCCTGTAAGACGTTCCGGATCCGGACCGAATGTTTACCAGGCTTCAGGTCGAGCGTGCGCGCCGGCTTGGCGCCCACGGCAAATACTTGACCCGGCAGCACACGGAACGAGACCACCTCGCCCTTCCCGCCCGGCAGGATCTCCCTTGGCGCCGCACAGCAACTGCCCGCCCACACTTGAGCGTACCAGACGCCGTCAATCTCAATCTCGGGATGGATGATCGCTTCGCCGATGAAAGTCACGGGGCCCATCCCGCGGTTCCGAAGCTGCACTTCCAGCGGCAGCAGTTCAGCGCTCACGGGCAAGGGACCGTCAGAAATGGCCAACCTGAGCTGCACGCCTTGGACCGCATCGCCCCAAGCAGCCACTTCTTGCGATGCGCCGCCCATCGCCGGGCCAAACGCGAATAGCACGAGAGCGACGCCGCGAAGAATCGACATCCGGTTGGCTATTTTCTTGTCTGGCTAGACAGTATGGCTGTCGGGCCAAGAGACCTGCCTCACGTTGTTATCGTGGGTTACTCGAGCCGGCGAAGGCGTCGCGCAGAGCCACACACCAACGGAGGCAGGTCATGGCGAAACGTAACATGTTCGTGGGGATGGATGTCCACAAGGAATCGATCGACATCTCGCTCGCCGAAGACGGGCGCGACGGCGAGGTGCGCCACTACGGAGTGATCACGGGCGATCTGGAGGCGCTCGCGAAGATCGTCCGCGCGTGCGGGCCCCGACTCGGCGGTTGCGCTTCGTCTACGAAGCGGGGCCGTGTGGGTTTGGGATTCACCGGTACCTCACGGGCCAGGGTGAGGACTGCGTCGTGGTGAATCCCTCGAGCATGCCGAAGCGGAGCGGCGACCGAATCAAGACGGATCGGCGGGACGGCGACGCCTTGGCCCGGCTGCATCGCGCCGGCGAGCTCACGGCGATCTACATTCCGACACCCGATGATGAAGCCCTGCGCGATCTCGTGCGCGCGCGCGAAGACGCGGTCGGCCTGACCACGCAGGCCAAACATCGCCTGAAGGCGTTCCTGCTCCGGCAGGGCCGGCGCTATCCGGGGCGCGCGGGATGGACGCAGCCCTATCGCCGCTGGCTCGCGGATCTGAGTTTCCCCTTGGCGCCGCAGCACATCGCGCTCCAGGAGTACCGCGACACGATCGACGAGACCGAGCGCCGCGTCGAGCGGATCACCGAGCAGCTCCGGCAGCTCACGCCGACGTGGCGGTGGGCACCGGTCGTGGACGCGCTGCAAGCCTTACGCGGCGTCTCGTTTGTCACGGCGGTCGGCCTCGTCGTCGAGATCGGCGATATCCGGCGCTTCGATCACCCGCGGCAGCTCATGGCGTTTCTCGGGCTCGTCCCGTCGGAATACTCGAGCGGACCCAGCGTGCGGCGCGGCGGGATCACCAAGGCCGGGAATCCGCACGCCCGACGGTTACTCGCCGAAGCCGCCTGGGCGTATCAAGGCGTGCCGCGCCTCGGCCGGCAGATGCTCTATCGACAGGAAGCGTTGCCAAAACCGATCTGTGACATCGCCTGGAAAGCGCAGCTCCGGTTGACGGCTCGCTTTCGGAAGCTGGTGGCGCGCGGCAAGGCGAAGCCGAAGGTGGCCACCGCCATCGCCCGTGAGTTGACGGGCTTCATCTGGGCCATCGCGCGCGAGGTGCCCGCACCGCCGGCCTAAATTTAGGACGACGCGCCGATCAGATCCGTCAGGCCGGCGGCATCGCGGCCAGGTGGAGAATCCTCGAGGTCGTTATGGACATCAGCACGATCGATACGTCCGTGCCTAGAGCGAGGCAGCTCCGCGACGAACCACAGTCTGGGCGGTACTCAACCCGCGGATATCAGCAGCGTCAACCGTCGCTAGAACGCGGTGCCGCCGACCAGACGGATCTGATGAATGAAGAGCACGACGAGCGTGCTCAGAAACAGGACTCACAACCGTGAGGTCGGGAAAGGTCTGCCCACTTGACAGAAGACAGCCATATCAACGACCGGCGTTCACCAGCGGCCGCTCACCAACGCACCAGCGGCCGTCTGGTGCAACGCGATGTTCGGCGGCGTGGTCGGCCGACGCCAAGCCATTTGACGTTCTGACGTTGTAACGTCATCATGTTGAGATGAGCCTGACGAAGCGCGCAACCATCTACCTCGACCCCGACCTCCATCGAGCTGTTCGCATGAAAGCCGTAGAGAGCGAGACATCTGTTTCCGATCTTGTGAACGCCGCGCTCCGGCAGAGCCTCGCAGAGGACGCGGACGATCTCGCCGCATTTCGTGCGCGAGCCACCGAACCACGACTCTATTTCGAGGCGTTCGTGAAGGGCCTCCGGCGTCGTGGCAAGCTATAAGCTGCTCATCACATCGTCCGCCGGCAAAGACATCGAGGCCCTGCCGAAGCAGGATCGCCGGCGGATTGTCGCGAAGATCACATCTCTGTCGAGCGACCCTAGGCCGCCGGGTTGCGAGAAACTCTCGGGGCGCGACCAATACCGACTTCGACAAGGCCATTGTCGAATTCTGTACGAGATTCAGGATCTGAATCTTGTCGTCGTGGTCGTCAAGGTCGGCCATCGTCGCGACGTATATCGGTAGTCGTCTGTCAGCCTAGACAGTATGACTTCGGCGTGTTGAGACGGTTGACCTCCGGCACAATTCGCGGATTGGTCCAGTTCGGATCAGAGCCGCACCTGGCCGCGTCAATCGGCCATTCGACCGGAGGTCAACCATGTCAGAGCCTACATCTGTTTTCGTCGGTCTCGACGTCCACAAGGATTCAATCGCGGTCGCTCACGCCCAGGGGCAGAGCGCCGATCCGCCCGTCTTCGTGGGCGAGATCGGTACGCGCCAAGCCGACCTCGACAAGCTGATCCGGCGGCTCCAATCGAAGGGGGCCGATCTCGTGTTTGCCTACGAGGCCGGCCCATGCGGTTACGTGCTCCATCGATATTTGACGGGCAAGGGGCTGGCCTGCCGAGTCGTGGCCCCGTCGCTCATCCCCAAGAAGCCCGGCGACAAGGTCAAGACCGACCGACGTGATGCCATCGAGATCGCGCGACTCTTGCGCTCTGGCGATCTGACGCGCGTCTACGTGCCGACCGTCGAGGACGAAGCGATCCGCGATCTCTGTCGCGCCCGGGATGCCGCCCGCCGACGTTGAAGAGCGCGAAGCTCCGCTTGAAGTCCTTCTGGCTGCGCCTCGGCCTGCACTATGTCGGCCGAGCCGACTGGAACGACGCGCACCGTCGGTACCTGGCGAAGGTCGTCTGTCCGACGCCGGCGCAACAGATCGTGTTTCAAGAATCGGTGCGGGCGGTGGATGAGCAGGTCGATCGCCTTGCAGCGCCTCGAGGGCGAACTGCGCGACATCGGACCGGCGTGGCGGCTCTATCCAGTCGTGCAGGCGCTTCAGGCGCTCCGCGGCGTGCAGTGGCTCGTCGCGATCACCGTCGTCGCGGAACTCGGCGACCTCACGCGGTTCGAGAATCCACGGCAACTGGCCGCGTCGTCGGCTTGATTCCGTCCGAGTACTCGAGCGGCGCGTCGCGCCGTCAGGGCGGCATCACCAAGGCGGGCAACGGCCGCGCCCGCCGCGCCTTGATCGAAGCGGCGTGGGCCTATCGGCATCCCGCCAAGGTGTCTCAGCACATTCAGACCCGGATCGACGGCCTGCCAAAACCGATTCAAGCCATCGGCTGGAAAGCCCAGGTCCGTTTGTGCAAACGGTTTCGCCGACTTGTCGCGCGCGGCAAACATCCGAACGTGGCCGTGACGGCCATCGCGCGCGAACTGATCGCGTTCATGTGGGCAATTGCGAAGGAGGTGCCGGTGCAGGCGTAGCACCTCACCCACAGAATCTCGGGTCGGCGCCGGGGTGCGGCCCCGGTGTACCGCGCAACCCTCGTGCACGTTAAGAGGCGGCCTCGGCCGATCCTCGTGCCTAGATCGAGGCAGGCGCGTTGACGGATCCCAGTCAGGTGGTACCCAACCCACGGATCTCAGCAGGATCAACCGTCGATGTGACTGGCCCCGCTTCGGCGCTGACCCGGGTGTGTTTCAGATCAGATTTCAGAAAAGAGCGCTGATCTGTAGAACTCTCTCTCGAAGATCTCAGCTCACTTGACAACCGAAGTCATATCAACGTGCGCGCTCACCCGCCGGCGCTCATGATCCCGGCGTCGGTCGGGTGCAGCGCGGGGTTAGCTAGGGCCCTCTGGGACTCAAAGGAACACCGTTCTTGGCCTCCAGACTGGTTCACGATGCCACTGTTGCGCGGGTAACACGTTTCGCGTTTGATTTCGACAGGTGCTGACTCTGGAATCACCTGGGCGATACAAGAATGGAGTAGATGTGTCGACACGAACACTCGCGGCCATGTTCGGACTTCTTGGGGGCATCGTGACCTCCGGCATTGCACATGGGCAGACACCTGCGCCCGCGACCGGCAGCGCGACCACGACGCGAGATGTCAAGTTCACAACGCACGACGGCTACGACATGCTTGGGCGACTGACGCTGCCCAACACGTCAGGACCTCATCCGGTGCTCGTCCTCGTGCAGACCGCCGAGGCGCAGGCGATGGAGCCTCAGACGCGAAACGCCCAGGGCGAGCGCGTGCCCGTCTACAACCTCTACCGGAATAACCTCACGCCGCTGAATGTCGGCTTCTTCACCTACGAAGGCCGTGGCGTTTTCACCTCGGCAACCGGAGGCAGACAGATCGACCGGCCGGTCTACGACACGAGCACGCTCGACAACAAGGTGCGTGACGGTATCGCGGCCGTGCGGGTCCTGCAGAAGGAAGCGGGCGTCGATGCTTCTCAGATTTTCCTCAGAGGCATAAGCGAAGGCACGCTTCTCGCCGTTGAAATCGCGGCGCGCATTCCCAACGAAGTCAAGGGTCTGGCGCTGTCTGGTGTTATCGGCGACACGCTCAAAAGCTCGCTCAAGTTCATGGCGGGCGGCGGAGCGTATCTGCAGCACCGGGGACATTGGGACGCCGACGGGGACGGCAGGATTTCGGAACAGGAATTCGAGGCTGATCCAAAGGGGATTCGCAAGCAGATGCCCGCGACCGTGGTGTTCCGCACGTTTGATACAGACGGAGACGGCTTCTACACCGAGCGCGAGTGTCTGGCACGATCCAAACCTCTAGTCGACTTGATCGAAGCCGAGAACCTCGACGTCATCGAGAAATGGTTACAGGCAACCGCGTCGGTACCCGTCCCAAGTCCCACGCGGGCTTGGTTGAAGGACCACTTCAGCCAGCCGTCGATGTGGGATCTCGTGTCCAGGTTGACTCTGAGTGTCGGATTCTTTCAGGGTGAGGCCGACGCGAACACGTCTGCAGCGGACGTGCGTGCCCTCGAGCAAAAGGCCAAGACTGCCGGCAAGACCAATCTCGAGTTCTCGTACTATGCCGGCCTTGACCACGGCCTCGGCACATTGGAGTACTTCACGCCGCGCGGCACCCCCTCGGCTGGGTATGCGGCCATATTCGACTTCATGCGACGCCACACGACCAGCCGTTGATGCTGTGTTTCTTGCGCGACGGCCTAACGACATGCCGCTCAGCCGCGAGCGGCGAACTCGATACTCACTTCAAGTTCGATCTGCCCGCCACTCGTCGGCTGCAGCGGCCTGTTAGGCCGCCGCCAGTGCTTGGATCTCGCGTCGCTCGACGTCGACGTCCTTCACCCGGATCTCGAGACACTCCTGGAGCCGACGACCGCAGCCATAGAGCACCGACGCGATGAGCCGCGCCACCCCGCCCAGGTGGTCGAGCACCGGAACGTGCCTCGGCCAGGCTCATCACCACCGGCACGTGAACCGACGACTTGCCACGCGGGACGGCCTCGAGAGGGCCCAGGTCGATCTGCAGCACGGCACACCCCGCCCCTACGTGCTGGCCAGTTAGCGCCTCGTCGTCCCTCTCTGCTACCATTCCCCTTGGCGCTCGGGGCGCCGTCCACGTCCGCGGGAAGGACCGCGTCCACCCCGAATGGTTCGTCACAGCAATCGTGACCTGAACTCCTTTTCCAGCCCGTCACAGCGGACGCGGGCACGACGGCACGTGCGCCAGGCGCACGGCCAGGACTAGGAGCGCCCATGACCCTCAAGCCCCCGACTCGCGCAATGCGCGAGCACCCCGACCTCGATCAACTGAAGCGCCAGGCGAAGGAGCTGCTCGACCGCTACGGCGCGGGCGACGCGGACGCGGCGGCCGAAGTCGACGCGTGGCACCGAACGGCCACGCGCGAGACCTTCGCCCTCCACGACGCGCAGTTCGTGCTGGCACGCGCCTACGGGTTCGAGAGCTGGCCGAAGCTGAAAGCACGCGTCGACGGCGTGACCGCGGCGCGCCTGCACGAAGCCGCGGAGAACGGCGACCTCGACAGCGCACGCGCGCTCCTCACGCGCCGCCCGGAGATCGTCGACATCGGCCGCGGCGAGATGCGCGCACTGCACATGGCCGTCCTCGGCCGCGATCTCGCCATGGCGAAGCTGCTGCTCGAGTTCGGCGCCAATCCCGACGAAGGCATCTGGCCGAAGCGCGACGCCACCTCTGCCTTCGTGCTCGCCCGCGATCGCGAGTACCCGGAGATCGTCCAGGCCTTCGCGGAGGCCGCCTCACGCGCCGGGCACGCGCGGGCCCTGCAGATCACCCCCGCGATGCGCGCGCTCCACCGTGCGCACACGGGCGGCGACCAAGACGCCGTCGTCGCCGTCCTCGATGCGAATCCGGAACTGGCGAACCTCTGCGGCGCGGACGGGGTGACGATGCTCCATCAGGCGGCGGGATGGGGCTTGACGAAAGTCATGCGGTGGTCCATCGAGCGCGAGCGACAGAAGGACGGGCCAGGCATGCCCGGCCGCTACACGTCCGCCCTGATCAATCGGAAGTCCGCGAAGGGCTGGACATCGCTCGACTTCGCGGCCACGGGACAGTTCGGGCCGTGGGAATTCGACAATGTCTGCTTCACCAACGTCGCCGACCTGCTCCTCGCGCATGGCGCGGAGTTGAGTCCGCTCTCGGCCGCGACGCTCGGACGCTGGGACTTCTTGTCCGCGCGCTCCAAACAGGACCTCGAGGCGACGGGCGTGCTCGAGGCGGCGGTGAAGGGCAATCACGTGGACGTACTGCAGCGCCTGCTCGACCTCGGCCTCGACCCCGACGAGCCCACGCCAATCGACGATGGCGAAGGTCAGATCTGGTCGGCCGGCGGCCCACTCTTTCAATGCGTCGTGCTCAACCGCCTCCACATGGCGCGCCTGCTGCTCGCGCGCGGGGCGAATCCCAATGCGGGCGTGTGGACCGCGGGCTCGCCGGCGTTCCGCGCGTACAGCAACGGCAACCCCGAGATGATCGCGCTGATGGAGGCGCACGGCGGCTGGATCGACGCGGGCTCAGCCGGTTACGCGCGCCAGGTGGAGATCGCGCGCAAGATGCTCGCGGGCGAAATTGACCCGCACCTCTCGCCTGACGACTCCTCCGGCCAGGCAGTCGCCGAACAGCTCCTCTGGGGCGGCGCCTCCTCGCTCTCTGCGCCCATCGTCCGCATGGCCCTCGACCGGGTCGACTGGAAACCCGACGACCCGCGCTGGTTCTGGATCCTGTTTCGTCCGGTACCTGGCCACGAGGACTACAACGCGCAACAGCAGCGCGAATCAGCGGAGTGCTTCGCGCTCATCCTCGCGCGCTGCGGTCCTCACCACCGCGCCGCAGACTACGGGCAGACGATGCTGCACGAGGTCATCTCGCGCGACCACGGCGTGGGAGTGACGCTCGCGACGCAACTGCTCGACGCCGGTGCGCGCCTCGACGTGCGCGACACGCTCCTGAGGAGCACGCCACTCGGCTGGGCGTGCCGCTGGGGACGCGGGGAACTGGTGAAGCTGCTGCTCGCCCGCGGCGCGGATGCGACCGAGGCCGACGCGGAACCCTGGGCGACGCCTCGCGCGTGGGCGACCAAGATGCAGCGGCCGGAGATCGGCGCACTGTTGGAGGACGCGTAGGGACGCGATTCATCGCGTCTCCGCCCCAGTGATGTAGGGGCCGGCCTCTACTCGCACGAAAGACGTGGGTACCGTTCGTCGCCCGGGGCGATCAGGCCGTCACGCGCCGACGTCGCACCATCACAGTGATGACGGCACCCACGACGATCGCGATAGCCAGCCCGGTGAGAATCGTCGGCAGGTTCTGGTGACTCAAAACGGTCGCCTGCTCGCCGTACTTGTACGCCACCCAGCCGACCGCGCCGAACCGGATCATGCGACCGATGAACACAGCCAGGCAGAAGGTCCACGGGCGAATATCGGCGATGCCCGCCACGAGCACGAAGAGCTTGAACGGCACCGGCGGTGGCGTCATGGCCGGCACGACGACGGCGAGCATGCCGTAGCGCCGGAACTGTCAACGGGGATCTCACCGGGATCCGGCGTGGATCAACCGGCGGGCGGCGTCTGAGAAGGGCGTTTAGGTCGCTGATGCGGCCTATCCCCGATCCCATTCGAATTCCATCGTCCGAGTCTAACGTCGTCATTCAGATCGGCCTAACGCGGCGCTTCACCCGCGGCGGCCTCATCATGGCGCCGGCCGCTGCCGGCTGCAAGCGCTTGTTAGACCGCGGACCTCGGCGTAGAGTGGACCCATGAAGCTCGCGTTCGATCTCCCGCCCGCCCAAGCGGATCGGCTCCAACAAGAGGCCGACCGGCTGGGAATTTCCCCCGCAGAATTGGCTATGGCGGCCGTGGCCGACCTCCTGGCCACCCGCGACGACGAGTTCGAAGCCGCTGCCAAACGCGTGCTCGAGCAGAACCGCGAGTTGTATCGCCGCCTCGCTTGATGCGTGACCTCACGTTGGGCGAAGTGGTTGCGCTCCACCGCCGGCTCATCGAACAAAGCGGCGGCGCGTCTGGCCTCCGTGACCTGGGGTTGCTCGACTCGGCCCTGGCCCAACCAAGGGCCACCTTCGACGGTGTCGATCTCCACGCGACCGTGGTGGACAAGGCCGCGGCGCTCTGCGTTTCGCTCATCCAGAACCACCCCTTTATGGATGGTAACAAGCGCATCGGCCACGCGGCGATGGCGACGTTTCTGCTGCTCCACGGCGTTGAGATCGTGGCAAGCGTCGACGAACAGGAACGCCTGATGCTGGCGGTCGCCTCCGGCAGCCACCGTCGTCACGAACTTGCTGAGTGGCTGAGCCAACACACCAAGTATCTGGGTGCCGAACCCGCGGTCTAACGTCGGCGATAAGCTGCGGGACGTACCGGCGCGCGCGTTGCGCAAGCAAGGGCGCGTGACGGGACGGACCGACAGCTTCATCGGCTGGTTAGCCAGCACGGCGGCACAGTGGGAAGCCGGCTCAATCATGCTTCACGCCCCAGAAGTGACCGATCAACCCGAACACGCCGCCGGCGGCAAGGAGCACGCCAGGCGCGGACGTAAGAAGTACGGAGAATACGACGCCTATCGAAAACGTGAGTGTCGCGAATCGATTCGCCTGCTGTGGCCAAGCCGCGCGCACAACGAGCTCTGCAAGCCAGCCGCCCGTGTAGCAGACGTTGGCCATCACCGCGTACAGAACAATTCCGAAAATGGCGAACAGCGGTGGATAGGGCATTCCGCAGTCACTGTCGAAAAGGAAATAGCTACCCGCCGCCACGACGCCTGCGACTACACACGACACAACTCCGACGCACCCAACGATGAGGTTGAACGGAACTCTTCGAGACTCCCACCAACCGATTACCTGCCATGGGCTCTGGATAGATTCCTCGCGTCGCCAAAACGCCGACGCCCTAATCCGTTGAGTTGCAGGAATCACTTCGAAGCCATTTTTGTGCTGCCCAACGTCCGCGGTTCAGCCGCGGCGGCTCATTCTGCAGGCGACCGCCGTCGGCTGCAACCGCCGGTTAGGCCGAGTAGCGGAAGCAGCTCGGAAATCCGTTGCACGTGGTGGTCACTTGTCGCCCGCCGCTCCTCGATCCGCTCTGGCCAGAGCTGCGCCATGACCCCGGAGACGAATACGGTCGACATCCCTGCGGCTTTGGCCCCGACGAGCTCGTTGGAACCGCCGTCTCCAACGAAGAGACATCCTGTCGGCGAGACACCCAGCGCCTGGATGCACCGCGCATAGATCGCTGGTTCTGGCTTCACCAGACCCACCGCACACGAAAACAGTTCCACGTCGAAAAGACCCGCGAGTGGACTCGTCGGCCAAGGCGCCGCCTCCATCACATCGGCGTTGCTAATCAGGCCGAGGCGGAATCCTGCCGCCCTGAGGTCCCGAAGTGTTTCAACGTTCTCGGGGGGAATCCGGGTCAGCGAATCCTTGAATCGCTGAATGCGCACGCGGGTCGCCTCTTGAATACGCTCCTCGGGAATCGTGGGGTCAATCTCGCGGGCAAGGGTCCGCACGATCGTGAGTGCGTCGGTCTCCTCGCCGGCGAGACGCCATCGTGAGCGGCTCACGAGCAGTTCATTCCAGACGCCGCGATCGATGCCGAGAACGTCCGACGTCCAGGGCAGGTCGGACCACTCGGCCTCCGGCCCGGTCAAAGTGTGAAACAGGTCGAAGATGACCGCCTGAATTTCCATTGTCTTTCGGCCTAACGCGCCAAATGAGCCGCGCGCCGGGGCGACAGGATCTCACGGGACAATAGGCGCGCCGGCTCCATCTGGATGTTAGGCAGCCCCGGATGAACCTGCTATGGCCCTGCCACCCTCGATGACGAAGTGCGGCTCATCCGTCGAGGGCTGAAAGATTCGCCAGTCCTCGCCTTGTGTGCCCGCCGGAAACAGGACGAGCCGATAGCCACCAGACAACTCCAATGAGGCCCCGCCGTAGTCGTCACCATGCACCTGTTCGACGACCAAGAGGCTGCCGTGATTTGCCGCCGACATCGTCTTGCCGTCGAAGCCCCCTAGAGCCTGTTATGAACTTCCGGCCGCCAGCGCGTGCGGAAGCATGAGGCACGCGAAGGCGAGATAGTGATAAGCGGCGAGCGTCGCCGCGAGGCGCTCATAGTCGCGCGCCAAGCGCCGGA
>JBDSZL010000089.1:0-8492 GCA_039925145.1 Vicinamibacterales bacterium | reverse complement strand
AACCTGACGCCAGACAAGGCGCGCGCGTGTCCGGCGCGCTCGAACGAAATCCTTGATGGGATGGTGCGCGGGGGGACCTACACCCCGAAAGTGCTCGCGCGGTAAAGCTGCGGCTGCATTTAACTCGAAGGTCGAGCTGGTCGTCGCTGACGTCTCGGAGCTCGTTACCCGTTCTTCAGGCGCAGGTTTCGGTATTCGACTTTCATCGGTGGGCCAACGTGGACCTGGACGCCAATGAGGCCATCCAGCGGCCGGCCCGCCTGGTCATCGTCCATCGTCACGCTCATGACGCGGCCGTTGAGCAAGTGCGTAAGCGTGTGGCCTCGGACGATGATGTGGATGGCGTTCCAGTCGTCTTTGACCACCGTCGCCAGCTGAGGCTCGTCAGCGATCGTTGCGACCAGCACTGGCGGACGGCCCCCGACGACCCTGGTGATCTGGCCGCGGAGGGCGAGAAAGAGGCGTCCCTTCTCCTCGTAGTTGTTCCCGACGTAGCGGTTGCGACCGTCGATGTCGAACTGATACCCGCGCATCGCGAAGCGGTTGTCGGGCGTCACGGCATCGGCGACCACCGCACTCCGGTAGTTGATGCCGCTGTTGCCAGCCGCTGTGATCCGGTAGTCCAGCTTCAGCTCGAAGTCGCGGGGGCGACCGCCACGCCAAATGATGAACGTGTTGCTCTTGATCACCGTCTCAGCGGTGATTTCGCCGACAAGCGCGCCGTTCTCGACACGCCAGTAGACGGGATTGCCTTCCCACCCTGTCAGCGACTTGCCGTCGAAGATCGATTCGAACCCAGGCTCGTCGCCCTCGAGGATCTGGGGACGGTCATTCTGCTGCGGCGTATAGACGCCCGGCTTCGGTGCCGGTGCTTGCTGCGCGGCGACCCCGATGATCGCCAGCGAACTGGCGGCGAGAAGGGTCAGAGACTTGGAGAGGAGCGTCATGGACAGGAACCTCCGCGTGTGTGCCAATACTACATCCGGCGTGAGATAGCGCGATCCTGCGCGACTTATGCGAAGGGATGCTCGGCGACTTTCAGTGCCGCCGCCGTGGCGCCGGCAGCTCCCAATGACCAGTTCTTGTGGCGGCCGGTTGGGTTGAACCGTTCTGCCGCACGGGCCTGCCACTTCTGACCGGCCGCACAACCGAGGACTTTTTTCAAGCTGGCGGCTGTGACTCTGACGACGGGCAGTCCCGTCTCGGCCGCCGCCAGTTCTGAGATGGCTTCTGCCTTGATTGCTTCGACCGAGGATTTGAACCGACCTGATGACGACCCGAGGAGTGCGATCGTCGAGCGTCGACTCTGGCCGCGATCGAATATGACGACAAGACGCCGCAGCAGGTCCGTCAGGTCAGCGCCGGTGCGCACCTGGAACGGGATCGACGTGATCGACTTGATGACGAAGGTATGGCCAGAGCCGGCGGTCTTCGCGATGACCACGGCGTCCTTTGTGGGGCTCACTCCGAAAATCATCCTCGAATCCTCGCAGAAGGGCTGATGCCGAGCTCATCTGGTTCGATTCTGCGCACCTGAGCTGGCTTGCCCATCTAATTATCTGCGGTCACAAGGCGCGCCACGTTTGATCCACAGTGGGGACATGTCACACCTGCTTCTGTCGGCGGCTCTCGCTTTGGGCTCGAGACCAAGGTCGAACAACTGACGTTTGCGATCGTCCCCGCCGCCGATGGCGGAGGGCGGCTGACGATGGCGTGGGATGACCGTGAGTACTCGGTGCCTGTCTCCACTCCGGCCAAGCGCTGAGCTGACAATCCGTTGAACGGATTACTTGGCCGCGAGTGTCCCGACGAGGCGGCCGTTCCGCATGAGTCCTGAGGCTTCGTCCGCGGTCACCGCGATCGTCTGGTCCGGCATGAACCGAATCGCCAGTGTGTAGCGATTGATGTTGGCGATGAAATTCAGATCCAGCAGGAACTCGGTGTCTGACGTCCACTTGCCGGTGGCGCCTGCCAGCAGATGGAACGGTCCATGTGGTCCGAGCCGGTACACGCCGTCCAAACCGATCGGCACGCTGAGCGGCTCACCGTAGTAGGTCAAGTCGACCCGCGCGGCGCCGCCCTGCCCAAACGTCAACGCCAGGCTGTCGATCCGGGATGTGTTCACTGGAAAGCGAAACACTTTGCCGGAGATCGATGCGGCGATCGCGGGAGCTGGAGTCATTGCCGTCGCGGGCGGCGGCTGGGCTGCGGCGAGCACGCGTTGCTTCAGCAGCGTGGTCCCAGCCGGGTTAACCGGCAGTGGGGTCTCGGACTTGATGGCCTGGCGGATGAGCGACGTCAATTGGCCGGCATTGCCACCTGCCGTGCTGACGAGAATCGTGTCGAGGTCCGGCCAGACGATCAGTGTCTGTCCTCCGCGGCCAGTGCCACCGTACTGACGGCCATTGGGGCCGTTGCTGACGTTCCACTCCATCCCGAACCCGCCGGGCTCCGTCCGGGCTCCGGTCGGCGGAGTAATCGACTGTGCCACCCACTCGCGCGGCACGATCTGGGTGTCTCTCCATTGGCCGCCGTGCAGATAGAGATAGCCGAGCTTCGCGATGTCGCGTGGGTAGAAGTGGCTATCGCCCCAGCCGTGGCTGCGCCCTTGCGGATCGTCGCCCCAGACCACGTCGCGAATGCCGAGCGGGGTAAAGAGATGTTTGCGCGCAAACTCCAGCTCTGTCGTCTTCGCCGCAGCGCCGATGACCGAGCCCAGCAGGTGATAACCAGGGCTGCAGTACGACGGCCGCGTGGCGGGGTCGTATTTCATCGGAAGCGATAGGACGAACTTCACCCAGTCGGGTGAGCGCTTCATCTGCTCGAGTTCCTGTTCGCCCGGGAGAATGCCGCAGTCGAGACCGGACTCCATCCGGAGCAGGTTCCCGACGGTGATCGACCGCTTCTTCTCGTCGGCGTCCGCGGGCGCTTCGGTCGGGAAGAACGACAGCACCTTTTGATCCAGCGCCAGCAGACCCTTGGCCACCGCAACGCCGGTCAGGGTCGACGTCAGCGTTTTGGTGACTGAGGCGATGTCGTGCGGGGTCGTCGATCGGTATGGGTAGAAATCCGTGTCGACGACCACGAAGCCGTGGCGGATGACGAGGAGACTGTGCGCGCCCCACTGCTTCTCGCGCACCTGATCGATCGCTGCTGCGAGCGCCTGTGAGTCGATGCCCTGTGACTCCGGCGTTGCGGTGCGCCACTGCACCCCTGGCCAGTACGGTGCGGGTGTGGTCGACTGCGCGTGAGTCACGACGCAGGCGGCTGCCGCGAGAACGAGAGTCGGGAAGAGGCGCATTCGCATGCGAGCATTATGGGGCACGAACGTCTTCGCTTGGGGCTGCGATCAAGGTCTCAATCGCACAGGGCGAGCGGACGGTCTCGATCTTCTACGCGTATACGATTGTCGCGCTCGATCCACAAACTGGCTGGGCATCCAAATATCGGAACAGAACGGTACAGGCCCCTGAGCCTGACGGCATTGGACGCGGCAATCTCACGAAACAGGCCCGTCCTTGCGGGCCGGGAATGCTGGAAGCGCCGGGAGTCGTGACGTACTATTCACGGATCGATAGCACGAGCAGCTATTCCTGGCTGGTGGCCCCTACCATGCGGTGTACGTCAGGCGCACTTTCGCTTCCTTGAAGGACCGACGATCGTCAAGATATATTTCGAACCGAATACCGTTCCTCTTACTTATAAGAGTTCTAAATTCAGATTTCGGGACGGAAGCCTGATATCTATTCGTAACCTCATCGTACTCATACGGAAACTCATTCTTTTTCAAAAACTCGACGATCTTTGCCTCAGGATCACCTGGCCTGAGATCTCGTTGAATCAGCTGCTCAATTTCCCTCTCGGAGATCGGGCCGGTGCAGCCGACCAGCGCAACCATAACCATCGCCGTGAATAGCAACCTCATTTGCGCCATGGAGTAAATGGAATCGGATTTTCTGGTTTCGTGAAAGGAAGCTGGACGGTGGCCCCTGGGGCGGTCATCTGCGCCACCGGCCGAGGTATCCCGAGGGCCTCTGCGGCGCTGAATGCATACGAATTGCTATTCGGCCCAAACACATTATAGCTGCCGGGCGCGCGGATTGGCGTCTCAGGGGGTCTCGAAGCTGCGACCCGAGGGGCAAATGCTTCCCGTCCACCCAGCCTGAGCGGTGCGCCGCCGAAAACTTGCCGGAACGGATGGCTGCAGGCCGGGCATCGACTGAGGCTGGACGAACTGGCTCCGCATCCGGCACAAATGGTCATGGTCGTCTCACTGGACGGCGACTCGCCGCCACTCCTTTTCAGCGCGTTTACTCCTGTTCAGAATATGGAGACAGCAGCGCGCCAGCGGCAAGTTCGTCTCCATCTCCATCCAACGGACACAGCCGCCCGGTGCTGCTTGCCGCCCAGGACGGCGCCGGGCAGCTCGATGGCGCCAGCATCGAGCAGGATCTTTTCCGTGAGGGTCGTCTTGCCGCGTCGGGATGGGAAATGATCGCGAACGTGCGCCGACGGGCCACATCGCCCGCGAGCACGAGATCGAGTTCCGGCGAGAGGCGCTCTCCTAGCGCTCGGCGGCGGCCTTGAGCTGTGCCAGGCCCTTTTCGAAGTCCTTCATCACCATGGCTTCGAAGTTCATGAAGATGCCGATGAGCTTGTTCATGAAGGGCGTGGGGCCGGTCATCACCCAATTCACCCGCGTGCCGGCGCCTTCAGGAGAGAGCGTGAACTCGGCCACGTTGTGCGCCTCGAATGGCGCAATGAAGTCGAGGTTGATGCGGACACGCGTCGGCTCTGCGCTGTCAGTGATCTCCATGCGACCCTTCCCGACTTTCTTGTTGCCCTCCCAGGCATAGACAGCGCCGACACCGTGGTCCGGGCCGGAATACGTGCGCACCAGGTTGGGATCGAGCCCTTCCCACGGCGACCATTCACGCCACGCATGGAAGTGGTTGATCAACGGAAAGATCTTCGCCGGGGGTGCGGCAATCGTTGTGTGGCGTTCCCAACGGAAGCTGCTGGATTTCCGGGATACGAACAGCAGGAACACCGCGAAGCACGCGGCGACGGCGAGTGCGATCCACATGGGCGGGAGTTTACGCAGACAGGTCACTCTCGAGCAAGCGGCTCGCGAGTCACCCCAGCCCTATGGCACGCGCGTGAAGGTGAACGTCCCGAGAGGTGCCACCACACCACCGCTCTCGAGCGGATAAGTCAATCTCGCGATCGGCTTTCGAGGCGTCGTCTCAAGATCCGGCGCGCTGTATGTCGCGCCGCTGTCGGTGCCGGCGTCGAAGCCATAGACCGCCACCCGAACTTCCTCCACCCACAGGCCGTTCTGAAAGAGCGGCAGGCCTGACACGCCCACAAACCAATCCGGGCTCGGTGCCACCATGGTGACGAGCGTCACGAGCGGAAAGGCCTGCGAAGTCTCGAAACCCATACTCGTGCGCGCGGGCGACGTGCCAAGGGCCGGTCCCGACAACAGGTACTGCGCCGTTCCGGCACCGATCGCCCGATTCACTTCATCGTCCAACGGCTGCTTCGAGCCGCGCTCGGCCATTCTCCGGATGCCCTCAGTAGCCAGGCCGCCCTCCCGCCAGAAGTCCACAGCAGACGCGTGGGTGCCGCCGATCAAGCCGGAGTAGTGCGCACTGGCCGGAAAGTCGACCGGGTGTGAACCCGCGCTCCAGGTCGAGTCGAACACCACGGTGTAGCGCGCGGTTGCAGGCGCAACAGGTCCTGTCGTTTGAGGTGTCTGATCCGGCTGCGGCATTGGCATTGCCTCGGTAGCCGGAGACGGTCCACTTGGCGCGGTTGGAGCGCCGGTACTCGAACAGCCGAGAGACATGGCACCGGCTGCCAGGAAAGCAACAGCGATCAATCTGGGCGTCATGAGGCTTCTACGATCG
Source organism: Vicinamibacterales bacterium (assembly GCA_039925145.1). GTDB lineage: Bacteria > Acidobacteriota > Vicinamibacteria > Vicinamibacterales > SCN-69-37 > JBDSZL01. The sequence continues at coordinate 2,580 of JBDSZL010000089.1, read as the reverse complement.
GCCGCCGTCCGAGGTTACAGCCGCCTCTGAGCGGCGCTGCCCGAAGAACATAGAATGCGCGGGTGTCCGCCGCGTCGCCCGTCAACGCGCCAACCCGTTGTAACCGGCCGTCGACGTGAAAGCCATCCACGCTGCGTTGGCGTCCCTACCGGCGCGGCAACGTGACGTCATCGAAGGCATGAAGTTCCACGTGATGGTGAGCAGGTAGTCCCCGGCGTCGAGCGAGGCGGTCGGTAGCGCGATGCGACAGTCCGCCACACGAACGGCACTGAATCGGTTCGGTGGGACCTGGTCCTGCACGGCCGCCACGTTTACGAATGCGAACGGCGACGTCCTCAAGCAGGGCTGAGCGTCTGAACAGCGAACGGGTGGGGGGCGCATCACGTCTGATACTCTGCGCCGATAATCAGCCGGCTTGCGGAGGTTCGTTGCGTCGACGACTTGTACCCATCACGTTCTGTCTGGTGCTGTGCTTGCTGGCGAGACCCGCAGGGCAGGGTGCCCTGTCCGCGCAGTTCCCGACGACTGCCGATGAACTGCTTCAGACGGGCAGGGTCTGGAACATTCATCTGACGTTCACGCGTGAAGCGTGGGCCGCTCTGCGCCCGGCGCCGCCGACCACCTGGGCGCGCTTGCGCTCGATGTCTCGAGAGAGCGACGGGTTTATGGGACCCGAAGGCAAGCGCAACGGGATCTCCGCGCAGCAGGGACTCGACTTCGAGTACTCGCATGCAACCCTAGAGTTCGAGAATCGCCGGTTCGCCGACGTCGGGGTACGGCACAAAGGCAACGGCACGTACGGAATCGCTCAGCAATCCGGCAAGGTCTCGTTCAAGGTCGACCTCGACAAGTTCCTCAAAGGACAGAAGCTCGCGGGGGTCACCGGGTTCAATTTGCACAGCAACATCACCGATGTGAGCTCGATGAACGAGCCGCTCGCGTATCGGCTCTATCGCGACGCAGGAGTGCCGGCTCCGCGCACGGCCTACGCACGGGTGTTCATCACGGTGCCAGGCGTTCAGAACCGTGCCCCGTATGGGCTCTACTCAATCGTCGAGGATGTGGACAGGGCCTTTGCCGAGAATCGGTTCAAAGCGGATGGCGGGGCCCTCTTCAAGCCGGTGACGATGGCGCTGTTCAGCTATCTCGGCGATGACTGGGCGCGGTACAACCAGCGGTACGACCCGAAAACGACGCTGACAGATAGCGACAAGGCCCGGCTCATCGACTTCTGCCGGGTCGTCACTCGCGCTGACGACCGGACGTTCGCCGAACGGCTGCCGCAATTTTTGGATGTCGACGCCTTCGCGCAGTACCTCGCCGTCCTCGTCTGGCTCGCGAACCCCGATAGCTTGCTGAAGCAAGGGCAGAATTTCTATCTGCACCTGCATCCCACGACCCGACAGTTTACGTTCGTGCCCTGGGATCAGGATCACTCGTTCGGCCAGTACCCCTTTCGTGCGCCGACGGTGTTCCAGCGGATGGACATTTTGCGGCCGTGGACGGGTGCGAACCGCTTTCTCGAGCGCACGATGACTGTGCCGGCCTTCCGGGACAAGTATCTGGCACGCCTGTCTGCGCTGACGAAGACCACGACACTCCCAGCGCGGCTGACGCCCCAGGTCGACGCGCTCGCCGCTGTGCTCGGGCCGGTCGTAGCAGAGGACACAAAACTCCCGCGGCTGCCGCTCTTCAAGAAGGCGATCGCCGGTGAGTCGTTCGAACGGCCGTTCTATGGTGGGGTCGTGGTCCCGATCAAGACGTTCGTGCCACTCCGGCAGGAATCGGTCCTGAGTCAGCTCCGCGCGCTCAGAGTGCCGTAGGTTCACGGCCGATCCGGTGCGAACGGCAACGATCCTCGATCCTCCGCCTCATGCCAGCACAAATTTTGCCGCATCCCCTCCTCGCGCCGTTGGTCGGGGCAACATGCTGATCATCGCCGCGCGGTCGGGCGGATGTCCTCACACCCCAAGGGTGGTTAGAGGCACCCGCTGACGTACGTGCGTCCGGGCCGTGGGCCTTTCATGCCACGGATTGGCCTGCGCCGCAGCTTGCGATCGGGCGCCCGCCGGACGGTCCGGCGCGGGTCAACGCGCAGGCCGGGACACCGGCCGGGGAAGGGGGCAGCCCAGCGGGGGCGACGGGGCGATCGGTGGCGGGCTCTGCCGCAACCTCGCCGGCGGCCGCCATGCGCCGCACCCCGGTGGCCGCGCGCTCTAGCGCTGCCCGCAACGCCGACAACTGAACAGGCTTGCTCAGGTAGTCGTCCATGCCGGCAGCGAAACATGCCTCCCGATCGCCCTGCATCGCATTGGCCGTCATGGCGATGATGTACGGTCGGGCGCGACCGAGCGCCTGCATATTGATCTGGCGTGCGGCTTCGAGCCCATCCATTTCAGACATCGCCGCCGGCTGGCGTCTGGACGATGTTGAATCAGATTTCCGGACCCGTCGAAGCGTTCCCGATGCTCGAATCCGAGCACGACAACCTGACGCCAGACAAGGCGCGCGCGTGTCCGGCGCGCTCGAACGAAATCCTTGATGGGATGGTGCGCGGGGGGACCTACACCCCGAAAGTGC
>JBDSZL010000088.1:0-129334 GCA_039925145.1 Vicinamibacterales bacterium | reverse complement strand
CTCGGCCCATCCCTGTGCTGGCGACATCGCGGCCGAGTTACACGCCGTCGCCTGCGTCTCCAAACCAATCTCGTTTGAAAGTCTGCTGTCGACGGTCAACGCCGTCTGCGGCCCGATGCACTGATTGATCGGGCCGCGGCCGCACGCTGGCACCAACCCGGTCGCAGTAAATCAGGAGCGCCCAGAGCGTGAGAATGGCCGCACAAGTAAAACCGTATGGCAGCAGCTGCCACACGGCTGTCGGTGGCTCCGGCGTGGTCAGCAGATTCGGCCACCAGCAGAATCCGATCAGTCCGATGCTCCAGCGCGGCCACCGCGCCAAGCGCAGCGTCGCCCACAGTGGCCCGACAGCGAGTGCGAGGTAGTACGCCTGTCCAAGCGGCGAGATCAGTAACGCCGTAACGAGAACAATCGCCCATTGCGCATCCCGTGTGGCACCACGCACGCCCATCGCGCCGACCCCAAGCGCCAGGAGCACCGCGCATGCCCAGATGCGATATCCCGCGTCTGGTGTGATCCACTGCAGGGCGCCAGGTTGCATGACTCGCGCAACCAGCCCGAACAGCGCCCCGTTTCCAGGGTGGTGCGGCGTATTCAGATGGGCGAGCGTGAGTGCCCATTCCCTATACATGGGTAGGCCCAGCAGGCCTATCCCGACAACGCCGACGCTCACGAGAGCCATCACCATGCCTGTCGCAGCCCGCCACTGGCGGCGCCATAGCAGGAACAAGAGAAAGAGCGCGACGAACGGTTTCACGCTTGCACACAGGCCAACGAGAAGCCCGGCGACCAGCGTGTCGCCCGCCAGCCAGGCAAACGTCATCGGGCCCGCGAGAATCCAAGCCACTTGCCCCCCGGCAAGCTGGCTAAATGTCCCGCCGTTCAGAAGCCCTGCGCAGACTGGCAGATCAAGCGAGAGTCGTCTCGCGCGCATGATGGCATGGACCGCCCAGCCCAATGCCGCCGCACTCATGGCAGTCCACGCCCAGTAGGCGACCGACAGCGGCCACTGCGCGAACAGCGCCATGAATGCAACGAGATGTGGTGGATTGGTATTGAGGCTGCCGATGCCTGCATAGGGCGACTGTCCGGCCGTCAATTGACGCGCGCTGGCGTAAAAGACGTCGAAGTCGCGCGTGTCAAAGTGGCGCAGCAGGCCGACTAGTATCAGGACGATGCCGTTACACAGCGCGAGAATGGCGACTTCGTCTCGAGAGATTAGAGCTTGTGTCTGGCGAGGCACCCGCGGCACATCTTCTTGGCTCTTCGGTCGTCTGCAAACCCAAGTTGCTGAATTGAAAAATGGTGCGGAAGAGAGGACTCGAACCTCCACGACCTTGCGGCCACAAGCTCCTGAGGCTTGCGCGTCTGCCAATTCCGCCACTTCCGCACACCGGCAATCGGAGGCAAGCCCGACGCCCTTGCAACTGCGTCCCAGATTATATCAAGCCAATCTTCCCACGTGTCCATGGGCGCCCGGCGCTGAGTCCTGGGCTGCGACACATCATCTTTAACGCTGGCCCTACGGCAGGTTCGCGACAGGCGCGACTCGGAGCACCTGCCCCCGTTTCAGCTCCGCGCGAGAGGCGGAGCCAGCTGCGAACTCGATCGTAGCGAACGCGCCGATCGCGCCACTGATCCGGTTAGCTCTCATCGCCCGCACCACCTTGAGGATCTGCCCGTCGCGCGCCGCATAGACGACGTCGATGGCGAACTGCATGCGGAAGGTGTGCACGGCATTGCAGGGCGCGATAATCAACGCGCTATCACTCGGGAGTGACGACCGGCCAAGCAGGCCGCGCAGGCGGTCGTCCGACGAGAACGCGACCTCGACTGTCGTCGCCACGGGCGTGTTGCGGCCGCTGACGTACAGGGCCAAAACAGGCGCGGCTTTGGTGAGGAGCGGCTCCAGAAAGTGCGGGCTCTGGCTCACGGATGAAGGGAAGCGGCGGACGAGGGAGGTACGACAGGATGCCGCGGACTAACGCGCCATCACCATCTTGGCGGTGCTCTCCATGTTGAGCACACCGCCCGGCAGCAGTCCGGATATGGCACCGTAGCTCGTCTGCACGCGCACGCAGATGCCGGCGCCGGCTGCGAGCGCCGAAGGGTTGACGGCTGTGCTCGTGCACGCACCAGAACCGCCGTTGCCACTGGCGGTTGTCGTGGTGACAGCGACGGTAATACCGTTAGCGCGGCTCTGCACATAGGTGCCGACCGCGGCCGCACTGGCTGGGGCAACGCTCGTAGTGCCCCGGACTGATGCCCATCGCGCACCCTCCTGTGCCAGATCGGACACCATGTTGTACCGCCAGACGGCGATTCCGAACTCCATCGTGCCAAGAATCGTCACCATGAGGATGACGGCAGTGAGCGCGAACTCAATCAGCTCCGCGCCATCGTCCCCGCGGAACAGGCCCCGGATACTTGTCCTATTCTTCATCCGCTTACCGGCGCAATCGCTCGGCACACCCAGCGTCATATGCGTTAGTTAGGCACGCGCATCGTGGCGGTCCGGCTCAACGTCAGTGACGCTGGCAGGGCTGACACACCGGGTATGACGCGGCTGAATCCCTTGGACGTGCTTACGGTGACCGTGACGACCAGATGGCCGCCGCTGGGGCAGATCGCGGTACAACTGTTCGCCGGACTCGTCGCCGAGAATACGCCAGCGTTTGACGCACACTGACACAGGCGCGACGCCACTGCGGCAATCCCCGCGACATTGCTGGCGTTTTGAGCGGCCGTCTCCATCATCGCAAGGTTGCTGCTTTGTGCGGTGCTGGACGCGCCCCACTGTGCCCCGGCGCGGGCCGCGTTCGTCAGAGACATACCCAAGTAGAATACGCGCGCAAAATCGACGGTGCCAACCATCACGACGACCAACACAGGGAGCGCAACGGCCAGTTCAACAAGCGCGCTCCCGCGGTCCGAAAGCAGACCACTTATGCTCGTGCGCATCACTCGGCCACCGAGACCGTCAGCAGCGGAGACCCGCCATACCCCGAACACGTGTTGCTGAGCACGCTGTTGTTGTTTAGTGAAAGGCTCTGCGCGACAATGAGCGAACAGTTGTTTGTTAGCCCCACGTCGTTGCCATTCTTCATGCTCAAAGACGCCGACGGAAAGTACAAAGCGCCTGAGAGGGTCATGCCGCCCCCATTGCCATTTTTCGACAACTGAGCGGGGTTGGTATTCGAGCGGTCCTGGTAGAACAAAACTCCAGTGTAGGGCCCCGAAGTGGGAGCTCTTAAGTCCATTTCCACGTGGTTTGAATCAAACCAGAAGCTCCCGCCTGGTGTGCCACCGGCGAGGTAGAACATCACTCCACTCCCCTGGAGTGTGGCGTCGGAGCCACCGTTCTTGTTTGTTACCGGCCCGGCGATGTAATAAACGCCCGCATTGAAGGTAACCACAGCATTGTCAATTTTCATGCCGCAATAGTACTTATTCACATCTGTGGTGCTTATTGTGATGTCCGACGTGATGTTGAATTGAGTCGTACATGTGTGTGCCGGCGCAGGCGTTGGCGCTGCAAGGCTTCCAAGCGGATCGGACGGATACGGTGCTGCGCTAGTGCAATTGGAAATCCCGCCAACTGGACACGGTCCAATCGTGACGGCCGTACTGGCTGCATCCACGATCGCGCCATTTCCCATCGTCATTGTCCCCCCGTCCGCTATCGAACATCCGGGCATGGTCAATCTGACTCCGTTAGCGAGCGTTAGCGCACCACCCAAAATAACTATGCAGTTTGGTCCGTTGCTCGTTCCCGCGACCGCCCGCACCGCAGGCGTCATGTTGGCTCGGCCTAGAACCACGCCAAGAAAGGTTGACGTCGGCTCCGACGTGACGACCTCCACGTAATTCACGTTGCCGTTATAGGAAGCGCTTCCCGTGGGAGGGTGGAGCACGGTCACAGTCGTCGTGCCGCCCGAGCGGGACGGGCTGAAACCGTGCGCGGCGACCTGCTGGTCGGCGAACGCTTCCAGAGCCGACTGGCTGACCGTTGACAGGCGACGAACCTCGAGCGCGCCGCTTTTCGCGGCGCCGTCGGCGGCCGCGTGCAGCCGATTACGTTTGTCGTACATGAACGACGCGTCGAGCGATAAAGCAGCAATCCCAAGGATGACGGTCATCGACAGAGCCGTCAGCAGCAGAATCTGGCCACGGTCGTCGCGTGCGGATAGCCGGGGGGGAGCCATGACACCTCACTCGCAAAACAACTGGGAGAAGCCCCCGCGCGACAGGGCACGGGCAATGATAACGCACCCGGCCAGGAGATACGTCTGAACCGGGGTAACAAGAGTGCAGAGCTGTGAAGCGGCCCACGTGGACCGAGCCTGATGCTGCGGCGCGCCCGACTGGCTTCACTATAATCCTGGATACGTGGCCGCTAATCAACAGGTTTTTCGCACCAGCGGCCGGCCGGAAGATGCCCTGCGCGACCTACTCGCCGTTGCGACAGCCGTGGCCGGCATCCCATATCTGGCCGGCAAGAACGCGCGTCTCGAGCCGAGCGCCTGGGCCCTGCTCGCCCTCAGCGCGTCCAGCTCGCCACTGTCATCGGCGAGGCCGACCGCGGAATTCCTGACAGCGGCCCAGCGGCCGGACGGGTGGCTGGCCGAGGGCGGCGGCTGGCCCGTCAATGTCGCCTCCAACGCTCTCGTCGCATTCACCTGGTCGGTTCTGCCGGACCTGGCCCCTCAGCCTGTCCGGACCAGGCTGCTCGACGCGCTCTCCGCCAGCCGCGGCATTCAGGCGCCCAACGAACCGCACGCCGGCCAGGACAACATGCTGCAAGGCTGGCCCTGGACCGATGGCACATTCAGCTGGGTCGAGCCGACAGCCTGGGGCGTGCTCGCGCTCAAACACGCCAGGCGACGTGGCTGGACCGCACCCGGTGCCGATGCCCGTATCGACGAATCCGAACGTTTGCTCCTGAACAGAACGTGCCGATCCGGCGGATGGAACTTTGGCAACGCCGTGGTCATGAACCAGGATCTCCGGGCCTACATTCCGACCACAGCGCTGGCGCTCCTGGCGCTGCAGGACCGCACGGCCGAGCCGAATGTCGCGCGTAGCATTGAGTTTCTCGAGACGCACTGGCCTGACGAGCTGTCTTCGACAGCCACGGGCCTCGCCCTCCTCTGTCTGCACGCCCTCGGCCGTCCGGTCGACACGCTGGTGCAAGGGCTGCGCCGCCACTCTGTAGACGCACCCCCCGCGAATTTCCATGGCGCCGCCATCGCGCTTTGTGCCTTGTCTGCTTCGAGCCGGACGAATGTCTTCAAGCTCTGACCTCAGCCGGCGCGATCTGCTTCGCGTGCTTCCCATCGCGGCAACGCTGGTCGCGGCGTCGTGCCGGCGCGCGCCGTACCGCGCTTCGGACTTCGCCCGCCCCGCGCGTTCGTTTGTCGGGCTCTACGACGCGCCGAACTACGACGCGGACTTCGCGGACATCATCGGCCGGGCACTTCACGATCTCGGTCTCGACGCGCGCGGCAAGTCCGTGCTGTTGAAGCCGAACCTCGTGGAGTTCTCGCCTGGGTCGGCGATCAACACCCACCCCCGCGTCGTCGGCGGCGCCGCCACGGCATTCCTCCGAGCCGGCGCACGCGAGGTGATCGTCGGGGAAGCGCCAGGACATAGACGCGACATCGAGTACCTGCTGGGCAGTTCCGGACTGGGCGACGAACTGAAAAGCCTCGGCGTCCCATTCGTCGATCTGAACCACGACGATGTGCGCGTAGCGCCGCTGCGAAGCCAGTTCACGACCATGACGGATCTCGCGCTGCCGGTCACCCTTCTTCAGGCCGACATCATCGTCTCGATGCCGAAGCTGAAGACGCACCACTGGGCGGCGCTGACGGCCAGCATGAAGAACCTCTTCGGCGTGGTGCCGGGCGCCATCTACGGCTGGCCCAAGAACATCCTGCATCTGCACGGCATCCAGAACTCGATCCTCGATCTCGTTGCGACCATCCGCCCTCACCTCAGCATCGTCGACGCCGTCGTCGCGATGGAAGGCGACGGGCCGATCATGGGGAGTCCGCGCGCGACCGGGTTCGTGATGATGGGAGTGGACCCGGTAGCTGTCGATGCGACGTGTGCGCGGCTCATCGGGTTCGATCCCGCACGTATCGGGTACATCGCTCAGGCGGCGGCGTTCCTCGGCAACATGGACGTCAGCCGGATCGACCATCGCGGTGAGCAACCGGGTCGCTACCAGACGCGGTTTGAGGTGCTCGATCAGTTCAAGGGGCTTCAGCTCACGAGCGGCGGTTGACTACTGCAAATACGGGGAACAGGCCGGCGGTGGCACGCGAGTCTCGTTGCTCCGTACCGGTCGGTCGCTTCTCGTGAACAGCGCGGCATCTTCATCAGCGTAGAGTGACTGCCAGAGATGGCTCTGACGGACAGCCGCCAGGACTGGGGCATCGGCCGGTACGAGCAGCAGGTCCGTATCGTATTGCAGGGGCGTTGCGGGATCACTTCCCGTCTGCTGCGTGTAGAAGCGCAGGTTTTCGAGCACCGTCGGGTCCGGGAAGGCCGAGATGTTGCGTCCGTCCATCGAGACGCGCATGTCGGGCGAGAGCTGCCAGGTCAGATACGAACCCCACCAAAGCGGCGTAAATATGTTGCCGCGGACATGATTGATGCGCAGGAATGCGGCGGCTCGGCACGGATCGCGCGAACCGAGCAGGACGCCGCCGACGGCAATTCGCGGGGCAGGATGTTCTGCGACGTACAGCACGGCCGCGACGAGCGGCAGTGCCGCGGTTGTGGTCACGATCAGCCAGAGCCGTGCGAACGTCTGTCCGCGCCCCGCGTTCCACCCCGATGTCGCCAGCAGTGAAATGACCGGAGCGCTCCAGATGGCAGCGAGCGGCACGTGACGAACAGAGAGCATCGCCATTGCCAGCAGGGGAGCACAGGTCGCCGCCCATTGCCATGGTGGTAATCCATGGACGCGGCGTCTCCGCCCCGCCGATGACCAGGTCGCCAGGGTCAGCGCCCCGAGGATGGCAGCGAGTGAGATCGCGGACCAGGGCTCACGCGCCCAGCTCACCGGCTGCCACTCCGCGACGTAGCGCCTGTTGGTGCCGTGGACCAACTCGGCGGCGATGTAGCGCCAAAGATCGAGACGCCAGGGGGTGGCGAGCGTCACCGCACAGCAGGCGGCGAGCGTCGTAAAGAGCTGGCCCGTATCGCTGAACCACGGGCGTCCGGAAGAGCCGCGATGCTGGTGCACGTTGGCGGACACACGGATGAGCAGCGAGAGCCCGAGGGCGCCGATCCCGGCAATGAACCCGGCATGCGTGTTCACCCAGGTCAGCATGAGCGGCGGCAAAACCCAGAGCGGCGCGCGATGCCGCAACAGCGTCCGAAAGAGGACGGCGACAAAGGCGGCGAAGCAGACGAACGTGAACAACTGTGGGCGGAACAGGAAGTAACGCGTGAGCGGCACTGTGCAAAGCACGAACACGGGCAAGTACACGTGCGGTTCCTCAGTCGTGCTGCGGATGCTCATCCACAGCAGCCACACGGCCGTTCCACCGATGATGCTCTTGAGCACGATGAGACCTGCGGGGCCGAGGGCCGCGTAGGCGAACCAGATCGCGATCTGCGCCAGGTACTCGAATGCGACCCAGTGCGCCCCGCTCGTTGTGTATGCGAACGGATCAATGCCGGCGAGACCGCTGGCGGCGAAGTATCGGCCGTACGCGAGGTGCCCGTACAGATCGGGATCGACCTGCCGGATTGCGTACACACACACGGTCCCGACAAGGATGGCCGTGACGCCCGCCGCTCGACGGAGCGACTCTTGTGTGCTCACGACGATCTCGTTCGTCGCCGCGATGCGGCCGCGGCGGCGCCCACGACAATCAGGATGGCTGAGGCAGCGCTGATGAGCAGCCCGGCCGTCAGGCCTGGAGGCCAGAATGTGAGTCGCACACGATGCGCGCCACCATCGAGCCACAGACCTTGGAGGGCAATGTCGGCGCGCAGCAGCGGTACAACCCTCCCATCGATGGTTGCGCGCCACCCTGGATGCCACACCTCGCTGATCACGAGGAATCGACGGCCCGACGTGACAGCGGTCATGTCGAGCGCGCCCCCGGTCGATTCAAGGATGTCCACCCGGTCCTCGGGACTGCCAGAGGGTGCTCCCACGCTGGGCGTCACCACCACCGCTTCGTCGCGCAAATTCGCGCGCTGGACCTCCCGTGTCATCGCCTCCTCGTCAGCGACCGTCGTCACGCGCGAGACGAGGAAAGCTCGCCGCAAGTACGCGTCATTTCTGTACACAAAAACTGGGCCTGGTACGACGCCATCGTAGAAGTGGAATAGCGGCTGGTCCTGGAATTCTCCGAGTAAAGCGAAGCCTTGTCCTGCCGTGTCTACAGGGTGTGGCGACACGACGTATCTGACGTTCAACGCGTCGAGCAGGTCCCACCGCGTGATTCGGTCGAGGCTAGTCCAAACCGCGGCGCGAGTGCCGTGCGGACGGCCTTCTCGGAGCACGTCCATATACGTCTGGTAATGGCTGTAGTTGAATGAATCAAAACCGCTGATCAACTGCAAACCGAGCGGCGCTGCCGATCCGTAATCGGGCGTAAACGTTGACAACGGGGCGATGCGGGCGGTGACAGACTTATCCAGCAGGGTCAGATAGGGAGCGCGGACAGGGAAGGGGATTGGCGTTGGAGCGATCAGATAGCGGCGCGCCCAAGCCGTGCCTTCCGCTGCCGTAAGTGCGATCAGCATGGTGGCAACGACGACTCTGGTGCGCGGCGTACGTAACCTTGACAAGACGACTTCCAGGCCGATTCCCGCCAGACAGAATCCGAAGAACGCGGTGAAGAAGAGATGACGGGCTGGCAGCCGGAATAGGCCGAAGCCGGGCACGACGCGCCACGCGAGGTGCTGCAGCGGAGAGTGCAGCGAGAAGAGCAGGCTGAGCGCCACCCCGGCCAAAAGCAACCGTACGCGCGTCTCGCGGTGCCCCGCTACCGCCCCGACGACTGCCAGGACCGTCGGCACCGCGCCGAGATAGATGACGTACTCCCATGCTTCGATAAACGAGCCGTCAAGCGGTGTCCCGAAGCGCTCGGGGCCAAACAGGGTGAGCAGCGCGATCGCGGGGTATGGAATTGGCCCGAGGAAGAACTGGTAGTCGGCACCAGGCCGCGTGAGCAGAGGCAGATCGGCGACAAGCGGCAGCAATCGGTACGCCGACAACCCGACGGCGATGGCTGCGCCCATGGCGAGGGTCTTGATCAGAGCTGATGCACGCGGCCGATCGCGGGCTCTCGCAGCCTGGCCAATCGTCCAGGCGCACCACATCGCGGCGTAGAGCAGCGCGTAATAGGAGGGCTGCAGTGCGCCGCCGTGAAGGGAGACGGCGCCGGCCACGCCGAGGGCCAGCGCAGACCGGTACGACGGGCGGGCCAACGCGAACGATACGGCGGCAAACAGCACTGGCATTGCCGCGAGCCCGGGGAGCATTGCGAGCCAACCGGCGTAGGCGGCGAGTATGGTCTTGAACGAGAACAGGGTCGCGACCGCTGTCATCAGGCGCGCGGGCGTAGAAAGGCGGAGCGACGCGGCCGCGTAGAACGCGCCGACTGCGGCCAGCAGCATCTGCAGCCAAATGACGAGGCCGACGATGCGCGCGGGATTGTTCCAGGCGAATAGGAAGAACAGGGGGTGCGTGTACATCGCTTGCGGGTTGGTCAGCGCGGGCCCGCCGGACAATTGGTCGGACCTCCAGAGGGGGATGGCGCGCCTCCCGGTCCAGGAATCGTGCAGGACGTCCTGAGTGGCGAGGTTCTCAGCAATCAGGTCGGAATGACTGTTGAACAGGCCGGTGGGGCTGACAATGATGAAGCCGAGGCCGCAGAGCGCGATGACGATCAACAGGGTGAGCGGGCCGGCGTGCGAGGACGGAGGAGACGCCGACCACAGAGCCGAATCGGGTGGGTGCACGCCCGGGCATCATATAGGCCTCAGCCAACTCGTGAGGTACCCAGGTGTGAACGGACCGCAAGTCGCGGCGACCCGCGCAGGCAGTGCCGCGCCAGCGACGCGCAAGGCCTGCGCTGGACGGGTGTTACACTCCGATGCGTCGACGCCGAAGCCAACCGGCGCTCATTCGTTTCATCGCGCCCATGATGGGTCCAGCCCAATCCACACGTTTGCACTCTCGCGCTAGCTTCATCGCGGCGATTGGCGTGTTCCTGATTGTCAGCGCCGTCTACGCCTTGGCCAACGCGGGTCGAATCGATATCATCGACGGGCAGTACCGATTCGAGGTAGCTGAGAATCTGCTTCATTCCAGCTCACTTCAGGTACTCGATCCTTTTCTGGCCGACGCCGTCCCAGGCCGAGCTGGAAACTACTCTCATTACGGAATCGCAGGATCGATCACTCCGCTGCCGCTCATGGCCGCTGCTTCGCTCGGCGCACAAGCGGCGCGGGACCGTGAACAGTTCTTCTTCTCATTCACCTCGGCCCTGTTGGGCGCGGCTACGTCTGGCGTACTGGTTCTCTTCTATGACGCGCTAGGTATTCCGAGGCGTAGGGCCGTTGCATGGGCAATCGTTGCGTCATTCGCGACGCTTGCGTTTCCGTCGAGCACCAGTGTCTTCGATCAGTCGCAGCATGCGCTATTCGTGCTTGGCGCCGCATACTTCGCATATCAGGCACAACAGCGTGACTCTCTAGTGCTTGCGTCCGCTGCGGGGTGCTGTGTCGCCGTGTTGGTAAATTTTCAGGAGACCTACGCGCTGATGGCAGCCGGTCTTGGACTGGTTACCTTCAGTTCTGTTCGATCTGGAGACTGGGACAGACGCGGCGCACGCCGGTACGTGCTCTTCCTATTCGTCGCCGCGATGGGTCTCGCGGTCTGGGTGGCGTTCAACGAGTTCCGGTTCGGAAGTCTTCTCTATAGCGGTAAAGGCAACAATCACCCACCGGTCGTCGGCAATGCACTCTTTGGCCTTCTCGGCCTCCTGCTGAGCCCAGGTAAGTCGCTCATCCTCTACAGTCCACCTGTAATCCTGGCGATTGCTGGGATGACGAAATTGCTCCAGCTCCACCGTAGCCTCGGTCGTGGCGTCATGGCCGCAATCGTCTTGCAGACTTCGCTGATTGCCACGTTGACGTTCTGGGCAGGCGACTGGTGTTGGGGCCCTAGGTACTTCACACCCGTACTTCCGCTGATCGCATTGGGCCTTCCGTTTGCGCCCTCGCTGTTTAGCCGCGGCACCGTGCGATTTCTCATCGTCGTTGGTGTTGCCGTTCAATTACTCGGAATCAGTGTGGACCACCACCGATTCTTCTATGCTCGGTCCCTCGGGCGCTATTTCTGGTACGTTGACCCGGCGCTGTACTTCAGATCGTCGGCGCTGTTCGCGCGACCCGCGGAACTGTTCGACATGATCACGAGCGATGTTCCGACGGAGGCGCGCACCTTCAGACCGGGCCCCTATCCATCGCTTGTGACCTACGCGGTGTTGGGAGGGGGGAGTGGGGATGGGCCCGCTCCCGAATGGATGAAGCATTATCAGGTCTTCTGGCTTCCGCGGCCGTGGCCGTTCTGGATGCACAGGCTCCCGGAGGACATGCGTCCCATTTCCCTGCCAGGAGGACTCCTCCTTGTCGGTGCTGTAGGCATCGCAGGCGGCATCATCCTGCGTGCGGGATTGCGATGACACCACCGGCGTCCGAGCTGGAATTGTCCGTGGTCATTCCTTGTCTCAACGAGTCGTCGACAATCGGCGGATGCGTCACGACGGCGCTTGACGCAATGCGGAGGCACGATATACGAGGCGAAGTCGTCGTCTCGGACAACGGGAGCACGGACGGAAGCGTCGGAGTGGCCATCGCGGCTGGCGCGCGGGTGATCGCCTGTCGCACCTCGGGGTACGGCGCCGCCGTAGTCACCGGACTGGCCAGCGCACGCGGTCGTTACCTTTTGATGGGGGATGGCGACCAGTCATATGATTTTGCGCTCCTGCCTCGATTTCTGGAGAAAGCGCGGACCGGCGCTCGCTTCGTCATGGGTTCACGGTTAAGAGGCAAGATCCACCCCGGCGCAATGCCGCCGTTGCACCGGTATGTCGGTACGCCCGTTCTTACATGGATTCTGAACTCGCTGTTCGGTACGCGCATTTCAGACTGCAACTGCGGGATGCGGTGCATCGAGCGCGGAACATTCCTGGCGCTGGGGCTGACCTCGACGGGCATGGAGCTGGCCTCGGAGATGGTTGTCAAGGCCGCCGTGCTGGGCATTCCGATCGACGAGGTCGCCATCAACTTTTACTGCGACGCGCGCGGCCGGCGACCGCACCTGCGTCCGTTTCGAGACGGCTGGCGCCACCTCAGACTGCTTTTGTGGCACGCCCCCGATCACATGATGACGCTGCCGGGATTCATCATGCTCGCCGTCGGACTGCTTTTGGCCTTCTCCCAGTTGGCTGGACCCGTGTCGCTCGGTTCGACGGTTCTCGATCTCCATTACATGATTCTGGGTGACACACTGTCACTGGTTGGGACCTCGGCCGCTTCGCTGGGGCTGCTCGTAGGTGCGACAACTCCAGCGGGAACCGTGCGTCATCTGAAGATGTTAAAGCCGGTGCACCGCGGCTACACGATCGACACCGCGGCGCTCGCCGCCGGGCTGTTGTTTTCTGCAGGCCTTGCGGTGGATGGTTCGGTGCTGGCGTATTGGCTCGTGCACGACCGTGGAGAACTCGGTCTGTTCTTTACGCGTTTGACGCTTTGCGGACTGCTCCTCATTGGCATGTCAGTCCAGATCGGCCTGTCAGCTCTCGTCGTCGGGCTTCGGGTGCCGACAAAGACACCAGCCTCCCCCCGGCCGCGCGGAGCCACCGACGATGCAGAGGCGCTGTGATGCTCGATGCGGGCCTCTTAAAACGATTCCTCGAGCTCTACCCCTTCCAGCCCGCGACTGCGGTCTGGCGCACGGCTGAAGTAGCGGAGGTGGCAGCGGCAGGTCTCGGCCTAACGTCTGGGGTCGGACTCGACCTTGGGTGTGGGGATGGGCGCCTGACGCGAGTACTCGCTGAACAGGTTGGCGGGCTCCGAGTCATCGGTGTAGATCTCGATCCACTCGAAACAGCTCTCGCCGCGGAGGAGCAGGAGTACATGAGACTCCACACGTGCAGCGCAGAGAATATTCCTGAGCCCGACTCCTCTCTCGATTTCGTGCTGTCCATCTCGGTGCTGGAACACATCCCCTGTATCGAGGCTGTGCTCGCGGAGATAGGACGGCTGCTCAAGCCCGGTGGGCGCGCTCTGCTCACGGTGCCGAGTGTGGGTTTTAGGCGGTGTCTTCGGGGGCCGTTGATTCCGGGCCAGTCGCGCAAGAAGTATTGTCGGTCGCTCGATCGCCGATTGGCTCACCTACGGTATTGGCCCGCGGGAAGATGGAACCGCGAGCTAGACAATGTGGGTCTGTCGCTGGTGCGCGCTGTGCCAATCCTCTCTGCGGGTGAAGTGAGGCGGTGGGAAACGCTATCCAGAATCACCGCCGGTGTGCTCCACGTGGTTGCGGGCAGGAGGGCTCCTATCCAGATTCAGCGCTCGTTGGGGCTTCGGCGTGGGCACCGGCTGCCAGCGCCGTTGGCGGCGCTGTTGAGTCATCTCCTCTCCGTCGGCGTTGACACGACACCGCCCCGGACGGAGTTCGTGAGTGGCTGCCTCCTGTTGATCGCGACCCGCCGCCATGACGCATCCTGACACGGACAGTCCCGTTCTCCGCGTGGCACAGGTAGGCCTGGGTTGGGTCGCTCTCCACCGACATCTGCCGGCCATGCGTGCGCACGGCGGTTTCGAAGTGTTCGGTGTAATCGATCGCCAGCCTGAACGCGCCGCTCGTGTGGGGCGCGATCAACGGATCCCACGATCGCACTGCGGAGACGATCTCCGGCACGTGCCTTGGCTGGACGACGTCGATGTCGTGGTGATTGCCACCAGCCCGTTCAGTCACGTGGACCTAGCGGCCGCTGCGCTGGAGCGTGGCAAGCACGTGCTGGTCGAGAAACCATTGGCGATGACGGTGGCGGATGGAGAAGCCCTCGTGTCCCTTGCGCATCAATGTGGACGGGTCTTGGGCATCGTTCATAACTTTCAGTTCGCGCGGTCGACCCGAATGCTCCTCCGAGACCTCAATGCGGGGAAGCTGGGTGCACCTCGTGCATTGATCGCTTCCCAACTTGGCAATCCCGCAAGGCGGTTGCCAGCGTGGTACGAGGAGCTGCCGCTCGGACTCTTCTACGACGAGAGCCCTCATTTGCTCTATCTGCTGCGATGCCTGTCACCCGCACCGCTGCGTCTGTTGTCATGCACGATGTTTCCGAGTTCAGTCGGCCATGTCACGCCGGCCAGTATTCACGCTCAGTACGAGACTGGCGAAGGCACGATGCGCCGACCTGTCACGCTCACGATGCATTTCGAAAGCCCTGTGAGCGAGTGGCATGTGACGGTGCTTGGCGACCACGCGCTCGGCGATGTGGACGTCTTCCGTGACATCTATCTGCGGCTGCCGAACGACGGACGGCATGATACATGGCCGGTGCTTCGAACATCGCTGGTTGCGACCGCTCAACACTGGGGACAACATTTCCAGCGGGGTCCCCTGCACCTTGCAGGCAAGCTCCTCTACGGCAACGACGAAGTCTTTGCCCGCTTCCACCAAGCGGTCTCAACAGGAGGTCAACTGCAGGGGGTCAGTGGCGAGGACGGCCTACATGTGCTGCGCATGCAGCACGAGATCATCGGCAATGCGCATAGGCTTTGACCGTGAAGATTGCTGTCGTTACGCACTACTATGCGAGTCACGGTGGCGGGATCGAGATCGTGGCCTGGGAGCTGGCCATGAGGTTGGCTCAGGGTGCAGACGTGGTCTGGCTTGCCAGCGACTGCGACGGCATCCCTGCGAAGGCTCCTGCGTCTGTGCGATTCGTCCCGATGCGGTCGACCAACCGTCTCGAACGCCTCACGGGCCTGCCCGTGCCGCTCTGGTCTCCGGGCGCGCTCATCACGCTATGGCACGAGGTGCGCAGCGCGGATGCCGTCCACCTGCACGATTTTGCGTACGCCGGAAACCTCATCGCGTTTGTCGCAGCCCGCGTCCACAGGCGGCCGATCGTCATCACGCAGCATGTTGGGTTCATTCCCTACAGGAACCCGATCGTCCGAGCCGTTGTGTCAGGTCTGCAGCGGACATTGGGACAAATCGTGCTCGCGCGGGCGAGCCGTGTCGTCTTCGTGAGTCCCGTCGTGCGTAATTACTTCGCAAAGTTCGTTAGGTTCCGATCGCCACCGATCGTCCTCAGAAATGGCGTAGACACTCACACGTTTGTGGGGTGTGGAGCCGACGGGCAAGCGCGCGCACGACTTGCGCTCGGAGTCGCCGCGACGCGTCCGGTCTTACTGTTTGTTGGACGATTCGTCGAAAAGAAGGGGCTTCACCTCCTGCGGCGGCTGACTGAACGAATGCCTGATGTGACCTGGCTGTTCGCTGGACGCGGCCCCCTGCATCCCGCTGCGTGGAATCGCGCGAACGTCCGGGTCCTCGATGGTTTAAGTGGAGCCACGCTGGTCCCTCTTTACTGCGCCGCCGACATGCTCGTCCTTCCCAGCGTCGGGGAAGGATTGCCTCTTGTCGTGCAGGAGTCCATAGCGTGCGGCACGCCCGTGCTCATCGGCGAGGACACCGCAGAAGCGGTCGGCGGACCAACTGAGTTGGTGTTCTCGTGTCGGGTGGGGGGGGCAAGGGAAGTCGACTCGTGGGAAAAGGCTATTCGGTCTGCTCTTGCCGAGATTGCGGTACGGCGCTCAAGACTGCCATTACCGGGTCCTTCTGTTCCGGCTTCGTGGGAGGCGTGTTCGGCAGCCTACGCAGCTCTCTTTAATGAGCTGATAAGCCCGCACTCGCCATCGGAGCTGGCGTCAAATCCATGATCTCCGACGCTCAGTTGCGCCACGTTCTACGCTCCGATGCGCTGGTGGCGTTGATGGGCGACCTGATCCGCGCGCTCGCCGCGGCCAGTGTGGCGATCGTTCTGTGGGTCTTCTACGTGTACTACGCGTCCCTCGTGCAGCAGATGTTCGCCGATCTCCAGATGAATGATTTCGGCCGGTTCTACTACTCGGCGCGCGCGTTCCTCGAAGGTCGCGACATGTACGGACCGACGCTGGCGACCGCATTCAGAACGGAAGTCGGGACGACGCACCTCTGGAACATGAACCCGCCGCACTTCCACATCCTGGTACTACCGTTCGCACTGCTCGCTCCGCTGCCCGCGCTCATCGCCTGGGCAGTGGCTAATGTGCTGGCCCTCGTCCTGTCGCTCCGACTCATCGCGACGGAATTCGCGGCTCAGTGGACGTGGCAGCGGGTGGCGTGGACGGCAATCGGCGTGATTGTCTGCTCCGCGACAGGGATCATCATCGTTACCGGGCAGTGGCCGTTTCTCCTGATGCTGCCGGTGACGGTGGCGTGGATCGATGCTCGTAACGGCCGTTGGCGAAATGCCGCGCTCTGGCTCGGCGTCGTGGCAGGGCTGAAGCCGTTTCTTGCCGTCTTCGGCGTCTTCTTTGTGGTGACACGCCGCTGGTCGGCAACAGCATGGATGACCGTGGCTGCGTCTGCCGGGGTGGTTGTCGGCATCGCGGTCTTCGGGTGGCACGCCTACATGAGTTGGATGGTGGTCCTTGGCCGCGTCGATTGGGCGTGGGCGCCGATGAACGCATCAATCGAAGGCCTGATCACCAGATCTCTCGCGGATGACCCGCTGTTTGTCCCCCTGCTGAATGTGCCGGCGATGGTGCAGCCCCTGACGCTGGTCTTGTCCGGTGTGGTAGCGATTGTCACGCTGGCGGTCGCCTCACGTGGCAACTCGCCGCGCGCCATCGACAGGGCATTCGCCGGCCTCCTTCTGGCGGCGCTGCTCATCTCCCCGCTGGGCTGGGTGTATTACCTGTGGCTGGCGGCTGGGCCGTTGGTGGCACTGTGGACGACCCTCGATCTCTCGTCGATCCGCGCACGAGGCGTGGCTGTGGTCGTTGCGGTACCCGGCCTGCTGCTGCCAATCTACATGACCATCCTCTGGCGGACGAGCCGCTGGGGCGGAGTCACGATCGGCTCAACATATACTTGGACCCTTCTGGCGCTCTGGACGGCCGTGATGCTGGCTCCACGTGCGAAGAATAGGCGAATGTCAAACCGTGAAGTTTTGGACGATAAGGCACCTCTTGACTGAGCTAATCCGCGTATACTGAGCCGTGCCACACGCAGTGGCAAATAAACGGTAACGGCCGCGGCCGCGGCTCGGCACGATGCCGGCGCCAGCGGTCCGACCCGCGACTCCCCAGGAGCAATTTCATGAAACGCTTGTTTACGCGGTTTATTCACGAGGATGAAGGCCAGGATCTGATCGAATACGCCTTTTTAGCCGTATTCATCGCGTTGGTGGTCACGGTGGCCCTCGGCACCCTGGGCTCCAACCTGAACACCAAGTTTGATGCGATTGCCTCGCAGGTGAGCAGCGGCTCATAGCCCGCACTCCTTTTGACGGCCTCAGGCGGCGGTTTGCCCCGAACGACGCGGTCAGTGCCGTGACTTGGCGTTGCCCGGGCGAACCGGGCGTCCATGCACGATTCTGCGCAGGATCGGCGTTTTCACAATTATTTCTGTCGTCGCTCTCGTGGCAGGCGCAGTAATCACCGATATACTGCTTGACCTGTCCCGGTCGGCGTGGGTCTACGGCCCAGCGGTCGAATTCGGCGACGTAATCGACGGCGGCGCACGCCGGCGGTACAACCACGAAGTTACAAGGAGCTCCCAGCATGAAGACTTTTCTTACCCGCTTTATCCGTGAAGACGAAGGTCAGGACCTTATCGAATACGCCTTCCTCGCGGTGTTCATCGCGCTCGTCGTCACAGTGGCGCTCGGGACGTTGGGCACCAGTCTCAACACCAAGTTCAGCAACATCGCCACGCAGGTCAGCAGCGGTTCGTAAGCCGCCGTACGCCCGGGTGCGTGGGACGACTCCCTGTCGAGTTGATCCACGCATCCGCAGCAAGTTCTCCTGATGCGGCTGCCTTCCGTGCTTCCGGCTCGTGCTCGTACAGCGCATGCATCGGGAGTCACCCTCGCTACGCGAACACCAGCGTCGCGTGCCCTAACAACTTTGTGAGGTAGTGCCGATATGCAGGTGTGGACCGTCGTCCTCACTGTGCTGGTCGGAATCGGTGCAGCTGTCGACGTCCAGAAGCGGCGAATCCCCAACGTCCTGACATTGGGCGCCGCTGCGGCAGCTGTCGCCTACCACTCGTGGGTAGGAGGCCTGACCGGTCTCGGACACAGTCTTGCGGGATGGGGCGTCGGCATCGGTCTGTTTCTTCCTCTGTTCCTGTTACGGGGCATGGGCGCCGGTGACGTCAAGTTCCTCGGCATGGCAGGCGCCTGGCTCGGCCCTGGCGCGGCGGTGACGACAGCGCTGTATTCGACGATTGCTGGAGCCGTGCTGGCGTTGCTCGTCGGTGGATGGCACGGGTACCTCGGAAAAGCTTTTCGGAATTTGTGGCAATTGCTCCTGTTCTGGCGGACGGCCGGTATCCAGCCGCTCCCAGGTTTGACGCTGCAGGACGGCCCGGGACCCCGACTGCCATACGGTGTGGCGATTGCGGCCGGCACGATTGCCACCATCTGGTTGATGTAATGACCTGCCGTGCGAGGCGGCCAGAAAAACGATGAACCGAACTACTCGCACTCTCATCGTCGTGACCATTGCGATCGCGGTCGCCAGTATCGCGACCTACGCCGTGTTCGTGGCCCTGAAGAGTCGGCCTGCGCGCGAAGTCGAGGTCGCTCACGCATACCAGGTTGTTGCCGCACGGCCGCTACCCGTCGGCACGCGGGTGACGCCGACCGATGTCAAGCTGGTGGCGTGGCCCGCAGCCGCTCTGGTGCCGGGCGGGTTCACAAGCGTCGATCAAGTCATCGATCGGGGGCTGGTGTCATCGGTCGCCGAGAACGAACCGCTCAACGGCAATAACGTCGCTTCCAAAGAAGCCGGCGCCGGACTGCCGCCAATCATCCCTCCCGGCATGAGGGCGATCTCCGTCCGCGTGAACGAAATCATCGGCGTCGCCGGATTCGTCATCCAGGGCACACGTGTTGACGTCATGGCGATTCTGCGCGACGCCAACAACAGCATGGCCCGTGTCGTCGTCAGCAACGTGCAGGTGCTGGCCGCCGGCACGAACATCGATCAGGACGCCGCGAAGAATGGACAGGCGATTCCGTCGACTGTCGTCACGCTGCTCGTTACGCCCGACGACGCGGCGCGCATCGGTCTGGCGGCGGTCGAGGGTCAGATCATGCTGACGCTCCGCAATCCGCTCGATACGAATATCGCTGACGCGCGAGGCATTCGGACTGCCAACCTGCGTGGCGAAGCGGCGCCGCCGCCGCTGGCTACCGCGCCCGCGCCGACGGCATCCGTCCGCCGGATCACGGCGTTCGTCGCACCTCCACCCGTTCCCCCCGCGCCGAGGATCTACACGGTCGAGACCATCCGAGCCGCCAAGCGCACTGAGGAGACAGTCAAGTAATGGCGAGTTTTCGTGTTGGTCAAGCGATCCCTATCGCCGCCCTGTTTGCGCTGAGCGTCGTCGCGACCGGCGCCCAGGGCCCAGCCGCCGCTCCGGCAGGGCAGGCCCGCTCCAGTGTCATCACCGTTCCCGATTCGATTCCCCGTGTCTCACTTGCGGCCGGCCGGTCGCTCGTCTTGAGCACGCCGTTCGAAATCACCCGCGTGGCGGTCACCAATCCCGCGGTGGCCGATGCGACTGTCGTCGCGCCCACCGAGATTCTCATCGACGGCAAGTCGGCGGGCACAGTGACGCTCATCGTCTGGGGACAGAACCAGCGCCTGCAGTACGACGTGGTCGTCGACAGGGGCACATCGGAGCTGCAGCTGCAGCTGCAACAGATCTTCCCAGGTGAGGATTTGCAGGTCAGCCAGACGGTCGACGCCGTGATCCTGACAGGCCATGCCTCCACCAACGAGGTGATGCTCCGCGTCGGTGAAGTCGCAGCCGCCGTCTCGCCCAAGAGCAAGATCCTGAACCTGCTGCAGCTGCCTGGCGGCAACGCAAGCCAGCAGGTCATGCTGCAGGTGCGCATTGCCGAGGTCAACCGCCGCGCCGCGACCGAACTCGGCGCATCTATCTTCACCGGCGGGACGGGCGTCAAGAACATCATCGCCCGCGGCACCACGCAGCAGTTCACCGCGCCGGAGTTTGAAGGTCTTACGCGTGAGGCCACCGGCGGCGACCTGATCAGCTCGTCCGGCAATTTGACGTTCAGTGACTTCCTGAATCTGTTCGTCTTCAGTAATAAGTACAACGTCGGTGCGCTCATCCGCGCCCTGCAGACCTCCGGAAATTTTCAGAGCCTGGCCGAGCCAAACCTGATTGCCTACAATGGCCAGGAAGCCACGTTTCTCGCGGGTGGCGAACTGCCGATTCCGGTCGTGCAGGGCACCGCAGGAACCGTCTCGGTACAGTACAAGGAGTTCGGTATTCGGTTGTCGTTCCGGCCCACAATCGCCGGTGACGTCATTCGGCTGCACGTGGCGCCCGAAGTCAGCTCGCTCGACTCCGCGAACGGCGTCTCTCTGGGCGGATACCGGATTCCGGCCTTGACGACGCGGCGCGCCGAGACAGACGTGGAGCTACGCGACGGCCAGTCCTTTGCCATCGCGGGGCTGCTCAACAGCGTGGCGCAGGAATCGCGCCAGGCCGTGCCACTGCTCAGCAGACTGCCCATCATCGGCGTGTTCTTCAAGAGCAAGACGAACAACCAGGATCGAACGGAGTTGATGGTGCTCGTGACCCCCCGGCTCGTGCGCCCCATGAACCCTGATGAGGTGCCGCCGCTGCCCACGATGGAGAAGCGCTTCCTGCCAGCGCCCGACGCGGCTGCCTCGGCCCCGGGCCAGGACGCGCCCGCGCCGCGCTGATTGGGATTTGCCGTGCCCATTGCCATTACCATCGTCGGAGCTGTCGACCGCACGCTCGAGGAGCGCCTCCGCGCCGCTGGGGCGAAGACAACCTCAATCTCGGCCAGCGACCTGCAGGGCCTGACCCAGCCGTCGAGCGCGCCACCTGATGTGCTTGTGATCGACTTGCGCGGACAGGCGCAGATTCCCCGAATGCTTTCGCTCGTCAAGCGGCAGCATCCCGACATGGGGCTGGCCGTGGTCGCCTCCACGCTCGACCCTGTGCTCATGCTCGAAGCGATGCGGTCGGGCGTGACCGAATGCGTCACTGAAACGGCCGGCGGCGAACTCGAGGCGGCCGTCATGCGGCTCGCCGCGCAGCGCGTTGCGCCGGTCTCGGGTGAGGTGTTTGCGTTCGTTGGCGCCAAGGGTGGCGTTGGCACGACCACTGCCGCGGTGAACGTGGCGACGGCACTCTCGAAGTTCGGACCGACGCTCATTATCGATCTGCACCTGGCCGGTGGTGACGCCGCGCTCTATCTGGGCGTCAGCTCGCAGTTCTCCGTGATCGACGCGCTCGAGAACACCCACAGGCTGGATGTCTCGTACTTTCGCGGTCTGCTGACGGCGACCAAGGCGGGGCCCGATTTGCTGGCGTCGGCGGATCGGTCTGCCGCGCTTGCTGTCGACTCGCCACGGGTGCGGACGCTCATCGACTTCGCGTCGCGGCACTATCGGTATACGGTGCTAGACATTCCGCGGTCGGACGCCGCAATTCTCGACGCACTCGAGGGGGCGGCGAGTCTCATCATCGTCGCCAACCAGGAGCTGGCCACCGTACGCGGGGCCGGCCGCCTGGCGACCGCGCTGCGGCAGCGCTACGGCGCCGATAAAATTGCGGTTGTGCTGAGCCGCTCCGATCGGCACGCCGAAATCGGACTCGAGGACCTGACGCGGGTCGTTGGCACCAAGGTGACCGCCAGTTTTCCGAGTGACTACCGCCTTGCGGTCAAGGCGCTCAACCGGGGCCAGCCGCTCGTCCTCGAGAAGGGGGCGCTCGCGACGGGCTTCCAGGACTACGCCCGGATGCTGGCCGGCGCCGGCCCGGCTCGCGAGCCGGCGTCCGAGAAGAGTTCAGGAATCCTGGGGATTCTCACCGGCCGGCGGTGAGCGACGCCCCGGTATTGCCAGCACGTAGCCTGTGGACGCAACCATGAATTTCACATCGACGTCGCCCTCACCAATTGCTAGGACTGCGCTTGCCGACACGCGTCATCCGCAGTACCAGGAGATCAAGAGCCGCGTCCACACGGATCTGCTCAACCGTCTGAATCTCGAGCGGTTGACGACTGTGAAGCGCGAGGAGGCCGAGCCGGAAATCCGCAGTCTCATCGGGTCGCTACTCGAGTTCGAATCGCGGGCTAACCCGCTCAGCCGATCGGAGCGTGAGCAGCTCGTCACCGACGTGCTCAACGAGATTTTCGGGCTGGGGCCGCTCGAGGAACTGCTCCGCGATCCAGCAATTTCGGACATCCTCGTGAACCGCGCAAACCTGGTCTATATCGAGCGCAACGGCAAGCTCGAGGAGACGAGCGTCACGTTCAAGGACAACAATCACCTGCTGCGCATCATCGAGCGCATCGTCAGCTCGGTGGGACGCCGGATCGATGAGTCGAGCCCGATGGTGGACGCGCGCCTGGCCGACGGCTCGCGTGTCAACGCGGTGATTCCGCCACTTGCGCTCGACGGTCCGGTGCTGTCCATTCGGCGATTCCGTACCGACAAGCTCGGTGCGGCCGATCTTGTGGAACGGCAGTCGATGACGCAGCCAATGCTCGACCTGCTGAATGCCGCTGTCTCCAGCCGCCTGAACGTCATTGTCTCGGGCGGAACGGGCGCCGGAAAGACGACGCTGCTCAACGTGCTGTCGACGTTTATCTCGGAAGACGAGCGCGTGGTCACCATCGAGGACGCCGCCGAGTTGATGCTGCGGCAGCGGCACGTCGTCCGAATGGAGACGCGGCCGCCCAACATCGAAGGCAAGGGCGCCGTGCGGCAGCGCGAGCTGCTCATCAACGCGCTCCGCATGCGGCCCGATCGCATCATCGTCGGTGAGGTGCGTGGAGAGGAAGCGCTCGACATGCTCCAGGCAATGAACACGGGCCATGACGGGAGTTTAACGACCGTCCACGCCAACAGCCCGCGCGACGCGCTGTACCGCCTCGACACGATGGTCGCCATGGCGAATCTAAATCTGCCGGAGCGTGCGATTCGCCAGCAGATTGCCTCGGCAGTCAACTTGATTGTGCAGGTCACGCGGCTCTCGGACGGCACCCGCAAGGTGTCCGCGATTTCCGAGATTACCGGCATGGAGGGTGAGATCATCACCCTGCAGGACATCTTCGTATTCGAACGCACCGGCCTGCGGGCCGACGGCAAGGTGTGCGGCAGGTTCCGCGCAAGCGGCATCCGGCCCAAGTGTAGCGACCACCTGGCGCAGTCGGGCATCAGCCTGCCAGCGACGATGTTCGAGCATTCGGTACTGGTGCAGTAGCGCATGACGGCCGAGGTCGCTGCCCTCGTCACGTTTCTGGCCGTGGTCTTGATCATCGCCGGACCGTACTACCTGTTCATTCTCCGGACCGAGACGGCCGACAAAGAGATGATTCGGCAGCGGATCCGGACGGGCGCTGTCACGGTTCGTACGCGCACGGCCGCAGGGGTACTGAAGGACGTCGAGCGAATGAGCGTCGTGGGCCCGCTCAACCGCTTCCTCGCGGGCAATAACGCGATGGCGGTCCGGCTGCGCGACGCCATCCAGTTGTCGGGCATCAAGGCCACTCCAGGCCAGGTGGTCATGGCGTCGGCATGCACCGCACTGCTGGCTTATACCGTCGTGTTCTTCAAGACGGGATATCCCGCCGCCGGGGTCATTGCTGCATGTGGTGGCCTGTTCATCCCGTACGGCGCCGTGAGCTTCATGCGGAGCCGCCGGCTGAACAAGTTCGAAGAGCAGTTTCCTGAAGCCGTCGATTTGGTAGCGCGCACACTGCGTGCCGGCCACGCCTTCACGACAGGTCTGGGGATGGCCGCCGAGGAGCTGCCGCAGCCTGTCGCGGCCGAGTTCCAGTTGTTGTACGACCAGCAGAACTACGGCTTGCCGCTCGGCGACGCGCTCAAGGAGCTGGCGCGACGGGTGCCGCTGATCGACACGCGGTTTTTTGTCACAGCTGTGTTGACCCAGCGCGAAGCGGGCGGCAACCTCGCCGAAGTACTCGACAACCTGAGTGGCGTCATTCGCGAGCGGTTCAAGATCAAGCGGCAGCTGCGCGTGCTCACGGCGCACGGCCGCATTACAGGATGGATCCTGGCTGGCATGCCACCCGTGGTCGCGCTGTACATGTTCATCCAGCGCCCGGAGTACACGCGGCTGCTCATCGAGGATCCGTTAGGCCGGGAGATGCTCTGGGTGGCAGCGGCGCTGCAGGTAGTGGGTGCGTTTCTCATCTATAAGATCAGCGACGTGGATTACTGATATGTCGGCAAATCTTCTGATCACGCTTGCCGTCGTATTCCTCGCCGCCGGCTTCCTGACGTGGGCGTTCATCACGATGGTGATGTCCCGTTCGGCGAGCGCCGGCCGCCGTCGCCTCGACGAACTGGTGCAGCCACGCATGACAGTGCTGGTCGACGCACCCACGCTCGCGCCGGTCGACGTCGCGTTCTGGGAGCGCATTCGCGACGCGCTGCCGACGTCGCGCGGCACGGTGAAACGCCAGCGCCGCGACCTCGAGCTCGCCGGATTCACGTCGGCGCGCACAGCCGCGCTGATGTCGATCTCGGAGTTGGTCCTACCGATTCTGTTTGCGCTGCCGCCGCTGTTTCTGCTCGCGGGGTTCCAGCGCTGGGGTGGGGTCGGCCTCGGCGCTATCTGCGGCTACATGGCGCCTGGCTTCCTACTGAGCCGCCGGCTGAACAAGCGGAAGAAGCAGATCCAGAATGGTCTGGCCGACGCGCTGGATCTGCTGGTGCTCTGTCTCGAGGCGGGCTCGAGTCTGGACCAAGCCATCGTGAAGGCAGGCGATGAATTGCAGGTCGCCTATCCTGCCCTGGCCGATCAACTACGCATCCTGATCAGCGAGATGCGCGCCGGTAAGGCGCGGCTGGAGGCCTTCCGCGGACTGGCCGCGCGCACCCAGATCGATGACGTCCGTGCGCTCGTGTCGATGCTGGTGCAGACCGACAGGTTCGGCACGAGCATCTCGCAGGCGCTGCGATCGCATTCGGAGGTCGTCCGCACGAAACGTCGACAACGGGCAGAGGAGAAGGCGCAGAAGGTCAGCGTCAAGCTTGTGTTTCCTCTGGTGTTCTGTCTGTTCCCGGCGCTGTACGTCGTCCTGCTCGGCCCGGCACTCATCCAATTTGGAAGGGTGCTGGGTAGTAAGTAAGCGCGTCATCATCGGTTCAAAGGAGAACGTCACGATGCCCATGTCCCAAATTCTGCTTCTCGCCGCCGCCGCTGTCGTCCTGGTGCTCTACCTCATGCGCCGCCGTAGCCGACTCAAGCGCAGCGACGACTAGTGGCAGCCTCTGGAGCGTAGAGGCTCCAGCGTGAGTGTCGGATCGATGACTCATCAAACGGCGTCAGTGCCACAGGCGGCCGAGGCTGCCGTGGCACCGCCGCGGCTAATCGCCCCGACCACGTGTCAGGAGGCGGGCGTAAGCCCGGACCTCCTGATGCGCCTCACGTTGAAGACCCTCTACGCCGCCGGCGAGCTAAGTGGCACCGAGCTGTCACGGCGACTGGGCGTACTGTTCGCCGTCATCGAACCTACGCTCGAGTTCCTGAAACTTCAGCGGCAGTGCGAAGTCGTCGCCGGCGCCCTCGTCGGCGCCGCGTCGTACCGCTACCGAATCACAGGCGAGGGACGATCGGTCGCCAACCAGTTTCTCGAGCAGGACCAGTACATCGGTCCGACCCCGGTGCCGATTGCGCAATACCGCCGATACATGACGGACCTGCAACGGGCTACGCGATCGGCAGTGAGCCCGATGTCGGTGCGCGCGGTGTTCTCCCACCTTGTTCTCAGCGATACGGTGCTCGACGAAGTAGGCGCTGCCGTCCGCAACGGCCGATCCTTGTTCATCTACGGGCCACCCGGCAACGGGAAGACGGTCATCGCGCATGGCATCCAGCGGCTCCTGTCGGGCGATGTCTTCATTCCCTACGCGCTCGAAGTGGAAGGCGCCATCATCCGAGTCTTCGATCCGGTCAATCACGCCCAAAGGCCGGCGCCCGACGACGACGGGACACTGCGGCTCGCGATTAGTCCGGCGCCGCTCGACGCGCGTTGGGCCGTGTGTGCGCGGCCGATCGTCAAGGTCGGCGGCGAGATGACGCTCGAGTCTTTCGACCTGACATACGACCCCCGGTTGGGCTACTACCGGGCACCGCTTCAGCTCATTGCCAACGGCGGCGTCCTGATCATCGATGACTTCGGGCGCCAGCGATGTTCGCCCGCTGACCTGCTGAACCGCTGGATGGTGCCGCTAGAAAGCAGTCTCGACTACTTGATGCTGCGATCGGGGCAGAAGTTCGAGATCCCGTTTCACGCGTTCGTGGTGTTCGCGACAAATCTTCGTCCCTCGGACCTTGTCGACGAGGCGTTCATGCGCCGCGTGCCTTTTAAAGTGCTGGCCGACAATCCGACCCCCGACATGTACGTCCGGATCTTTGCGCAGCAATGCGCGGAGTTCGGGCTGGCATTCGACCAAGGGCTGCCGGAGTCGCTGCTGGACAACTTCTACCGGACGCGGCGAATCACGCCACGGGGTTGTCATCCGAGGGACCTGATTAATCAGGCGGTGTCGATCGCCGACTACAGCGGCCAGCCGCGCGTGCTCACTCCGGCGCTGCTCGAAGTGGCGTGCGCCAACTACTTCGTGACGGATCAAAAGCCGTCCGAGCCCACGCACCAGCAATGAGGCCAGAGGGCCTCGATCGGGAGAGGCCTCCCGAGCCATGGCTGCTGCACATCGCGGCGGGCGCGGCGTGCCTCGCGGCTTCAGTGATGGTGCCGACGACCGCTGACCCGGATCTGTGGGGGCACCTCCGATTCGGCCTGGATCTGCTGCGCACGCACAGACTCACGGCTGTGGACCCCTATTCGTTCACGCAGGATCGCCCGTGGCTGAATCACGAGTGGCTGAGCGAGTTGCAGATGGCGGCCGCCTACACCGCGGGCGGCAGCGGTGGACTGCTGGCCCTCAAGGCGCTGCTGGTATCGCTGACACTGTGGCTGGTATGGCGCGCGCTCAGGGGGCTTGACCCCGTCGCGCGCCTCCTCCTGCTGGCGACCGTCACGCTCGGAGTCGGCCGGGCGGTGGCGACGATGCGTCCACAGTTGTGGTCAATCGGCTGTTTCGCGCTGTTGGCCAGTGTGCTGGCTGGCGGCCGTCCCTTGTGGCGGTGGCTGCCGTTCGTGTTCGTCTTCTGGGCGAACGTGCACGGCGGCTGGATTGTCGGGCTCGGCGTACTCGTCCTGCATGCGCTAGGACAGATCTATCTCCATCGCGTATGGCGCCGTGGCTGGGTGGCGCTGACCGCCGTGTGCGCCATTGCCACACTTGGCACGCCCTATACCTGGCGGCTCTGGACGTTCGTGTGGGAGACGGTTGGGCTTGGCCGAGACGTCTCGGAGTGGCGGCCGCTTTGGACTGTGCCGGCTCCGGCGTGGCTTCCGTGGATCGCCGCCGCGGGCGCCACGGCCCGGTCTCTTGTTCATACGCCCCGCCGCTGGCCCGAACGCATGTCGCTCGTGGTGCTTGCGTGCGTTTCGCTGCGCGTGGAACGAGTTGCCCCCTTCTTCGTCATCGCTACGGTCGTCCTGCTCGCGAGCGAGTTTCGTGAGCGATGGCCTGCGCGACAATCGCTGCGTGTCGGACGCAGCAGTGCGCTGCTGATGTCCACCTTGGCGACGATGGCCGCGATCTCGCTGGCCGCCTCGCTCCGGGGCGCGTGCATCCCAGTCACGGGCGCATGGATTCCTGACGCCGACGGCGCGCGCCTCTTGCGCAACGCGGGTGCGGGACGTCTCGTCACGTTCTTCGACTGGGGGGAGTACAGCCTCTGGCACTGGGGCGACAGACTCATGGTCTCCACAGACGGTCGCCGCGAGACCGTCTACACCGATCGCGCCCTTCAATCTCAAGACGAGGTGGTTCACGGCACCGCAAGGGGCCTCGAGACCCTGGCGCGGTGGAGCCCGGAGTATGTATGGCTGCCGGCAGTCGCGACCGAGACCCGGGATTGGCTTGCGGCGCGGCGGTACCAGGTCCTGACTACACGTCGATCGTTCGTCGCCGTCAGGTCCGATCTTCCGCCGCTCCCTTCCGAGGGTGCAGCACAGGAGGGAAACCGTTGCTTCCCCGACTAGCCACGGTCGGCGGGGATGCGCTGGCGCCCTCATCGGCAGAGCGTTGCGGCCTTCGTGGCGGCTGTGCGCCTGCTACGATGCGAGTGGTCGGTTCGATCTCAGGCCGGCCTGATTCTCGCGCTATGCGGTGGTTGCTTCTCCTCGTTTCGCTTGTCGCTGTGGGGTCGGTCGCCCCTTCGCGCCTGATGGGGCAAGCGCCAGTCAGATCCCAGACCCTCGCTGTCCAGATCACATCGCCCCTCGGACGAACCGGCATGACGGGCCCCATCCGCATCGTCGCGCGTATCACCTCTACCGCCGGTACCACGCTCAGTCCGGTCCAGTTCTTCGTGGATGGCAAACTCGTCGGCGAGGACAAGGACGGTGCGCCCTATGCCGTCGAATGGCTGGACGAGAATCCTCTGGCCCCTCGACAGATTGTCGTGCAAGTGGCCGATTCATCGGGCGCCACCGCGAGCGACCTGATCGACCTGAAGCCACTCGAGGTCACCGCGCGCGCGCAGGTCTCGAGCGTGCTCCTCGAGCCATCCGTACGCGAGCCTGGGGGGCGGCCGGTCAACGGCCTCGGCCTCTCGGATTTCCAGGTGTTCGAGGACGGCGTGCCACAGACGACGGAGCTCGGGGCCGTGGACACCGTGCCTGCGGTGTACACGCTGCTGATTGACGGCAGCCAGAGCATGTCGCGCCGCATGGACTTCGTCCGCGACGCCGCGCAGCAACTGCCGCTGCACCTGCGGCCGAATGACGAGGTGATTGTGGTGCCGTTCACCCTCACGCTGGGAACAATCACGGGGCCGACGAAGGATCGAGAGACGATTGCCGGCGCCATCCAGAGTATTCAGGCCAAAGGCGGCACAGCGATTCTGGACTGCCTCACCAGCGCGGCAAAGCAGCTCAACGGTGGCGACGCCCGGCACGTGATTGTGCTCGTCACCGACGGGTACGACGAGAACAGCGCTATCTCGTTCGACGAGGCACTGGCCGCCGTCAGGGCGAGCCGGGCCACGGTGTACGTGATCGGCGTGGGCGGTGTGGCCGGCATCTCATTGAAAGGTGAAGACCTGCTGAAACGGCTCGCCGCCGACACGGGAGGTCGGGCGTTCTTTCCCGCACGGGAATTTCAATTGAGCGACGTGCACGGTCTGATTGCCGCCGACGTCCAGCAGCGCTACGCCCTCACCTACACGCCAACGAATCAGAAGCCCGATGGCACGTGGCGATCGATTACCGTCACGACCTCCAATCCCAGGAACATCGTGACGGTGCGGTCTGGCTACAAGGCGCCGGCGCCCCCGCCCATTCAGCATCAGGTCGAGCTGACGGTTCGCGATCTGACCCGGCAGCACCTGGATGTCACGCCCGACGACTTCGCAGTGTTCGAGGACGGGGTCGAACAGAAGATCGTCGGTTTCGAAGAAGCGTTGACGCCGGTGTCGATCATGCTGGTGTTGGACCAGAGCGGGAGCATGAAGAACGACGCGCCCGCGGTGACCGCCGCTGCCCGAAGCTTTGCCCGTCAGTTGCCCGGGAAGGACCATGTCGGGGTGATGCTGTTCGCCGATCGGCCCGAGCTGGTGCAGGACCTGTCCGCGGTGCGCGAGTGGATCCTGCGCGCGGTGGACCAGTACCATGCGAGCGGAGGCACGGCCCTGTACGACGCGCTGTCCGAGAGTGTGGCCCGCCTGAAGAAGGTGGAGGGGCGGACCGCCATCGTCGTTCTGACCGACGGCCGCGACGAGAACAATCCGGGCACCGCACCGGGCAGCATCCACACCCTGGACGATGTGCTGACGACACTCCAGGCGGTGGGCACCACGGTGTACGCGATAGGCCTTGGTCCCAAGGTCGATCGCGCGACGCTCGAGCGGCTGGCCACGTCGTCGTCCGGTGAAGCGTATTTTCCGGAGGCTGTGACCTCCCTTGATGGGGAGTATCGACGCATCCTCGAGAACCTGCGCCGCCGATACGTGCTGAGCTACACCTCGACCAACTCAACTCACGACGGCGCCTGGCGCCACGTCGAGATCCGCCCCACTCGCGAAGGCCTCGCGGTGCAGGCTGAAGATGGCTATCTCGCGCCTGATCTGCAGTAAGCTCACGCGCTTCGCACCTCACCCGCCAGCGCGATCGGGCAGAACTGGCATCGAGCGACACACCTGCGCGTTCTGACACTCATTCCTTTCCTCATCTCCCTTGGCCCTGCTTTTGCGAGATATTGATCCCGGAGGATCTGCATGGCCAAACGAGAGCCAACGGGCAAGAAGGCGGGCCGGCGGAGCCGCTCGCTCATCGACTGGCACGAGCCCGAGCGCAACCAGCAGGTTCTCGACTGGCGCGAGCGCGCTCACGCGCACGGCCTGATTCCGCTCGGCGATGACGAAACCGTGGAGCGCACGCACGCCGCCTCGCCTTCCCAGTTGCTCGCCGAGGAAGAGCCGGAGGCGCTCGAGGTTCAGGCGATCGCGGGCGACGATGGTGAACTGGAGGACGAGGAAAAGGACGACGGCCTCGACTTGTCCGCGGCCGAGACTTCTGACGCCGCCGCGGCCGACCACGGCGACGACGTCGACCTCGTGCGTGTCTACCTCAACAGTGTCGGAAAGCGCGCGCTGCTCACCGCTCCCCAGGAACGCGACATCGCGCGCCGCATCGAGGAGTCGCGTGCCGAGCTGCTCGGCTCGCTCGCGGTCGTCCCGTGCGCGCTCGACACGCTGTGGAGCCTGGCCGCTGGCATTCGCCGCGGCAACACGCCTGCGGCCGAGCTCATTCTGCTGCCGGATGGCGGCGAGCTGAAGCCCGAGGTCATTGCCCCGGTGCTGCGCACGTTCGATCGCATGCGTCGATTGCAGCGGTGCATCGCCCGGTGGCGCGCCGAAACCAACGATGCGGCCGGCCCCTCGGAGCGCCAGCTGCTCGCGCGGGAGATTGACGAGGCGGAGCGGAAGGTGTCGACGGCCCTGCGAACCGTGCCCATACGGCCGTCGCTGATCGATCAAATCAAAGGCGCGCTCGAGGAGCAGGGAAAGGCCTTTGAAGCCGCCGAGCGCCTCGCGTCCGGCCCCGAGCGCGATGAAGTACTGCGTGCCCTGGAACAGAAGACCGGTCTGACGCTTCGGAGCTACTTGAGCCGGCTCGAAGTGATTCGCGAACGCGATCGCGAGCTGAACGAAGCCAGGCGGCATCTGCTCGAGGCCAACCTGCGGCTTGTCGTGTCGATCGCCCGCCGCTACATGAATCGCGGCCTCTCGCTGCTGGACCTGATTCAAGAAGGCAACATCGGCCTGATGAAGGCGGTCGACCGTTTCCAGTATCAGCGCGGCTTCAAGTTTTCCACGTACGCCACCTGGTGGGTTCGCCAAGGCATCACCCGCGCGATTGCCGACTACGGCCGTACCATCCGGCTGCCGGTGCACATCTTCGAGTCGCTCACGCAGTTGCGCCGCGAGCGCGAGAACCTCGCCCGCGAGCTCGACCGCGATCCCACACCCGCCGAGATTGCCGACCGCATGAAGGTGCCGGTGGCCAAGGTCGAGTTGCTGCTGTCCGCGGGGCGTCAGCCGGTGTCCCTGGACGCGCCACTCGGCGAAGGCCAGGACGCCGACGTCGGCGATCTGGTGGCCAATACGCTCGCCGAATCGCCCGAGGATGCGGCCATCCGGGGTGACATGGCCGCGGAAGTGGAGCGCGCGATGGCGCCGCTCGGCGAACGCGAGCGCGAAGTGCTGAGGCTGCACTACGGGCTCGGCGACCGCGAGCACACGCTCGAGGAGGTCGGCCGCCGTCTGGCGATCTCGCGCGAGCGCGTACGGCAGATCGAAGCCCGCGCGATTGCGAAACTGCGGGCGGGGCGCGTCGCGTAGCAGCATAGGGACCGGTTCTCATCGTCCGATGGTTTTGAGAGGCCCGAGTACGGCGCCGACGACGGTTTCGCCGAAGTTCTCGACAGCGTCACCCGGGGCGGGCGACCCTACCGCATCGCCTTGCGCTTCTTTTCGAGGTACATCAGCGTGTCGGCCCGCTCGAGCAGTTGCTCGATGTTCGCTGGTTCGTCCGCGAGACATGTGACCATGCCCACGCTGAAGCCGAGAGGGTAGGCGCGGTCGGGATTGCCGTTGATGCGCGCGAGCACCGTGTCGAGCCTCGCGCGGACGACCTCGGCGTCCGACGGACCGGAGCACAGCGACAGAGCGGCGAACTCGTCGCCGCCGTACCGCGCGAGCAGGTCGCTCTGCCGGAAGCTCCCGCGAAGGACCTCGGCGGCTTCTACCAGCGCGCGGTTGCCCTCGGCGTGGCCGAACGTGTCGTTCACGCGCTTCAGCTGGTCGAGGTCCATGAACAGCACCAGAAAGGGCTGCTTCTGCCGTCGCGCCACTTTGATCTGCTGTTCGGCCAGCAGCAGGAAGCCGCGCCGGTTGCTGAGGTGCGTCAGGTCGTCGGTATGCTGCATCTGGCGCCGGGCAAACTGCCGCCCGAGCGCAAATCGCAGCGCGCGGCGCAGGAGTGGCGCGGTCACCTGCGACTTCACGAGGTAGTCCTGCGCGCCGGCTTCCATGGCGCGCAGCCCCAGCTCTTCGTCGCCGTCACCGGTCATCACGACGACCACGGCTTCACGCGCCACGCTGACGATGCGGCGGACGGTATTCAGTCCGGTCTCATCGGGCAGACTGAGATCGAGCAGCACCGCGTCGGTGTCGAGCTTCTCGGCAGACAGATGTTCGATGGCCTCGCGAACGGTCGACACATGGCTCACCTGGAGCTCGAGGCCATCCTCGCGCAGCAGTTCCCTGACGAATCTCACATCGCCGGGGTTGTCTTCGACAAGCAGGACGCGCGTTCGCTCGTCTAGCACGTCACACCTCCGGCGGCAGCTTGACGAGCGTGAACCAGAACTGCTCGATGCCCTGAACGACCTTGGCCAGCTGTTCGAGGTCGACCGGCTTGGTGATGAAGCAGTTGGCGTGCAGCCGGTAGCTCCGCAGGATGTCTTCTTCCGCCTGCGACGAGGTGAGGATGACGACAGGGATGTGCTTGAGGAGCGGATCGCGCTTGATCTCGTCCAGCACTTCGCGTCCGTCGCGGCGCGGCAGATTCAGATCGAGCAGCACGAGATCGGGAGAGGGACTTGAATGGAATTCGCCCTGGTGCCTCAGAAACAGCATGGCCTGCTCGCCGTCGCGCGCATAGTGCAGCGTGTTCCTGATCTTGCTCAGGGCCAGCGCCTCACGGGTCAGCCTGGCATCGCCTGGGTTGTCTTCGACGAGGAGGATATCAATGGGTTTCATCAGGACTCAGGCGACGGGGGCACCCCATCGGGAATTGTAAAGGAGAACGTCGTGCCTGACCCGGGCTGGGACGTCACGCTGATGTGTCCTCCGTGCCGCTCGATGATCTTCTTCGACAGCGAGAGACCGATGCCCGTGCCTGGATAATCGGCCCGCGCGTGCAAACGTTGAAACATCTGGAAGATGCGGTCGAAATAGCGCGCTTCGATGCCGATGCCATTGTCGGTCACGGTGAGAAGCCATCCGCCATTACTGCGGGCGGCCGACACACGGACCAGCGGACGGGCGTCGGCGCGATGGAACTTGATGCCGTTGGCAATCAGATTCTGGAACACCTGCGACAACTGCACCTCGTCGCAGTTCAACGTGGGGAGTGGATCGAGAATGACTTCGGCGTGGAGGTCGTCGATGGCGCTCGCGAGATTGGCGATGGCGGCCGCCGCCATTCTGTCGGCGGGAACGGGTCTGAACTCGCGACCGCCGGTCCCGACACGCGCGTACTCCAACAGGTCGTGAATGAGATCCTGCATGCGCTTGGCGCCGTCGACCGCGA
The DNA here is from genome assembly GCA_039925145.1 of Vicinamibacterales bacterium. Classification (GTDB taxonomy): domain Bacteria; phylum Acidobacteriota; class Vicinamibacteria; order Vicinamibacterales; family SCN-69-37; genus JBDSZL01. The sequence continues at coordinate 95,018 of JBDSZL010000088.1, read as the reverse complement.
ACTCGATGAACTCATTCGCGTCGGCATCCAGCTTGTCCTTGTAGCGGCGTCCCAGCAGCTGCGTGTAGTTGGCCACCATGCGAAGCGGCTCTTGCAGGTCGTGCGACGCGACGTACGCAAACTGCTGCAGTTCCTCGTTCGACCTGGCCAGTTCCTGTGCCTTGTCCTGCAGTGCGCGTTCCGACGCCTTGTGTGCCGTGATGTCGCGCACGATGCAGGTAAAGAACTTGTCGCCCTGGGTGTTGCTCCAGGAGGTGACGGACAGTTCGAGGGGAAACGTCTTGCCGTTCCTCCGCTGTCCAACCGACTCGAACGTGGCGGCCCGCGGATGGTCCGAGGCGAGCTGGCGATACGGATTCAGCGACGGATCGGGCAGCGCCAGCGACAGCGGCTGGCCGACGGCCTCGGCGGCGGGGCGATCGAACAGGCGTTCGGCGCCGGGATTCCAGTACTGGATGATGCCTTTGCGGTCGACCGAGATGATGCCCTCGCTGGCCGTCTCGGCGACCGCGCGAAACCGCACCTGGCTGTCGCGGAGCGAATCCTGCGCCTGCTTGCGTCCTGTGATGTCTCGGTTCACCTCGAGAAATCCCTCTGGCGCGCCGCGCTCGGTTCGCGTCAGCGTCCAGCGACTCTCGACCGGGATGCGCGCACCGCTGCGTGTCGTGTGCACGACCTCGCCCTCCCAGAACCCCGCGCTCATGACCTGCGCTTCGATTTCGGCGAGCGGCCGGCCGTACTCTGCCTTGAGCAGCTCGTGCGAGACCTTGCCGAGCGCGAGCGCCATGTCCCAGCCGTACATGGCCACGGCCCCAGCCGACCAGTAGATGATCGTGCCGCGCAGATCGCGCACGAGAATGCCGTCGCGCACGAGATCGAGCAGCGTCGCCTGTTCCTTCAGCTGATCGGACTGCCGCTTCAGCACGTCGTTGGCCAGGATCAGTTCGGCGGTCCGGTCGGAGATGCGCTGCTCGAGCTCTTCGTTGAGGCGCCGCAGCTCGCGTTCGGCCCGCTTGCGCGCCGTGACGTCGGCCGCCATGGAGACGAACACCCGGCCCGCGTCCCCCTGCGTGCCCACCGGCGTGGTCGAGAACTCCCAGATGCGCTCGCTGCCGTCGCGTGCCACCACGCGCTGCTCGCCGCTGCTGATCGTGTCGGTCGCCGTGGCGATCGCGGCCAGATAATCGTTGACGGTCGCCGCTTGCTCGGGCTGCGCGCGGCCCACCCACGCCGACAGCGTCGGCGTGTCCTCGACCGTATAGCCCGATACCTCGGCCCAGCCGCGGCTCATGTGCAGGATGTGATCGCCGTTGTGAATGACCATCGGGACCGGGGCGCCGGAGACCGCGCGACGCAGCCGGTCTTCACTCTCCTGGCGTTCCGCCTCGGCAACCACGCGCTTGTTCTCGTAGCGGCGCAGCACCCGCCCGCCAACCCACACCGCGATACCGAGCACGATGATCGTGAGGGTGATGACCAGCGCGATGGCGAACGCCGGATCGTAGGCGTGGGCCACGACGCCCTGCCACGACACCCACGCGAGCAGCAATGGAAGCACGAACACGACCGGCAGCAGGTGCCGGATGACCATCCCGCCGGGCCCGGGATCGATCACGGCTTCCATCAGGCCGCGCGTCGGTCGAGCGAAGAAGAACGCGAGGCAGGCCAGGAGCACGCTGATGGCCGCCTGTACCGCCATGTCGCTGTGATACGGCCCCGCGGGGTCGGCGCTTGCCGCGGTGGACGTCAGAAAGTATCCGACGGTGTTGAGGGTGGTCAGCAGCACGGTCGTGCCGACCAGAGACTGGGCCACCCCATAGGGCAGCCCGAAGAGGCTGACGAGCATTGCGGTGTTGATGAGGACCCCGCAGGTAGCGGTCAGCCATGCCATCCGGCCAGGGGCTCCTCCCAGCGCGTGGGGATCGGCCGCGATCAACTGGTCGATGCGCAGATTCCAACCCGTGGTGTGCTCGATCAGGGTCAGGACCGACAGACCAATCGCCAGGCCCGTGCACACGCGCAGAATGGTGAGCGCTCGGGGCGACAGCTCGGGCAAACGGTACAGCCAGAGCGCCACGCCGGTCAGCACCAGGACCAATCCCGCATTGGCCTTCATGGGGACTAATCCGGGCGAGACACCGACCAGGGCTGGCAGATGGAACAACCACCCCACGAGCGTGACCAGGCCCACGACGGCCACGACGATCGCGAGCGTCGCCGCGCTTCGATGGAATCTCAGCGCCAGCACGTCGCGCGGGCTCGGCTCGCGGTCGGCGGTCGGCCCGAGAACCACCTCGGGTGAGGGCAGGGCGACGGACATGTCCCTGGGCTTATCGGCCGCACGCTCCGGTTCCTTCGGTATCTGTCAATTTTTGCAGGCGTTGTCTGTCGCTCGCTTGATGTCCTGAGGCGGGCAGGTCAGGATCAGGGCGGAGTGACACAGAATTGAAATCCGATTTGATGGCCCTGATGGGGCGCTGGCCGGCCTGGGCGACGCAGCTGCTATTTTCACTGCTCACCGTGGCCGGCGCCTACCTGGTGGGACAGGCGATCCGCGCCGTGGCGCTCCCGCGGCTCGGCCGACTTGCCGCTCGAACGTCGATGGTCAACGACGAGGTCCTCGTCCGGGAACTGCGTCGGCGCGTCCCGCTCTGGAGCCTGCTCGTCGGCCTCTACCTCTCGCTGGACTTCTGGCACCTCACGCGGATCCACGAAGACGCGGCCGTCCGCATGCTCTCGGCCGTTGGCGTGGCATCGGTCACCTTTGCACTCGCGGCGATCGCGACGCGGGTGGTGGTCTCGTATGGGCCGCGCTCTCCAGTCCCGGTCTCCGGGCTCACCCAGAACGTCGTTCGCATCGTCATCGTCGGCCTCGGGATTCTGGTCATCGTCCGATCCTTCGGCTACGACATCACGGCGGCGCTGACGGTCCTGGGCGTCGGCGGTCTGGCGGTCGCGCTCGCCCTCCAGGACCCGCTGTCGAACTTCTTCGCAGGGCTATCGGTGTCACTGGCCGGCAACATCCGCATTGGCGACTACATCCGTCTCGACTCGGGCGCCGAAGGCTACCTGCTCGATTTCAACTGGCGGTCGACACGGCTCCGCCAGCTGGCCGGTAACATCGTCGAGGTGCCGAACAGCAAACTTGCGCAGGCCATCGTCACGAACTTCACGCTGCCCGTGCCCGAGATGGGGATTGGCGTGGACGTCACCGTGTCGTACGCCAACGACCTGGCGGTGGTGGAAAGACTCGCGATCGAGGTGGCGACCGAGGTCATCAAAGATGTGCCCGGCGGGGTGCTCACGGCCGCGCCGGCCGTGAGGTTCAACGGGTTCACCGACACGGGCGTCAAGTTTTCGGTGGGCGCCCGCGTGCAGGGATTCGTCGATCAGTTCATCGTCAAGCACGAGCTGATCAAGCGGCTGCACGCGAGGTTCGCGGCCGCGGGGGTCGCGATGCCGGACGTTCGTAAGCCATGAGCGATCGCGGGCCGGTGTCTGGCATGGATGCGTCGGGCGTCAGCGTGGCGCTCGATGCACGTGCGGAGCTGGGCGAGGGACCGATCTGGGATGCGGATCGGCAGCGGCTCTTGTTTGTGGATATCACCGGGCAGGCGATTCATGAGTTCGATCCCACGCGCGGCGTGGCGCGAGTGATTCCGACCGCAGAGCCCGTGGGCGCGCTCGCGCTCACGGCGCGCGGCGACTGGGTGGCGGCCGCCGGTCGCGGATTCTACCGGGTGGACCCGCAACGCGGGGACATGGTGCCCATTGTTCTCGTCGAACGTCCGGATGCGGATACGCGGATGAACGATGGCGCCGTGGATGCGCGCGGCCGTTTCTGGGCTGGCTCCATGAGCACCCGGCGGCAGGATGGCCAGGGCACGCTCTGGCGGCTCGACACGGACGGCACGGCGCACCGCATGCTCGCGCCGGTCACGACGTCGAATGGCCCGGACTGGAGTCCCGACAACCGCCTCATGTACTACGTCGACACGCGGACACGGCGCGTGGACCTGTTCGACTTCGACCTCGATGCCGGCACGATGGCCAACCGGCGCGTCTTTGTCGATCTGGCCGGTGAAACGGGCCGTCCCGATGGGCTTATCGTGGATGCCGACGGCGCCGTGTGGGTGGCGCTCTGGGCCGGGGGCGCGGTGCGCCGTTACTTGCCAGATGGCCGACTCGACCGGGTCGTGCCGTTACCGGTCACGCAAACGACCAAGTGCGCGTTTGGAGGGCCGTCACTCGAGGACGCCTACGTGACGAGCGCCTGGCGGCAGTTGACGGACGAACAGCGCATCGAACAGCCGTTGGCGGGCGCGCTGTTCCAGTTCACGCCAGGAATCAAAGGGCGGTTACCGAACCGCTTTGCCGGGTAGGGCCCTGTCTGGGGCAGCCAAGGCGCCACCCCTTTCAGCGCGCGATCGGACGGCGATCCTTCCCTCCGCGTATACCGCGTTTCTGAGCTGGTACGGGGCTCGACTGGGGCGCGGCGTGTTCTTTTCTGGGTCGGCCGCCGAGCTGGCCGTTGCGTTGTGAGGCGGCTTTCTTTTTCTGGCTGGTCCGTCGTCCCAAGTTCGCGCCAGCCCCGACGAATGACACCTTCGACTTCTCATCGGTGCGCGCCATGAGAACCTCGGCCTTCGAGCGGGCATCTGGATCGGCCTCGAGGTACACCTGCAATGACTCCGCAATTGCCTTTCTGACCGCCGCCTTTGTGTCGGCCGCGGCGTAGATCAGCAGCCCCGGCACGTAGGCGGTGTGCACGCCGTTAGGCTCCTGCTCGAACACGATGGGGAAGTACTTCATTTGATCCCTGCCTCTCTCAATAGTCGCCTGCCCAGGTTCCCGGCTTCCTGCGTGGCGTGATACACGACGACGAGGCGCTGTCCCGTCTTCGCATTCACCATATGGAGGTGACTGCCCTTGCCCGAGCGAAGTTGGACGAACCCAGCCCGCTTCAGCTTGCGGATCACTTCGCTCCACGTCATCGACGGATCATAACCCATCGTTAGGTTATTCCAGGCCTGCGACGATTTACGTGGTTGTCGAGGGCCTCGGAATGCGGTTACAACGCGCCGACCAACGACGGAGGGCCTGGCAAGTACCCGCGGCCGCCTGGCGGGCTGGCGCGCCGCTCTACGCGGCGGCCATAAGGCCAAACCTCAACACCCCCCTGCTCGCGCCCTTGCTCGCGCCCCTCACCTTGGTAAGTCTGCCGAGCGCCTTTCGATTATGGTCGCTCCTCGGGCTCGGCAGTGTTGCGGCGTCGGTCGCGGCCATCCTGAGGTCGGGGCGTGTGCAGACCGAGCGGTGGCCGTGGCTGGTGGGCGGCATGCTGGCGACAATGCCGGCAGCCATCGGGTGGCAAGAGGGCCAAATCGTCGCGGTGCTCGTCTATCCATTGACGCGCGCGTGGCTCGCCACGTCACCGTGGCGTGCCGGCGCCTGGCTCGCGCCGGCCGTCCTGGGAAACCGCCGATGGCGCTCGTCGCGGTGCTGTTGCCGTGGCCGGTGTGGCTCGTCGCGGGCGTTGGGAGTCTCGCCGGCGTGCTGGCGCTCACTGTTCGGCGCCTGGACCGGGATCGCACCTCAGTGATTGGCACGCGCGACTCGCGGTGGCGAGGCGTGCGCGCAGCCGCCGGCGTCCGGTTCTGACCGCCCTCGCCCGCGACTGTCCTTCAACGCCCGTGGGGGCCGATGTCGGCTGTGCGCAGGCAGGTCGGCCGACCTGGAGACGCTATACTTCCGGTGAGGTTCTTCTTGGCAGCTCGCCGCGGTGTTGCGCTCGTCATCTTCCTGATTCTCCTCGCTGTGATGGTTTCGGCGGCCGCCATGCTGGTCGTGGCCCTTGTTGCAACCCCATCGCCGACGGTACCCGCAAACGCGTCCCTCACCCTGAAGATCGAGGCGCCGTTCAGCGAAATCGAGCCGTCTGACGTTCTGCGGCAGTTCCTGCAGCGCGCCCCGACGCTGCGATCGACCATCGAGACGATTCACCGGGCGAAGAGCGACAGTCGCGTCAAGGTGCTCATCATCAAGACGGCTGTCTCTGGCGCGATGTGGGCACAGCTGCAAGAGGTGCACGCGGCGCTCGAGGACTTCAAGACCTCAGGCAAGCCGCTGATTGCCTTTCTCGAGTCGGGCAGCTCGGGCGAGTACTACGTCGCCTCGGCCGCCACGCACGTTGTCATGATGCCCGCCGGGCAGCTCGACGTCGCTGGCCTGGCCTCCTACGAGCTCTTTTTTCGGGGGGCGCTCGACAAGATCGGCGTCTATCCCGACCTGCTGCATATCGGCGAGTACAAGACGGCGGCGAACACGTTCACCGAGAAGGGGTTCACCGCGGCGCACCGCGAGATGACCCGAGCCCTCAATCGCGACTGGTACGACGAGCTCGTGCGCTCGGTGGCCCGCGATCGCAAGATCACGGAGGACCAGGCGCGCGCGGCGCTCGGTGGGGGTCCCTACCTCGGTGACGCGGCCGTGAAGACGGGACTGGTGGACGAGTTGGCCTATGAGGACCAGCTCGACGACAAGGCGCCCATTCAAGGCACCCAGGCTATCGAGAACGAGCAGTACGCCCGTACCGCGCCACCAGCCCGGCTGCCTCAACCCGGTGGACGCATCGCGTTGCTCTACGCCGTGGGCACGATTGCCAGCGGCAAGAGCTCGCTCGACTCTCCGACCGGCCTGGTGCTCGGCTCGCAGACGTTCGTGGAGTGGGTGCGGAAGGTTCGCATCGACCCGTCGATACGGGCGGTCGTCGTCCGCGTCGACAGCCCGGGCGGATCGGCCATTGCCTCAGAGGTCATCTGGCGCGAGCTCATGCTGACGCGTGAGGTGAAACCGCTTGTGATCTCCATGGGCGATGTCGCGGCCTCTGGTGGGTACTACATCGCGGCACCAGCCGATGTCATCGTGGCGCAGCCCGGGACGCTCACTGGATCGATCGGGGTCGTCACGGGCAAGTTCGTCGTGCGGGGCGCGCTCGACAAACTGGGGGTGGGCACCGGCAGTGTGGGAGACGGCGAGTCGGCCGAGATCTACTCACCGTTCAGGCCATTCACGCCCGCCGAGCGCAGCCGCGTCGAGGAGCAGATGCAGGCCACCTACGAGCTGTTCCTCAGGCGCGTTGCCGAAGGGCGGCATCAGACCCCGGAGAAGATTGACGCGGTGGGGCAGGGGCGCGTCTGGACCGGTCACCAGGCACGCGAGTTGGGACTGGTCGACGAGCTCGGCGGCCTCGAAGATGCGCTCCGCATCGCCCAGGTCCGCGCAAAGCTCGACCCGGCCGGTGCGGTCGATCTCGTCGTCTACCCCGCCAAACGGTCGTTCTACGACATTCTCTCCAGCCAGTTCGGCTCGCAATCGAGCACGGGACTGACGATGCTGGGCCGGCGCAGTGACATGCGCGCCGTGCAGTCGGCCCTGTCACTGTTTCAGTTGTTCCGTCGGGGTGAGCCGCTGGCCATCCTGCCGAACGTCTTCATGAACTAGAAGACCGGGTCTCCGCTTGTACAGAAGACCGGGTCTCCGCATGAATCCCTCGGAGACCCGGTCTTTTTCTTTTTTACACCCCGAGCAGGGTCTTCACGGTCTCGTTGTTGTATTTCACGTCCATGTTCTTCATCGCCTTGGTCATATAGGCGCTGAAGAACTCTGACCGGCGCTCCTGGGTGAGTTGCGTACGCAGCGTCTCGCGTTCGCCTTCGAGCGCGGCCGGATCGATGTCCTTGCGCTCCCGGAGGTGGACGACGACGACCGCTGACTCGGTGGCGATCGGCTTGCTGGTTTCGTTGGGCTTCAGGCTGAACGCCACCGCGTCGACCGCCTCGTTCACGCCGACCTCTGGGAGCGCGGCGCCGCGCGTGGTCAGATCGGTGCTCTTGACCGTGACACCCGCGGCCTTGGCGGCGGCCGCGAAGTTGGCTCCCGCCTGAGAGATCGCGGCGGCCTTGTTCTGAGCGAGGTCGACCGCCTTCTTCATCACGACGGCGTCACGAACCTTGTCCTTCACGTCGTCGAGCTTCGGAACGCCAGGTGGCGCGATCTCGGTGACTGCGATGAAGGCGTAGCCCTGAGTCGTGCGAATCTGCCCGCTGACCTTGTCTTTGTCGAGCCGAAACGCCTCGGACTTCACGGCGTCGGCGAAGCCCAGCCCTGCGAGCGGCTCGTCACGCGAGAACAGTCCGGAGTCGCCGACCGTCCACCCGCGGGCCGTCGCGACCTTGTCGAGATCGGCCGGCGCCTTAATCTGACCCGCGACTTCGTCGGCGATGCGCGACGCCTCGTTGGTGGCCTTCTCTGTCTTGACCTGCTGCTCGATCTGCGGCCGCACTTCGTCGAGCGTCTTGGTTGCCGCCGCGCGCTTGTCGGTCACTTTGATGATGTGAAAGCCGAACTGCGACTTGACGAGGCCACTTGTCTCGCCGATCTTCATGCCCCACGCGGTCTGTTCGAACTCGGGGATCATCCGCCCTTTGGCGAAGAAGTCGAGGTCGCCACCGCTCGCCTTGCTGTCATCCTCCGAGTACTGCTTCGCGAGGGCGGCAAAATCTCCCCCGGCCTTCACCTTGGCGAGCACCGTCTCGGCGAGTTTCCTGACCGCAGCTTCGTCCTTGCCTTCGGTCTTGAAGAGGATGTGGCTGGCGCGCACCTGCTCGGGGGTCGAGTAGGTCTGCACGTTCTGGCGATACCGCTCCTCGACTTCCTGCGGCGTCACGGTGACCTTGTCACGCAACGTGCTCGCATCGATCGAGAGATATTTCACGCGCCGCTTCTCGGGCGTTTTGTAGGTGTCGGGATGCGCCGAGAACTCGGCCGTGACGTCCGCGTCCGTGGCGGTGACGCCCGACCGGAACTGGTTGGCGTTGACAACGGCCAGATCGAGCCGCACCTTCTCGTTGCGCTTGCGGTATTCCTGTTCGATGTCCGCATCGGTGACGCGAATCCAGCCTGTGACGGCGGCCTGGAGCTTCTCCGCCATGATCGACTGACGGAGCTCCTGTTCGAATTCGGCCGGCTTGACGGGGGGCCGGGAGGAATCGAGCATCAGTCGATATTTCTGCTCGCCGACAAACTGGCCGTTCTCCTGAAATGGCGGCAGGCGCACGAGGCGTTCGCGCAGCTCGCCGTCACTCACGGTGACGCCGAGGCGGTCGGCTTCAGCGATCACGGCTTCCTGATTGACGAGCTGCTGGATCAGTCGCGGCCCGAGCTGCAGCTGACGGAGCATGTCATCGTTCACGTCACCATAACTCGACCGGATCTGGGACAACTGTTGGTTGTACGCGCGCTGGAAGACATTAGCCGTCACCTTGCGGCCATTCACCGTGGCAACGACGTCGTTTGGCGCCGCACCGGCGCCGCCCTGGTTCATGAACTGGGGCACGTAAAGAAGGACGAACGTCACCACCACTGCGCCCAGGCTCCATTTCAGCCAGGACTTGTGGCGGCGCATTCGGTCGAGCATCGTCATAGGTCAGCGTCTCCTGCGCGGTTGAAAACGCAATTATGCCATGCGTTCCCGTCCAATCCCTGCGAGGCCTCCGGCGGACCGCTCGCTCGTGCCGCGATACTAACGAAACTGTTACTGAAAAAGTGTCGCGACACACGTGCGGTGGCCCGTCAATCCGCCCTGGAAACGCGATTTGCCGTGCTATAGTTTGCGCAACTAGGCTGGCGCTCCCAATCTGACCTGCCGCACTGAATTGCCACCATGTTAGGCCGATATCCGCGGAGATTATCCGGGACAGCGGGCAGCTCTGCCGAGAGCGCGCTGACCGTCGCCGTGTTCCATCGCGGCGATCGTGCCGAGGACATCGAGCCCCCGCTCTCCCTCCTGCGCACGGCGGCCGGCGTGCGCCTCGTGCTCATCCGCAAGGGCACGATGTGGACGGTGCCGCAAGACGCTGTGTGTATGCTCTGGGAGCTGACGCTCGACGATGGCGCGCATCGGCTGGTGTCGGGGTTGATCACCAGCGTGCCTGCTGTCTCCTACAGCGCCACGGCACAGCCCGGCCTGCCCGAGTTGTCGCGCTCGCTCGGATTCCGTGAGCACCTGACCGGCCCACTTCACATCGAAGACCTGCAGCGTGCGTTTGGCTTCGAGGCCACCATGGATCTGGCCGATCGTCTCGAAGCGGGCGCCGACCGCCTGTCGGCGCTCGCGGCCGCTCCCGATTCGGTGGGCGGCGTGCTGCGCGCCGTGAGCGTGAAAGCGGACCCGGCTGGAGTTGCCGAGGCACTGGCCGCGCAGGTGGCCGCGTGGCTGCCGATCGAACGGTGGTTCGTCTTTGCGATGGAACCCGACGGCGGCGCGCATCTGCTCGGCGACCACGAGCTCGACGTGTCGCTCCGCACGGCGCTTCGATCGTTTGCCGACGTCCTGGCGCAAACCGGGCATCCTGCCGTTCGCGTCACGAACTATCTCGATGACCGCGCCGACGTGGAGGCGCGGCGGCCCCTGGTGGAAATTTCGCTCGCCGGCTGGCCGCTCGTGGCGCATGGCGCGGTGGTGGGTGTGCTCGTAGCGCTCGATGTCAGTCGCGCGCATCGCGTGCCCGTCATCTCGCATAGCTTTGCCGACGCGGTGATGCGGCTGCTCGAGCCGGCCGCCTATGCGCTGTCGACCGCCCTGCGCGTCGCCCGCGCCGAAGCGCTGTCGGTCACCGACGACCTCACGCAGCTGTACAATTCACGCTATCTGAACGAGGTCCTGCGCAAAGAGACCAAGCGCGCGATGCGCAGCGGATGGCCGCTGTCGCTGCTGTTCATCGACCTCGACGGCTTCAAGCGCATCAACGATGCGAACGGGCATCTGCTCGGTAGCCGCGCGCTCATCGAGGCCGCCGACATCATCAAGACCTGCGCGCGCGAGACCGACATCGTCGCGCGCTTCGGCGGCGACGAGTTCGCGATTTTGCTGCCAGAAACAGGCGGCGATGGTGCCTTGGCGGTGGCGCGCCGCGTGCGCGATCGCATCGATCGGTTCAGCTTTCTCGAGGGGAGCAGCCCCGGAAGCCGTCTGACGGCGTCAATTGGGGTGGCGAGTTTGCCCGATGTGGCCGATACTCCTGAAGGCCTGCTGCAAGCAGCCGACGCGGCCATGTACCGGGTCAAGATGACCGGCAAGAACGGCATACACGTCGCGGGCACCGATACCCATGGCGCCCCGATGCGGGCCGAGGAACAGGAGCACCGTTGAATCTTCGCTCGGTCTTTTCGTTGTTTTCGAGCGACCTCGCTATCGACCTTGGCACGGCCAACACCTGTGTCTACGCCCGCGGCAAAGGCATCGTCGTCAACGAGCCGTCCATCGTCGCTATCAACAAGGTGACGGGGCGCATCGAAGCCGTCGGCAGGGAAGCCAAGGAAATGCTCGGCCGCACGCCGGGCAACATCGTCGCCATCAAGCCCATGAAGGACGGCGTCATCGCCGACTTCGAAGTCACCGAGAAGATGCTGGCGCACTTCATCAAGAAGGCGCACAACCGCACCATGTGGGTGCGCCCGCGCATCGTCATCGGCGTGCCATCCGAGATCACCCAGGTCGAGAAGCGGGCCGTCAAAGACAGCGCCTATCGGGCCAAGGCCAGCGAGGTCTACCTCGTCGAAGAAGCCATGGCCGCAGCTATCGGCGCCGGCATGCCCATCGAAGAAGCCTCAGGCAACATGGTCGTGGATATCGGCGGCGGAACCACCGACATCGCCGTGATCTCTCTGGCGGGTATCGTCTACAGCAAGGCCATCCGGGTCGCCGGCAACGAGATGGACGATGCGATCATTCAGTACGTCAAGAAGACGTACAACCTGCTCATCGGCGAGCGCACCGCCGAGCAAATCAAGGTGGAGCTCGGGTCTGCGTTCCCGCTCGAGGATCGCATCACGATGGAGATCAAAGGCCGCCACCTGATTGAGGGCGTCCCGAAGACCATCACGATCTCCGACGAGGAGATCCGCGAGTCGCTCGCCGAAACGGTCAACGTCATCGTCGATGCCGTCCGCGTCGCGCTCGAGCGGACGCCGCCGGAGCTTTCGGCCGACATCGTCGATCGGGGCATCGTGCTCACCGGTGGCGGATCGCTCCTGAAGAATCTCGACAAGCGTCTGCGCGAAGAAACGGGCCTGCCGGTCGCCATGGCGGAGGACCCGCTCTCCACGGTGGTCCTCGGTGCCGGGAAGATGCTCTCGAATTTCGAGCTGCTCAGAAAGATCTCACTCGACTGACCGTGACCGCGTACCGGTTCTCTGTTCTAATCTGAGCAGATGATGGCAGGAGCTCTGTCGGCCAGCCGTTGATGCCGCGACGTCAGACATTTTCGCTTCTTCTCGTCATGTGCGTCGGGCACGTGCTGCTCATTTCTGCCCAGGTGCAGTCCAAGAGCGGGTTGCCCGTCATTCAATCTGCCGCCTTCGACATCTTCTCCCGCCTGCAGTCGGTCACCACCGGCATTGCCGACACGGGCCGCAGCCTTGTCACCAACTACGTGGCACTGAGCGGCGCCGCGCGCGAAAACGCGGCCCTCCAGCGCCGGATTCTCGATCTCGAAGTCAATCTCCAGCGGGAGCGCGCGCTGGCCGCACAAGCGCAGGGTCTGCAGCAGGCGCTCGAGCTCAAACAGGCACAGCCGCACCCTATGCTGGGCGCTCGCGTGGTGGCGGGCAATCCCTCGCCAGGGGTGTTCACCGTGACGATAGACCGAGGCGCTGGCGACGGCGTGGCGCCCGACCTGGCGGTGCTGGCCACCAAGGGCGTGGTCGGCCGGGTCATCGCACCAATCAGCCGCAGCGCGGCGACCGTGCAGCTGCTCGTCGGTCGCAACGCGGCGGCCGCCGTGGTCTTCGAACGGTCTGGCGCGGGCGGCATTGCCGTCGGCGGCCTCAATCCGTCGCTGCTCACGGCTGAGTACGTACCCGTTCTAGCCGATATTCAGGTAGGGGAACGGGTCACCACGTCGGGCCAGGACGGCATCTACCCGCCGGGCTTTCTCGTGGGCACGGTCGAACGGGTCACGCGGCCATCCAGTGCCGCCGACCGGGTCATCACCGTCCGGCCGGCCGTCGACTTCTCGCACGTCGAGCTCGTGCTGGTCGTGCTGACGGCTCCAGCGCCGCCGGGCGGCGGCTCATGAAGTTCACATCGGTGCTGCTCACGGTGATCGTGGGGGTACTGCTCCAGATTACCTTTGCGCGGTTCACCGTGGGAGGCCGATGGGTGTTCGATCTCGTGCTGGTGGCCGTGGTCTACGCCGGGCTGAACTGGGGGCCCCTGGCTGGAATCATGGCCGGCACTATGGGCGGTCTGCTGCAGGACCTGCTGTCGGGCCAGATCGTGGGGGTCGGAGGCCTGAGCAAGACCCTGGTGGGCTTCGGTGCTGGGGCCATCGGGACGCAGTTTGTGCTGACGAGGCCGCACGGGCGCACGCTGGTCCTGGCTGTCGCCTCCCTGGCGCACCGGCTGCTGATGCTGGTGCTGTACGGAATGATCGATCAGCACTGGCCCGGGCTGTCGTGGACGGCTATGCTGACAGAGACCGGACTGAACTGCTTATGCGGGCTCCTGTTGTTCCAGGGCAGTGTGGCGTTGCCCGACGCGTTCAACCGCCAGCGCGTCAATCGCCGATCCAGCCTCAGCCGCCGGCAATGGTAAGACCCTCATGTTGACTTCCGGAGCGTTCGAAGAGCGGCGCACGAGCGAAGGCCGCATCCTCGGCCTGCGCATCATCTTCGGCGCGTGTTTTGCCGCCCTTGCGGTCAGCTTCTGGCTGCTGCAGGTGGTGCAGAACGCGAAATACGAAGAAGAAGCCTCGAACAACCTGCTGCGGACGATCCCGCTGCGGGCGCCCCGGGGCGTGCTGTTCGACCGCGACAACAAAGTCCTGGTGGAGAATCGCTATTCCTTCACGATTGCGGTCCTGCGCGAGCAGACGAAGCACCTCGATCAGAGCCTGAAGCGCGTCGCGCAGATTACCGGCGCCGATGAAGCGCGGATTCGCGACATCGTGCAACGCCGGCAACGCGAGCCGCCATTCCGGCCGCTGCCGATCATCGAGCACGCCACCTTCGCGCAGGTCGCCGCCGTGACGGCACGACATCTCGAGATGCCAGAAATCGTGGTGCAGCAGGTGCCCACGCGCTCGTACCCCGCCGGAGGTCTGGCGGCGCATCTGTTCGGCTACGTGGGCGAAGTGCAGGACGCGCAGCTCGATTCTCCCGAGTTCTCCCAGCTGGAAGCCGGGACGATCATCGGACAGGCGGGGATCGAGCGTGTCTACAACTCGCACCTGATGGGCACCGATGGCAACAAGTTCATCGTGGTCAACAGCGTGGGGCGCGAGATCGAGGAGCTCAAGAAACAGGATCCGATCGATGGTCACCGGATGCAGTTGACGATTGATTACGACCTGCAGAAAGCCCTCGAGGACGGCTTCAAGGCCAATGGCTATGCGGGCGCCGGCGTGATGCTCGATCCGCGCACGGGCGAGATTCTCGCGATGACGAGCCAGCCAGAATACGACCCGAACGACTTCGCCAACGGCATCGAACGCACCAAGTGGAACAGCCTCACCAACGACCCGCTGAAGCCGCTGCAGGACCGGCTCATCCAGGGCCGTTACTCGCCGGGGTCCACGTTCAAGATTCTCATGGCGACGGCCGCGCTTTCCGAGGGCCTGATTACGCCTGACTACCGGGTGAACTGCCCGGGCAGCATCACGCTGTACGGCCACGTGTTCCACTGCGACAAGAAGCAGGGACACGGATCGCTCGACCTGCGTCACGCCATCGAGCAGTCGTGCGACGTCTACTTCTACCGCCTCGGCAGCATGATGAGTATCGACACCATCCATGCCTATGCCGAGAAGATGGGCCTCGTCGGCAAGACGGGCATCGATCTGCCGAGCGAGGTGTCGAGTCTCGTGCCCTCGTCAGAGTGGAAGCTGCGGACGACGGGCGAACGCTGGTATCCAGGCGAGACCATCTCGGTGGCCATCGGTCAGGGGCAAGTGTCAGTAACGCCCATTGCCCTCTCCACAATGATTGCGACCGTGGCGAATGGCGGCACCGTGGTGACGCCGCACCTCGTGAAGGCCGTCGACTCCGGCAGCGGGTGGCAGTCGCTGGCCGCCCCGGCACCGCGCTCGGTGTTTCCGATCAGGCCCGATGTGCTGCAGGCGGTCCGGGATGGTCTGTGGCTGGCCGTCAATGGGGCCGGCACCGCCGGCCGCGCGCGTGTGGACGGGCACCCGGTCGCCGGCAAGACCGGCACGGCGCAGGTCGTCTCGGCCGCCGCCGCCAAGGCGGCGGGTCACGGCGCGGTGCACCTGCGCGACAACGCCTGGTTCGTGTTCTACGCGCCGGCCGACAACCCGACGATTGCCGGCGTCGTGTTCGCCGAGCACGCCGGGTGGGGGGCCACGGCCGCCGTGCCGATCGCCCACCACGTGCTCGAGACCTACTTCGCGAAGCTCGACAAGCGCCCGCTGCCCACGGTGACGATGGGGGCCGATGGCGTCATCAAGACCGTCATGGCCCAGCCCGCTGCAGCGGCACCCGGCCTGCCCGCGAGTCAGCCCGTGCCGCCCACTCCCGGCAACCCCGCTCCCGTGCCTGCGGGCCGTCCGGCCAGTCAGTGACCATGGTCGATCGTCGTCTGCTGCCGCATCTCGACTTCCCGCTCATGGCGGCATTGCTGGCGCTGACGCTCATCGGTGTCAGCACGATCTACAGCGTGACGTTCGACCTGCGCGCCAATCAGCCCGGCACGGAGTTCTGGACGCAGGTCTACGCGTTGCCTGTCGCCTTTGCCGCGATGCTCGCGTGTCTGATGATCGACTACCGATCGCTCGCGCAGCGATCGCTGTTTCTCTACGTGGCCCTCGTGGCGCTGCTGTTGTACGTCACCTTTTTTGGGGCCGTGCGGGGTGGAGCCCGGCGATGGATTCCGCTGGCGGGCTTCAGCCTGCAGCCGTCCGAGTTCGCCCGCCTGACCATCGCGCTCGTGCTTGCCATGTATTACGGCGACGAGCGGCGCAGCGCGCGTTCTGCGCGCGAGTTGATCACCAGCGCGATATTCGTCGGCATCCCGTTCTGGCTGATCGCCCATCAGCCAGACCTCGGCACCGCCGCCACGCTGGCCCCCGTCTTCCTCGGCGTGGCCTACCTCGCCGGCCTTCGTCTCAAGTGGATTGGCACCGCGGCCGTTGTGCTCGTGCTGCTGTCGCCCGTGATCTGGCGCTACGGCCTCAAGGACTATCAAAAGGAACGAATCGCCACGTTCGTCGACCCGAGCAAGGACCCGCGAGGGGCCGGGTACCAGCAGATTCAGGCCAAGATTACGGTCGGCTCGGGCGGGTTTTACGGCAAGGGCTTCAGGCAGGGGACCCAGGGCGGATACGGATTTCTGCCCGTTGCGCATAACGACTTCGTATTTTCCGTGCTGGCCGAGGAACATGGCTTCCTCGGCGTACTGCTGTCGCTTGGGCTCTATCTGTTCATCATTCTCCGGAGTCTCGATGCCGCCAGGCTCGCGAGAGATCGCGTGGGCGCCTACCTGGTGGTCGCGATCATCTCTGGTTTTGGCTTCCAAGTGGTGTACAACATCACCATGTCGGCGGGATTGGCTCCGGTTAAAGGCCTGACGCTCCCGCTCATGAGTTATGGCGGCTCGTCGCTCGTAGCGACGCTCGCCGGGTTTGGCCTCATCCTGAACGTCAGGATGCGGCGTTTCACGAATTGACGACGGCGAGGCGCCGTCGATTGAATCGGGTCCGAGTCGCATCGATGATTCTGCTGGCTCAGCACTTTCCCCTCTGGCTTCTCGCGCTGCTGCGCACCTCGTACGGGTGTGCCCTGGCGAGGACCGTCCGGGACGAGCCGACAGGACAGCATGCCGACGGCGCCCGCTGGAGCTGCCAGAATGACGAAGGAGATGGTCATCTCCTCGACGAGCCACGAAACGCGCGTGGCGATTCTCGAGGACGATCAGGTAGTCGAAGTATTCATCGAACGCGAGCAGTCACGGGGAGTGGTCGGCAACGTCTACAAAGGACGTGTCTCCAAGGTGCTCCCTGGCATGCAGTCGGCGTTTGTTGATCTGGGTCTCGAGCGAGACGCCTTTCTCTACGTCTCAGACGTCATCAGCCCCACCGAAGAATCTCTCGAGGATGAGGACGACGACGACGCTCCGACAGAGGTGCCAGAGCAGGGGCCCGTTCCTATACTGGAGGCCATCGACGGGGTTGCCCTCGATGCGCCCCCGCCCCTCGCGGTCTCACCCACTGACGAAGGCGAACCTGACGCGGCCGCCCGTAACGGCGGCGGGCGCGGCGACCGCAGACAGCGCGACAGGACGCAGCCGACCGCGCGCATCGAAGACCTGCTGAAAGAGGGGCAGGAAGTCGTCGTTCAGGTCGTCAAGGAGCCGCTCGGCACCAAGGGCGCTCGCATCACCTCGCACCTGAGTCTTCCCGGCCGTTTCCTGGTGTATATGCCGACCGTCGATCACGTTGGCATCTCCCGCAAGATCGAAGCGCGCGACGAGCGCCGCCGCCTGAGGGCCATCGTCCAGCAGTTCCGCGAGCAGTCAGGACTCCCCGGGGGCGTCATCATCCGCACGGCCGCAGCCGGCCGGTCAGAAGAGGACATCGTTGCGGACCTGAGCTACTTCCAGCAGATGTGGAACGAAGTGCAGCGCAAGCGCGAGACCGAGCGCACGCCCGCGGCGCTCTTCCGCGAGGAGAGCCTCGTCACGAAGCTGCTGCGCGATCTGCTCACCGACCAGTTTCAGGCTATCCGGATCGACGATGCGACCGAGTACCGGCGCGTGGTGGCATTCGTACAGCGGATCATGCCGGCCATGCTCGCGCGGGTGAAACATTTCACGAAGGAATACCCGATCTTCGACGAGTACGGCGTCCAGAGTGAAATCGACAAGGCGTTGCGCAGTAAGGTGTGGCTCAAGTCGGGCGGCTACATCGTCATCAACCAGACCGAGGCGCTGGTGGCGATCGACGTCAACACCGGCCGGTACGTGGGGAAGAAGTCGGCTGGCCGGCTCGAAGACACCATCGTCAAGACGAACCTCGAAGCGGCCAAGGAAATCGTGCGGCAGGTGCGATTGCGCGATCTAGGCGGCATCATCGTGCTCGACTTCATCGATATGGAGGAGAAGAAGAACCGCCAGAAAGTGGCGCAGGCTATCGAGCAGGAGTTGCGTAAGGACCGCGCGCCCTCGAAGGCCGTGCAGGTGTCCGACTTCGGGCTCATCATCATCACGCGGAAGCGCGTGAAGAGCAGCCTCGAACGCCAGCTGACCGAGCCGTGCCCATACTGCTCCGGCACCGGGACGATCAAGGCCAGCGCCACAGTCTGCTTCGATATCCTCAACGAAGTCCGCAAGGTGAGCAGCGAGCTCGACGGCTACAGTCTGGTGCTTCGCGTCAATCCCGAAATCGCGCGGGCGCTCAAGGACGAGGGGCGCGGGGTGTTTCGAGAGCTCGAAGCGGCCGTGGGCCGCCCCGTCACCATCAGGACCGACGAACAACTCCATCACGAGCAATTCGACCTGATGGCCATTTGAGCCAAGGCGCCGGCATGTGGCCGTCGCGCTGGCTATTTCACAGCGACCGGTGACTATAATCCAAAGAGAGGTGCTTGCGATGAGCGCGAAATCAGCAGGAGTGTGGGTGGCGTGCGCCGTTATGGCGTCCGCCGCGGTGATATCAGTTGAGGCACAGGCCTCGAACCAGACACGGCCCGGTGGCCAGATGGCAGCGGGGCAGAGTCGTAGCGGCAGTCAAGGCACGACGCAAAGCCTGGGGTCGGCGCGACTGCCGCAGCAGGTGACGGCGAACGGGCAGTCACTGCCGGCAGGATCGTACACGCTGCGGCTCAGCAACGACGCGGTGACGCCGGTCGTCGGTCAGCCGGCTGGCACCGAGCGTTGGGTGGAATTCGTGCAGGGTGGCCAAGTCAAAGGCAAGGAACTCGCGAGTGTGGTCACGGCGGCCGAAGTGAAAGAGGTCGCGAAGATGGCGCCTCCGTCATCGGGCAGCAGCAAGGTGCAGACGCTCAAGGGCGCCGACTATCTGCGCGTGTGGCTGAACAGTGGCGGCACGCACTATCTGGTGCATCTGACGACAGGAGCCGCGGCGCCAGCCAAGTCGATGAATCAGCGTTAGTCCGAGCCTACAGGCGCGCCGGCCTCGCCGTCTCCCCAGCGGCGCGCTGCACTTCTGCCCAGCCAATCCATCCCCGCCGAGGTCGTCGACCCGGCTCTCGCGTTGCACTCGATGTCATGGCCGCCACCTGCGCGCGGCGAAGTTTACGACCCGGCCGCGACGAACGACGGCTCCTTCAGCGGCCAGCAATGCCGCTTTCATGGCCGTCCCGCTGCCGTAGCCCCCGACCAGGCCCCCCGACGCCACGACCCGATGGTAGGGCAGGCCAGCACGCGTGGCGGACGCAAGAATTCGTCCGACCGCCCGCGCGGCACGCGGTCGACCGGCGCGTTCTGCCAGGTCGCCATAGGTCGAGACTCGGCCAACCGGGATGCGGCTGACCAGCTGCAGGACTCGCGCACTGAATGCGTCGGCCGTCAACGGTCCTGAAGAACGAGAAGGCATCGCGGACGGGTGTTGCGGCTGAGGGGAGGGGCGCGTCAGGGGCGGCGCCTGACCGCGAAGCACAGGGCGGCCAGACACACATTGTACGTGGCACAGCCCGCGACATAGCTGTGCGGCGCCAGATCCTGCGAGAGCCAGCCGGGGCGATGCGCCAGATCGATCAGCGCATGCAATATGAACCCGCCAGCGACCAGCGCGAGTGCATCGCGCGGATCGCGCTGCAGAATCAATCCAGCGGCGCCAATGATGATCACGCCAAGGGCTGCTTCGAGGCCGGCGGTGGCGGCAAGTGGGGACAGCAGCGCGAGCCCGACCGGCACTCCGGCCACACCAGCGAGCAGCGCGGCGCCCCATTGCGAGAGACGCAGTTCGCCGATCAACCGATCGGGATCGCCGACATCCGTGCGCAACACCTTCCACGCAAACGTCGCCACCGCGAGGCTCGACAGCACGGCGGCGGTGAGGAGTACGCGGTCCGTGTCGGTCACGGTTTCCCACTATACTGGCCCCGCATGCGGGCGGTCGATCTCATTCGCCTCAAGCGTGATGGCGGGACGCTCGACGCCGCAGGCATTCGCGCGTTCGTGTCTGGCGCGACTGATGGATCGTGGCCCGACTACCAGCTCGCCGCCCTGCTGATGGCGATCGTGCTGCGCGGCATGACCGTTGACGAAGCCTCGACGCTGACGGCCGAGATGGTGCGATCGGGTGACCGGCTCGATCTCAGCGAGTTCGGTCGACGCGCAGTCGACAAGCACTCGACGGGCGGTGTCGGTGACAAGACGTCGCTCGTCGTCGCGCCGCTGGCGGCAGTTTGCGGCGTGGTTGTGCCGATGATGTCCGGTCGCGGCCTCGGGCACACCGGCGGGACTCTCGACAAGCTCGCGGCGATTCCCGGGTTCCGCACGAGTCTCTCACTCACCGAGATGACGCGCGTGCTGCGCCGCGTCGGCTGCGCGTTCATCGGACAGTCGGACCAGATTGCCCCAGCCGACCGGCGACTGTACGCCTTGCGAGACGTCACCGGTACCGTAGAAAGCGTGCCGCTGATTGCATCATCCATTCTGAGCAAGAAGATCGCAGAAGGCATCTGCGGTCTTGTGCTCGACGTGAAGGTGGGCCGCGGCGCGTTCATGAAGACGCTCGAAGAGGCGCGGACGCTGGCCTCCACGCTGCTGCAGATCGCGGACCGCAGCGGCCTCGACGCCGAAGCCGTCCTCACCGCGATGGACGCACCGCTCGGACGCGCCATCGGTAATGCCACGGAAGTCATCGAGGCGATCGAAACGCTGAAGGGAAGAGGGCCGGCCGACCTCGAGATGCTGTCGGTGCGGCTGGCCGCTCGGATGGTGGTGCTGGCCGGGATCGAAGCTGACGACGAGGCGGCCGAAGCCGCCGTCCGTCGTGCCCTTGTCAGTGGTGCGGGTCTGGAGCGGTTTGGTCGCATCGTCGAGGCGCAGGGCGGAGACCCGGGGGTACTCGACGACTACACGCGTCTGCCCGGATCCGAGGTGCAGGAACCCATCCTGGCTGCCGGGACAGGATTCATCGAAGCGATCGATGCCGAATGCGTCGGTCGGGCGGCGGTCGTCCTCGGCGCGGGGCGCGACCGTGTCGACGCACCGATCGACCACGGCGCCGGCATCGAACTGCTCTTCGACGTGGGCGATCGCGTCTGCGAGGGCGAGCCGGTCGCCATCATGCTGGCGGCGACCGCGGATCGCTGTGCAGAGACGCGGGCGCTCCTGTCGTCGGCGATCAGCGTCGGGCCCGCGGCGCCGACCTGCCATCCCCTGATCCTTGAAACACTCACCTCCGGCGTTCGTCCCGGTGAGATCCGGCTGTGAGCTGGATGGCGACCGCCGATCGGCAGCGATGAGTACGACCTCAGATCACGCGTGGACTGACGTGGCGCACGCCGGAGCGTGTGTCCGCGAGCGTATCGGTGCCGTGCCGGACATCGCCGTCGTGCTCGGCTCCGGGCTCGGAGCGTTTGCCGACGCGCTGACATCCAGTGTCGAGTGCGGGTATGGAGTCATCCCCGGCTTCCCGACGCCGACAGTGGCGGGGCACGAGGGCAGGGTCGTGGCGGGCGCGTGCGGCAGGCGACGAGTGCTCGTGCTCGCGGGACGCGTGCACCTCTACGAAGGTCAGGCGCCCTCAAACGTCACGTTCCCGATGCGCGTGCTGGGGTACCTCGGAGTGAAAACGGTTGTCCTCACCAACGCGGCCGGTGGCATCAACACCCGATTCACGCGCGGTTCGCTGATGTGCATCGACGACCACATCAACTTCACTGGCAGCAACCCGCTCGTCGGCGCTCACGACGCGCGGCTGGGGCCCAGGTTCCCCGACATGTCGGACGTGTACTCGCCGCGTCTGCGATCCATTGCCGTGGCCGCGGCCGATCGGGCTGGAGTGCGCCTGGAACACGGCGTGTACATCGGCGTGAGCGGCCCGAGTTACGAGACGCCGGCGGAGATACGAGCCTTTCGCACGCTCGGTGCCGACGCCGTCGGCATGTCGACGGTGCACGAGGCCATCACCGCCAGGCAGATGGGCCTCGACGTGCTGGGTATCTGCTGCATCTCGAACATGGCCGCTGGGGTGCTGCCGCAACAGCTGAGCGAGTCGGAAGTGCTCGAAACGACACGCGCGGTCCAGCACCAGATGGCGGCACTCCTCGAGGGCATCATTGCCGGCATCTGAGCTCGTCGCTGCCGACGTGGCCGCTCTTGTCGACGCGGCACGGCAGGCGCGCGGGCATGCGCTGGCCTCGTACTCCGGCTTTGCCGTCGGCGCGGCCCTCCGGTGTGGCGATGGGCGTGTGTTCTCGGGGTGCAACATCGAGAACGCCTCGTACGGGTTGACCATGTGTGCCGAGCGTGTGGCGCTGTTCAAGGCGCTGTCCGAAGGCGCGAGGTCGTTCACCGCGATCGCCGTTGTCACCGGGGCGGAAACGCCGACGCCGCCGTGTGGGGCGTGCCGCCAGCTGCTTTGGGAGTTTTGCGCGAATATCCACGTGGTGCTCGCCGGCGTGGGGGGTGTGAGAGCGGAGCACGATTTGGCTGCGCTGCTGCCCGCGCCGTTCGACGGAGGGAGTCTGCGCCGCTAGATCGTGTCGACCATGCCCGGGCGCTGACGGCATCTGGTCGGCAACGTCCATCGCTCCGTCCTCTTCTTCGATATCATTCCCCGAATGCTCCCGACGATCGAATGGCAATCTGACGCGGTGGTGATGGTCGATCAGCGCAAGCTGCCGGCCCAGGAGATTTACGTACGCTGCAAGACCGCCGCCGAGGTGGCACGCGCGATCAAGACAATGGTGATTCGCGGTGCGCCGGCCATCGGGGTTGCCGCCGCCATGGGGCTCGCGCTCGGGATGCGCAAGTGCAAGGCGCAAGGCACGCGGCAGTACGCGGTGGAGTTCAACAAGTTGTGCGAGCTCATGGCCGGCACGCGTCCCACAGCCGTGAACCTGTTCTGGGCGATCGATCGGATGAAGCGGTCGTTCGCGGCGGGCGTGCAGGCGGGCGAGTCGGTGGCGCAGATCACCGAGCGGCTGCAGGCCGAGGCCCTGGCCATCCACGACGAAGACGTGCAGAGCTGCCGCGCGATGGGCCAGTTTGGTGCCGCCGTCGTGCCTCCTGACGCGCGGATTCTCACACACTGCAACGCGGGCGCCCTGGCCACGGCCGGATACGGCACCGCACTCGGCGTCATCCGCGCCGCCAACGAGCAAGGAAAGGTGAAGCAGGTCTACGCCGATGAGACCAGGCCCTTCCTGCAGGGCGCCCGGCTCACGGCATGGGAGCTCGTGCGCGATCACGTGCCCACGACGGTGATCACCGACAGCATGGCCGGAACGCTGATGCGGGTGGGCGAAGTAGACGTGGTGGTGGTCGGCGCCGATCGCATTGCGGCCAACGGCGATTTTGCGAACAAGATCGGCACCTATTCGGTCGCAATGCTGGCCAAGGCGCACGGCGTGCCGTTTTACGTGGCGGCGCCGCTCTCGACGATCGATCTGGCTGCAGCCGACGGCAGCGCCATTCCCATCGAGCAGCGCGACGGGCGCGAGGTGTCGCACCTCGGCAGCGCCCGGCTTGCGGCCGAGGGGGCGAGTCTCTGGAACCCGTCGTTCGATGTGACACCCGCACATCTGGTCGATGGGATCATCACGGAAAAAGGCATTGCCCGGGCGCCCTATACGGAGAGTCTCGCCGCGCTGTTTGCGGCGAACGTCGACGGCTGACCGTGGGGCCTTCGTTACCGCACCGAAGCGCCACGGTCTCTGGCAACGGACGAGTCCACCTGGGGTGAATGAACAGATGAATGTGCTGGGGATCGAGACGTCGTGTGATGAGACAGCGGCAGCTGTCGTCTCGACCACGGGCGACCCGCTGCGGCCGTGGCAGGTGCAATCGAATGTAATCGCCTCACAGGTGGAGATTCATCGCGAGTGGGGCGGAGTCGTGCCGGAAATTGCATCGCGTCAGCACGTACGTGACATCTGCGGCGTGGTCGATCGGGCGCTCGCCGACGCGGGGGTGCCGCTCGGGCGCGTGGATGCACTCGCCGTGACGCAGGGCCCCGGGCTGGTGGGCTCCCTCCTCGTGGGCGTGTCGTTCGCCAAGGCGATGGCGGCCACGCTGCAGAAGCCGATCGTGGCCGTTCATCATCTGGCGGGTCACATCGAGTCCATCTTCCTCGACCATGGCGCCATTCCGCTGCCGGCCGCCGTGCTGGTCGTCTCGGGCGGGCACACCAGCATCTATCTCGTGCCGGAGCCTGGGACCTATCAGCTCATCGGCAGGACCCGCGACGATGCAGCCGGGGAGGCGTACGACAAGGTGGCGCGACTGGTGGGGCTCGGCTACCCGGGAGGCCCCGTGATCGACCGGCTCGCGCAGAAGGGCGACGACCAGGCGGTGGAGCTGCCTCGTTTGCGTTTCACGCATGCCGACCGGAACCGGGCGCCGAACGAGCTGTCGCCGCTGCCGCCCGAGCATCGGCATCTCGCCGATTTCAGCTTTTCCGGTCTCAAGACCGCTGTCGTGCGCTATCTGCAGGGCCGGGGTGTGGCGGTGAACACGGGGCCGGATGGGCCAACTAGCGGTCCGAGCCTGTCCGAGCAGGAGGTCGCCGATCTCTGCGCGAGTTTCCAGCGCGTGGTGATCGAAACGCTGGTGGCACGCACGTTCGACACCGCGCGCGTCATTGGCGCTCGGAGTGTGGGTATCGCGGGCGGTGTGTCGGCCAACAGCCGCCTGCGGCGTGATGCGCACGAGCGAGGCCGGCTGGACGGCATGCCCGTGTTCATCCCGGCGATGTCGTTGTCCACCGACAACGCCGCCATGATTGCAGCCGCCGGTTTACGAAAGCTCGAGCGTGGCGAGTCCTCGGGGCTCGAGTTCAACGCGTACGCGACGATGGCGATCTAGCGTCCGTAAGCCTCAAAAACCATGTCCGACCCGCGCGGGCGAGAACACCCATCGCATCCTGTCATTGCCGTCGGTGCAGTCGTGCTGACCATTGAGGACGAGGTCGTCCTCGTGAAGCGCCGGCATCCGCCGCTGGCCGGGAGGTGGAGCCTGCCCGGCGGCGTGCTCGAGCTGGGCGAGACGTTGGAGCAGGGCGTCATGCGCGAAGTCGTCGAAGAAACCGGCCTGCGTGTGGCGGTCGGTCCGCTGGTCGACGTGGCCGAGCATATCGAGCTCGATGCGACGGGCGTCGCGTACCACTATGTTGTCGTCGACTATGCCTGCCAGCGGGTCGGCGGCACGTTGGTGGCGGGAGAGGACGCCGAAGCTGTCGCGCTGGCCGCCCTCGACGAGCTGGAGGGCTACATGCTCACGGACGCCACCCTCGCCGTGATCCGCGCGGCGCGCAGTCTGCGCCGCCCATAAGCCCCGAGCCGTATCTTCCTCGAGCCCCGAGCCCCGAGCCCCGAGCCCCGAGCCTCGAGCCCCGAGCCGTCTCTTCCTCGAGCCCCGAGCCCCGAGCCGTCTCTTCCTCGAGCCCCGAGCCCCGAGCCCCGAGCCCCAAGCCGCGAGCCCCGAGCCGTGTCTTCCCGAGCCCCGAGCCATATCTCCGATGCCCCGAACCCCGGCCGGTCGGTTCTTCGTATATCGTTCTTGATCTCGCAGTCGCTCCTGGATGGCTGATCTTCAACCCCCCGTTTTGCTCGAGCACGTCACCGTGCAGTACGGCAAGAGTGCCGCATTGCGCGACGTGAGCGCCGTCTTTCCCGCAGGGGCCGTGGGTCTGCTTGGCCCCAACGGCGCGGGCAAGAGCACCATGCTCAAGTCGCTCCTGGGGTTCATCGCGCCAGAAGCGGGGCACCTTCGCGTCTTCGGCCTCGACGTCGCCACCGAGCCACTCAGCATCCGCGCGCGATTGGGCTACATGCCGGAAACGGACGGCCACGTGCCGGGCATGAATGCCGTCACGTTCGTCGCCTACTGTGGCGAGCTTGCCGGCCTCCCGCGCGCCGACGCGATGCAGCGGGCCCACGAGGTGCTCTACTACGTGGGGCTCGGCGAGGCTCGGTACCGGAATGTCGAGACCTACTCGACGGGCATGAAGCAGCGCATCAAGCTCGCGCAGGCGCTCGTGCACGATCCGGATCTGCTCTTTCTCGACGAGCCGACCAACGGCATGGACCCGAACGGGCGCGACGAGATGCTCGACCTCATCCGCGACCTGTCGCACAACAAAGGTATCAACGTCATCGTCTCCTCGCACCTGTTGCCGGATGTCGAATACACGTGCGATCACGTGATCGTGCTCGACAAGGGACGGGTGGCGGCGTCCGGCCCCATCGAGGCGCTGAAGGGCGCGGCCAGCCGCGTCTACGAGCTGCGCATCAAGGGCGACCTGCCCGCGTTCATTACCCGACTCCAGCACGAGGGGATGGTGTGCCGCGAGACCGACGAAGACGTGATGCGCGTGTTCGTGGCGGGTGAGCCACGCGACAGCGGTGGCGACCAGCAGCGGATCTGCACGCTCGCCCGTGAGGCCGGCGTGCAGGTCAGGCACCTGCGCCCGAGCGTCCCGACGCTCGAGGACGTGTTCGCGCGCGCGATAGGGGAACCATGAGCCCCGTTCACGACCAGAGCTACGCACGCTACCAGGGGACGCGCCGCCCAACCGGCCACGCCTGGGCGGTCATCTTCAAGACCGGGACACGGCAGCTGCTCGGCCGCCGCGTGCTCGTCGCGCTGCTCCTTCTGGCTTGGACCCCGTTCCTCGTTCGATGCGTGCAGATCTACTTTGCGATCACGACGCCGCAGGTCACCCGGATTCTCCCGGTCGACGTGGCGATGTTTCAGCGCTTCATCGACAACGGATTCCAGGGCGTGCTCTCGTTTCTGATCACGATCTACGTCGGCGCCGGCCTCATCGCGAACGATCGGCGCGCACGCGCGCTGCAGGTGTACCTGTCGAAGCCGTTGGGGCGGATGGAGTACATCGCCGGCAAGCTCGCCATCCTGCTCTACTTCCTTGGCTTTGCGGTGATTCTGCCGGCCCTGCTGCTGATCGTCATGCAGGTGATCCTGAGCGGCAGCCTGTCGTTTGTCCGGGCGCATCCTTCCATCGTGCCGGCCGTGGTGCTCGCCTCCGCCATTCGCGTCATCGTGCCGGCGTTCGCGATGCTGGCGCTGTCGGCGCTCTCGACGAGCACGCGGTACGTCGCGGTGATGTATGCGGGCATCCTCTTCTTCAGTGAAGCGATGTACGGCGTGCTGTCATTCGTCACCGGGTCGACGGGTGTCGCGTGGGTCTCGCTCGGCGCCAACTTCGACGTCGTCAGCGACGCCATCTTCGGCCAGCCGCCGCGCTACGAGACGCCCGTGATCGTGTCCGTGCTCGTGCTCGCCGCGATCGTCGTCGTGGCCCTCTCGGTGCTCGATCGTCAGGTGCGGGGCGTCGAGGTCGTCTCATGACCGGTCCCGTGCTTGCGGCGCGGGACCTGTCCAAGTGGTATGGCCAGGTCATCGGGTTGAACAACGTCTCGGTCGAGGTTCCGCCCGGGATCACGGGCCTGCTCGGGCCCAATGGCGCGGGCAAGAGCACGTTCATGAAGCTCATCACCGGTCAGCTTCGGCCGAGCAAGGGCAGCGTCCAGGTGCTGGGCGAGCCCATCTGGGGCAATCCCTCGCTGTATTTCCGCATCGGGTTCTGTCCGGAGCAGGACGCCTTCTACGAGCGGATGACAGGGCTCGAATGGGTCACCGCGTTGTTGCGGCTCAACGGGCACGACGAGCGTCAGGCACGCGCCGCCGCCCATCGGGCGCTGGGCATGGTCGACCTGTTGGATGTGGCCGGCAAGCGCATCGGCGCCTACAGCAAGGGAATGCGCCAGCGCGTGAAGCTCGCGCAAGCCCTCGCCCACGACCCCGAGCTGCTGATTCTCGACGAACCGCTGTCGGGCATGGACCCGATCGGACGCCGCCGTACGATCCGGATGATCCGCGACTGGGCGCGCCAGGGTCGCAGCGTGCTGGTCTCCAGTCACATCCTGCACGAGATCGAGTCGATGACCAGCAACATCCTGCTCATCAACAACGGCCGCATCCTCGCCGAGGGCAACGTCCATCAGATTCGCGATCTGATCGATGAGCATCCGCACACCGTCTACATCCGCGCCGCCGATCCCCGACGACTGGCTCGTGAGTTCCTCGCGCATCTGGACGTGATCAGCCTGCGCTTTCAGCCCGGCGCCGTGGTCGTGGAAACGGGCACACCAGATGCCTTCTACGCCAGGCTGACCGAACTGGTGGCCGCCGGCGAGTGTGGTGCCGTCGAAGAGCTCACCTCGCCCGACGACAACCTGCAGGCCGTGTTCAAGTACCTGGTGAAGAACTGAGGCCATCCGTGACCGACCCGAGCCAGGTTCCCCCATTGCCCCAGTCCGGCCGTCGATCTCCTGGGCTGCTGTATGGTGCCCAGCGCGTGTTCGCGATGTCCATCGGGCAGATGCTCTGGTCGCGGCGCACGGTGTTCATGGGCCTGGTCGTGGGGCTGCCCGTGCTGGTGGCCCTGATCCTCCGGTTGCTCGTCGAGGCCGGAATCCCGCTGATGGCGAGGGGCCGGACCCCGGTGGCAGGGCCGATGATCTTCGGCTTCATGATGTGGGGCTTCTTCGTCCGCTTCAGCATTCCCGTTCTCGCGATCTTCTACGGGACCTCGTTGATGGCCGACGAGGTGGAGGACAAGACCCTCACGTATCTCTTTACCCGACCCATTCCCCGTGGCGCTGTCCTGCTCGGCAAATACCTGGCGTACGCCGCCTGCACCATCAGCGTGGTGTTGCCCGCCGTCACACTGGTCTGGCTGCTTGTCGTGCCGATTGGCGCCTCATTGGGTGCTAGCTTCCCCGACCTTCTGAAAGATCTGACACTGCTGGTGCTCGGGCTCCTCGTGTATGGCGGTGTGTTCGCACTCGCCGGCACGCTCCTGAAGCGGCCGCTGATTTTCGGTCTGCTCTTCGTCTTCGGCTGGGAAATGCTGGTGATGGCCCTGCCCGGCTACTTCAAACGGTTGACGGTTGCCTATTACCTGCAGGGGCTCGTGCCGCACGCCATCCCCGGGGACTCGGCTCTGGACATCATGCAGGCGCTGTTTCACGAGGTGCCGAGCCTCACCGAGAGCCTCCTCGGCCTGGGGGTCATCGCAATCGTCAGCATCGCCATCGCGGTCCGCACCGTCAGCCGGCGGGAATACGTGCTCGAGCAGTGACCGCAGTCCAGACCGCGGCCTACCCTGAACGCAATCGCCCGGACGCCGTATATTCCCTGTAGGGACAGTTTTACAGAGGTCGGATTCATGAACCAGCGAACCCGTTATTTTCTCGTCGGATCCGCGCTGATAGTCGTCGTCGGGCTTTGCACCGGGGTAGTCGCCTATTACAGCGGGGCCCTTCCTGCGAGACGGGGCGGCGGGGTCGCCGAGTTCGCGTATCTTCCTGCCGATGCATCCACGATCGCCTACGCGGATGTGCAAGACATCATGAACTCCGGTTTTCGCCAGAAACTTCACGAGCTGTTCCCGGCCGGCCAGGAGAAAGAGCGGATGGCGGCTGAGACGGGCATCGACATCGAGCGCGACATCGACACCGTCGTCGCTTCGATGAGCGGCGCCGGCCGCGAACGAACGCTCGTGCTGCTGCGCGGCCGTTTTGACGCGGCGCGCATCGAGGGGCTCGTGACACAGCACGGCGGCACAGCGGCCGATTACCAGGGCACACGGGTTCTCACTCTGAGCCCCAGCGTCGCGCCTGCTGAACCCTCCGCTGGCCCCCTGACCAACCTCAGCACGCAGACATCCGGCCTCGCCTTTCTCGAGCCAACGCTTCTCGCACTCGGTCCGGTCGAATTACTTCAGCGCGCCGTCGACAACGCGCGAGTCCACCAGGACGTAACGGGCAACACCGAGCTGATGAAGTTTCTTGCCTCCGTGCCGCACACGGGGAACGCGTGGCTCGTCAGCCGCCTCGACGCGGCGACCTCCGCGGCCAACGTCCCCGACGTCGTGCGTGCCCAGCTGCCCCATGTGCAATGGTTCGCCGTCAGTGCCGACGTCGGCGCCGGCGTCAGCGGTGTCATTCGGGCGCAGGCGATCGATGCCGCGGCCGGCGACCAGCTGCGGACGGTCGTCAACGGCGCGCTTGCCGCGGCACGGATGTTTGGCGGTGCCGACCCGAATTTGCAGATGACGCTCAGCTCGCTCCAGGCATCGGGCAGCGGGCCGACGGTCGAAGTCTCGTTCAACCTCACCCCCGAGATGTTCGAACAGATGCAGCGGATGCACTCGCCGGCTGCCGCCCAGGGGTTCGGCCCGTTGCCGGTGGACCCACCGCACGCCAATCAACCAGCCCCCGCTCCAACGATCCACTGACCGACTCACGCCGGCCCTCATAGGTGCGCTGCCGGGTTCTGGGTAGAATGCTCGGATGCAGGACATCATCCGGCGCCTGCTCGCCGAGCTCGGAGAGGACGCGGATCGGGATGGCCTGCGAGAGACCCCCCGCCGCGTCGAGCAGTCCCTCAAGTTCCTGACCAGCGGCTATTCGGCTGATATCGACACCGTTATCAACGACGCCCTCTTCGCCGTCGATTACAGCGAGATGGTCATCGTTCGCGATATCGACTTCTACAGCCTGTGCGAACACCACCTGCTGCCGTTCTACGGCAAGTGTCACATTGCGTATATTCCCGACGGCAAGGTCATCGGCCTGAGCAAGATTCCCCGGCTGGTCGACGTCTTCGCCCGGCGGCTGCAGGTCCAGGAACGGCTCACCTCGCAGATCGCGGAGACGCTCTTGAGCCGCATTGCGCCGGCCGGTGTCGGTGTCGTCATGGAGGCGACGCATCTGTGCATGGCGATGCGGGGTGTCGAGAAGCAGAACTCAGTGACAACCACCAGCTCGATGCTCGGCGTGTTCCGCGACGATGCACGTACGAGGCACGAGTTTCTCGAGCTCATCCACCGTCGGGGCGAGGTTCTTGGTCACGGCGATTCCATTCCGGCCGCCGGCTGCGGGGTCGAGTAGGGCGCATCTCGACCGCGCCAGCGGCAGTGGGCACCAACTGCGCCCGCCGCGTTCGATATACTCGCGAGGAGATGCGTACCGTCTGGGTGACTGCGCTGTGGCTGAGCGCTGCCGTGGCTCTAGTGCCGGCGCAACGGGCCGGCACGCCGGGGCCGGCTGCTTCTGCACGTGGCGCGGCACGGGCACCGACCAAGATGGTGACGACGGTCGAGTGTGCGGCCAGTCTGGGCACCGGCGTGAAGAGTCGTCGCGGCTTCTGCGACGTGATTGTCGCCGCCACCCCAGCCGAGAGCGTGTCGATGACGATCCCGCCGCACGCGGGTACGTCCACTCTGCAGTTCGATCTCCATAATCGCTTCACGGTCCCTGGCGCGTCGGTCCCGGCCGTCCTCGCCTTTGCCCGACACCGCGCGCTGGTGTCGGTGATTCGCGAAAGCGGCGCGCGGATCGGGCAGGCCGTGGTCGCGCGTGAATTCCGCACGCCCGCCGATCTGTTCGATCAAATTACCGGAGGCAGCCGCCCAGGCGGTGTCAAGGCTGTCGCGCCCGGCCCACCCGAGTCGGTGCGCTTCACGATCCCGGCGGGTGTCTCGAAAGTGGGAATCGTCGGCGCCATGCTCGAAGTGCGCACGCGCGCTGGTGGTGCCGAGACGTTTGATACGCCTGGGCGTCCAGTCGCCATTGTCAGCAACCTCCGGCTCGACTACACACCAGCCCGCTGAGGCGGCGGATAGGATCGTCCATGTACGACGTCTTGATCATCGGTGCCGGCCCGGCAGGCCTGGCGGCAGCCATCGCGGCAAAGTCGCGTGGGATGCGGTACGTGGTGATCGAGAAAGGCGCGCTCGTCAATTCGCTGCTCCACTATCCGACCGACATGAAGTTCTTCACGACGCCGGAGCTGCTCGAGATTGGCGGCATGCCGTTCGTCAGCCCCAATGACAAGCCGACCCGGCAGGAAGCGTTGCGCTACTACCGCCGGGTGGTGGACACGTTTGCGCTGGACGTTCGTCTTGGCGAACGCGTGACCGCGGTCGTGCCCCGGCCCGACGGCACGTTCGTGGTGACATCGCGCCCCGAGCACGCCGTGGAGGTCACACAAGGCGCTCGGGCGATTGTCGTGGCGAGCGGCGCGTACGACATGCCCAATCCGCTCAACGTGCCGGGCGAAAATCTCCCGCACGTGTCGCACTTCTATCATGAGCCGCACCCCTACTACCGCAAGCGCGTGCTCATCGTCGGCGGCAAGAACTCCGCTGCGGATGCGGCGCTCGAGATCTACCGGGCGGGCGGGGCGGTCGTCCTGGTGCACCGGGGCGCGCAGCTGTCGGATTCGATCAAGTACTGGGTGCGGCCCGACATCGAGAACCGCATCAAGGAAGGATCGATCAAAGCGCGGTTCAACACGCACATCGTCGAGATCACCCCCGGATCGGTCGTCGTCGACGGCCCCGACGGGCGGGTGGTGGAGCCAGTGGATTTCGTGCTGCTCCTCACGGGCTACCGGTCCGATCTCGCGTTGCTGCGTATGGCGGGCACGGCGATCGACGAGCGCATCGGCGCGCCGCTCTTCGACGCCGAGACGCTCGAGACGAACGTCTCCAACCTGTTCGTGATTGGGGCCTGCGTCGCGGGACAGCAGAGCGGACATATCTTCATCGAGAACGGGCGCTTCCATGGCGAAGTGGCCGTGCGCGAGATTCAAAAGCGGTTGACGCCGCAGGAAGCAGTGTGACGTGTACATCAACGACGACCAGCCCCGCGTGAACGCGCCAGAGGAGGACTTTGCGACGCTGTTCGAGGCCTCATTCCAGACCAGGCGTTTCGAGCAGGGACAGACGATCGAGGGCACCATCGTCGCCATCGGTTCCGATGCGGCGTTCGTCAATGTGGGTGGCAAGGGTGAGGCCACGATTGAGCTCGACGAGCTGAGAGACGGTGACGGGGCACTGGAAGTGGGCGTGGGCGATCGCATTCAGGCCGTGGTGATGTCGACCACCGGAGGCCTGACGCTGTCGCGCAAGCTCGCGCTCGGAGCGGCCAATGGGCAGCAGCTCGAGGAGGCGTTTCATGCCGGGCTGGCTGTGGAGGGCAAGGTCGAGCGGCCCGTGAAGGGCGGGTACGAGGTGCGCATCGGCCGCCAGCGCGGCTTCTGTCCGATGTCACAGATCGACACGGTCCGGAACACGGATCCCGCCGAGCACGAGGGGCGCGTCTACGCCTTCCGCATCATCGAGTACAAGGACGGTGGCCGCAATCTCGTCGTCTCCCGGCGCGCGTTGCTCGAAGAGGAGCAGCGGGCACACGCGTCAGGGGTGCGGCAGTCCATCGTCGTGGGTGCCGTGATCACCGGTCGGGTCACGTCCGTGCTCGAGTTCGGTGCCTTCGTGGATCTTGGCGCGGGCGTGCAGGGCTTGCTCCATGTCTCCGAGATGGGCTGGTCTCGCGTCGCGGACACGTCGGAGGTTGTTTCTCCCGGGCAGCAGATCACCGTCAAGGTGCTGCGGGTCGATGACGCCACGCAGAAAATCGCACTCGGACTGAAACAGCTGTCGGACGATCCATGGTCGAGTGCCGAGTCCACCTACGCGGTGGGCCAGGTCGTGACGGGGCGCGTCACGCGCCTGGCAGAGTTTGGCGCGTTCGTGGAACTGGCACCGGGCATCGAAGGGCTGGCGCACGCGTCCACTTTTTCACCGACCGGTCGCTCGAACGGCTGGACCACTGCCGTTGCCGTCGGGACGACGGGCACGTTCGAGATTCTGAGTGTCGAGCCGGACAAGAAAAGAATCGGCCTGGCTCTCGTCGACGAAGGCTCCACCCGCGCCGGGGGAGGCGCGGGAGCCCAAGGTGGAGTCGTGGTGGGAGCTCGGCTGACCGGCAAGGTCGAGCGTCACGAGAAATTCGGCGTGTTCGTCTTCCTGGCGCCGGGCCGCACGGGCGTGATGCCGCTGAGTGAAACCGGACTGGCGCGCGAGACGGAGGTGACCAAAGCCTTCCCGGTGGGCACCGACGTCGAGGTTGTCGTCTTGGAGGTCGATCCTGCTGGCCGTCGGATTCGCGTCAGCCGCAAGGCCGTGATCGCGGCCCGTGAGGCCGACGAGGTTCGGGAATACACCCTGAGCAAGGGACAGGACTCGGCAGCCGGATTCGGCTCCCTCGCCGACAAGCTGCGCGGCGCACTGAAGCCCAGGTAGGCCGCATCGCGTTCCGACTGCAGGTCACGACGTCGGGAGGCTCGCCCGGCGTCTTCGTCGGAGCACCGCTGGACCACACGCCATTCCCACGAGCGTGAGGGTCACCACGCCGGAGATGGCCACTGCGTACGGCAGGGTCCGTGGGCGATACGACATCGCAATCCTGAACGGTCCCGCCGGCACGCGTACGCCGCGAAACGTGCCGTTCACCACCACGATCGGCACCGGAGCCCCGTCGAGCGTGGCATGCCAGTTCGGGTGACAGTTGTCGGTGAGCACGATCAGGCGTGGCCCACTGACCGATCCCTCGAGCTCGACCGACGCATTGCGATAGCGGCTGATGCGTACGGCCTGAAGAGCATGCAGATCGAGACCGTCCGGCAGACGGACGTCCTGACCCGCGCCGTCGGCATCCACGGCGAACGCCCGTGGGAACACACCTGGATTCTCAATCACCGCGGTGAGGCGCGACGTGTGCACGAGGGGAAACCCGCGCTCCGCGAACGCGTCGAGATAGTGGCGATAGGTCAGTGGCAGCACCACGTACTTCACGCCGAGCAGACTCACCGCATTCCAGTCGAAGAACTCCAGCCGCTGTTCGTCTTGAGGATAGGCGAGCGACACGAAATCGCCCCACCGGAACCGCGGCGGGAGATCGCGCGTCATGGCGGTGAAGTAGGCGCGGTAGCCGGGCAGCGTGCCCATGTTGAGCGACGTGACTTCCTGGATCTGAAACGCGCTCCCGTTCTCCATCGTGGTCGCATACGGCCCAAGCGTCATCGTGCGCTGGTCGCCGATGTGCGTCTGAACGAAGGCGACGTCCGATGTCGGGTGGGCAAAGATGTCGTTGGCGTGGTAGTGGACGAGCTTCGCGTCGCGCATCAGTCCGCCGAACAGCAGAGCGACGAGTGACACGGTCAGCACCGTTCGAAGGGTCGACCCGGCGTTGCGGGCGCGCCACGCCGCGAAGAGAAATATTTGCGTGAGCAACAGCGCGTAGAGCAGCGAGAGCGCCTTTTCGTTGATGTGCGGCTCGCGCAGGCCATACACCACCCCGACGGTGACCGCGGCGGCGAGCCCTGTCAGCATCACGAAGATGGCAGGCGCGATCGCGGCGTCGCCCCGCAGCAGGTTGTCGGTGCCGATGGCCACGAGGAACACGAGCGGAATGGCGATCGCGCCCCACCAGTACTGGCATCCGAGGCTGCGAATCACGGGAAACAGATTGAAGGCCTGTGTCACTCCTGGCGCGCCAAACACGCGGCCGAGCACGAGGATGGCGAGCGCGGCAGAAACCAACACCAGCGGGCGCCAGTGTCCGCCGCGTCTGTTCCAGGCACAGGCCGCGAGCCCCAGGCCGAGCACGCCGAAGTGGAAGATCGTGTTCCCCACGACCGCTGCGGCGGCCGGTTCGAGCGCTCCGTAGGACTCGAAGAAATGCGACGAGGTGAAGAGCGACAGGAGCCCGGTCCAGGACGCGGGGTAGAAGACCCTGGCGCTGTAGGTGCCGAGCGTGCCGGTGATGGGCAGACTCTCCACGAACGGCAGGTAGAGCACGGCGAGTGCCGCCACCGCGAGCACGATCGCAGCGGCCTGACGCACGAGCACGAGGACGAGCCGTTCGCCGCGGCGCGACAGCGCGTAGCCGATCGTGCAGCCGAAGATCGCAATCAGCCCAACAATCGTGGTCGGCAGAAACGTGAAGGACAGAAGCGCGGCGAAGGCCAGCGTGAGTGTTGCAAACCTTGGTGCCGACCATCGCTCTGCGCAGCTGAACGCACAGTACAGGCAGAGTGGCACGACGACGTAGTTCTGCGCGACGTTCGAGCCGACGTTGGCGGACGAGTAGCCGTTCAGCAGGTAGAAGGTGCCCGCCGCCAGCGCCGCCAGCGAGTGCAGCCGCAGTTGCTCCCGCACGATTCTGACCACCATGAAGGTGCCGAACCAGAAGAAGGCCAGCGTCAGGATGTTGTAGATGAACGACCCGCCCTTCAGGGCGGCGTAGAGGAGTGTAAAGACCGAGAACTTCTGATCGACCAGTGTCTCTGGGCCAATCGCTCCCGCCGACGAATAGGGATTCCAGTACGGTGAGTTCAGCGTCCAGAGGCTGTACCGCATGAATTCCATCATGGGCTCGGATTGGTACAGGGCGCCGCCGATGTCGGTGTAGCCATCCATCCAGGTGCGATCGGCCGGCCTCGGGTACACGGCCCGAACGTCCAGATGCTTGTACGATCCCCACATCTGATCCGTGAGCCGAAGGCTGGCGCCCTTGAAGATCACATCGGGGAAGATGGCCACGACGAGCAGCAGCGCGAGCGGGGCCGCGACCAGTCGATCCCGACGGGACGCTTGGCTCGCGTTGCCGGATTCTGTCACCCCCGTCTGGGCGGCCGCCGGGTGCATCCGTCAGAACCAGTAGATCAAGTTGTGGCGATGGAGAAAGGCGCGCAGCAGGCAGTACCCGAAGCCCAGCCCTTCCTTGCGGAAGATGAATTTGGAGACGCCCCGCTCGCGCGTGCCTTGCGCACCGGGGACATAGGCCACCTTGCCGCCGCGGAGGATCGACTTGAACGTGATCTCCGGGCTGATGCTGAAGCGGTTCTGGCTCAGGCCGACCCCGAGCAGTTCCCGCCGCTGGAACATTTTGAACGCGTAGGTGGAGTCGGCAATCCGCTGGCCGATCGCCAGCCGGACGCCGAGTCGGAAGAAGAACTGGAAGAACTTGTACTTGAACGGAATGGTCGAGTCGTCTCCCGAAGCCAGGTAGCGGGAGCACTGGGCCAGCACGTGTCCCTCTTCCATCTTCCGGTAGAGCTCCGGGATCAGGTGCACCGGATCGACCGCATCGGCGGACACGAAGATGCAGTAGCGCCCGGTCCCGTGCGCCACCCCGTAGCGCACCACCGCTCCATAGCCTCGCCGGTGCAGCGTCCGCTGGATGATCGACACGCGGCAGTCGGCTCCACGGTTCTGGATCCAGGCGGCGGCGCGAACGACTGTCTGGTCGTCGCTCATGTCGTCGATGACAATCATCTCCCACGTGAAGCTCTGTTGAATCAGGGCGTCGCGCACCTGGCTCAGGATCTGTTCGATGTTTTCTTCCTCGTTCAGGCAGGGGATGACGAGGGTCAGGTCGACCTCCGGCTGACGCTCGAACGCGCCTGCCGGCCGAGCGGAATCCGCGGCGGGAGGATTACCGTCGGGGGACATGACAGAGGTCAAGGCAATTGGCGGACATCGTGGAACCTGCGCCCATCCTGGCTGCAGGCCGGGGCCCAGAGCGCCGTGATGCGCGGCCTCAGAAGACGCACGAGCGCCATGATACCCGGAACGCCGGGGGAATCCGCAGCCTGACCGTCGGCGATCGGCAATCGCCTAGTGGACCGTCCGCGTCTTGTTCGTGAGGTAGTCCTGCAGGACGTACTGGCCCAGCGTGTATGGCGTCGTGAAGTAGGCCTTGCCCCGGCAGATCCGGGCGACGCGGCGGACGAACGACACCAGGTCGTAGTCGCGCGCCAGCATGAACGTGTTGATCATGATGCCGGCCCGCCGGCACGCCGCTACCTCGGCAAACGTCTCGCGGAGCACGAATGGGTCGAGCCCGAACGCGTTGCGGTAGATGCGTCCGTCGGGACGCGTGACGGCCGAGGGTTTGCCGTCGGTGATCATGATGATCTGGCGCATGTCCTTGCGCTGCCGTTCGAGGACGCGACGCGCCAGGCGCAGCCCCTCGCGTGTGTTGGTGTAGTAGGGGCCTACGCGCACGCGTCCCAGTTGCGACAGCGGAACCTCTTCGGCCGAGTCGTGGAACAGCACGACGTTCAGCGCATCGCCGGGAAACTGATGACGGATCAGGTTCGACAGCGCCAGGGCCACGCGCTTGGCCGGCGTGAAGCGATCTTCGCCGTAGAGCACCATGCTGTGGCTGCAGTCGAGGAGGATGACCGTGGCGCAGGAGCTCTGATAGTCACCCTGCGTGATCATCAGGTCCTCATAGTCGACCGCGATGCCCCCGCCCGCCTCGATCAGCGGCCGTCCCGCGACCATGGCGCGCTTGACGGCGTTGAGCACCGTCGCCGAGGCGTCGAGGTTCATCGTGTCGCCGAACTCGTAGGCCCGCGGCGGACCGCCGGCATCGATGCCCGTCGCCAGTTCGCGCGTGTCGTGGCGGCCGACGCTGCTGCGCCCCATCGACCCGAGCAGATCGCGGAGCGCCCGATAGCCGAGAAAGTCGATCGCCTTGTCGGTGACCTCGAAGCGGGTCGGCCCTTCTCCGCCGGTCGCGCCGCCCTGTCCAGACGGGTCTTGAAACTGCTGCGCGCCGGGCTTGCCGGAGACACTGACGTACCCCTGTTCGGTCAGCTTCTCGATGATCTGCTGCACCAGTTGCTCGAGTCGATCGCGCTGGGTCTCTTTCCCAGGCTCCCCATCGGCGCCCGGATCGGTGGCGTCCGAGAGCAGCTTGTCGATCATTTCCTCCGACATGGCCCCGCCGTTGAGCAGCGCATCGAGGATGGCGTCGTGCAACGCCTGCATCGAGCGGTCTTCGTCGTTCTGCGGATCCCAGGGATTGTTGAACCCGCTCGAGAGGAGCAGATCCGAGAGTTGCGTGACGAGCGACTCGAAGTCGATCTCGTCGAGCAGGTCCTCGATCAGGCGGCTGTAGCGATATTTCATAGGCCTCGTGGTTCGAGGGTCAGTTGTAATACTTCTTCTTGCCCCGGCCGGTCGGCTCATCGTCGTCTTCGAGCAGCGGCTCGGTGGGGCGGGTGTCGGGGCGCGAGCGCGGCGCGGGGGCCGTGCCGAACAGCTTGCCTTCGTCCGTGCGGCTGATCTTCTTCAGCGCGTAGAGCCCTTCGAGCACGAAGTCGGCGAGCGACGCGCGCTGCGGTTCGGGGTCGGTCTCGCGGCCGCCGAGCGCCGATGCCGCACGCGACAGGCCCGCAATGCCGTCCACGGCGGCGAGCAGTTGCGCCGCCGAGGACGTGTCGGAGAGTTCGAGGCTGCCTCCGCGTTCGAACCATTCCACGACAGGGCGGCTGTCGATCTGCCCGGCATGGCCGTCGAACACCGTGGCGACCGACTGACGGACCAGCTCGCGCGCCACGTGCTCGGCGCCCTTGAGCTCGCCCTCGTACTCGAGCTCGATCTTGCCGGTGAGCGACGGCAACGAGGCGTAGATGTCGCTCACACGCGGCACCGCGACCGCTTCGCCGTTGACCAGCGCGCGCCGTTCCGCGTTCGAGATGACGTTCTCGAGCGCCGTAATCGGCAGGCGCTGGCTGACGCCGGAGCGTTTGTCGACCTTCTGATCGCCGCGTGCGTGGAACGCAATTTCTTCCACGATCTCCCGGATGTACACCGGCACGTGGACGGCGAGCGCCCCCGGCGCGTCGCGATCGACCCAGGCCTCTTGCGCCGTGATGGCCATGGCGTCGTGGCGTGAGCGCGGATAGTGCGTGCGAATCTCGGACCCGATGCGATCCTTGAGTGGCGTGATGATCTTGCCGCGCGCGGTGTAGTCCTCCGGGTTGGCGCTGAAGGCGATGAGCAGATCGAGGCGCAGGCGCACCGGGTAGCCTTTGATCTGGACGTCGCCCTCCTGCAGGATGTTGAACAAGCCGACCTGCACCTTGCCCGCCAGGTCCGGCAGCTCGTTGATGGCGAAGATGCCGCGGTTCGAGCGCGGGAGCAGCCCGTAATGCATCGTGAGCTCATCGCTCAGCTCACGTCCGGAACGCGCGGCCTTGATGGGATCGACGTCCCCGATCAGGTCGGCAATCGTGACGTCGGGCGTGGCCAGCTTCTCGACATAGCGATGTTCGCGCGGCAGCCACCCGATCTCGAGTTCGTCGCCTTCGGCCGCGACACGCGCGCGGCAGACCGGGCAGAGCGGCTGCAGCGGGTCGTCGTGAATCTCGCAGCCTGGGACGACGGCAATCTCTGGGTCGAGCAGCGTGGTGAGCGATCGCAGCAGGCGTGTCTTGGCCTGACCGCGCAGCCCCAGCAGAATGAAGTTGTGCTTGGAGAGGATCGCGTTGACGACCTGCGGCACGACGGTGTCGTCGTAGCCCACGATGCCGGGAAACAGCGAACGGCCGGCGCGCAGGTGCGCGGCGAGGTTGTCTCGCAGCTCATCCTTGACCGATCGATGCGGCACGCTACCGGCGCGAACGGCCGCGCGCAGCGCACCGAGAGAAGATGGTAGCGTCATACTGCATAGTAGCGCGCCCGCCCGGCCGGCGCGTGCCGGATCCTGCCGGTTGGCACAACCCAATCCGGCCTCGTCCCCTCCTCCCGATGCCTTCATCCACGCTGTCGCCGCTCCTGTCGCTGTCGTCCGTCGCGGCCATTGCTCACCGAGGCGGTTCCCGGCTCCGTCCCGAGAACACGATGAGCGCCTTTGCTCACGCTGCAAGCCTCGGCGTCGACGCCATCGAGTGCGACGTGCACCTGTCGCGAGACGACGAATTGATGGTCATTCACGACCCCACGCTGGAGCGCACGACCGATGGACGAGGACCGGTGAGCGCGTGCACCGCGCGCGAGCTCGCGGAGCTCGATGCCGCCTACCATTTCACGGACGCTGACGGCGGCAGCTTCCGCGGCGCGGGCGTCACCATCCCGACTCTGCCAGCCGTCCTGCGTCAGTTTCCGGGCATGCCGTTCATCGTGGAGATCAAAGGCGCCGATATCCGGGCCGCGGGGCGCGTATGGGACGTGATTCGGGAGGCCGGCGCCGAGTCGCGCGTGATCGTCGGCGGGTTCAGCCTCGGGGTGCTGCAGGCGATCCGCGAACGGGCCGGTCACCTCGTGACGTCGGCGTCGAGCCGCGAGGTCCAGGCGGCTCTGCGCCGCGCCTGGATCTGGATGGGCCCTGGCCGGCACCGCTACCAGTTGTTTCAGGTGCCCGTGCAGCTCAAGGGCCGCCCAGTTTTGACGCAAGGGTTCGTCCGCGCGGCGCGTCGGGCCGGTGTTCCGGTCCAGGCGTGGATTGTCGATGACCCGAACCAGATGCGCCGGTTGATCGGCTGGGGCGTGACTGGCCTCATCAGCGACCGCCCTGACCTGGCCGTCGCTGTCGCGCGCACGGCCAACAGGACCACGGCCGATCGGTGACCGTCGGCGAGCGGGGCATCTGGACACACATCTCCGAACGGCATGGGCGTCATCGGCCCAGCGCATGTGCACGGTTCCGCACGGTTCTGTATCTTCGGTCCGCACATGGCAGTAAAATGAACCGGATATTCGCCGACGCAGAAACGAGTCCGATACATGAAGAATCTCGCCCCATCCGACGCCGCCGCCCTCGAAGCACTTGAAACCCGCGAATGGCTCGAGTCGCTCGACTACGTGCTTGCGAACAACGACAGGAGCCGGGTTGTCCGTCTGCTCGACGCCCTCAGCGCGCGGGCGCGCGTGGCCGGTGTGCGCGGGCCGTATGCGGTCACGACGCCGTATATCAACACCATCTCGGCGCACGAGCAGGTGCCGGTGCCGGGCGATGGGGCGCTCGAGCGCCGGATCAAGAGCCTGGTCCGCTGGAACGCACTGGCAATGGTCGTGCGCGCCAACCGCGAATCAGACGGCATCGGCGGCCACATTTCCACGTACGCCTCGGCCGCCACGCTGTACGAAGTGGGCTTCAATCATTTCTTCAGGGGCAAGGACGGCGGCAGCGATGCTGACGTCATCTTCTACCAGGGACACGCCTCGCCGGGCATCTACTCGCGCGCCTTTCTCGAGGGTCGCTTCACCGAAGAGCATCTGAAGAACTTCAGGCGCGAGCTGAAGCCGGGCGGCGGGCTCTCCTCGTATCCGCATCCGTGGCTGATGCCGGACTTCTGGGAATACCCGACCGTCTCGATGGGCATCGGCCCCCTCACCGCGATCTATCAGGCGCGCTTCATCAAGTACCTCGAAAACCGCGGCCTCAAGCAGCCATCCGAGCAGAAGGTTTGGGCGTTTCTCGGAGACGGCGAGACCGACGAACCAGAGTCGCTCGGCGCCATCTCCCTGGGCGCGCGCGAGAAGCTCGACAACCTGATTTTCGTCATCAACTGCAACCTGCAGCGGCTCGACGGCCCGGTGCGCGGCAATGGCCAGATCGTGCAGGAGCTCGAATCGGTGTTTCGGGGCGCAGGATGGAACGTCATCAAGTGTCTGTGGGGCTCCGACTGGGACGATCTGCTCGCTCGCGATCACGACGGCCTGCTGGTCAAGCGCATGGGCGAAGTCGTCGACGGTCAGTACCAGCGCTACGTCGTCGAAGGCGGCGCCTATCTGCGTAAGCACTTCTGGGGTGCTGACCCCCGGCTGCTCGAGATGGTCCGTCATCTCTCCGACGACGACCTCAAGAAGCTGCGCATGGGCGGTCACGATCCCGTCAAGGTCTACAACGCCTATCGCGCGGCCATCATGCACAAGGGCGCTCCGACCGTGATCCTGGCCCGCACCATCAAGGGCTACGGCATGGGCGAGGCCGGCGAGGGCAAGAACATCACGCACCAGCAGAAGAAGATGAACGAGGCGGACCTGCGGCATTTCCGCGAACGGTTCAGCATTCCGATCCCCGACGATCGCATCGCCGAAGCGCCGTTCTTCCGTCCCGAGGAAAGCTCGCCCGAAATGCGATACATGCGCGAGCGCCGAGCCGCGCTCGGCGGTTCGATCCCGAAGCGCGTCGTCC
Organism: Vicinamibacterales bacterium; assembly: GCA_039925145.1. Taxonomy (GTDB): domain Bacteria; phylum Acidobacteriota; class Vicinamibacteria; order Vicinamibacterales; family SCN-69-37; genus JBDSZL01. The sequence continues at coordinate 51,941 of JBDSZL010000088.1, read as the reverse complement.
GCGTCGAGCCATTACGCCCGGCGATGACCGACGTCTTCGAGGAGTTCGCCAAGGGCACGGGCGACCGCAAGGCCTCGACGACCATGGTCTTTGTGAAGCTGCTCGCCAAGCTGCTGCGCGACAAGGAAATTGGCAAGCTCGTCGTGCCGATCGTGCCCGACGAAGCGCGCACGTTCGGGATGGAGTCGCTCTTCCGTGCGGTCGGCATCTACTCGAGCATCGGCCAGCTCTACGAGCCGGTCGACATGGACACGCTGCTGTACTACAAGGAAGCCAAGGACGGGCAGATTCTCGAGGAGGGCATTACCGAAGCGGGGTCGCTCTCCTCGTTCATCGCGGCGGGCACCGCGTATGCCACCCACGGCGTCAACACCATCCCGTTTTTCATCTACTACTCCATGTTCGGCTTCCAGCGGGTGGGAGACTTCATCTGGGCCGCAGCCGATGCGAGGGCCCGAGGCTTCCTCCTCGGCGGCACGGCCGGACGGACGACGCTTGCCGGCGAAGGGCTGCAGCATCAGGATGGCAACAGTCATGTGCTGGCGCTCACCGTGCCGAGCTGCCGCGCCTACGATCCGGCCTACGCCTACGAGCTGGCCATCATCATCCGCGACGGCATCAAGCGGATGTATGCCGACGGCGAGGCGATCTTCTATTACCTCACCGTGATGAACGAGCAGTACGCGATGCCGCCGATGCCCGAAGGGGTGGAGGAAGGCATCATCAAAGGGATGTACCGGTTGCGGAGCGCATCACCCGATGTCAAGGGCAAGCTGCGCGCACAGCTCATCGGCAGTGGCGCCATCCTGAACGAAGTGGCGAAGGCGCAGCAGCTGCTCGAGAAATACGGCGTGGCCGCCGATGTCTGGAGCGCCACCAGCTACAACGAGCTGTATCGCGATGCGCACCGGGTCGACCGGTGGAATCTGCTGCACCCCGGCGAGAAGCCCCGCGTGCCCTATGTGACCGAGTGTCTGGCCGACGCGCCTGGCATTGTCGTGGCCGCGTCCGACTATCTCAAGAGTCAGCCGGATATGATCTCGCGCTGGGTGGGGCGCCCGATGGTCACGCTTGGCACCGACGGATTCGGCCGCAGCGAGGATCGCGCCTCGCTCCGCAATTTCTTCGAAGTGGACGCGCGGCACGTTGCCGCCGCCACGCTCGCGGCGCTGGCGCGCGAGAAGCAAGTGGATGTCAAGGTGGTCAAACAGGCGTACAAGGACCTGGAGATCGACGTCGAGAAGGTCGATCCCACACTCGTCTGAGTTGCGTGCGTTTCCTGTCTGCTGGAGTTCCGGATGCCTGTTGAATTCAAATTGCCCGAGCTTGGTGAGAACGTAGAAAAGGGCGATGTCGTGCGCGTGCTCGTGAGCGCTGGCGACGTCGTGGCGAAGGACCAGCCGGTACTCGAGCTCGAAACGGACAAGGCGACCATCGAAGTGCCCTCGTCGATCGCCGGTCGAGTCTCTGAAGTCAAGGTGAAGGTTGGCGACAAGGTGAAGGTCGGCCAGACCGTGCTGGTCGTCTCTGACGACGCTGCCGAATCCAAGGACGCGCCCGCCGCGCCGCCCGCCGCGCCGGCTGCCGAGTCCGAGCAGACAGCCAAGCCCGAGCAGGCAGCGAAGCCCGCGAAGCCGGCCGCCGGAGACACTCGCCCGGCAGCTTCGACCGAGGCCAAGGCCGAGAGCGCGCGCGAGGCGATCGAATCGCAGGACGAACCCATTCAGGCGCCGCACGCCGACGTGGTGGACATCGCCACTGCTCGGCACGGGGCGGCTGCGGCCGCTTCCGCGGCCCCGGCTCCGGCTCGTGTCGAGGGGAGTGCTCCGGTGCCTGCGGCGCCTTCAGCCCGCCGGTATGCCCGCGAGCTGGGCGTCGAGATTGGGGCCGTGCCGGGCACGGGGCCCGGCGGACGCATCGGTCAGGACGACATCAAGCAGCACGTGAAGGAGCGCCTCTCGGGCGGCGGTGGCGGTGTCGTCGGACGCGCGGCCGGACCGCTGCCCGACTTCACGAAGTGGGGCGAGGTCGACGTGCAGCCGATGTCGAACATCCGCCGCAAGACGGCGGAGCATCTGTCGATTGCGTGGCAGGCGCCACACGTGACGCAGCACGATAAGGCCGACGTCACGGCGTTCGAGGAGTTCCGCGAGACATACGGACGGCGTGTCGAGAAGGCCGGCGGCAAGCTGACGGTGACGGCGATTCTCATCAAGATCCTCGCGATCGCGGTGAAGAAGTATCCCCAGTTCGCCTCCTCGGTCGACATGGCCAACCAGTCGATCGTGCTCAAGAATTACTGCCATATCGGCGTAGCGGTCGACACGCCCAACGGACTGCTCGTGCCGGTCATCCGGGATGCCGATCGAAAGTCAGTGACGGACATCGCGGTGGATCTCGCGACCCTGTCGCAGAAGGCGCGCGACAAGAAGCTGAGTCTCGACGACATGTCGGGTGGCGTCTTCAGCATCAGCAACCTGGGCGGCATTGGAGGCACCGCGTTCACGCCGCTGATCAATCAACCCGAGGTGGCCATTCTCGGCGTCTCCCGCGGCGCGGTAGAACCGGTGTGGCAAGACGACGAGCAGGAGTTCGAACCGCGCGAGATGCTGCCGCTGTCGCTGTCGTACGATCACCGCGTGATTGACGGCGCCGACGCCGCCCGGTTCCTCCGATTCGTCGCCGAAGCCCTCGAACATCCCATGAGCGTGTACCTGTGAGCCCCATGCCTGCCGTCCAGCTGGTCGTGATCGGTGGTGGTCCTGGCGGGTACGCGGCCGCCTTCTACGCGGCCGATCTCGGGATGCGCGTCGCCCTCGTGGATACGGAACTCAATCCGGGCGGCGTGTGTCTCTATCGTGGCTGCATCCCATCGAAGGCGCTGCTCCACGTAGCCAAGGTCATCTCCGAAGCGAAACATGCTTCGTCGTGGGGCGTGACGTTCGGTGAGCCCAAGGTCGACATCGACAAGCTCCGCGGTTTCAAGGACGGCGTTGTCCAGAAACTGACCGGCGGCCTGGGCCAGCTCTCCAAGCAGCGCAAGGTGCAGTACATCCAGGGTCGCGCGTCATTCGTCGACGCGAAGACAATCAGCATCGAGTTGACCAAAGGCGGAACCGACACGCTGTCGTTCGAGCACGCGATCATCGCGACCGGATCGCGGCCGACCACGGTGCCGGGCGTGTCAATTGACAGCCCGCGCGTCATGGACTCCACAGCGGCCCTCGATCTCCCGGACGTGCCGAAGTCGCTGCTCGTCGTCGGCGGAGGCTACATCGGGCTCGAGCTCGGCTCGGTGTACGCGGCACTCGGCACGAAAGTCACGGTTGTCGAAATGACTGGCGGGCTGCTGCCTGGCGCGGACCGCGACCTCGTGGCCATTCTGGCGAGGCGTCTCGAAAAGACGCTCCATAAGGTCCTGCTGAACGCCCGGGTCGTCGACACCAAAGACGCCAAGAACGGTGTCAAGGTGCGCATCGAAGGCGAAGGCCTGGCCGACGCTGACAAAGACCAGACCTTCGATCGTGTGCTCGTCTCGGTGGGCCGCAAGCCCAACTCCGCGATTCCCGGCCTGGACAAGACTCGGGTGAAGGTCGGGCCCCGTGGGTTCATCGAAGTAGACGCCGCGATGCGCACGGCCGAACCGACGATCCTGGCCATCGGTGATGTCGTCGGCGAACCGATGCTGGCCCACAAGGCGTCTCACGAGGCGCGTGTCGCGGTAGAAACGGCGCTCGGTCAGAACGCGGCATTCGAGCCGCAGGCCATCCCGGCCGTTGTGTTCACCGATCCCGAAATTGCCTGGTGCGGGCTGACCGAGACGGACGCCCAGAAGCAGGGGCGCAAAGTCGAAATCGCGAAGTTCCCGTGGGCGGCCCTCGGCCGCGCGATTGCGAACGATCGGCCGGACGGACTGACGAAGCTCCTCATCGATCCGACGACGGAGCGCGTGCTCGGCGTCGGTATCGTTGGCGCAGGTGCCGGCGAGCTCATCGCCGAAGGCGTGCTGGCGGTGGAGATGGCCGCACTCGCGAGCGATCTGTCGCTCAGCATTCATCCGCATCCGACGCTGTCCGAAACCCTCATGGGCGCCGCAGAAGTGTTCTTCGGGCACGCGACAGATCTCTACCGGCCCAAGAAAAAGTAGCCGGCCGCCGGCGCTCCACAGCGGGCGCGGTGCGTCGCCTCCAGATTTCACGCTGGCGAGTTCGCGCTCGTTCAAGAACGGCAACGTCGTAGTCACGTACACGCGTCGCGCATAAGCGAGTAAGCGGCGGGAGCCACGGCTCACACCTCCTTCAACGACGCCGCCGCCTGCATGCGCGAGACGCGACGGAGGGGACCGTAGGCAGCGCCGACGGACGTGCGCGGGGCCGGTGGCACGTGACCCGTGGCGCGTGTGTCGGCGGCCAGTCAGCGGCTCGACCCACGCATCAGCGGGTTTGCGATATCGTTACGACACATCCTGTTTCTTCCGACCGTGTCCAATTCCCAGTTCTCCGACCGTTCGCTGCGCGACGTCGTGGCTGACGCCGGTCGCCGTCGTCGCTGGCGCGACGCCGCACGGCTAGGCTCCCGATGGGCGCCCCTGGCCGGAAGTTTCTTCGTCGGCGCTGCGCTGCTCGCGCGAGCGGCGGGGTGGCCCAGGCTCATCGTTCCGGCAGCAATCTGCGTGGGTGTCATCGCTGCCGTCCTGCTGGCGGGGCAGGCGTGGAGGTTGATGCCGCCGACCGACGCTATGGCCGCGGCGGCAGACCGGGACGCCGCGCTCGGCGGCGAGCTTCGGAGCGCGCATTGGTTTTCGAGCCAGCCGCGTTCGGACGGCTGGGTCGCATACCACGTCGATCAGGCGCTGGCGGCGGCGCGGCAGATCGACTGGCAGTCGATCTACAGGCCACCCCGCGCCGGTCGGCGATGGGTTGCCACAGCCGTTCTCATGGCGCTCAGTCTGGCGGTGTCAGTGACGCAGCCGGTGCGGACCGCCCCGCAAGGTCTGCAGGCAGCCGTGGCGCAACTGCGAGCGCGCGCGCTCGCCGATCCGACTCTCTCGGCTGAAGCGCGCGAGCAGCTGAGCGCCCTTTTCGCCTCCCTGGAACAGGCGCCCCTCTCCGAGGCGCAACTGGCGCGCGCCAACTCGCTCGTCGACACGCTCGCGCATGACCCCTCGCTGCAAAAGCAGCTGCAGGATCTGCTGCAGACCGCGTCGCAGCCGCCGGCCGACGCGAAGCAGCCAAAGGCAGCCCAGGCGCCACGCCGTACCGAGCCCGCAGCCCGCGATCGCAGCGACCCGCCAGAATCGAGTGAGGCGGCCGAGAAGTGGGCGCGCGAAGAAGTTGCCGCGCGTGAGGCGGGCGACGGGGCGCAGGAGAAGTCCGAAGCGGCCGCCGAAGAGAGTCGACACATGGTCATGATGCCGGGCAGTGCTCAGTCGGGTACAGGCTCACCACAGGCGATGCAGGCGCGCGAAGCGGCCTCGAGCACCAGCGTGAGTCAGCTGATGGTTGGCGATCAGCTCGGCGAGTCGGACTCACCAGCCGGTGTATCCATCGCTGGCCGCTCCAGGAGCGGAGGCGCCCCGAGCGATCCCATCGAGCTCGGCGTGCTGAACCGGGAGGTCATTGCCGCGCACGATGACATCAAGGGCGCGGACGTGAAGAATGTGGAGCACCGGCGTCGCGCCGAACAGGCGGCCTCGGAGCTCGTGTCGAGTCGCGCTGCCGCCCTCGACACATTCGATCGTGCGCGAGCAGAGCCCCCTCCGCCCGTTCCCGCAGGGCGCCGCCTGCTGCTCGAGGGCTACTTCAAGAGGACCGAGTGACTCCGAGCACCGTGGCCGGACAGATCGATCTGTTTCGCGAGCGATTCACCCGGATTACGCAGGAGGTCGGCCGCCGGGTCGTCGGGAACGAAGACCTCGTCGCAGCCACCGTCACCAGCCTGCTGGCGGGCGGGCACGTGCTGCTCGAGGGCATTCCCGGTGTCGGCAAGACCAGTCTCGTCCACACGCTGGCCGATGTGCTGCACCTGACCTTCTCGCGCATCCAGTTCACACCCGACCTCATGCCGGCTGATATCGTCGGCACCAACATCGTCCAGGAGCACGCGCACGGCGGTACGTTCTTCGAGTTCCAACCCGGGCCGATCTTCGCCAACGTGGTACTCGCGGACGAGATCAACAGGGCGACGCCAAAGACGCAGTCGGCCCTGCTCGAGGCCATGCAGGACGTCAGCGTCTCGGTGGGCAAGACCACCTATCGGCTCGAGCAGCCGTTCCTGGTGCTCGCCACGCAGAACCCATTGGAGATGGAGGGGACCTATCCGTTGCCGGAGGCACAGCTCGACCGGTTCTTCTTCAAGCTCAAGGTCACCTATCCGACAGAAGCGGCCATGCACCAGATTCTGGAACGGACGACGCAGACCGATCCGATCGAGGTGAAGCGTGTGGCGGACGCGACGGAGCTCCTCGAGATGCGACACGTGGCGCGTGCGGTGCCTATTGCCCAGCCCGTTCAGAGCTACGCGATCCGTTTGACGCTGGCCACGCATCCTCACTCGCCATACGCCTCGCCGCTGATCCGCAGATACGTCAGGTATGGAGCGAGCCCGCGCGCTGCGCAGGCGCTCGTACTGGCGGGCAAGATTAGTGCGCTGCGCAGGGGGCAGGCCTTCGTGTCGGTTGAAGACGTCCGGGCCGCGGCGCTGCCGGCCCTGCGGCACCGTGTGCTGCTCAACTTCGAGGGCGAGGCGGAACAGGTCGATCCCGACGCGCTCGTGAACGAGCTGCTGTCGAGCATTCCTACGGATGCACCGTAGCGGGCGCGCAGCCGGGACGATCAGGACGATCTGTGACGCTCCGACTCGACCACGACTTCCTCACCAAGCTCGAGTACCTCCACGTGGTCTCGAAGCGCGCCTTCGCCGGTCAGCATCGCGCCGATCGGCTGGCGCAGAAGCGCGGACGCGGTCTCGAGTTCGCGGATCATCGCGCCTATTCGGCCGGCGATGACTTCAGGCACATCGACTGGAAAGCGTATAAGAGGCTCAATCGCCTCCTGTTGCGGCTGTTCGACGAAGAACAGGATCTCCCGATCTATCTGCTGATCGACATCAGCCGTTCGATGGCGGAAGCCGCGAAGTTCGATCACGCCAGGAGGATTGCGGCCGCGCTGTGTTACGTCGGTCTGGCGCATCTGGACCATGTGACGCTCGTGCCGTTTGCCGGCGGGCTCGGCCGCGAGATCAATCCAGGCCGTGGCAAGGGGCGCATCTTCAGGGTCCTGCAGCAGCTCGACGCACTCGACGCGGGAGGGACAACCGACCTGGCCGAGTCGCTCAAACAGTTCTCATCGCGCCGGCGGCGCACCGGGCTGTGCGTGGTCATCTCGGACTTCCTGGACCCGAAGGGCCCGGAAGATCCGGTCAAGATGCTGAGTGTCCATGGCCACGAGGTATTTGCGATCCACGTGACCTCCCGGCATGACTCGCATTGTGACGTGTATGGCGAGGTGCGTCTGCTCGATATCGAAACGGGCAGGACGCAGGACATCGACGTGACGCCCGCCGCGGCCGCCGCACATCACCGCGCGTTCGAGGCGCATGCCGCCGCGCTGGCGCAATTCTGCGCACGGTACCGTCTTGGATACATCCGCGCCGACGTGTCGCAGCCGTTCGAAGACATCGTCTTGAACGCGTTCCGCAGCGGCCAATTCCTCGCATGAGCGTCGCAGCGATGGCGGGATGGCTTCTGGTGGCAGCCGCGGGCGCTGCGGCCGTGGGGGTGTTTCGACTGAAGGTCCGCCCGCGCCGCGTCACCGTTTCGTCGCTCGTCTTGTGGGGGCACGTCCTGGCCGAGCGGCGCGATCAGACGTGGTGGGATCGGGTGCGCTGGGCCGTGTCGCTTGTTGTGACCGTGCTGATTGCTGTCGTTCTGGCGATCGCCGTCGCCCGTCCTCTGATGCGCGCGCGAGGACAGGGCATGGGCCGTACGCTGCTGATCGTCGACTCCTCGCTCTCGATGCTCGCGAAGACGCGCGACGGCGGCACGCGCTGGGAGCACGCGATGGCCGAGGTGCGGCGTCAGGCCGCCGCCGGTGGCGAAGTGGTTCTCGCGACAACAGGGCAGGGCATCGTCGAGGGACCGACCACCGATCTCTCATTGATTGATGCGGCGCTCGACTCCATTCACCCACGGAGCAGCGAGGCAGGGCAGTGGCCGCGGCTGGGTCAGGCCGACGCGATTCACTTCTTTACGGACGGTGCGCTGGCGCGTCCCCTCAGCCCCAGTGTCGTCGTGCACTCCGTCTACGAGGAAGCCGCCAACATCGGCATCACGGCCTTCGGAGCGCGTCCTGCGACCTCGGAAGCGGGGGGCGCCGAGGCCTACCTGGAGGTCGGCAACTTTACCTCGCGCGCGCAACCGGCCAGGATCACCGTCACGCGTGGCACGGCCGTTCTCGTCGACCGGCAGCTCGACCTTGCTCCGCGCGAGGTGTTTCGGCAGGTGATTCAGCTGGGCGCGACTGGAGATCCCCGGTTGCGGGCTCACGTCAAGGCACAAGGCGACGCTCTGGCGATCGATGACGAGGCCTTTGGCTGGATCGAAGAGGCGCGGGTCGTCGACGTCGCAGTCGTGAGCGAGCGGCCGAGCGTGTTCACGGCGTTGCTCGCGCGAGACCGCAGTCTGCGCGTGCGCGGGCTGAAACCGCAGGATTATCAACCTCGCGGCGCCGATGTCTTCATCTTCGATCGCTGGGCGCCGGCCGACCCCCCCGTCGCACCCGCCCTATGTGTGGCCCCTCCGACCGTCAACTGGGTAGGTGTGCGGGGCGAGACCGACGAGGCCTTGCCGCGCTGGGTTCCAGTGGAGCCGCACGTGCTCCTCGCCGGCGTGGATCCGCTCACGGTCGACATCCGGAAAGTCCGACGCTATCAGCTGGCAACAGCGCGAGTGGTCTCGGCCTCGGATCGGGGCGCACCGCTCGTGGCCGTCCGAGACGACGCCCTGAGCCGTCTGGTCCTGTTCGCGTTCGCGCCAGAGGACGCCAATCCAGAGGTGGCTGCGGCGTTTCCCATTCTGACAGGCAACGCCATCGAATGGCTGGCACGGCCGCATCTGTCCGAGCCGGGACCGCCTGGGCCCCGGCTATTGCCCGCAAGTACGACACGGATTACCGCGCCCTCCGGAAAGAGTCTGCCCCTCGTCCAGACCGGCGACGGGGTGGTGGCGCAGATGGAGACGCCAGGCCTGTATCTCGTGGAAGTCGGTGGGGCACGATCGGTCGTCGTGGTGAATGTGAACGCGCCAGACGTATCCAACCTCGCGACCACCACCTTGCCATCGTCGGCGGGACCGCTGCGCGGTCTGACAGGGACCGGCCCGTGGTGGGTCCGTGCCGTGTGGCTCGCGTTCGTGCTGGTCTTGGCGGAGTGGTGGACGTGGGCTCGGCGAATCACGGTGTGACATGGCGCTCCTGCTGACCGATGTGCGGGCGTTGTGGCTGCTGGCATTTGTGCCGGTCGTCTGGATCGCGCTCGGTTACGTCCGCACGAACTTCAACCGTCGCCAACAACTGCTGCAGGCTGCCATACGTTCTCTACTGCTGGTACTGCTGGCGGTGGCGGCCAGTCAGCCCGTGCTGACGACCCGATCGAGCGGCCTGTCGATTGTCTATCTCGTCGACGTCTCTCACAGCATCTTGAGCCGAAGCATCGCCGCCGCGGCCGCGCGGATTGATGCGATCGATGCCGATCTTCGCCCGGCGCACTCGCGGATCCTGGCATTTGGCGGAGCCGCCGGCCTCGTGGCCGACACCGCGTCGCTGCGAAAGCTCGCGTCCCCTGACAGTGAGGGCGGCCTGGCGCTGCAGCGCGAATCGTCTGACCTGGAGCGAGCGTTGGATGATGCGCGGATGGCACTGGCGCCGGGCCGTTCGCCAAGGGTGGTCCTGTTCTCCGACGGACGAGAGACCAGCGGCGACGTACGCGACGCGGCATTGAGACTCGGGATGTCTTCGATTCCGATGTTCATCGAACCCATGGAGACACGCGATCTCGGCGACTCGTGGACCGACGCCGTTGTGCTGCCGTCGCGCGTGATCGCGGGGGCGCTCGTGCCTGTGAATGTGTCGGTGAGCAGCCAGCGCGCGGTGACCGGAACCCTCGAGCTTCGTGAGAGCGGGCGTGTGCTCGCTGCCAAGCCAGTCACCCTCGAAGCCGGCACGACGACAATCCGGATGGATGTGACATTTCCGAACCCGGGGACCCGCGCGATCGAGGCGGCGTTACAGGTGGCCGACGACCCATTGCGATCGAACAACGTGCTGGCGCGCGATGTGTCCGTGGAGCCGCGCGCGCGCGTGCTCTACGTCGAGAGCCAACCGGCAAGCGCCAAGTACCTGCAGCGCGCGCTCGCCGATGCGGGGTTCGACGTCGATGTTCGTGCCGCTCGCGATCTGCCACGCACGCTGACCGAGCTCGAGTCGTCGGATGTGGTCGTGCTGAGCGACCTCGACCGCGCGTCCATCCCCGATGCCTCGATGACGGCGCTCGCCACCTGGGTCGAGAAAGAGGGCGGTGGGCTGCTCGTCGTCGGCGGTCCGAATGTGTTTGGCGTAGGCGTGAAAGATCGAGTCGCTGGCTATCGCCATACCGAGCTCGAGCGATTGCTACCGGTGACCTTCGAGCGGAACGACGACCCCGAGGTCGCGCTCGTGATCGTGCTCGACAAGTCGTGGAGCATGGCCGGCCAGGTGATCGCGCTGTGCAAGGCGGCGGCACAGGCGGCGATCGACGTGCTGGGCGACGAGCATATGGTCGGGGTGATCACGTTCAATGATGGGTTTGGCTGGGATGTCCCGATGCGGCCCGTGGGACCCAATCGTCCGAGCATCAAGACGGCGGTGGCCAACATCGAGGCGAGCGGCTACACCCTCATTTATCCGGCGGTCGAGCAGGCGTATCAGGCGCTGCAGAGCACCAAGGCGCGGGCGAAGCATGTGGTGCTCCTCTCTGACGGCAAATCGAGTCCGGCGGATTTCGAAGGGCTCATCAAGAAAATGACCGCGGCGAAAATCACGGTGTCGACGCTCGCTGTCGGCCCCGGGGCCGATGCCGAGCTGCTGACCGACATCGCAAAATGGGGCAACGGCCGCAGCTATGTCGTGATGGATCCGCGGCAGGTGGTGGAGATCTTCGTGACAGAAGCCAAGGGCGCCGCGACCCCCTCATTTGAGGAGGGCAAGCCCATTACACCGGTCGTTGCCTCGCCGGCGTTTTTGCGCGGGCTGGACCTGCGGCAGATGCCGGTGCTGCGCGGCCGCACGGCCACCATTCTGAAGGAGCACGCCCTCGAAGTGCTGTCGACCGATGGGAAGGATCCGCTGCTGACCTTCTGGCCCATCGGCCTGGGCCATGCGGCCGTCTTCGCGTCAGACCTGAAAGATCGATGGGGCGCCGAGTGGATTCGGTGGCGCGGGTACGGACCACTCGTCTCGGCGATCGTTCACGCGCTCGAACGCTCGCACGTGCCGGCGCTCGACGTCACACCCGGAGTGGTTCGCGGCGGCCGCCGGACGCTCTCGATCGCGGTGGAATTGCGTGATCCGTCGGGTGCCTATCGCAATCTGATGAAGCCACGCCTGCGCGTCACCACTGCCGACGGGGAAGCGGCAGAGACGACCGTGCGCCAGGTGAGTCCGGGCCGTTATCAGACGAGTATCGTCGCTGACGCCAGTCAGAATTTGACGCTCGATCTGATCGAAGGCCCCGACATCGCGGCCAGTTCCAGCCTTGTGCTGCCGGACCCTGTGGCCGAATACCGGTTCAGGCCGCCCGACATGCCGCTCCTCCGGGCCATGGCTGCAGCCACGGGCGGGCAAGTCGGCACAGACACAGCGGCCATCGTACGCGCCGCGGGACCTGCCGGTGTGGCGCGGCGAGTCCTGTGGCCCTGGTTGATTGGAGCCGCGATCGCGGTATGGCTGATGGACGTGGCGCTGAGGCGGATCAGACTGTTCGAGCCTGCGAGCTGAGGTCGACGGCCAGTCGAAACACGTCTGCCAGCATGCTGGCGGTCAATCGGCCCGTGTGCGTGTTCTGGCGGCTGGGGTGATAGGACGAGACCAGGCTCTTGCCGTCCGAGAGCGCGACGACCGCTCCGTGAGCAAATGCTGGTTTCCGTGCGGGTGCGGGCAGCGGGGCCAGCACGGGCCAGACGGCGTCGAGGGCGATGCGTCCGAGCGCGACGTACACACATGCGTCTCGCAGCGCCGCAAGCTCCGCTCGCAGATGCGTCCGGCACGTCCCAATCTCAGCCGGTGTCGGCGTGTTGTCGGGCGGGGCGCAGCGTACGGCCGCCGTAATCCAGGCGTTCGTGAGCCTCAGTCCATCGCCGGTGTCTTGCGAAAACGTCTGATTGGCGAGCCCATTGGCGTGAAGGGCGGTCATCAGGAAGTCGCCCGATCCGCCCGTCCCGTCGCCCGTGAACATCCGCCCCGTGCGATTGGCGCCGTGCGCAGCCGGAGCGAGACCGATGATGACGACCCGCGCGCCTGGATCGCCAAACCCCGGCACGGGCCGGGCCCAGTACGTCTGATCCTTGAATGATGCGCGTTTGGTCGTGCCGACGCCACAGCAGTACTGGCGCAAGCGATCGCAGGCGGTGCACGTCACCACGGCTCGCGTGATCGAGACGAGGGACGAAGCGGAGGTGCCAGCGGAAGGCGGTGGTGCTGGGCGGTCAGGTCCGTGCGGCAAAACTGTCTGCCTGCTCGTGCGCGTGATACGAGGATCGCACCAGCGGTCCCGATTCCACGTGCCCGAATCCGAGGTCGAGCGCGATCTGCTTCAGGCGGCCGAATTCCTCGGGTGTGTAGTACCGCTCCATCGGCAGGTGGGCGAGCGACGGACGCAGGTACTGCCCGATCGTCAGGATCTTGCAGTCGACCTCTCGCAGATCCCGGAGCACCTGGACCACTTCGTCCCAGGTCTCGCCAAGGCCGACCATGATGCCGGTCTTGGTCGGCGTGCCGGGCGACATGCGGCGTGCCCGGTCCAGCAGCTCCAACGCACGCGCGTACCGCCCACCGGGCCGCGCCAGCCGATACAGGCGCGGCACCGTCTCGGTGTTGTGATTCAGGACGTCAGGCGCGGCGTCGATCACCGTCTGCAACGCCTGCTCGCTCCCGCGAAAATCAGGGATCAGCACCTCGACCCGGCACTCGGGACGTTTCGCTTTGATAGCGCGCACGGTGGCCGCAAACGCGCCAGCGCCCGAGTCGGGCAGGTCATCGCGGTCGACCGACGTGACGACGACGTAGGAGAGGGCCATCGTGTCGACGGCCTCGGCCAGGTTGTCGGCTTCGTGTGGATCGAGCGCGCCTGGGGCACCGTGCGTGACGTTGCAGTAGCCGCACGCGCGCGTACAGACGTCGCCCATGATCATGAACGTCGCGGTGCCGTGGTGCCAGCACTCGCCGATGTTGGGGCAGTGCGCCTCCTCACACACCGTGTGCAGCTTCAGGTCGCGCATGAGCCCGCGAAGGCGGAGGTAGTTAGGCGAGCCGGGCGCCCGCACCTTCAGCCAGTCCGGCTTGGCCTGCCGGTTGAGCACGGTGTCTTTGACGCGGCGGCCTCGAATGAACTGCAGGGGAGCGACGGGCATGGGGATTCTATTATGGCTTATGGCTTGCGCGGCTCGGGGCTCGGGGCTCGCGGCTCGCGGGGCGGGGCTCGGGGCTCGGGGCTTGGGGCTTGGGGCTCGCGGGGCGGGGCTTGGGGCTTGGGGCTCGAGGCTCGGGGCGGCGAGGAGTCGACGGGTCATTCTGCTGTCTGGCCCGGCTCCAGTTCGAGGACGTCGATGCTGGTCGTGGCCAGATGCGCTTTGAGCGCCGCCGGCGTGCCGGAGAGGAGCGGAAAGGTGCCCCAGTGCATTGGGATGACCTGTCGCACGCCGAGCCACTGCGCCGCGAGCGCGGCTGCCTCGGGACCCATCGTGTAGTGGTCGCCGATCGGCAGAAAGGCGATTTCCGGACGATAGAGTTCGCCAATGATCTTCATGTCACCAAAGAGCGCCGTGTCGCCGGCGAAGTAGATCGTCGGCGTGCCCGGCGCCCGCACGATGAATCCGGTGGCGCCGCCGAGATAGATGATCTGTCCCTGCGACATGAGCGAGCCGGAGTGAATCGCCTGCGTCATCGTGATCGACACACCGCCGATCTCCTGGGTGCCGCCAATGCCCATATCGCGAACGTTCTGCAGCCCCTTCTCGGTGAGATATTGCCCGAGCTCGAAGACGCACACGAGCGGCGCGCCCGTGGCCCTCGCCAGCGCCATGGCATCCCCACTGTGGTCGGCGTGCCCGTGCGAGAGCAGAATCAGGTCGACCGGCACGAGCGACTCGGGTCTCGAGAACTCGACAGGACACAGCGGATTGCCCAGCCAAGGATCGGTCACCACCCGCTGGCCCGTGGGCAGGCGCAGAACGAACGTCGAGTGCCCAAGCCACGTGATCGCCAATGAAGCCATGGGGATAGACTATCGCGCCGCCCAGCGCCCAGCGCCCAGCCCCAAGCCCCGAGCCCCAAGCCGGCTCGTCCCGAGCCCAAGTTGAACCCCCGCGCTCCGCGTGTAACAATGCCCACGACCGATCGGCGCGTCCGGCCATGGTGGGCCGCACTACGTCCGCCCACGTCCGGCGGCTGCCGCCGACTTCGGAGGAGAGAATGGCCTACGTCATCACCGAGCCCTGCATTGGAACCAAAGATACGGCGTGCGTCGACGTCTGTCCCGTCGACTGCATTCATCCCCGCAAGGACGAGCCGGATTTCGAGTCAGCCAAGCTGCTGAACATCCACCCTGACGAGTGCATCGACTGCGGCGCCTGCGTCCCGGCCTGCCCGGTCGAAGCTATCTATGCGCTCGACGAAGTGCCCGAGAAGTGGAAGGAGTACATCGAGATCAACCAGGCGTACTTCAAGAAGTAACGGTGGAGAGGGCCGAGGGCTGTGAGGGCCGTCCGGCCTTCCGCCCTCCTCCCCATGTCCTCCCCCTACATCGACTTCGATCGGGCCGCCTGGGCGCGGCTGCGGGCCGCCACCCCCCTCACCCTCTCCGAGCACGATCTCGCCGATCTCCAGGGACTCAACGAGCGGGTCAGCCTAAACGAAGTCGAGACGATCTACCTGCCGCTCTCCCGGCTGCTCAACCTGCACGTCTCGGCTACGCAGACCCTGCACAAGGCCACCGACACGTTTCTCGGCACCCTGCCTCGCCCGACGCCATACGTCATCGGCGTGGCCGGCAGTGTCGCCGTCGGCAAGAGTACGTTTGCCCGCATCCTGCAGGCGCTGCTCTCCCGATGGCCCAATCATCCCCGTGTCGATCTGGTCACCACCGACGGCTTCCTGTTCCCGAACCGGGTGCTCGAGTCGCGGGGGATTCTCGACCGCAAAGGCTTTCCAGAGAGCTACGACCTGCGCACGCTCGTCGACTTCATGACGGCGGTCAAGGCCGCGGAGACGGCGGTGCACGCCCCGGTCTACTCGCACCAGCGGTATGACATCGTCCCCGGCGATTTTCAGGTGGTCGACCGCCCGGACATCGTCATCGTCGAGGGGCTGACCGTGCTGCAGACCGGGGAGGGCGGCCGCGTGGCCGAGCCGACCGTTCGGGCCCGCGAACCTCGGGGGCGTGTCTTCGTTTCAGACTTCTTCGACTTCTCCGTATATATCGACGCGCGCGAAGAAGACATTGAACAGTGGTACGTCGACCGGTTCCTCGCGTTGCGCGAAACGGTCTTCCAGGACCCCCGCTCCTACTTCCATCGCTACGCGGGTCTCGACGATGTGACGGCGGTCCAGACGGCGCGGACGATCTGGAGCACGATCAACGGGGTGAATCTGCGCGAGAACGTCAAGCCGACGCGCGAACGTGCGCGACTGCTGCTCGAGAAGGGGCGCGCTCACGAAGTGCAGCGGATCAGGTTGCGGAAGATTTGACGACGCGCTTGGCGTCGAGGCGCGCGGCGCGCCGGATCGACGCCTCGCCTGATTTCTGCCGCTGATCGTCGGTCTCCAGCAGGAGCGGCGGAACGGCTGGGCGGCGCCCCTCCACCTCGACGGTGACGAAGGTCAGGTAAGCAACGCTTGTCCGTCGGCGCTCGCCCGAGAGCAGCGACTCCGAGAAGACCTCGACCTCCACTTCGAGCGACGTCTGAAATGCGGCGGTCACGCGTGCGTGCAGGATGATGAGGTCGCCAATGCGGATGGGGATCAGAAACTGCAGTCCATCCACGGCCGCGGTCACCATCGTCGTGCGCGCATGTCGATGCGCGGCGATGGCCCCGGCGATGTCGATGAGGTGCATGACCGTGCCCCCAAGCGCGAACCCCAATGGATTCGCGTCGTTGGGCAGGACCACCTGCACCATCTCGGTGAACGACTCGCCGGCAGACCGCGGATGGGATGCCGTCACCGGGTCCTGCCGGCGATGGGTCTAGAAGTCGTAGCCAATCCAGAAATCGAACTTCACCTTGCGGAAGCCGCCGCCTGCCGGACCGCAGTCGACGTTCGTGTCAGACGTCTGGGCGCAGGACTGGAAGAGCGTGTCTTCCCACCCTTGATTCAGGAGGGTTTTCCAGGACCAGTCGAAGTGCATCGGGAAGCCCAGTAGAAAGCTCTGCAGACCAAGCCCGTACGACGCGCGGCCGTCGATGAGCCGCAGGCCCTTGACGATGACCGGCTGCGCGAGACGGGTAGTGATGCTCTGGTCTGGATTGAGCGTGTAGCCGGCCACGTTCTGGACGATCTGGTCGGCCCGGCTGAATACTTTGAACGGCTGATTGTTGAAGCCGGCCGCTCCGACGTTGACGAAGAATGAGCCCCGCAGTCCCCCGAGCACGCCGAACGGCGTGAGCATGGCTTCGATCATCGGGAACCGCAGTTCGGCGTCGGCAAAGAACCCCTTCTGGCCGATGAACTCGAGATACTCGTAGCCGCGCAACTCGGAGTTGCCGCCGAAGTACATGAAGTCGGGGTCGCGTCCCCAGCTCTTCATCCCTTTGAAGCGCAGGGCCAGGACGCCGTTCGACGCGAGACGCTGATAGTGGCGTGCGTCGACATCCAATGTGTTGCGGGAAATGGCATCCGCCCCGAACCGGGGAGAACCCGTGTAGCTGAGCTTTACCGTGCGACCCGCCACGGGGCCGAACTCGCGGAAGACGGTGGTTTCGTTCACCAGCGACACGCCGAGAGGGACCATGTGCCCCTTGCGAAGCACGGAGCTGCCGAAGGTGTCGATCTGATATTGCTGCGCGAGGCGCTGCACCTCGTCGTTGGTGTAGTGCTCGTTCAGGTAGATGTAGCCACCGAACAGCTCGAGGCGCGAGTAGCGGTTGAATGGGTAGATGCCGAACACCGTGCCGCCGCGCTGGGTCTGCACCGACTCGGCCAAGTCGCGCGTGATGAACGGGGCGAGACTGGGATCGTAGAGGGCTCCGGAATTCTCGATGTTCTGCCCGTAGTAGAACTGATCCTGCGAGAAACCCTGCAGCGCATATTGGAGACGGCGTTCCGTGTTCACATACGTGAACGCGGTCGTGCGGTACTGCTGCACCGACTGCGCGTAAAAGCTGACCTCCTTGTCGCCGAGGACGTCCGTGAAGGTCACCTGCGTGTTGCCGTAAATCGTGCCGCTGCTGTTCACGCCCAGATTCACCGGCGGACGGCCGGCCATGGTCATCTTCTCCCAGCCGCCCTTGCGGCGGATGTTGTCGCGCAGCAGCGTGTGGCTGATGGGCGCCGTGAACTCGAAGACAGGCCCGGGGCCGCCGAAATCACCAGCGGCGACAGTCGCAATCGGCTTGTCTCCTGAGATCAGGTGAATGCCGTTGTCGCCCTTGTAGTACGAGACGAATGCCACCCGGAGTGCGCCTGACTGGTGGAGCACGACCGGCGACACGTTGCCTGTCAGCGTGTCTGTCCACTGCTTGAGCTCGCCGCTCTTCAGATCGATGGTCCAGACGTTGGCGATGTTGGCGTTGCGCGCCACTTCGGCGGGCACGTCAACGGCCGGATCGATGGCGGTCGACGTGAAGACGAGCGTGTGATCGTCGTAGAACTTGGCGCCGGTATCGTCGTGCGCACCGAACGTGAGCTGCTTCTTCTGCCCTGAGGCGAGGTCGACCGAGAACAGTTTGTCGTTGCCACCGGTGCGGGCCGTGTACACGATGGTCCGGCCATCGGGCGAATAGGTTGGCGAGTAGTCGGCAGTGCCGTCCGAGGTGACGTTCTTCACGGCACGCGACGTCAGGTTCACCGTGTAGATGTCGGTCAAGCCGCCCGAAAGCGCCGCGAACGCGACGGCCTGGCCGTCGGGGCTGAACGCCGGAGACTCGGGACCGTCGACGGCGTCGAGGCGAATGCGTTCCTCGATCTTGCCAGAGACGATGTTCTGGATGATGAGCGTTTTGCCCTTGGCGGTGCGCGCGAAGTAGGCGATGCGGTCGCCGACCGGCGCCCACGCCATCCACGGCACGAGGTTGCCGCGTAGTCCTCCCGCGGTCGCGATGTACTCGAAGCCCCGATCCTGATCGAAGCCCTTCGTCAGATTGCGGATGAGCTGCCCGTCCTTCGCGGACAGCAGCACGATGTCGAGCTCCTGATCTTTCCGGTTGCCGACCACCGCGGCCAGCATGTCGCCCGAGGGCGACGGCTCGAGCGTGAGCACCGCCGCGTAGGGAGTCTTCTCGAGACCGCGGGCGATATCGCGACCGTAGTCGGCCGGCCGCTCCTTGTCGCGAAACGGCTTGAACCGTTCCTTCAGGTACCGGTCGAACTGCTCGTCGAAGTCTTCGGGCTTGAGCTTCAGCGCTTCTTCATACGCGCTGTCACTGCCGCCGAGGACGCTCTTGCGGAGCGAGAAGAGGAACTGTCGCAGCCCTTCCTTGCCCCAGCGCGATTCGATGAACTCGAACGTGGCATGACCCAGCGAATAGGGGAGGCGGCCGCTCAGAGGTTGCGACTCGAACTCACTCATCTTCGGGACGTTGTCGGTGAGCGCCGCGTCACGCACCTGCATGAGATCGAGCACGTTCCAATAGCCGGCCATGTAGTTGGCCAGGCCCTCGTCGATCCACAGCGGGAGGCCGCCGCCGATGCCGCGCGGCACGATGTCGAATTCGAACACGTGCGTGAGCTCGTGCGTGATCAGCCGGTAGAGCTGGTCGGGCGGTTCATCGATGGGGAGCACCATCCGGTTGCGCTCCGGCTCGGCAAATGCCAGCACGCCCTCGGGCACGTCGCCGGCGATGTTGTTCTCCTGGAACTCGCTCTGCGTCTTGAAGAGCACGAGCGGCACCCGTTCGGCGAGGTCATGCTTGAGATCGGCGCTGATCCGCTGGTAGGCGCTTTCGGCGTACGACGCCACACGCTCGAGGTGCTGTTCGAGCTGCGGGTAGTAGTAGATTTCGAAGTGGTCGGTTCGATAGATGTGCCAGTCGAACCGATCGTACCGGACTTTGTTCTTGCCGAAGTACGGGACGTACGGGGTCTGCGCGGGGAGCGGGACCGTCGCCGATAGGACGAATGCCGCGACACCAGCGAAAAGCGTGAGCATGCGCAAGCGGCGCATTCGCATAGAGTCACCTCAACTGCGCGTGGAACGGGCGGAGAACACGGGCTGTCGGAATCTTACACCCGGCGGGCACGCGGCCCCTGACGCACGCCCGGCCGCACACCGGCACGGACCCATGGGGCCCACGCGCGCTGAATCACAGGATGGCACTGCACCTGCGCGAGCAAAGTGCGTGCCCCGCGTGGCCAGGCTGCCCGTGGACCCCAGCGGCGCGCGCACGGCGTGATCCAGGACAGATGCCCTGTGGAGGCGACTCCTGGTCCGCGGGGACTGTAGTAATGTGATGAATGGTGACCGAGTCGATCAGACGCACGTGGACGAGCCGGTGGATCCGCGCCGCAGGCGTGGCCTGCGTCATGGCTGCCGCGTCGGCGTGCAATAGCAATGTCTCGCCGCCGGCCGGCGCGCCGGTTGCCGAAGTGGACGGCGTGCAACGCTGGTCGAAAGGCGCCGGCCCCCTCGCCAACCTCGGCTTTGTCCTGAAGGATGCCGACGGGCACGACGTGAAGCTGGCGAGTTTCAAGGGCAAGCCGCTCCTCGTCAACTTCTGGGCCACCTGGTGCGGACCCTGCCGGGCGGAAATGCCCTGGTTCTCCGAGTTCGCCACCAAATACACAGCGCAGAACTTCACCGTGCTCGGGATCTCGGTCGACGATTCGCCCGAGGAGATCCGCAAGTTTGCCGCCGAGAACCATGTGAGCTACCCGTTGCTCGTCGGCAAGGAGCACGAAGAGATCGCCAAGGCGTATGATGCCACCGAGTACCTTCCTGTATCCTGGTTCATCAGGCCAGACGGCAAGGTGCTCGTGAAGGTGCGAGGCATTCACGACAAGGTCTGGTTTCAGGAGCAGATAGAGGCGCTCTTCTGAGTGTCGTGTGAGGCAGGATAGTTGCCGGGAATGAAAGAAGAACTTACCGCCCGTCTCGCATGTGGCTGCCGCGTGGTGTTCCGCGCCGGCGTCGAAGGCAGCCCCGTGACTGTTCTGCTCGAGACGAAGTCTGCCGCGTGCACGACGTCGATTCACGTCGCCGGCTTGCCGATCTACGATCACCGCGAGGCGCTCCGGCCCTCGACGCGTTTCGCCCCCTCGATCCATTCCGACTACGAGGAGAGCTGATCCCGGTGGGCCGGCGCACCAGGCGCCTCATGGGCATCCTGGCTGGCGGGCTCGTCCTGGTTCAGTTCATACGCGCCGACCGCTCCAATCCCCCTCCCGAAATCGAGATGCCTGCCCCGCCCGAAGTGCAGACCATCCTGCGTCGGTCCTGCTACGACTGCCACTCGAACCAGACACGCTGGCCCTGGTACTCGAACGTGGCGCCGGTGTCCTGGGTCGTGGCCCGCGACGTTCATCAGGGCCGCCAGCATCTGAATCTGTCGACGTGGAACCGCCTCAGTCTCGAGAAGCAGCCGCGCGCGATCCGCGAAATCTGGGAACAAGTGGCCGAGGGCGAGATGCCGATGTCGTTGTATCTGCCGCTGCATCCCGACGCGCGGCTCAGCGCCGACGACAAGGCGACGCTGCTTGCCTGGGCCGAGGCTGTGGGTGCGCCGCCCGGGAGCCAGCGCCTCCACCCGCACAAGTAGCGTTACAACGTGATTCGCACGTCGGCCACGAGCGGCAGGTGGTCGGACGCCACCAGCGCGAGTCGTGAGCGGGGCAGTTCGACCCGGCGGATCTCCACGCTCCCCGCAAAGTAGATGTGGTCGAGGTGCAGCACCGGAAAAAATCCCGGGTAGGTCCGCCGCCGCTTCAGATGCGGATAGAGGTCGATGCTGTTCAGCCGTTCGGCGAGCACGTCGGCCACCAGCCCGCGTCCCCATTCGTTGAAATCGCCGAGCACAATCTTCGGCCCGGTCACCCGCTTGTCGAGAATCCAGTCGGCCACCTTCGGTGCCTGATAGCGTCGCTCCAGCAGCGCGGTGCCGAGGTGCACGTTGTACACGTGCAGGCAACCGACTTCTCCGAGATCGATAGCGACACGTTGCGCGCAGCGGGCCTCGCACGTCTTCCACGAGAGGTCGATGCGGGTATGCTCTCGAATCGGGAACCGGCTCAGCACGACGTTGCCGAACTGATGCTGCCGAAGCTCGCGCGTGGGGGCCATGATCCAGCCCATGCCGAGCGCGGCGCCCAGCTCTTCGGCGTGACCCGGACCGGCGAGCCCTGGACCGATGACTTCCTGGAGCGCCACCACGTCGGGCTCGATCGTGGCCAGCACGGCTGCAATGCGCTCGGGTCGCACGCGCCGGTCCATCCCGCGGCACCGATGGATATTGTAGGTGGCGACTCGCAGGTCGATGACCTTGCGCGACCCCTGCCCGCGCGTGTCAGGCACCGGGACCGCCCTTGCGTACCGCTGATGGCATCGGCGCGTCCGTCATGTCTGTATCATAGTCTCCGCACTCCATCCGCCGGCCAGCGCGCCGTGCGGTGGCCGTGCAGGCGTGATCGATTCCGCAGGGGGAGCCGTGGCGAATCTGCAGACTGAATACGAAGTGATCTGTCCGTGCTGCCGCACGACGCTGGTGATCGACACCGGACTTCGGCGGGTCGTGCGTCACGTCGAGCCCGAGCGGCCGGACAAGCCGAAGCTCGACGATGCCCATCGGATCCTGGCCGATGAGAAGGCGCGGCGTGAGTCGGTGTTCGAGCAGTCGGTGCAATCGGAGCGCACGCGGGGCGACGCGCTCTCGCGACGGTTCGAGGAAGCCCTGAAGCAGGCCCGCGAGGAACCTGTTACGAAACCGAGCCGCGACTTCGACCTCGACTGATCGACCACCCGGTGTGATGCGGCTGCCTGCGAGCCGGCGACGCCGCTGCGGTCATCGGTACTCGCGTGGCAGCATCGTCCACCCGCGGCGGTCGTAGTAGATCGGCTTGTGGCCCGCATGCGCGGAGAGATAAGCCGCGTAGCGGCGTCTGAGCCGCTCGACGCGAGCCGCCGACGATCGGATGGGGCGATGCGGAATCTGGAAGAGCAGCCGCTCCACCTTGTAGACGTTCCCCTCCGAGAGCCGCCAGTCGTAGCGCCCGAGGACACGCAGATCCACGCTGCCATGCGCCTTGACGCAGCCGGTCAGGTCGATATACGGCTCGAAGTAGCTGAGGGCGAGGTCGCGTTGACTCCGGTAGATCGGCCGGCGCCCGTGCAGGCCCGGGTCGCGTGAGCGACCCACCGAGCCCCAGCGGCCCTTCTTCTGATAAATGAACACCACGTGGTCGAGCGCATCGACCGACTCGAGGCTCATGACGAGCGGCGGATAGCCATGCTGTTCCATCAGGACAGCGGCCGTGAGGGCCGCCTCGAGACAGTGTGCGGTGTGGCGGTTGACCACGCCGCGGAACGTGCGCAATGTCGCGCGTTCTGGTGGCGGTTCGGTGTTGTACGGGAGCGCGTTCAGAAAGCGCTGCACGTCGTCCGGCGTGCGCACCCGTCGAATCAGCCGTCGTTCGGCGGGTGTGAAGTCCGAGAGCGGCGGCGCCTCCGCCGTGCTCATGGTGTCTTCACCGCCGCGCGCAGGTCGCTGAGCACCGTGCCCGGTGTCCAGTCGTTGCCGCTGTAGATCTTCAGCACGCGCCCATCGCGGCCGACGAGTGTCGTCCGTTGATTGTGCGTGATCTCACCGGGCTGGTCGGGCCGGATCACAGCCACGCCGAAGTGCCCGGCGAACTTATCGATCGTGATCTCGTCGCCGGTGAGCCACGTCCAGATGGCCGGGTCGGCGCCAAGTGTGACCGCGTGCGCCTTCAGGGCGGCCGGGGTGTCGTGGACCGGATCGAAGGAAATGGAGACCAGCTTCACCTGGCCTTTCAGCGCGGCGTCTTCTTTCAGCGCACCTTGAATCGTGGCGAAGTTCTGGTCCATCAGCGGGCAGAACGTGGGTGTCGGACAGGTCGTGTACATGAAGGTGACGAGCGTGAACGTCCCTTTCCAGTCGGCGAACGAGCGTCGCTGATCGTTCTGATCGATGAATGCCGCCTCTGGCACCGGGTCGCCTTCGCCGAGCAGGCGTGTCGCCATCGCGGTCTGGTTGGGGTTTTGCGGCATCGGCGCGGTGCCGGTCTTCGTGACCTCGACAAGTCGGCCCTGGGCGTCCTGCACCTCCAGAGTGGCGCTGATGAGATCGCCCGCTGCGAGGCCGCTCATGAGCGACGGCGGAGACACGGGATAGGACATGGTCATCGCGGGCATGAAGCCGACGATGTCCTCGTGGCGCACCGTGATCTCGTGCCGGTCCTGCTGCAGGGCGACCACCTGACCTTTCAGCGGATAGCGGCGGCTGGGCGCCGGTCTGGCGCAGGAGGTGGCTGCGAGAACGATCAGAATCGCGACAATGGCGGTGCACCGCGGCATTGGAGGATTGTATCTGCACGCCCGGGCCGAAGGCGCACTGCCGCCGGTGGGCGAGGTCCCGGGGGGCGACGCGGCGTCGAGGGATCGAACACTTGACAGCGGTCACGTCGCCGGAGGACGATGCGCCATAGTTAACCAAATGGTTAGTCGCATCAAGCCGCTGAGGCGCGTCGCATCGCGACGTGCCGCTACGCCCGCTCCCTCGCGCGACCGTCTCCTCGAAGCCGCGGCGCAGGAGTTTGCCGCCCGGGGCTTCGACGGCGCGAAGGTCGACCGCATCGCCGCGCGGGCCCGCATCAACAAGGCGATGCTCTACTACCACTTTCACAACAAGGCAGACCTGTACCGCGCCATTCTGGCGGAGCTGTTTCGCACCATGGCCGAGGCGGTGACCCGCGCCTGCGACGCGGCGCTCACGCCGGAGGCGCAGCTCCGTCTGTTCATCCGGACCATCGCGGCCGAGATGGCGGCCCGCCCGCACTACCCGGCGATCTGGCTGCGTGAAATGGCCGAGGGCGGCCGGCATGTCGATGCGCCGATTGTCGGCGAACTGCGCAGCGTGCTCGACGTGCTTGCACGCATCCTCCAGCGCGGACGCAAGGAGGGAGTCTTTGGCGGTGCCCATCCGGTCATCACCCAGATGGGGATCGTCGGCCCACTGCTGTTGTTTGCCGCCTCAGCGCCGGCCCGGGAGCGTTTCAGCCGGCTCGTCCCGCAATTCTCAGCCGCGGCCGTTCCCGTCGACGCGCTCGTCACGCACGTCGAGACCGCGACGCTCGCGGCCGTCGCGCCGGCCGCGTCGCAACCCGTCGCCCCGCGGCGTTCCTCCAGGAGACCTCGTCGATGACTGCCAGCCGCGCTGTGGTGACCCTTCTTGTGCTGAGCCTGTCTGGTGCCGCGTGTCGTCGCGGATCGGCGGACGCGCCAAAGCACGCCAGCGGGTACGTCGAGGCCACCGAGGTGCGCATTGCGGCCAAGGTGCCTGGCCGTGTCACGGCCGTGGCCGCGACCGAGGGCGCCCGCGTCGCCGCGGGCGATCCGGTCGCCACCATTGCGACAGTCGACATCGATCTGGCGATTCAGCGCACGCGGGCCGAGCGGGCACAGGCAGACGCACAGCTGAAGCTGCTGCGTGCCGGATCGCGCATCGAAGACATTCATCAGGCCGAGTCGCAGGTGGCCGCCGCGACATCCGACCGGCAGGCGGCCGAGGCGGAACTGTCGGCGGCGACGGCTGACGCCGCGCGTTTCGAGCAACTGCTCGAGCGTCGCGCCGGGTCGCAGAAGCAACGCGACGACGCGGTGGCCCGTCGTCAACTGGCCGAGGCCCGAGTCCAAGCGGCCGAGGAGCGCGCGGGAGCGGCCCGTGCCACGGTCGCACGGCTGCGCTCGGGCGCCCGGGTCGAAGAGCTCGACGCGGCCCGCGCGCGAGTGGCCGCCGTCGATGCGCAGATCGCCGCGCTCGAGCACGACCGTGGTGAAACCAGCGTGACCTCGCCGGTGGCCGGCATCGTGACATCGCGTCTCGTAGAGCCCGGCGAGCTCGTGGCCCCGGGTGCGCCGCTCGCGGTGGTCATCGACCTCGACAGGGCCTGGGTCAATGCGTACGTCGAAGAACCGCTTGTTCCCGCCTTGCGCCTCAACCAGGCGGTGACGATCGTGACTGACGCTGGCGACCGACTCGCGGGCACGATTGCAGTGATCTCCCCGCGCGCGGAGTTCACGCCACGCAATGTGCAGACCACGGCAGAACGCGCGCGGCTCGTCTATCGAGTCAGAGTCACCACTGACAACCGGACCGGCGTCCTCAAGCCAGGAATGCCGGTTGAGGTGGAGTGGCCGTGATGCGCTGCCTCGGCTCGCAGTGATGATGCCGTTGGAGTGGCCCATGCCGACACCGAACGACACAACCGCTGACACGACGCCGGTCTCGCTCGAGGCGGTCCGCCGGACGTTTGGCGCGGTAACAGCGCTCGATGGCGTCTCCCTCGCGGTCCACAGCGGCGAGATGTTTGGGCTCATCGGGCCAGATGGTGCGGGCAAGACGACGCTCCTTCGTCTGGTGTGCGGGCTCCTGAGCCCGACACAGGGATCGGTGCGAGTCTTCGGCGCCGATCCGTTTCGCACGCATCGGGCTGCGACGGCCGCCATTGGCTACCTGCCGCAGCAGTTCAGTCTGTATGGGGACCTGTCGATAGACGAGAACATCGAATTCTTCGCGCGCCTTCACGGCGTCCGTCATTTTGCCGACCTGCGGACCCGCCTGCTGACGCTCACGGGCCTTCTGCCGTTTCGGTCGCGCCTCGCGGATCGACTGTCCGGCGGGATGAAGCAGAAACTGGCTCTGGCCTGCACGCTCGTGCATCAGCCGCATCTGCTGGTGCTCGACGAGCCGACCACGGGTGTCGATCCCGTCTCGCGCCGCGAGTTCTGGAAGCTCCTTGCCGAGTTTCGAGCCCAGGGCCTCACCATTTTGCTCGCCACGCCCTACCTCGATGAAGCAGAACGATGCGGGCGCGTGGCACTCCTGCACGAGGGCCGGCTGCTGGCCATTGACCAGCCTGCGCGGCTGCAACGCGGGCTCAGCGGCACGATGCTCGAAGTGGTGGCCCCGGCGCCGCGCCGCGCGCTCGAGGCACTGCGCGGACTGTTGGGACCGGATCGGGTGCAGCTGTTCGGCGATCGGCTTCATGCGCACGTTCCAGACGCCTCCGCGTCCGAACAAATTGTCACGCACCTGTCGGCCGCCGGTCTCACGCCCACCGCGGTGCGGAGCATCGTCCCCAGTCTGGAGGACGTGTTCATTGACCGGCTCTCGGCCGCCAAAGCCGAGGCCGACCATCGCTCCGACGCGCCGGTGGCGTCATGAGGCAGCTGTCATGAAACTCTCGCGTTGGTGGATGCTCGTCGTCGCGATCCTGATTGTGCGCGTGCCTGCGCCAGCCTCGGCGCAGGTGGTCGTGCCCCTGTCACTCGACGCGGCGCTCGAGCGGGCCGTGGCCTCGTCGCCGCGGCTGGCCGAGAGCCGCGCGCGCGAAGCGGCGGCGTCGGCAGCGGTGACTGCGCGTCTGGCCCTCGGCAGACCCACCTTGACGGCGATGTCGAGCGTGCTCCGCACGAATCATGTCGAGGCGTTCGGCATCCCGCAATCGGACGGTCGCATTCGCGTGATCTTTCCCGACATACCGACCAACTACCGCGCCCGGGCGGAGATGCTGCTACCGCTGTTCACCAGCGGCCGCTTCGGGGCTCTTGTCAGGGCGGCCCGCGGCGATGAGCGGGCGGCGGGCGCAGAGAGCCGCGCCGCGCTGGCGGATCTCGAGCTCGAGGTGACGACAGCGTATTGGACGTTCGTGACCGCCAAACAACGCGCCGACGTCCTCGAGCACGCACTGCAGCGTGCCGACGCGGCGCTCGGCGACGTTCGGGCGCGCGTTGAAACCGGAGTGCTGCCTCCGAATGAACTCTCGTCCGCACAGGCCCAGCGGGGGCGACAGAACGTGCAACTGATTCAGGTCCGCAATGAAGCGTCACTGGCCGAAGCGCAGCTGCGCCGTCTCGTCGGCGCGGCGCCGGCCGATGTCATCACGCCCAGCTCGCCAATTGAGTCGAGCATGCCGGGGGCGTCCGCGCTGGAATCGCAGCCAGCGTCGGCTCTTCTTGCCCGCGCAATTCAGGTGCGGCCCGAGCGGCAGGCGCTTGCCGAACGTGAGCGCGCGCTGCGGAGTGCGGCTGACGCGGCTCGCGCCTCCAGCCGGCCGCAGGTGGGCGCCGTGGCCGCCGTCGAGCCAGCCAGACCGAATCAGCGCTTCGTTCCGCGCGCCGACAGATGGAACACGTCGTGGGACCTCGGTGTCAACGTCTCGTGGTCGCTCTGGGACAGCGGTCGTTCCAGGGCGGAGGTGGCGGTCTCGAGCGCCCAGGCCGACGCCCTGCGCGCGCGCATCGCAGACTTCGACGCGTCGATTGCCGTCGAGGTCCAGCAGCGTCTGCTCGATCTTGCCTCGAGCCGCGAGGCCGTCGAGGCGTCCGCAGAAGTCGTCACCGCTGCGACCGAGGCGGCGCGGGTGCTGCGCGAGCGATTTGCGGTGGGCGTCGCGACCAGCACCGAAGTGCTCGATGCCGATCTCACGCTGCTCGAGGCCGAACTCGAGCGCACGCGACTCATGTCCGCCGTCCGGCTGGGCGAGGCGCGTCTCGCACGCACGGTAGGACGGCCACCATCGTGAGCGGTCCTGCCATCGCCTGCGAGCATCTGTCGCGGCAGTTCAGCGGCTTCAAGGCGGTCGACGATGTGACCTTTGAGGTGGCGCGCGGCGAAGTGTTCGGGCTGCTCGGCAGCAACGGCGCCGGCAAGTCGACGACCATCCGGATGCTCTGCGGTCTGCTCCGGCCGTCCTCAGGGCGTGCCACGATCGACGGCACCGACGTGATGGTGAATCCTGAAGGCGTCAAGCGGCGCATCGGGTACATGTCTCAGCGTTTCTCGCTGTACGAACTGCTCACTGTCGATCAGAACATCCGGTTTTATGCCGGACTCTACGGCCTCACCGGTAACCGGTTGCGTGACCGCCGGCAGTTCGCGCTCGAGATGGGCGGCCTGATCGGCAAAGAGCACGTGATCGCCCGCAGTCTGGCCGGAGGGTGGCGACAGCGCCTCGCACTCGGCTGTGCGCTACTGCACGAGCCACCCATCGTGTTTCTCGACGAGCCGACGGGAGGCGTAGACCCGGTATCGCGGCGCGAATTCTGGCGGCTGATCGATGGGCTCTCGCGCGGCGGCACCACGGTGCTGGTGACGACGCACTACCTCGACGAAGCCGAGCGCTGCGATCGCGTGGCGATCATCCACGCAGGCCGGTTGGCGGTGCTCGGCACGACGGCCGAGCTCAAGCGCACGTTCGAGAATCGTCCGATCGTGGAGGTCCGCGGACCCAATGCCGTCGGACTGATGGCCGAGCTCGACCGCATGGTGGAGGTGGAGAAGACCAGCCTGTTCGGGACGGCGGTGCACGCGGTGCTGCGAGGACACGAGACAACGCCCGCGCGATTGCGCGAGGTACTGGAACAGCGCGGGCTGGTCGTGGGCGGGACTGAGCTCGTTGTGCCCTCACTCGAGGACGTGTTCCTCGATGTGGTCGACCGCATGGACGTGGATAAAGCCTCATGAGAGCGGCGTGGGCCGTGGCGTTGAAGGAGTTGCGGCAGATTCGGCGCGACTCCCGGACGCTTGTCATTCTCGTCTTCGTGCCGACGTTCTTTCTCTTCCTCTACGGATACGCGCTCAACTTCGATATCAGACACGTGGCACTCGCCGTGGACGATCGCGACGACTCGGTTGAGAGCCGGCAACTGGTGGCCGCCTTCTCGCGTTCCACATATTTCGACATCGTGGCCGCGCCGCGGTCCGCACACGAGGCGGCAGGCCTCGTCGATCGCCGGACGGCTCGCGCGGTTCTGGCCATTCCAGCGGAGTTCTCGCGGCAGGTGCGCTCCGCTCAGACCGCGCAGGTTCAAGTCATCATCGACGGAGACAACGCCAACACCGCCACGACCGTGCTGGGATACGTGACAGCCGTCCTGCGGGAGGCCTCGCTGCGGCTGCCCGGCCGGCCGCCCCTCGTGGCAGCGATGGCCCAGCCACGCATCTGGTACAACCCCGAGCTGCGCAGCACTGTGTTTCTGGTGCCGGGATTGATCGCGTTCATCTCCATGATCACGGCGGTGGTGTCCACCGCTCTCTCCATCGTGCGTGAGAAGGAACGCGGAACGATGGAGCAAGTGCGAATGTCGCCGATATCCACGTTCGCCTTCGTCAGCGGGAAGACCCTGCCCTACCTCGTCATCTCGCAGGTGGGCGCGATGGGCATCGTGGTGGCGGCCATCGTGTTCTTCGACTTGCCCATGCGCGGCAGCTGGATGGCGCTGTCGGTGGTGGTGACCCTATTCCTGATAGGCGCGCTGGGAACCGGCCTGCTGGTCTCGACCGTGGCCCAGACGCAGCAAGTCGCGTTTCAGGCCGCGGCCCTGATTGCGATGCTGCCGACGCTGATGTTGTCTGGCTTCATCTTTCCGATTGCGAGCATGCCGGCGGCTCTGCAGTATGTGTCGGCGGTCATCCCCGCGCGGTACTTTCTCATCGCGCTGCGAGGGATTGTGCTGAAAGGGCGGGATCTACCGTCTCTGTGGCCGCAGCTGGGCGCCCTGGCGATATATGCCGCCGCCGTGCTCGGCCTGTCGGCTGCAAGGCTGAGCCGGCGATGAGGCGCCGTGTCCTCACGCTCATGTGGAAGGAGTTCGTCGAGCTGCGACGCTCGCCGCAACTGTTGCGGCTGGTGATTGTGGCTCCCGTCCTGCAGCTCGCGTTGCTGGGTTACGCCGCCACGACCGACGTGCACCACGTGCCGATGGTGATTGCCGACGGCGACCATTCGCCGCGTAGCCGGCAATTGATCGAGCAGTTTGCCGCCTCGCCCTACTTCGACATCGTGCGCGAGGAGCAGAACCTTAACAAGGTCGAGGGCGATCTGCTGGGCGGAGCGGCGTGGATTGCCCTCGTGATTGCCCCCGGGTTTGGCGACGCGGTGGAGCGGGCCGGGATGTCGCGGCTCGACCATCCTGCCGAAGTGCAGGTGATCGCCGACGGGACTGATGCCAACTCCTCGGGCGTGGCCCTCGCGTACGTGCAGGGGCTGGTAGGGCAGTTCAACGAGAGAATCGCGCTCGAGCGCGGGGCGCGACCGCCGGGAATCGAGGGGCGCGTGCGCGTGTGGTTCAACCCCGATCTCGAGAGCCGCAACTTCATGGTGCCTGGCGTGCTGGCCATGCTGCTGCTGATGGTGACGGCAAACCTGACCTCGATGGCGATCGTGCGCGAGCGTGAGCTCGGCACACTCGATCAGTTGAACGTGACGCCGGTCGGCCGATGGGAACTGATTGTCGGCAAACTGCTCCCCTACGGCCTTGTTGGCTTCATCGACGTG
The DNA here is from genome assembly GCA_039925145.1 of Vicinamibacterales bacterium. Lineage (GTDB taxonomy): Bacteria > Acidobacteriota > Vicinamibacteria > Vicinamibacterales > SCN-69-37 > JBDSZL01. Next base: position 20,970 of record JBDSZL010000088.1, on the reverse strand, counting down.
CTGCTCGTCGTCGGCCTTGCCGTCTTCTGGTTTCAGGTACCCTTTCGGGGCAGCATGCTGCTGCTCCTGGGCGGCAGCCTGGTCTACCTGGTCTCGACCCTGGGTCTGGGGCTGCTCGTGTCCACCATCTCGTCGACACAGCAACAGGCGATGATGACGTCGACATTCTTCTTCATCGTCCCGATGGTGTACCTGTCCGGGTTCATCTTCCCCATCGAAAACATGCCTGTGCTGATTCAGCACGTGACGAGGCTCATTCCACTCCGTTACTTCCTCATCATCGTTCGGGGTATCTTCCTCAAGGGGCTGGGCTTCGACGTGCTGTGGCCCCAGTTCGCGGCGCTTGCCGCCTGGGGTGGTGCGGTCACGGCGCTGGCCGCGTTCCGATCGAGCAAGCGGGCGTAGCGGAAACTCCACGCTCCGAACCGCGAGACAGGAGACATCTGAGAACCATGCGGATTCACGTTGGCACGTCGGGCTACAACTATCCGGAATGGCGCGGCAGCTTCTATCCGGAGAAGTATTCCGCCAAGCGCATGTTCGCGTTCTACAGCGAGCGCTTTCACGCGGTCGAGATTAACTACACCTTCTACCGGGTGCCGGTGCCGAAGACGACTGAAGCGTGGCGCGCGCAGGCGCCTCCAGCCTTCTCCTATACGCTCAAGGCGCCGCGGCGCATCACGCACGACAAACGGCTGGCCGACTGCACGGACGTGCTGACCGTTTTCTGCGACAGTGCCCGGCTGCTCGGTCCGCACCTCGGCCCTTTGCTCTTCCAGCTCGCGCCGTCGTTCCGCTGCGATTTGCCGCGGCTACGGGCGTTTCTGGGCCAGTTGCCTGGCGACCTGCGCACGGCCTTCGAGTTCCGGCATCCCTCATGGCTCAACGAAGAGGTCTACGCGGCGCTGCGGGAGCACAATGCCGCCTTGTGTATCGCCGACTTCGGAGACAAGACCACGCCGCTTGTCGCCACGGCACGACATGGCTATTTCCGGTTGCGCGATGAAGGCTACGTGACCGAGGACTTCAGCCGCTGGGCCGATGCCGTGGCCGCGCAGGCCACTGTCTGGGACGACGCCTTCGTGTTCTTCAAGCATGAGGACGAAGGCAAGGGGCCCGCGTTCGCGGCGGCATTCATCGAGGAATTGCAGAAGCGCCAGCTGACAGTGGCGTGAACGCCGACAGGAAGTCGAGCGCTTCGGTCTCGGCCCAGAAGCCGTCACGGTCCGAGGTGCTCGAGCCGACGAACGCGCAGTGCCCGCCGTGACGCGACAGGCGAACCTGCACGAACCGGTTGTCCCGTACGGCCGGATCGGCAAACTGATCGATCGGCACGAACGGGTCGTCCTCGGCGGCGAGAATCAACGTGGGAATCTGAATCCGGTCGGCGACCCGCAGCGCGCTCGCGCGATGGTAGTAGTTGGCCGCGTCGCCGAAACCATGGTGCGGCGCCGTGTACCTGTCGTCGAACTCACGGATGGTGCGGATGCGGTCGAGTCCGGAAAGGTCGAACGCGTCAGGCCAGTTCACCGCTTTGCGACGCATACGGGCTTTGAGATTGCGAACGAAGTTGAACTGATAGATGGCGTTGCGTCGGCGTTCGATGGCATCGACGCAGCGTGCGAGATCGATCGTCGGGCACACGGCCACCGCGGCGCTGACCGGCAGGTCGGGACTAGAGGCCAGTTCGCCCGCCAGCTTCACCGTGAGATTGCCCCCGAGCGAATAACCGACGATGCCAAAGGATCGCAGTCCTTTGCTCTGGACGAGCGATCGGATCACGGCACGTGGATCGTCGGTCAGCCCCGAATGGTACAGGCCGGGTGTGAGGTGCTCTGTGCCACCACAGTTGCGCTGATTCAGTCGAACGACGTTCCACCCACGCCGCCAGGCCTTCTCGGCGAGGCCACGCATGTAATGGACGGTGCTCGATCCCTCGAGCCCGTGGAGCGCAAGCAAGGTGGGGTGCTGATCGGGCTCGGCCTGCCAGTGACAGTGGGCAAGCACCTGCGTATCGCCACTCACATGGATCAGTCGCGCCTCGGGTTCTGGCAGCGTGGCGAACTGACGCCGGCAGGCCCAGGCGAAGATGGTCATGACGTGACCGTTGCCCAGGCCGCGTCGCGGCGCGAAATCCGCCGCGCGCCATGTGCGAAGCACGTCAGCCGCCGGCGGGAGATCGGTCGTCATCATCGAAGATCGTAAACGACGAACTGCGCATTGCGGTAGAGCTCCGGCAGCGGAAAGGCGCGGTCTGCGCGATCCACAAAGACGTCGAGGCCGTATTGGGCGTCCAGCCGCTGGATGTCGTCGAGCCTCAGATCGTCGAACGTCGCCAGTGCCCGGGCTCGCTCGAACACACGACTGGCGACCCCTCGGTCGTACATGGCCATGGCCGAGTCCTTGCCGGATTCGAGAACCGTGTCTCGCAATGCCGCCACGCGGACGCTCGATCCGTATTTCCACCCGTGCGCTGGATCGGCGAGCACGTGCCACGACGCCGGTTGCTGCTCGAGCCACGCCATCACATCGGTCCATGGCGTGGCGGCGAGGGCCTCCTGGATCAGCGGCCGTCCGGTCTGCACGTGCAGAACGTAGTAGCCGCGAACGCACGCCATCGTCAGCAGGATCGCGGCGAGCAGGGCACGACCGCGCCCTGGCCACGCACGAGCGGCCAGCGCGCAAATCCACCAGGCCACATACAGCATGGCTGTCACGTCCAGCAGCCAGAAGACCCGGTTGATCTGGAGCTGAACCACGAGCGCGATCCGCGCTTGCGTGAGCGGCAGCGTCAGCAGGAAGGCGAGCACCACGCCCAGCACGCCAGCGACGAGCGCCGTTTCGCCAGGCCGCGTCACCCCGAGGAATTGGCGCCGGCGGTACAGGGCGATCACGATGGCCGGGTACGAGAGGTTGATCGCCCATGCATAGAGCGGCCAGTCAGCAGAGAAGAGGTAGTCCTTGTCGCCCAGCACCTGCAGCCACGCGGCGTCCATCCTGGTCAGGCGCGCGGACCCGGCGAACATCGCGACGAGCAGCCCCGCCGAGAGCGCAACGGCTGCGCAGATCCACAGTCGTCGCTCATGACGCCACTGCCAGGCAGCTCCCAGAACCAGCACCCCGCCGAACCAGATCGCTGTCGTTGGGTGGATGATCGCCACGATGGCGGTGGCACCGGCGGCGAGCCACCACCTCCGCTGGACCATGGCCGCGAGCACGAATAGCCCGCACGCAAATGCCAGCATGCGCGGGTGCATGTAGCCTTCGAGCGAGTTCGCGCCGGTCTTGGCAATGCGGTGACGGAGCGTGAGCAGCACGAGAAATGTGGCGACCGTCCACCAGTCACATCCCAGACTGCGCGCCAGTACGATGCCGCCCGCTGCCAGTAGCAGCAGACTGAGCACGTAGACGGCAAGGAATACTGCGGGAAGGTCGCCGCCCGCGAGGCGTGCGGCGGCCGCGAGGACGTGCCCACCGGCCCAGAGCCGCATCTGCGGCGCCAGCAGGGCGCGGTCGCGGGGGAACAGCGCGGGATTCAGTTCCGCGGCAACGGCGGGGACGTAAAAGGCCTGATCGGAGGCGCCATAGCGATACCCTCCCGAATTCGCAGTCGCGACCACGAAGAACAGCACGGCGCCGAGCGCGGCCGTGAGGGCGCGCGTCACAAGGGCTCGTCGGCGCTCGGTCCGTAGATCGGTGGGAGCGGCACATCGAGCAGACGCAGGTAGACCGTGAGCTGTCCGCGATGGTGAATCAGGTGATGCAGGAGAAAACTGCGAAGCGCTGAGGCGCGCGGCATGCTCAGCATCGTCTCGTGGCCGCGCTTGAGCGACCACATCGATGTGAGTTCGGCGTCCGTGTGCGTCAGCAGACTCTGCCGGACTTCGGCCGCGTGTCTGTCAAAGGTGGTCAGCACCTCCGCGACGGATGTCGCTTCGTCGCGGTGGGGGCCGGCCGTGGCCAGATCGTAGACGTCACGGTCGAGGATCTGCGTGCCCCAGTGGGGCAGCTGGCTCAGGTGGGTGGCGAGCCCGCCGAGCGAGAACGATTTCTCGTGCGGCTTCCACGCCAGTGAGCCCGCCGGCACCCGTTCGAGGACGCGGCGGGTGACGGCGCATTCGTGGTCGAGGTCAGCCAGGAGCGCCTGGCGGATGTTCATCGCCGGTTGAAATCGACCTTCGGCGTGGCCTCCGCGGCCGTCGGCGCGTCGAAGTACGGATATTCCTTGAATCCGAACATCTTGGCCGTGATGTTCGACGGAAAGCGCCGCCGCAGCGTGTTGTACTCCTGCAGCCGTTCGTTGTACCGCATGCGCTCGTTCGCCAGTCGGTTTTCCGTGCCGGCCAGTTCGTCCATCAGCCGCGCGAACGTCTCGTTCGACTTGAGCTGCGGATAGTTCTCGACGACGACCAGCAGGCGCGACAGCGCACTCGACTCCGCGTTCGCCGCAGCGATGCGGTCGGTCGGCGTCGTCGCGCCGGCCATCTTGGCCCTGGCGTCGGCGACAGCCTGAAACACGTCTCGCTCCTGCTGGGCATAGCCCTTCACCGTCTCCACGAGGTTCGGGATGAGATCGCTCCGCCGCTGCAACTGATTCTCAACCTGGCCCCACTGCGCCTTGATTGCCTCTTCCTGCGTCGTGAACTTGTTGTACGAGCAGGACGATGTCATCCATACGCACAGGACGAGCGTTGCCAGAAAAGCCGTCCGTCTTTGCCACTGTCTGACCATGTCGTTGCTCCCTCGATTCTCACTGTACCGCAACCGGCGCTCACCAGCGCCCGGAGGCACCGCCGCCACCACTGCCGCCGCCGCCGAAACCGCCAAACCCGCCGCCGCCACCGCCGCCAAATCCACCGAGTCCGCCAAACCCGCCGCCGAATCCACCCACGCCGCCATGCCAGCCGCTCCAGGTGCTCCCGCGTCCGCCGCGGAAGCCGCGTCCTCCGCCGCCACCACGGCGAATGGCGTTGATGATGAAGATCACAAGGAGCAGGGTGAAAATCACGCTGGAGCCTGAGGGCCGTCCGCCGACCGCCGACTCAGGCGGCTGAGGGACGTCCGAAAGCGTCACGCCGCGCTTCTCGGCCACGCGTTGGATGAGACGGGTGGCGCCGGCCAGCAGGCCTGGGCCGTACTGTCCCTCGCGGAACGCGGGCAGCATGTCCTGCCGAATCGTCTCGCCGGCGAATCCATCGGGGATGAACTCTTCGAGCCCGTAGCCGACCTCGATCTTGACGCGCCGCTCCTGCACCGCGAGGACGATCAGCGCGCCAGAGTCCTTCTGCTTGTTCCCGATGCCGGCCTGCTCGAACAGCTTGACCGCGTATTCCTCGATGGTACCGAACGGGGCAATGGTATCGACGGTCGCCACCACGATGGCATCGCCGCTTGCGGTCTGTAGCGCTCGGATGCGGCGATCGAGCTCGGCGGCGCTCGCCGAGTCGATGACGTGCGCGAAGTCATTGACCGGCGCGCTGAGTGCAGGCAGCGATTGCGCCAGCGCCGGTCCAGCCACCGGCAGCGTCAACACGGCGCCCAATGTGATGGCGCGCAGTCGGATCACGTGGTCCAGCCATCCACGAAGGCCCAGAGCCGCTCGGAGGCCTGCAGGTACTCATGGAGGCGCCGCACGAGATGCCGGGCATGGTCGGGCGCGCTCTCGAGCAGAAGAATCTGCCTGACGAGGTCCTCGTCGAGACCGGCGCAGCGTGCCCCGGCCAGCGCCGCGTGCTTCGAGTCGTCGGTGTTGGCTCCCTGGAGGCGGGCCACGTTCGAGAGGAGCGCATGCAGGGGCGTGGCGGACTGGGCGATGAGCGTCGCGAGTCTGTCGTCGTGCCCTGTGGCCTCCATCCAGCCTTGCCGGAGATGGAGGAGGTGACTCTTGGCCTGCACCTCGCAGGCCCTGCGCAAGTGCTGTCGATCGACCTCGATGTCCTGGAACGGGGCCGTGCCGGCGATCAGCACGTGCCGGTCGATGATCGCCTGATACTCGATCGGAAATGCGTCCAGCGAACGGCGAAACTCTTCGGGTGTGAGCAGGAGCGGAGTGCCGAGACCATCGTGATGCCACGTGTCGGTGAGTGCGCCCAGCGCCTCGAGATCGCCGGGGCCGATCCCGTGGGCAAAGACGACGCCGGAGTCCGGACCGGAGGCGACCAGCGCAACGAAACGGTCCTCGAAGACGCGACGGCAGTCAGCCGCCATGCGATCGAACCCTCGCCGCGCTGCCGCCGGCAGAGTGAAAAGAGTAGGCACGAGACCATTCTATGGCTTCGTCGGCGCGAACGCGGTCTCTGGTCCTACACGAAATAGGGATCCGCCCCGATAGAATACGCAGCGTGCGACTGCGTGAACTGAACGTCGGCTGCTTCGGCGGCGGAACTGGCCTGCCGAGTCTTCTTGGCGGCCTCAAGAACAATCCCTGGGTACACCTTCACGCGGTCGTCACGATGTTCGACAGCGGTGGGTCGTCGGGGCAGCTGCGCGATGAGCTCGGTGTGCTGCCGCCGGGCGACGTCCTGAAATGCGCGCTGGCGCTCGCCCGCAACGAACGCGAGGCGCGCGCCATTCTCCTGGCACGACTGCCGATGCTCGAAAACGGCCGGCTGGCCGGTCACACGGGTGGCAACCTGCTGCTGTCGATGATGGAGCAGTACACGGGCGGCGATTTTCTGGCCGCGGTCGATGGGCTGCGGGCACTGCTCGGCTGCCGTGGCCACGTGTGGCCCATCACCGTGCAGCGCTCGACGCTCTGCGCCGAGTATCACGACGGATCGCAGACGCGCGGCGAGGTCGAGGTCGACGCCGGCCAGGCGGGCGGCTTACTGATTGGCAAGCTGTGGCTCGATCCGCCCGCCGCCATCCATCCGTCGGTGGCTCGCGCGATTTCCTCGCTCGACGCCGCGGTCATCGGTCCCGGCAGCTTCTTCACAAGCCTGCTCCCGATTTTTCTCGTCGATGGCTGCCGCGAAGCCCTGGCCCAGATGCGCGGGCCGCTGATCTATGTTGCGAATCTGCTGACCGAAGGCCGCGGCATGTCCGGCTTCACGGCTGCCGACGCCGTGGTGCGCCTGTCGGAAGCCGCGGGTCGCCCCATCGATCTGCTGATCTTCAACAGCGACTCGCCGAGCCGCGTCGTTCTCGACCGCTACGCGCAGGAGCACAAGGTGCCGCTCGCGCTCGGATCCCTGCCGCCGACCTGTCAGGTCATCGAAGGCGCGTTCTGGCGGCGCCCGATTGCGCGTCACGATCGGAGCCGGCTCCGCGGCGCCGTGTGGGCGGCGCTCGCCGACAGGCTGCTGCAAGGCGACTGAAACGGGTCCGAGCTGCCGGCGGTTACCGCGCGGCGCTCGCCGACTGCAGCTGCCGCAGGTGGTGGATCGAGTGTCCTGCCAGTGTCACCAGCAGATCGTCGACGCGCACGGTGCCGATCGCGGCATGCTGAGCCGCACGACGACGTTCGGTGCGCGTGAGTCCCTTGGCGGCGGCAATGTTCATCCGGCGCACGCTGTCGAACGCGCGACACGCCATCGGCCCGTCGACGACTTCGGCCTCGAACATCAGATCGTCCTGTTCGATCGACTGCATCACGTAGTCTGGCGTCCACACCGCGCACCGAATCCGCACGGCCCAGATCATCTCCCACTGGGCGACGTGCACCATGACCTGGCGCATCGTCCATTTTCCGGCGGCCAGCGGACGACTCCACATTTCATCGGTGAGACCTGGCAGGACCGTCTGATATTCCTCGAGCGACAGCTCTAGCATCTCGACCGGGTCGCGGTCACCTACGTATTCGGCGTATGGCAGAGGCATGATGATCCCGCTCAGCGCCTGGCGCCCGGCGTCGACGACGGGCCGATCGTGCGCTGGAGAAAGGTGACGGCCTGCGTCAGGTTGTCGCCAGAGTAAAAGGCCTGACCGCCGTGGGCACTGCCGTGCACCACCCTGAACGCCACATCGAGCCCGAGCTTCTCGTAGGCGCCCTGCAGCTCGTGTGACTGGTTGATCGGCATCTGCGGATCCTGGTCGCCGTGAAACAGCAGTAACGGTGGATCGTCACGATCGACGTGGAACACCGGACTGGCGAGCTTGGCGAGCGCTTCGGTCTTGTCCGGCGGCGCGCCGAAGAGCAACTGGAGCGCCGGCTCTCGGACGCCGAGGCCGAAAGGCGTCGACTGTTTCAGGATCGTCGTGAGATTCGAGGCGCCGTAGTAGTCGAGAATCGCCTGCACCCGCGACGACACGCCGGCGTTCGATCCCAGGGTGCCCTCGAGTTCCGCGACGCCGCCGCTCACGCCGACGAGCGCGGCGAGATGCCCCCCCGACGAATCGCCGCCAATCGCGATGCGGTCGGCCTGATACCCGCCCGTAGCGGCCGTGGCGCGAAGAAACCGGATGGCCGCCTTGATGTCGTGCACCATCGCGGGAAACCGCGCATCGGTCGACATGCGGAAGTCGAGGCTCGCCGTGGCAATGCCGTTCTGCACGAAGCCCATGGGCACACTCGCTTTGGTCCCCGATCGCCATGCGCCGCCATGCACCCACACGAGCAGCGGCGGCCGTGCCACCCCCGCTGGCAGATACAGATCGAGCGCCAGCGGTTTGCTGTCCGCCACCGCATACACGATGTCCTTGCGCACGATGGGGGCCGGCGCCTGCCCAGCGGCCAGCGTGAGCGCGCCGGCGATGACGACACAGACGGTTGTCAGGTGAGCGGGTGTGATCGGTCGTGGGTGAGCGATTGGCATCGGCTCCTCGGCGTCGTGTCTTGTGCGGCGGCAATCGCGCGCGTCAGTGATCCTTGCCCTCGTCCCAGTGCACGTGGTGCATCAGATGATGCACGCCGGGACCCAGCAGCAGCCCGGCGACGGCGATAACGACCAGCCCGGAGTAGAGCGCGTACAGCCCTGTCTCGCTCACCGGGCTGTCCGCTTGCGGGTCGGCCTGTCGGCCGACACAGGGCTGGTCTTTGGTTTTGCCCTCGTCGTTTTCGTCTTTGTCTTCGCAGCTGCGTTGCCTGCCGCGGGGGGCATCTTTCGGCGCGACGACGCAGTCGAAGACGCTGGCTTGGCTTTCGAACTCGACTTGGCCGCCGGCGCCACACCTTCGCTGGTTGCGGCATTCGGCGCCCGGCCGGCCTTGATGAGCGCGGCCTGCTCGATGATCCTCTTGAGCAGAGCGCCTGTCTCTCCCCCTTCCACCGGCCGGTTGGTGCGCCAGATGTCCGGGTTATCGGCGGCAAGAATATCCGCAAAGTCCTGCTTCGACTTGACGCTCAGCGGCGCGAACGTCGCGATGTCGACGTCTCCTGCCCACTCGTCGCGGTGCTTGATCAGCAGCCAGCTCCGGCCGTCGTCTCCCCGTCCACCCCAGCCTTTGGTGCGCACCAGCGCCCACGAGCCTTTGAGCTTGTAGCCGTCGAGCTCGAGCTTCAGGTCCCCTTTGGCCAGCGCCTTGCTCACATCGTCGACCTCTGGAACCCAGGTGCCGGTGTCCCAGAGCATGACGATACCCGCGCCGTAGCCCTCGGGAATGACGCCCTCGAATGTGCCGTACTCGAAGGGATGATCTTCGACATGCATGGCCAGGCGCTTGGTGGCCGGATCGAGCGACGGTCCCTTGGGGACGGCCCACGACAGCAGCACGCCGTCGTGCTCGAGGCGGAAGTCGTAGTGCAGGTGACTGGCCAGATGCTTCTGGACGCAGAAGAACAGCGGCTTACCTTTGCGCACGCTGCGCGTCTGCTGTTCGTCGCCGGCCGGCTCCGGCGAGGAGGTGAAATCGCGCTTCTTCTTGTACTCGTCGAGAGCCATGTGCCTACCTCACGCCACCCATCATCTTTGTGAACGCCGGCGCGAGCGCCAGCATGACGGCGCCGCAGATGATCGCAAACAGCGCCTCGCGCTGAAAGAGCACATCGAGCGGCAGGGACGAGTCGTAGAGACCGGCGAGCCGGCCGCTGATGTAGTTGCCCACCGAGGCGCCGAGGAACCACACGCCCATCATGAGGCTGACGATCCGGGCCGGCGCAAGCTTCGTCATCGAGCTGAGTCCGACAGGGCTCAGGCACAGCTCGGCCAGTGTGTGGATCAGGTACACCGAGGTCAGCCAGAGGGGGCTGACGGTGCTGCCCGCGGCGGCCATTCTAGCGGCGGGAATGAGGAGCGCCACGCCCGCGCCCACGCCAATCAGTCCGATGGCGAACTTCAACGGGCTCGATGGGTCGCGCGGTCCGAGACGTACCCAGAGCCAGGCGAGCATCGGCGCGAGCGCCATGATGAAGATCGGATTCAGCGACTGGTAGAAGCTGCTCGGAAACGTGTGGCCCAGAATTTCGTTGCGCGTGCTGCGATCGGCGAAGAGGCTCAGCGTCGACCCGGCCTGTTCGTAGACCGACCAGAACAGCGCGGCCGCGACGAAGAACGCGAAGATCACCCACAGGCGCGCCCGCTCTTCAGGCGCCCACTTGCCGGCGAGGAAGAGCCACGCGAAGAACACGACAGACAGGAGCAGCAGGAGATAGCCCGTCACGTCGGCCACCGTGGTGATCGTGATGGCGCCAGACATGACCGCCGCGGCTGTAGCGCCGACCGCGCAGAGCGTGGCGAGGCTGGCCAGCCCGAGCCGCCGGGTCAGCACGCCACGTTCGACGTTCGACAGGGGCACGCCCGGGTGCATGCCCGCGTCGCCCAGGGCGCGCGAGCCGAACACATACTGCAGCAGCCCGAATGTCATCCCGACGCCCGCCGCGCCGAACCCGTAGTGCCAGTTGATCCGTTGTCCCAGATAGCCGCAGACGAGTGGCGAGAAGAACGCCCCCGTGTTGATGCCCATGTAGAACAGCGAGAATCCCGCGTCGCGGCGGTGGTCGCGCTCGCCGTAGAGCTGGCCGACCATCACGCTGATGTTCGGCTTGAGCAGCCCCGTGCCGAGCACGATGAGCACCAGGCCCAGATAGAACGTCGTGGTGGCCGGCACCGCCATGCTGAAGTGGCCGGCCGCAATCAGCAGTCCGCCGTAGAGCACGGCCTTGCGTGGACCGATGAGGCGATCGGCGATCCACCCGCCGGGCAGGCTCATCATGTACACCATGGCGGTGTACATGCCGTAGACAGCGCCAGCCGTGGCCGTGTTCAGCGCGAGGCCGCCTGTGGCGGCCGGAGCGGTCATGAACAGGATGAGAATGGCCCGCATCCCGTAATAGCTGAAGCGTTCCCACATCTCGGTGAAGAAGAGGGTCTTCAGCCCACGCGGATGACCGAAGAACGCGTGGTCCGATGCGGCCTCGCCGAGGCCCTGATGCTGAGCGGCGGTCGTCACTTCTCTGGGACGAAGCCCGGTGGCAGCGTGGCGCTGTCGCCGAACAGGAACTCTTCCATCTGCTTGACGATGATCGTCTGCGCTTCTTTCTGAAAGGGCAGCAGACGGTACTCGTTGAGCACCATTTTCATCCGCTCCTCCCACATCTCCCACGCCTCCTGCGAGATGTGTTCGTAGATGCGCTGCCCGAGCGCTCCTGGCCACGGCGGCGCGTCGAGGCCGGGCAGTTCACGTTGCAGCTTCGCGCAGAAAACCATGCGATCCACGGACCCTCCGCCAGGTGCCATAATCAGGATGTTCGACCCCAAGAGGGGAGTAATGTCCGCATCTTACCTGAAACGGCACAGCGGTCGCGGTGCCCCACGGACGCTTGCGGCCGTGGTCCGATTCTGCCCGCATGCCTGGACGTGGTTGCTGCTCGGCGTGATGGTCGGGGTGCTCGGTGCGCCGGCGGCCAGCAGCGCGCAGTACTTCGGCCGCAACAAGGTGCAGTACCGCACGTTCACGTTTCAGATCCTGAAGACCGATCACTTCGACATCTACTACTACCCAGAGGAGGCAGAGGCGGCCGGGCTGGTGTCGCGCATGGCAGAACGCTGGCACGCCCGGCTCTCGCGGTTCTTCAGCCACGATCTGCGCGGCCGTCAGGTGATCATTCTCTACGCTGTCAGCGCACACTTCCGGCAGACAAACGCGGTCGAAGGGCTCATCGGCGAAGGTACGGGTGGCGTGACCGAAGGACTCAAACGTCGCATCGTCCTGCCCGTGTCCGGCTCACTCTCCGATACCGATCACGTGCTGGGGCACGAGCTCGTGCACGCGTTTCAGTTCGATCTCACCGGTGAGGATCCGCGCGAGAACACAGGGGCCGTACCCGGCATCCTCGCGTTTCCGCTGTGGTTCGTGGAGGGCATGGCCGAGTATCTGTCGCTCGGCCCCGTCGACGCGCAAACGGCGATGTGGCTGCGCGATGCGGCGCTGCGCGAGAAGCTGCCGCGCATCCGGGATCTCGACAACCCGAAATATTTCCCCTATCGATGGGGGCATGCCTTCTGGGCCTATCTCGGCGCCAAGTACGGCGATCGCATGGTGGCGTCACTCGTGCGCTCTGCCGCCAATCCACGGTTCGATCTCGAAGGCCTGGCGCACCAGCTGGGCACCACGCCCGATACGCTGACGGCGGAGTGGCATGCCGCCATCATGGCCTCGGCACAGCGCGTCACCGACGAAGCGCTGGCGGTGGCGAGCACGCCGCGCCTGCTGCTCGGCCCGAAAAATGGCGGAGGACGCTACAACGTTGGCCCCAAAGTCAGTCCCGACGGACGGCACGTCGCCTTCTTCTCCGAGCGTGACCGCTTTTCGGTTGCGTTGTATCTGGCCGACGCCGACACCGGGCGCATCGAACGCAAGCTGCTCGAGAGCGCGACCGATCCGCACTTCGACAGTCTCCAGTTCCTGAGCTCGGCCGGCGCCTGGAGCCCGGACGGCCGCCGGCTCGCCGTGGCAGCCATTCGCGCGGGCCGGCCAGTCATCGCGCTGGTCGACGTCCGTTCCGGGCGCATCGCCCGCGAGGTGAAACTCCCGGGGCTCGATGATGTCCTCAATCCCACGTTTGCGCCCGACGGCCGGTCGCTCGTCATCAGCGGCAACGCGGGCGGCCTCATCGATCTGTACCGGGTGAGCCTCTCGTCGCCTGGCCTGGAGCGCCTGACGAGAGATCCGTATGCCGATCTCGATCCGGTCTTCACGCCCGACGGCCGGTCGGTCGTCTTCGTGACGGAGCGGTTCAGCACCGACCTGACCACGCTGGCGTCTGGTCCGCTGCGTCTCGCGCGGATCGACCTCGCGTCACAACGCGTCACGCCGATTGCGGCGTTCCTCGCCGGCAAGCAGATCAGTCCTCAGGTGTCGGCCGACGGGCGCGAGGTCACGTTTGTCGCCGATCCTGACGGCATCAGCAACCTCTACCGCATCGACATCGACGGCGGTCCGGTGACGCGCCTGTCATCGGTGCCCACGGGGGTGGCGGGCATCACCTCGGCCAGTCCGACGCTCAGTGCCGCGGCAGCGGGCCGCCTCGTCTTCAGCGTGTTCGAAGACGACGGCCACGCGATCTACGTGCTGGATCCCGCAGAGACCGTGGGTCTCGTCCCGCCCGAGGCGTCCTTGGAAGCGGCGGTGCTGCCCGGCCGCGCGGTCCCCGGCGGCGACGTGTTCTCGCTGCTCTCGAACACGGGCCGCGGGCTGCCGCCGACACGATCGCTGACAGCGGGGGAGCCGTACCGGCAGAAGCTCGCGCTCGACACGATCGGGCAGCCGACGGTGTCGGGATCGATCAGCGACTTCGGCGCGCGTGTCAGCGGCGGCGTCTCGGCCGTGTTCAGCGACATGCTCGGCGACCGCGGCCTTGGCGTGCAGGGGCAGATCGGTGGCACGCTCGCCGACTTCGGAGGCCAGCTCCTGTACCTCAACCGCAAACATCGGTGGAACTGGGCGGCCTCACTCTCGTCGGTGCCCTACGCGATCGGCTACCTCACGCGTCAGGACACCGAGGGGCAGACCCAGATCCGCGAGGTCGTCGAGCGGCAGACCGTGCATGGCGCGTTCGCCACAGCGGCGCGGCCGTTCAACGTCTCGAGCCGCCTCGAAGTGGTAGGCGGCGTCGAGTCGCTCTCTTTTTCCCGCGACACGCGGACGCGGACGTTCGAGCGTCCGAGCGGCGAACTGCTCGACCTCACCCGCGCCCGCGAGTCACTTGGACCGCCTATCTATCTCGGGCAGACCAGCGTGGCGTTCGTGCACGACACGTCGTTTTTCGGGGCCACCAGCCCGATCTACGGCGCCCGTTCGCGGTTCGAGCTCGGACGGACCGCTGGCTCCCTGCAGTACACGTCCATGCTCGCCGACTGGCGACGCTACTTCATGCCGGTGCGACCGCTGACGGTCGCCGTGCGTGCCCTGCACTACGGCCGATACGGCCGCGACAGCGAGCACGACCAGCTGCTCCCGCTGTATGCCGGCTACCCGGAGTTCGTGCGCGGCTACGGCGTGGGCTCCTTCAAGGCGGGCGAGTGTCTCGAGGGGAGCAGCGAGTCGGAGTGCGACGTCTTCCGGAGTCTGCTCGGCAGCCGCCTTGCCGTGGCAAACATCGAAGTGCACGCGCCGATGCCGGGTCTGCTGAAAGGCGAGCTGGAGTACGGCCGCGTCCCCGTGGACGTGGCAGCCTTCATGGATGCCGGCGTCAGCTGGACGAACAGCAGCCGCCCGTCGTTTCTCGGCGGGTCGCGCCAGGTCGTCCGCAGCGTTGGGGCGGCGGTCCGGGTCAACCTGTTCGGCATAGCCGTGGTGGAGTTGTCAGCGAGCCATCCGCTCGATCGGCAGGATCGTCGTCTGCAGTGGCAGCTCGGGGTCAGACAGGGCTTCTGATCCCACGTCTCCCACGTCGGAGGGGATTACCGCGCGGACGGTCGCCGCATGCGGCGGATACGGCTGGCCTGGGCGGGATATTGCGCTTCGAGCTCCGGTCCGTCGGCCAGTTCGAAATCTGCGAACTCAAACCCGGGCGCGACGGTGCAGCCCACCAGGCAGTGCGAAGCGCCGGAGGCCAGCGCCGTGCCGAACCATGTGCCGGCCGGCACGACGATTTGCGGTCGTTCGCCAGCGGCCAGGTCCAGCCCCAGACGACCGACGTCCGACCGCCCATCGGCGTAGAGCCGCACGATTTCAAGTGGACCGCCGTCGTACAGGTGAAAGACTTCATCCGATCTGAGACGGTGCAGGCTCGTGACAGGCTCGTCTGCCGTGACCAGAAAGTAGATCGCGGTGGAGGCGGCGCGGTCGCCCGCGTGCATCGAGGTGCTTACACGTGCGGCAGCTCGATACGTCTCGACGTAGAAGCCGCGTTCGGGGTGTGGCGCGAGGCCAAGGCCATCGATCAGGGCGCGTGCACGATCCGGCATCGGCGGGTCACCCACGCCCTTGCGACACAGTCTCGAGCGCTTGCCTGTATCGGGGCTGCCGTACGTTGTGCAGGAGCCTGTTCCAGTGCACCCTGGCGAACACGGTCTTCACCGCCTTGTCTGATAGATCGACATGACCCGACCGCATCTGGCGATGATAGTCCGCGAACTCGGGCACGCGCGCACCCCAGTCGATCGGCGTGCCGGTTGAGCCCAGCATGAGAAACCCCATCGTATAGAACAGATGGGCGATCTGCTGCATGAGATGAAACCGCGCCCGCTGGTAGCGGTCGGGAGGCGCCCCGAAGTATTCCCGCAGATAGACCATCTCCTCATCGTCGCTCGTCACCACCTGATTGGCGACCACGGCCAGATCGGCATAACGGTCGTTGAGGAACGCGGCCTCCCAGTCCACGAGCCACGCGCGCTGGCCGTCGAACAGGATGTTGTCTGGCTTGAAGAGGTCGTTGTGGCTCGACACCATCTCGACATCGTCGTAGGGGTACACCGCCTCGAGCTCGGCGTAGCGGGCAAAGAACTCTTTGCTGTCGGCTTCAGCGAGCAGGTGTGCCGCCTCGAATTTCTGCAGGTAGTCGTCCCGGCCGGGAAATCGACCGAGCCCCGGGCCTCTGGAGAGCAGGAACGTGCACGTCGTATTGAACGGAGCTCTGCCGAAGGGCGGCACCGCATGCAGCGTCCGCAATAGCGCCGGCAGCCGGACGCGTGCCTCCGCCACAGGGAGCGGCTCGGCCGTCACGAAGTCGGTGATGCAGATTCTCTCTTCGGCGTTCGTGTACCAGACGCGCGGCGCCACGCCGGCGTCGGCAGCTGCCCTCATGCTGGTGTAGTGGCGCGTCGGGTCTTCGGCGCGCGTGATGATCTTCAGCAGGTATGGCGCGCCTCTGACCACCACGCGAAAGACCAGCGAGGGGGTGTGACCGCCGGTCATCCTCGAGATGTCGTCAATGTGGCTGATGCCAAAGGCATCGCGCAGTCCGAGGGCGACGGCTTCTGTCTTATCTGGCGGAATCATGTGTTTGTGCCTTCTTGGTGGTCGTAGGCGCCCCCGGGAGATGGCTCTACGATTACATCATGCTGAAGCAAACGATTTCGACACTCGACGTCTCGACGCGCGGGCGCGGGCTCTACGAAATTACCGGCCGGGTCGAGCCGCTCGTCGCGACTGCCGCAATCGACACTGGTCTGTGCACGCTCTATCTGCGGCACACCTCGGCGTCGCTGCTCATCCAGGAGAACGCGGACCCTGACGTGCAACGCGATCTGGATCGCTTCTTCGCACGCCTCGTGCCCGATGGCGACCGTCTCTTCGTGCACACGGTCGAAGGCGACGACGACATGCCGGCGCATGTGCGGACGGCGCTCACTGCCGTCACGTTGAGCATCCCGATCGCGGGCGGGCAGCTTTCCCTGGGAACGTGGCAGGGCATCTACGTGTGGGAGCACCGCACGCGCCCGCATCAACGCTCGGTGGTCGTGCATGTGATGGGGGAGTAGTTTGGCTCGGGGCTCGGGGCTCGGGGCTCGGGGGGGCTTCCGACTCGCGGCGGAACACGAGACACTCAATGTGCCGACGGCGGCGGCTGCGTGGGGCCCGCCGTGACGACGCACTGACCCTACCGCCGCAACAACTCGAGTGCCGGCCGTCGCGTCCACGGCCTCACCACCGCGTAGGTCGTGGTGAGGACAATGGACACGATGCCGGCCGTCGCGCCGGCGATCACGACCGGTTCAACGCTGCCGATGCCGAAGAAGATTGACGATGCCACGGGAACCAGCGCGAGGGCGGCGCCCAGGCCGATGGCTCCGCCGGCCGTTGCGCGCCATCGGGCGTCCCGCAGCACCAGCCGGAACAGATCGCGCGGCGTCGCACCGAGACTGACGCGAATGCCCATCTCCGTCCGCCGCTGGCTCACGGAGTAGAACACGGTGCTGTAGAGACCGAACACGGCAAGGGCGAGCGTCACGACCCCGAAACCGGCGGTCGTCGTCGCGAGCACCCGAGGCAGCATGAGCGAGAGACCGAGCACATCGTCGAGCGTCATCATGCCGACGCCGCCGAACACGATGTTCGGCTGCATCTCGCCGAGTGCGAGCATGACCGCATCGCGCGGCGCGCTCGTGCGCGCGATGACGGTCACTTGCGGAAGGTAATGCTGGTCGAGCGGGAAATACATAAAGGGCTGCTGGTCTTCACCGACGTCACCGTAATGCCCGTCCTCGACGACGCCGATGACCTCCACCAGCCGGTTGCCCTCCTCGATGCGAAGCCGGCGTCCAAGCGGGTCGCGACCGGGCCAGTGTCGCTTCGCGAGCGTCCGGTTGATGATGACGACCTCGGGCGCTCCGACACGATCGCGCGAATCAAACGTGCGGCCCGCGAGCAGCCGGATACCTAGCGTCGAGAAGTAGCGGGTGTCGACCACCGAGTACGGCGTCTCGGGGCCATGGCCATCCAGCGGGGGGGGATCACCGTCTGGAACCACGTGGTCGCTGGCATAGCCGAGCATCGGCACGTCGCTGGAGAGCGAAACAGCCTCGATGCCCTTCATCCCGGTCAGTCGTTCTTCGATGCGGCTGTAGAACGCCGGTCCGGTGCTCGCGTCGAAACCACTGCGGCGCATGTCGATACCGGTGAACGACAGGTGCCGTGCGGTGAAGCCCAGCGCCGGCGCCTGCATCATCATCAGACTCTTTATCGACAGGCTCACGCCGACGAGCACGATCGTGGCAACGGCCATCTGGATCACGACTAGCACGCTGCGGATGCGTGTCTTGGTCGGTTCGGCGACGGACTGCTCGCGCGCGAGCGACCCCGAGAGTCCCTCACTGGCGGCTCGCAGGGCAGGCACGAGTCCGACGCCGATTCCCGCGGCGAGGGCGGCCGCCAGGGTCGCCGCGAGCACCGCCGCGTCGGGCCTCAGGTCGAAGGAGAGCGTTGGTAGAAACATCCCAAGCGACGGATGGAACTTCGACAGTTTCGCCAACGCCAGTCCTGCGGCGCCGTAGCCGAGCAAGCCCGCCGACAGGCCGAGCGCCGCGCTCTCGCGCACGAGCGGTATCACCATCTGGAGACGTGAGGCACCGAGCGCTGCCCGCACGAGCATCTCGTGGCGGCGGGTCGCTGCCAGTCCGAGGAGCAGGTTCGTGACATTCGCGCAGGCCACGACAAGCGCGAGCAGCACGACCAGCACGAGGCCGCTCAGGATCGTGCTGGCCCACATCCGCTCGCCTGGCGGCGTGACGGTCAGCGGCGTCAGTACTGCGGTGTGGTTCCGACTCGTGTCGGGATGATCGCGGGCGATCGACGACGCGACCAGCTGCGTATCAGTGGCGGCCTGGGCATTCGACACACCCTGCTTCAGGCGGCCAACCAGATGCAGCGAGGTCTGGGCACGATCGGTGAGCTCGGTCGCGGCGCCGCCGAACACCAGGAGGTTCGTGTGCAGCGACATCCAGACATCCGGATTGAATCCCCATGTCATTCCCGTGAACGTCGACGGCACGACGCCGACGATCGTGACCCGATGGTCATTGAGTCGAACTTCCCGTCCCACGACGGTGGGAGCGCTGCCGAGTGACCGCCAGAGTCGCTCACCAATCACGATTTCGGGGGCCGGTCCGGCTACGGCGGAATGGAACACCAATGTGCCGGCGCGAGCGGTGATGCCGAGGACGCTGAAGAAGTTGTCGGAGACCTGCGTCGCGACGACCTGGTCGGCGCGGTTGTCGAACAGCACAGCCGAGATCGAATACGGGAACGCGGCGATGTCCGCGAACGACCCTGTTCGCTCCCGGTAGTCGACGAACTCGGGATAGGACGCTGGCCCGAACGGGTCGGAAGTCGTCCGGACGTGAATCAGCCGCAGCGACGCGACACCAGTGACGCCGGGCGGGCGTAGCAGCAGCGCGTTGTAGGCAGAGAACCCCATGGCGGTGGCCGCAATCGCAACGCTCAGTGACAACAGCGCCGACAGCGCGAGCCGCCAGTGCCGGCCGAACAGGCGCAACGAGTACCACCGGCTCGTCTGCAGCCAGAGTGCATCCCAGAAGGCGCCCGAGGCCCGACGCAGCAAGTCCATCCGTCGGGTGCCGGCCCACGGCCGCAGCGACGACTCGTGGGCGTGCAGTTCCGCGTCCCACTCGGCGCGCCACTCGACGCGGATGTCCTTCGGGACGAGCCGGCTCGCGATCATCAGACACCAGCGATAGAGTCGCATGCGCTATCTCCTGGCTGGCGAGGGCTTTCCGGCCCGCGCTGGCGCGCGATCAGTGAGCCGGTAGCGGGCCGCGGCCTCGCGCAAGGCCGTCGCTCCCATCTTCGTGAGCTCGTAATACTTGCGGGCTGGCCTCTGCTCACGCTGTGCGATGAGGGGTGATTCCCATTTCGATCCGATCAACCCCGCGTCCTCCATGCGCCGAAGCGCTGGATAGACCGTGCCGCTCGGGAGGCCGGTGGCGTCCATGACATCGAAGCCATACACGTATCCATTGGCGAGGGCCTGGAGGACGTGCGTGGCCGACAGGGACAAATATCCGGTCGTCATGCGAGCGAGCATGCTACATGAGTTGCATACTACATAGCAATGTTTCCAATCTATGTTTCGAACGCATCGGGCGGTAGGCCCAATCAGCAGGCGAACCGTCCGCAGGTGTCGTACCATCTGTCCTGAGGAGCCTCAACATGAAACAGATCTTCGCCGCGCTCGTCGTCATGGCCCTGATGGCCGCCGCACTCACCGCCCAGTCGTCCAAGCCAAGCTTCAGTGGCACCTGGAAGCTGACCTCCGATCCGTCCGCGGGACCATTCGTCGCGAGCCAGTTCGTCGCCTCCGACGACGGCAAGGTGCTGACAGTCATGTCCACGACGCAAATGGGCGAATCGAAGACCATCTACAACCTGGACGGCTCGCCCGCGAAGAGTCCGCTGGACTTCAACGGGAACACGATGGACCGAACGACGAAAGCCACGTGGGACGGCGCCAAGCTCGTGCTGACGACGACGTCCGACTTCGGTGGGAATACGTTCGAGATCAAACAGGTATGGTCGCTTGCGGCCGACGGCACGCTCTCGGTCGAGACGACGTTTCCAGACTTCCAGGGCGGCGGCGCGCCGACCACGAGCAAGGCCACCTACAAGAAGGGGTAGAGGCCTCAGCAGGTTTGAGCGTCCAACAAACACGATCAGCGGATTTGGGAATGCCTTCGGCGATCACTTCTACCCAATCCTGATTTCGCTGGTGCCCCTGTACTGGGCCGTGCCGGCGCCAGAGGTATTGAGGCGGTGATGACGACTGGCCTGGGTGCCCATCTCGATTTGCCCGGCCCGATTCGACCGGCGGTTCACGGGGTCCATCACATCGAACAACCCGGTCTGTCACGCCCACGGTCAGCGCCTTCGATGCGCCTCGAGTGGCCAACGGACCGGCCGCATCTCGGATCGAGCCTCCCGTCCGGGCGCTCGAAATCGACCCGTCCACCGATCTATCACTGATGCTCGCGCTGGTCCGAGACCAGCGCTCGGTCACCCGGCTCCCGTGTCGATTTCAAACTTCGCTCCTCGCGCCCTCCCGAAGTCGGCTCGATCCGAGACGCGGCCGCCCCGTTGGCGTGTCGTGAGTGCCGAGCCCTTCCTCGAGCCCCGAGCCCCGAGCCCCGAGCCCCGAGC
>JBDSZL010000087.1:0-122535 GCA_039925145.1 Vicinamibacterales bacterium | reverse complement strand
ACAACGACGGGAACGCCCTCATCACCAGAGACGGTACGCGTGGCCTCCGCGTCGTACAAGCGGAATCTCACTCGCGAAGGTACTTACTCGCCGCTGGCGCGCCGTACCCCAAAACCGTTAAGCACCCGAAATAGCGCGGCGGCTAGACTCCCCCTTGTCGGCGGTATACCATGTCGACACTCTTTAACGCGGCCCGGAGAGGCCGCAAAGAGGTGCACATGCCCCTGCCTGATTTCGACCCTGCCATTCGATTCTGCGCCGTCCCGTTCCGACGGTCCATCTGCGCCGCGATCTCGGACGTGTCGGGCCCGCTGGTGCCCCCCGGCAGGAGGTACTCGTGCCTGTCGTGATGGATGGCGACCGCGTGTCGCGCAGCATCACACGCATCGCCCACGAAATCGTGGAACGCAACCGGGGCGTCGCTGACCTCGCGCTCATCGGCATCCGGGCGCGCGGTGTGCCGATTGCCACTCGGATCGCGCGCGAACTGAAAGTGCTGACGTCGGTCGACGTGCCGATCGGCGCGCTCGACATCACGCTCTACCGCGACGACCTGAGGCGGCACGCGGTCGGCCCTCAGCCGGTGATTCGGAGCACCGACATCCCGTTTTCGCTCGACGACCGTCTCATCCTACTGGTCGACGATGTGCTCTACACCGGTCGCACGATCCGGGCGGCCCTCGACGCGCTGATCGACTTTGGCCGGCCGCGGGCCATTCAGCTCGTGGCGCTCGTCGATCGCGGCCACCGTGAGCTGCCAATTCGAGCCGACTATGTGGGGCGCAACATCCCGACGGCGCGGCACCAGAGCGTGCAGGTCCGGCTGGCCGAAATCGATGGCCGGGACGAGGTCGAGGTGGAAGGATGAGCACGGCCACTGCCCTGCGCAGCCGTCACCTCCTTGGCATCGACGGCCTCGAGCCGGACGAGATCGATCTGATTCTCGAGACCGCCTCAGCCATGAAGGAGGTCGGCGCGCGGCCGATCAAGAAGGTGCCGACGCTGCGCGGCCGGACGATCATCAACCTCTTCTTCGAGCCGAGCACGCGGACGCGCATGTCGTTCGAGCTGGCGGAGAAGCGCCTGAGCGCCGACACGCTCGGCATGACCGTCGCGGGCTCCAGCGTCTCGAAAGGCGAGACGCTGCTCGACACGGCGCGCAATCTCGAGGCGATGTCGCCCGACATGATCGTCGTGCGCCACGCCTCATCCGGCGCGGCGCATCAGTTGGCGCGCATCTGCCACGCGAGCATCATCAATGCAGGCGACGGCATGCACGAGCATCCGACGCAGGCATTGCTCGATGCATTCACGATGAAGGAACGCAAAGGGCGGCTGGCCGGACTCAAAGTCGCTATCGTGGGCGACCTCGTCCACAGCCGTGTGTTCCGGTCCAACGCCCTGTTGCTCACGCGGATGGGCGCCGAAGTGCGGGCCTGCGGGCCCGCCACGCTCATGCCGTGCGGCCTCGATCAGCTCGGGGTCCGCGCGACCTGTCAGATGAACGAAGCCATCGACGGGGCCGATGTCGTGATGATGCTGCGCGTGCAACACGAACGGATGCAGGGGCTGTTTCTGCCATCGCTGCGTGAGTATTTCGCGCTCTTCGGTCTCACGGCCGAGCGGCTCCGCCACGCGGCGCCAGACGTGATTGTCATGCACCCCGGTCCGATGAACCGGGGCGTGGAGATCGATTCCGAGGTGGCAGACGGACGCTGGTCGGTGATCCTCGATCAGGTCGCCAATGGCGTCGCGGTCCGGATGGCGGTGCTGTATCTGCTGGCAGGAGAAGGGGAGAGCAGTGAGAAGTGAGCGTCTGTTGCTGAAGGCCGTGCATCTGGTGGATCCGGCCGCCAGTCGCAACGGGGAATTCGACCTGCTGATCGGAGGGGGGCGTGTCCTCAAGATCGGGAAGGATCTGCCGGTCGAAGACGCCACGGTCGTCGAGCTCCCGCCATCCTTCGTCGTCGTGCCGGGCCTCATCGACATCCACGTCCACCTGCGCGAGCCGGGACAGGAGCACAAGGAGACGATCGCGACGGGGACCGCCGCTGCAGTGGCCGGCGGCTTCACCGCCGTGGCGTGCATGCCGAACACCGACCCTCTCAACGATCAGGCGTCGGTCACACAGTTCATCGTCAAGAAGGCCGCCGATGCCGCGCTGGCCCGCGTATACCCGATTGGCGCCGTGTCGATTGGATCGCGAGGCGAGCAGCTCACCGAGATCGGCGACCTGCACGCGGCCGGCTGCGTGGCGATTTCAGATGATGGCCGGCCCGTACAGACGGCGCTGTTGATGCGCCGTGCGCTCGAGTACGCCTCGATGTTCAAGATGCCGGTCATCGACCACTGCGAAGATCCGTCGCTCAAGACCGACGGTGTGATGCACGAGGGCGCGACGGCCGCGATGCTCGGCCTGCGCGGGATTCCCGGAGCGGCCGAGTCGATCATGGTCGAGCGCGATGTCTCCATCGCCGAACTCACGGGTGGACACGTCCACATTGCGCACATGAGCGCACGGCAATCACTGCGGGCGGTACGGGCCGGCAAGGAACGCGGCGTCGCGGTCACCACCGAGGTGACGCCGCACCACTTCCTGCTGACCGATACGGCGGTGGCCGAGCACGGCGGCTACGACACGAACTTCAAGATGAACCCGCCGCTGCGGGAAGCGGCCGATCGCGACGCCATGATCGAAGGCCTGCGCGACGGGTCGATTGATGCCATCGCCACAGACCACGCACCACACCACCTGGACGAGAAGTCCCTCGAGTTCGACCGTGCGCCGTTCGGAATCGTCGGGCTCGAAACGGCCGTATCGCTCTGCCTGGACCGCCTGGTCCACCCAGGGCTGATCAGCCTGAACCGGCTCGTGGAACTCTTGTCCACGGGCCCGGCCCGGGTCCTGAACCTGCCGGGCGGCACGCTTGTGGAGGGCGGTCCGGCCGACATCACGATTCTGGCGCTCGATGCGCCGGTCACCGTCTCGGCCGCCGCGTTTCATTCCAAGGGGAAGAACACCCCATTCGATGGGTGGACGCTCAAAGGCGCCGTGGCGGCAACGATCGTCGGAGGCCGTGTCGTCTTCGTGAACGAGCCAGTGCTCGGACGCGCGTCGCTGGGCGATTCGCGCGGCCAGGGTCTGTCGCGATGACCCGGCGCGACGACCTTCGCAAGCAGGCCCTGGCACATCTGCAGGATTTCGACGTGCTGATGGTCGACGGCCATTTCGACTACGGCAACGGCTACCACGGACGCGTGTACTTGAACCCGCACCGCATCTTCCGGCAGCCGTCCATGATCTGGAGGCTCGCGCAGGATCTGATCGACGTGCTTCCCGAGACGGTAATCGGTGAGACGGACGTCGTGGCCGGCCCCGTGATGGGTGGCGCGCTGCTGGCCCACACGATCGCCGGCCTGCTCGACAGCCGCCGCAGCCTGAGTCTGCCCGCGACGAGCTTCGCACCGTTGTCGCTCGAGGGGGACGCCCCCGCCCTTCGCCCGTTCTACCGTTCGGTCATCGCCGGGAAGCGTGTGCTCCTCGCCGACGATGTGCGGAACACGGGAAAGACATTTGAGCGGGCCAAGCAGGCCATCGAGGAGGCGGGCGGCACGGTCGTCGCGACCGCGCAAATTTACGATCGCCTCGAATCCGTCGTCGACATCGGCGTGCCGAACTTCGCGCTGGCGGAATACCACGCTGCCGACAACTTTCCATTGAATGACTGCCCGCTCTGCCGGAGTGGGGTGCCTGTCACGAAGTTCTGACCAGGCTCCAGCAGGCATGCGATCCCATCCGAGCGCCCGGCGCGCGTCGTTGAAGACACGACTCGACGACCTCTACCTGTCCTTCAATGCGCCGGAGAGCGCGCTCGATCCGATCCAGATCGTGCGCAGGTACGAGCGAGTGGACGATCGTGAGATCGTGGCCTTCATCGCAGCGGGCCTGGCGTTTGGGCGTGTGGCGTCCGTGATGGCATCCGTCGAGGCGGTGTGTGCCGTGCTGGGCGATCATCCGGCCGAGCGGGTCCGCACGTTCGACCCCGGTCGCGATGGTGTTCGCCTTCTGCCCCTTGTCCACCGCTGGACACGCGGAAACGATCTCGTCGCGTTCGTCTGGGTGCTGCGCCAGACAATCGCCCGGCACGGCTCGTTGGAAAACGCGTTCGCAGCGGGACTGGACTCGGGCGCGCCGGACGTAGAAGCGGCCATCGAACGATTCTGCTCGGAAGCACGCGCAGTCGATTTACGTCCCGCCTACGGCCCTCGCGTTCCGGCGAACCCTGGCGTCTGCTACTTCTTCTCGCGACCGTCGACCGGGTCGGCGTGCAAGCGTGTGAATCTGTTCCTGCGCTGGATGGTGCGGCACGACGCCGTCGATCCCGGCGGGTGGACCCGCGTGCGATCGTCGCAGCTGATCGTGCCGCTCGACACGCACACCATTCGCGTCGGGCGATGCCTGCGGCTGACCGAGCGACAGACCCCGGGCTGGAAGATGGCTGTCGAGATCACCGACGCGCTGCGGGCACTCGATCCGGAGGACCCCGTGCGCTACGACTTCTCGCTGTGCCACCTCAGCATGATGGGATCGTGTGGGTGGCGTACCGTCAAGGGCAGCACGCACTGTCAATTGCGCGGTCTCTGCCGGCCGAAATCCTGAAGAGTGCGCATGAGTCAGGGGCGTGGCTTCGCGAAACCGTTCCGCATCGGCCTGAGTGCGATTGCGCTCATCGCTGTCGGCACGGCGGCCGTCCTGGGCGGCGGCGTGCTGTATGGCGGTGACCCTCCAACCGGACTTGTGCGAGGGAGCGAGCAGCGCTCGTCGGCTTCGCAGAGGCCGCGCGCCGACGATCAGGTCACCATCTCGGTCGTCGGCACCAACGATCTCCACGGGGGAGTCTTGCCCCGCGGTGGTGGCGGGGGACTCGCGCTGCTCGGCGGTTACCTCGACAACCTGCGCGCGGCGCGGTCGGCAGATGGAGGCGCCGTCGTGCTCGTGGACGCTGGCGACATGTTTCAGGGGACGCTCGAGTCGAGCATCTCTGAAGGCGCGACCGTCATTGCGGCCTACAACCTGCTGGGCTATAGCGCCGCAGCCATCGGCAATCACGACTTCGACTTCGGTCCCGTTGGTGCCGCGGCCACCCCGCAGACGCCCGCTGACGATCCGGTCGGTGCGTTGAAAGCACGGGCGCTCGGTGCCCGCTTTCCGCTCCTTGCCGCGAACATCATCGACCTGGCGACCAACAACCCTATTGCGTGGCCGCACGTGCAGCCGTCGGTGGTTCTGGACAGCGCGGGTGTGAAGGTCGCCATCATCGGTGTCACCACGCGGTCGACGTTGCGTCAGACGATCGGCTCGAACACCCGACAACTCCGGATTGCGCCGCTGGCGTCGACCGTCGCGAGCGAGGCGGCTCGTCTACGACGCGCTGGGGCAGCCGTTGTTGTCGTAGCGGCGCACGCCGGAGGGGCGTGCACGCGATTCGATAATCCGATTGACCTTTCGTCGTGTGACGCCTCGTCGGAGATCGGCGAGGTGGCGCGCGCACTGCCCAACGGCCTGGTTGACGTCATCGTGGCCGGCCACACGCATGCCGCTATGGCCCATGTGATTCATGGCATCCCGATTGTGGAGTCGTTTTCGGGAGGCATGGCCTTCGGTCGTGTCGACCTCACCGTGAGCGTTCGCGCTCAGCGTGTCTCCGGTCACCATATCTTCGCGCCGCAGCGCACGTGCGGGCGCGTCGACGCAGCGACCCAGCAGTGCGTCGGTTCGCAACCAGAGGACGCGGGCGGCACTTCCGCCAGCAGCTACGAAGGCCGGCAAGTGGTTCCCCACCGGGCGGTGAGCGATCTGCTGACGTCCGTGGAGCGTGAAGTGCGGGCCCGCAAGGCGCAGCCACTGGGCGTGACCCTCGATGGTCCCATCCGCCGATTCGGCCTCGTCGAATCTGCACTCGGAAACCTGTTCACGGATGGGATGCTGGCGGCCGTTCCAGGCGCCGATGTGGCCATCAACAACACAGCGGGAGGACTCAGGGCGGATCTCGCAGCCGGCCCGCTGACGTACGGCCGCGTCTTCGAGATGTTTCCTTTCGACAATGCGCTGGTGGAGGTGCGACTCACGGGCGCCGAGTTGCGCCGCGTGCTCATGACCCATTTCGCCACTGCACGGCAGCGCAACGCACTCGGCGTGTCCGGCATGCATGCGGCCGCCGGATGTCGTAACGGGCGGCTGGTGGTGGAAATGGCGCGGCCGTCGGGCGCAGCGATTACGGACACAGAACGGCTGCGGGTCATTACGACCGACTTCCTGGCATTGAACGGCGACGGCATCTTCGCGCCGGTTGCGCCGGCCGCCGGCCTGGTTGTGGAGAACACCGGCAGACTCGCACGCGAAGCCGTCGTGGACTGGCTGCGCGATCGCGGCGGCCGCATCCGCGAAGAGCAGTGGGTGGACACCAACCACCCGAGGCTGCAGTACCCGAACGGCCCGCTGGTACGATGCGGCAGCCGATGACGCGGTATTCTCTCGTCTGGGCCCGGTACTGTCGCAGCGCGGCGCCCCCACAACACTCATGACACAGCCCGGCCACGCCTCCTTCCGCGTTGGACTTATCGGTTACGGCCTGGCCGGTGCCTATTTCCATGCGCCCTTCATCACGACGACGCCTGGGCTCGAGCTGTCGGCCATCGTCACAGGTAACCCCGACCGCCAGCAGCTCGCCCGGCGCGATTACCCGCTGGCCCGAATTTGCACGGCGACAGACGAACTCTGGTCCATGGCCGATTCGCTCGATCTCGTCGTCGTCGCGGCGCCCAACGCCGCGCATGTGCCACTGGCGAGGGCAGCCGTCCGCGCAAAACTGCCGGTGATCGTCGACAAGCCACTGGCGGCATCCGCGGCCGACGCGCGCAAGCTCGTCGACGAAGCGCGGCGCGACGGTGTGCTGCTGACGGTCTTCCAGAACCGCCGTTTCGACGGCGATTTTGCGACGGTGCACCGCCTGCTTGGAGAGGATCAGATCGGGCGGCCGTTCCGCTTCGAGTCGCGCTTCGAGCGCTGGCGCCCGGAGCCGAAGCCGGGCTGGCGCGAAAGCCCCGCGCCGGAAGACGCCGGCGGTCTGCTGTTCGACCTCGGCAGCCACCTGATCGATCAGGCGCTGCTGCTGTTTGGTCCTGCCACCCACGTGTATGCGGAAGTCGATTGCCGGCGTCCCGGCGTCGAAGTAGGCGACGACGTGTTCGTCGCGCTGACGCACGATCTCGGCGTGCGATCGCACCTCTGGATGAGCGTGGTGGCCGGGCAGCTCGGGCCGCGGTTCCGTCTGCTCGGCAGTGCCGGCACCTACGTGAAGCACGGGCTCGACGTGCAGGAGGCGGCCCTCAAAGCCGGCCATCGGCCGAACGAGAAGGACTGGGGCCTCGAGCCTGAGTCGGCATGGGGCCAGATTGAGGCTGGCGGCAGCGAGCCGGCGATCGTCGTGCCGACGCTCCCGGGTGACTACGGCCAGTTCTACAAGCAGATGGTTGCTGCCCTCAGAGGCGAGCGCTTGCCTCCGGTGAGCCCAGAAGACTCCATCAACGTGCTGCAGGTCATCGAAGCCGCGAGGCGATCGGCCGCCGAGAAGCACGTCGTTCAACTATCGAAGAAGGCGTAGGGCAGCCAATGCCTCGTGAGGATTCCATGACGACCAGTGCGATTGACGATGTGCGCTATCCGCTCGGCCGCTTCCAGCCGCCGCGCAACGTGACCGCCGAACTGCGCGACACGTGGGTGGAGCAGTTTGCTCAGGCCCCCGCGAAACTCCGAGCAGCGGTCGACGGCCTCGACGCCGATCAATTGCAGACGACGTATCGCGAGGGTGGATGGACTGTGGCTCAGGTGGTTCATCACCTCTGCGACAGCCACATGAATGCGTATATCCGGTTCAAGCTGGCGCTGACCGAAGAGGTGCCGACCGTGAAGGGCTACGACGAATCGGCCTGGGCCACGCTGCCAGACGCGTCGTCGACGGCCGGCCTCGACGTGTCGCTGCGGTTGCTCGAAGCGCTCCATGAGCGCGCGCTGGCGATGTTGCGGGCCATGGGGCCCGACGCCTGGGGTCGGCAGTACGTGCACGAGGAGGCTGGTCTTCGAACGCTGGATCTCACTTTGGCGATTTACGCGTGGCACGGGCGGCATCATGTGGCACACATCACGAAGCTCCGCGAGCGGATGGGCTGGTAGCGATCAGCGGGGCGTGGCGAGCCACTTCGCATAGACCGCCGCCGTGCGGCTGACCATCCGATCGGCACTGAACTCCTCGGTGACACGCACGCGTCCTTCTGTGCCGAGGCTCTGCCGCAACGCCGGATCGCGTAGCAGACGGACCATCGCGTCGGCGAGTGCGGTCTCGTCATGTGGTGGGACGAGGAGGCCTGTTCGTTCGTGCAGCACGGCCTCGGGGATTCCGCCGGTATGGGTGCCCACCACGGCACGTTCGCACGCCATCGCCTCGAGGATGGCCGAGCCCAGCCCTTCGGTGACCGAGCTCATCACGAATAGATCCAGGGACTTCATCAGTCCAATCACATCGCCTCTGAAGCCTGTCAGAAAGACGTGGCGCTCGAGCCCCAGCGACTTGATTTGATGCTCGAGGGAGCCGCGCAGGTCGCCGTCGCCGATGATCAGGAAGCGCGCGTCTGGTAACTCGCGGACGGCCCGCGCGGCGGCGGCCACCAGGTAGCGTTGGCCCTTGTGCGGCGCAAGCGCGGCCACGTTGCCCACGAGCGGAGCGCCATGCGGGAGCCAGAACGCGGCATGCGCGTCGACGAGCGGTTGCTGATCGATCTGCTGCAGGTCGACGCCGTCGTGGACGATTTCGATGCTTGTTGGCGCGATGCCATCCTGCTCGAGAATCGCCGCGATCAGTCGCGACGCCGCGATAAACACGTCGACCTGCCGGTACTTCCACTTTGAAAAGGCGTGCCGTTTCAGGTGGAAATCGACGCGCCGCGCGGCGACCAGGAGTGGGCGCGTGGCGCTGCGCATTTGGAGCGCCATCGAAGCGAGGGCCACGGCCATCGGGTCGTGCGCGTGAACGACATCTGGTTGGAAGCTGTCGAGCACCGCGCCCAGGCGCCACGCCGCCTGCACATCGAACTCACTGCGAGGCGTGAACGGCTCCACAGGCACCGTGGCCGCGGTGCGGCGGAGCAGCTCGCCGTCGGCGTGCGCCATCAGCACGACCGGATGGCCCGCGGCGGCGAGACCAGCGACGGTCAGCCGCACCTGGTTCTGTCCGCCACGCCAGCTGCGCGCGGTGTCGATGTGGAGCGAGCGCATGGCGGAGGATCTACATGCGGCGTCTGGGAATCGATCCGGCCGCGGTGTGCTGGAGCGCCCAGAGCTTTGCAAACTTCAGGAACACGTAATAGGCGTTCATCACCGAGATGATGAGGCCCGGGACTCCGTCGAGCACCCCGCGCCGAAGCAGATAGTTGCGCAGGAACGCCGCGAGTGGGTGAAGAAGCAGATCGACCATGCCGGCGCGCCGCCCGGCTTTCTGCATCTGTTCGGCGGCAAGCGTCGTGTAGCGATCGATCGTCGCGTGGTGATGGCTCACGTCGCGATAGGCAAAGTGCTGCAGTTCACCGGTCAGTGTCCCGACCGGCTGGGCTGCCTCGACGGATTCGTGAACGGTACGGGCGTTCCAGCGCGCCCGGCGGCGGTCGTACAGGCGCAGTTGGTAATCGGGATACCAGTCGGTGGTACGAATCCAGCGTCCCAGATGCCAGGGCACGCGAGGGATGCGGAATCCAGACACGGCGGGCTCTCCGGCCAGCTCGTGCCTGATCTGCTCTGCCAGCGGCGGCGTGACCCGCTCGTCTGCATCGAGCGAGAGAATCCAGTCGTGCGCCGCTTCGCCCGCCGCGAAGTCCTTTTGTGCCGAATAGCCAGGCCACCCGCGCTCGATGACGCGCGCCCCCGCGGCACGCGCCCGATCGGCGGTCCCATCGCCGCTGCCGCTGTCGACCACCAGCACTTCGTCCGCCCACACCACTGAGGCGAGGCACGCATCGATGTTGGCGGCCTCGTTCAGGGTGATGACCGTCACGGTCAGCTTCGGCACCGATGGAATATACCAAGCCCCGAGCCCCAAGCCCCGAGGCCCAAGCCCCAAGCCCCAAGCCCCGAGCCCCGAGCCCCGAGCCCCGAGCCGTCTATATACTTCCCCCATGGATCCCTCGACCGTCATTGATCTGTTCCAACAGTCGGGAGCTCTGCTCGAGGGGCACTTCAAACTCTCGTCGGGGCTGCACAGCTCCCGATACCTACAGTGTGCGCTGGTGCTGCAGCATCCGCGGCACGCCGAGCTGCTCGGCCGCGCCCTCGCGGACGCCCTCCGCCCGTACGAGCCCACTGTGGTGTTGTCGCCTGCCATGGGCGGCCTGATTATTGGTCACGAAGTGGGCAGGGCTCTGGGCGTGCGGGCCGTCTTCTCGGAACGGGTCGACGGCGTCATGACGATGCGCCGCGGATTTACGCTGGAGGCGGGGGACCGGGTCGTCGTGATCGAGGACGTGCTCACGACGGGGAAGTCGACGAAGGAAACCATGGTCGTCGTGACCGCAGGAGGGGCGACGGTCGTGGCGGCCGGCGCGATCATGGACCGCAGTGGCGGCACTGCGGATTTGGGGGTGCCGTTTCACGTGCTGTCCGCGGTGGCGGTTCCGGCCTACAGTCCCGAGCAGTGTCCGATGTGCGCGGCAGGCCAGCCGGTCGTGAAGCCTGGATCGCGCGCCTGACTGAGCGACCGAGTCGATGCGGACATTGAGGCTGACCCTCGCCTACGACGGCACGAACTATGTCGGATGGCAGCGTCAGGCCAGCGGCGCCTCCATTCAGCAAGTGGTCGAAAGCGCGTTCCGTCCGCTCTTTGCCGGCACGGGAAGTGAGCCTGTTCTCATAGGTGCGGGCCGAACCGACGCCGGCGTCCATGCGATTGGGCAGGTTGCGAGCATCCGGGTGCCGTTCGATTTGCCGGCGACCTCGGTGTGGCGCGCGTTGAACATTCGCCTCCCGGCCGATGTCCGGGTCGTGGACCTCACCGATGCGGCGCCGACGTTCCACGCGCAGTACGACGCCCGCGGCAAGTCGTACCGCTACCAGATTGCGACAGGCCGGGTACTGCTGCCGTTCGAGCGGTGGTTCGTCTGGCATATGCCTCGTCCGTGCGACCCTGAGCTGATGCGGCAGGCGGCGCTGCACTTCACAGGCACGCACGACTTCACCTCGTTCGAAGGGCGAGGGTCACTCCTGCTCGACCGGGTGCGCACGCTCACGCGTGTAGACATCCGGGCCTCGCCGGGCACCATCACGGTGCATGTCGACGGCGACGGCTTCCTGCGGCACATGGTGCGTATTCTGGTGGGCACGCTGGTTGATGTCGGCTGTGGTCTCAAACCCCCGGAGTCGGTTCTCGACGCCCTGGCCGCGCGCGTCCGCAGTGCGGCGGGACCGACGGCACCGGCCGCCGGACTGACACTGGTCCAAGTGAGGTATTAGGGAATAGCTGCTAAGATTCTGGCCAGACGTCATGGCTCTTGCCGACATGCTGGCGGCCGTGCCTGCCGGGTCCGCTGAGGAAGGGCTGGTACGCCGCCTTGATTTCACCCGCCTGCCACGGCACGTCGCCATCATCATGGACGGCAACGGCCGATGGGCCGAAAGCCGGAACCTTCCGCGGGTCGAAGGCCACCGCGCCGGTATCGCGTCGGTCCGCAGCGCGGTCGAAAGCGCGGCGCGGCTCGGCATTCCGGTTCTCACGCTCTACGCGTTTTCGGTCGAGAACTGGAAGCGCCCCGATACCGAAGTGTCTGCCCTCATGGGCCTGCTCAAGCACTATCTCCGCATCGAGCTCAACTCGCTCCTCAAGAACAACATCCGCTTCAATGTCCTTGGACAGCGTGAGCGTCTGAGCCCGGAGGTCCGCAACGAACTCCAGATGGCAGAGGCGCGCACGGCAGAGAACACCGGCATGCTCTTCAACATCGCGCTGAGTTACGGCGGCCGGGCGGAGATCGTCGAGGCGGCCAAGCGTGCGATCCGCGAGCAGGTCGATCCCGATCAGCTGGATGAGTCGACGTTCGAGTCGTTTCTGTACACGGCGGGTCAGCCCGATCCCGATTTGCTGATTCGGACCAGCGGCGAAATGCGCGTCAGCAACTTTCTGCTCTGGCAGATCGCCTATGCGGAGATCTGGGTGACCGATGCACTCTGGCCCGACTTCCGGCTCCACGATCTGCTGGAGGCGCTGATCGACTACCAGAGGCGGGATCGCCGCTACGGCGCCATCCCTCCGCCCGTCGTCGGCACGGCAAAGGTCTAGCGCCGGCTCCGCGGCGCACATCCCCATGCTCCGTCTCGCTTCTGCGGCCGTCCTGCTCACGCTTGTCGTCGTCACCATCTGGCTTCTGCCGTACTGGGCCACCGGTGTGCTGGCATGCGTGGCGGCGGCGATCGCGGGTGCCGAGCTGGCCGGATTTTCGGCGGCCGTCGGGGCGCCGGTGCCCGCTGCCTTTCTGGGCGCGAGTGCCGCTCTCATGGTGGTGGCCTTCGGCGTAGACGCCCGTTTTACGTTGGGGGAGCCGCACGGCGTGCTCGGTATCGCGTTTCTGGCACTCACGATTGCCGCTGCGGGCGTGACCCTCAGCATGGCCCCTCCTGGCCCGGGCACGCTGACGCGTGCGGCGGTGCTGGTGATGGGCCCGGCCTACATCGGTCTTCCCCTTGGCGCGATGGTCTGGGTGCAATGGGCCGTCGGCTACGAAGCGACGTTGTGGATGCTCGCGATCATCGCCATCAGCGACTCGGCGCAGTACTACTCGGGACGTCGTTTTGGAAAGACACGTCTCGCTCCGACCATCAGCCCGGCCAAGACACGCGAGGGGGCGGTCGGCGGCCTGGTGGCCGCGGCTGCGGCGGGGGCGTTGCTCCAGCCATGGTGGCTTTCAGACGTCCCGGTAGTACAGGCTGCTGGCATGGCGCTCGTGCTCGCCGTGTTCGGCATCACGGGCGATCTGTTCGAGTCGATGCTCAAGCGCGGCGCGGGGGTCAAGGACAGCTCCACGTTGATTCCGGGTCACGGCGGCGTGCTGGATCGCATCGACAGTCACCTGTTTGCGGCGCCCGTGTTCTACCTGTTCATGAGGTTCCTCTGATGCGCCGCTCGGCGCGCGACCCGATCGTTGGAGACGCATGTTGAAGCGTGTGTCGATTCTCGGCTCTACTGGTTCCATCGGTCAGAGCGCGCTTGCCGTCGTCGCCGCGCACCCCGATCGGTTGCGAGTGGTGGCCTTGTCTGCGGGCGAGAACACGGCGTTGCTCGCCGAGCAGGTTCGTGCATTCAGGCCCCAGATCGTCTCGGTGGCCACGCCGGGCGCCCATACCGATCTACGGGCGCGTCTGACAGGCACCGCGGTCGAGTTGCGCGCGCCGGGCTGCGAAGGGCTCGTTGACGTGGCGACGCATCCCGACGCCGACGTGGTGCTGTGCGCCTCTTCCGGCACGGCGGGGCTCGAGGCGGCGTTGGCGGCACTGGCTGCCGGCAAGACGCTGGCGCTCGCGAACAAAGAAGTGCTCGTCATGGCCGGGGAGCTCATGATGGACGCCGCGCGACGGCAGCACGTGCGCATCCTGCCGGTCGACAGCGAGCACAACGCGATTCACCAGTGTCTGCACGGCCGGGATCGGGGGGAAGTGCGGCGCCTGATTCTCACCGCGTCGGGTGGTCCTTTCCGCACCAAGTCAGCCGCGGATCTCGCCACGGTCACCCCGGCGGATGCGCTTCGCCATCCCACGTGGCAGATGGGTCGCAAGATCACCATCGATTCGGCCACGCTCATGAACAAGGGCCTCGAGGTGATCGAGGCGCGCTGGCTGTTCGACGTGCCAGGCCATGAGATCGACGTCGTCGTGCATCCGCAATCGGTGGTGCACTCGATGGTCGAGCTATGCGACGGGTCGGTGATTGCGCAGCTCGGAGTGACAGACATGCGGCTGCCGATTCAGTACGCGTTCTCGTATCCCGATCGCTGGCCGGCGGCTGTTCCCCGGCTCGAGGTCACGCAGACGGGCCCGCTCGAGTTCGTGCCGCCTGATCTCGAACGGTTTCCCTGCTTGCGGCTCGCCTACGACGCGTTGGCGCAGGGCGGGGCCGCGCCGATTGTCTTGAACGCCTCCAATGAACTGGCGGTCGCGGCATTCCTGGAGGGGCGCCTCGGCTTCCAGGCCATCCCGACGGTGATAGCCCGCGCGCTCGACGCGCACGCGCAACACGTGGACGATCCGGCCTCCCTCGAGGCCATCCGCGCCGCCGATGCGTGGGCCCGGGCGTTCACGGCCGAAACGATCCGTACGCTACCATCGTCCTAAGTACCAATCCCGCCCAGGATCTGGTGGGATACACGCATTGAGGCCGGCGACCGACTGCCGGCAGTAATAGATGACAACACTGCTGTCGTTTCTGTTCGTCCTTGGCGTGCTCGTCTTCGTGCACGAGCTGGGGCACTTCCTCGTCGCTCGCTGGCATGGCGTGCGCGTCATCACCTTTTCGCTTGGGTTCGGCCCGAAGATCGCCAAATTCAGGCGCGGCGACACCGAGTACTGCATCAGTGTCGTCCCGCTGGGCGGTTACGTGAAGCTGGCAGGCGAGACGGTCGACGAGGCACGAACCGGCTCTCCTGACGAGTTTCTGTCCAAGAGCAAGTGGGTTCGGTTTCAGGTGTACATCGCCGGGCCGATCATGAACATCCTGCTGGCGATCATCGTGCTGGCCGGCGTGCTGTCCCGCGGAGCCGATGTGCCGCTGTTTGAGAACTCGGCGCCGATCATCGGCAGCGTGGCGCCGAACAGCCCCGCGGCCGGCAGCGGTTTACGCGCCGGCGACCGGGTGACGCGCGTCGATGGGAAGGATGTCCCGTCGTGGGACGCCCTGAACATGGCGGTGCTGCCGAGAGCAGGCCGCGAGCTGGTGATCGAGGTCATGCGCGAGGGGACACGCACGGATGTGCGCGTGACGCCCACCGCCTTCGGCAAGTACGAGCTGGGTGACCTCGGAATCAAGCCGCTGCTTCGTCCCCAGATTGTCGCGGTCAACCAGCATACAGCCGCCGATCGCGCCGGACTGCAGCACGGCGATGTGCTGCTGGCCATCAATGGCGAGCGCGATCTCTCGCAAGAGGAGATCATCAAGCGGATCAGCAGCAGCCCCGGCAAGCCGTTGGTCGTGACTGTCGAGCGTGGAGGGCAGCCTTCCGAGGTGACTGTCGTGCCGGAAGGCCCAGACGGGGCAGCCCGCATCGGCGTGGCCATCAGCCCATACGAGACCCGCCGTATCGATCCCACATTGCCGCAGGCCTTCAAACTGAGCCTGAAACAGAACTGGGACAGCACGGTCCTCATTGGTAAGACGTTGCGTGGACTGTTCACGCGCGACACACCAGTCCGCCAGTTGATGGGGCCGGTGGCAATTGCCGAGATGTCGGGCAATGCCGCGCAGATCGGCTGGATTGCCATCTTCAATCTGATGGCGATGATCAGCCTCAACCTCGGGCTGTTGAACCTGATGCCGGTGCCGGTGCTCGATGGCGGTCACATTGCCATTCTGGCGATCGAAGGGCTGGCGCGGCGCGACCTCAGCCTGCGCGTCAAGGAGCGGATGCTCATGGCCGGCGCCGCGATGATCGTCCTGCTGATGGTCACTGTGATCGTCAATGACATCTCACGACTGCTCAGGTAGCTGCCCCGCAACCGGCCGATCCGGCTCTCTCAGGGGCGCGGCGGGGCCGGCGATCAGTCGAGTTGCGACGCGAGAATCGCGGCGCCGAGAAGGCCCGCCGCGGGATTGAGAATCACCCGCACCGGCAGCGTCCGCAGCAGGTCGACCATCGGGTCTTTGCTCAAGAACGCATCCATGAAGCGGCCATCCTCGAGCGCCGGCAGGATCTTCGGCGCGATCCCACCGCCGACATATACGCCAGCGGTGGCCATGCAGCGCAATCCGAGGTTGCCTGCCTCTGCGCCATAGGCTTCGGCGAACATCTGGAGCGCCTCGACACATTGCTCGCAACGGCGCGCCAGCGCGCAGGCGCTGATGGCCGGCGCTATCTCGTTTTCATCCAGCTCGCCACCGACCTCCGCGCACGCCGTGCGCAGGTCCTGTGAGCCGTGCGTGAAGCGGAACAGGTTCACGAGACCGCGGCCCGAGAGCACACGCTCGACCTCGACCCGGCCGTAGATGCGGGATAGTTCCTCGACGAGGGCGATCTCGCGCTTGGTCCTTGCGGCAAAATCGGCATGGCCACCCTCGGATGCGACGGGCACGAACTGACCGTTCAGGTTGTGCAGGAGGGCCTGGCCCATCCCAGTGCCCGCGGCCAGAATCGCGGCATTCCCTCCGGGCGCCGCAATCCCCTCCTGCAGCACTCGAATCTCGGTGGGCTCGAGCACGGGAACGGCGGCGGCCATCGCCTGCAGGTCGTTGGCCAGAGTGGCAGGGCAGTCGCCCACGCGCCGGGCCACGGCGGCGATGTCCGCGAACCACGACCCATTAGTGAGCCGCGCGACCTGTCCCGTAATCGGACCGGCCACACCCGCACAGACGGCTTCGATGTGATCCGCGCCGGTTTCGTCGATGAACGTGTCGACCAGCTCTTCGAAGCTCTCGAAATCCAATGTGACGTACTCGCGCGTGACCGTCGCGATGGGCCGATGCGGCCCGCGATCGAACAGCGCAATCAGCGTCTTGGTCCCTCCGATATCCGCGGCGAGAAGCATGAGGAATGATAGAGGCAAATCCCACTTCTTGACATCTCGGCAAAGCGGATTCATCGTGACGCCTGCGTGGCGACATCAACGGATCAACCGTTCTCGGGGCTGCAGGTCACTGTCGTTGGACGGTTGTCACTGCTCACGAAGCGTGATGTCCGGTCGGTCGTCGAGCGGCTGGGCGGCACGTTCGCGCCGGAGTTGACGACCCGTACCTCCGTCGTGGTCTCGACTTCGGAAGTCGTCGATCTGCCCGCGGGTACTCGAGTGATGGGGGAGAACGAGCTCTGCTTGGCGGCGGGACTTCCCGATCTGACCACTCTGCGCTCTCAGTACTACTCGGCCCGCGACGTTCGAGGCATGTACCCGGTCGTCACTGACGACCACCTGCACTACCTGACCCGCTGGGGTCTCGTGCGTCCAGTGGTCGGGCGATATTCGTTCGCCGACGTCCACGTGGTCCGGCAGGCCGCGAGTGAAATCGAACGCGGCGTGACGCTGGCGGCACTGCTTCGCACGTTGTCCGCCCAACGGCAGGGACAGCTGGCGCTCGACTTTCAGGCGCACGTCGATCGACCCGCCGCGCGCGTCGTGTCGCTCACCACCAAGCAGACGCCGGCGCCGCAAGCCTCGCTCTTCGCGGCCGATCGCGCCGCCGAGCTGGCCGCGGCCAATCGGTCACTCGCCGCACAGTATTTTTTGGAGGGTGCCCAGCTCGACGATGGCGAGCGGCGCGATCTCGATGCGGCCGCGGCTGCGTATCGACGCGCCGCGCTGTTCGATCCGGAACTGGTGCCCGCGATCGTGAATCTCGCCAACATCTACTACGAGCGCGACGAACTGGTGGAGGCTGAAGCGCTGTACGAGAAGGCCGTGCGCCTCGACCCGGATTGCTTCGAGGCGCATTTCAACATGGGGAATATCCATCACGACCTCGGCCGTTTCGGCGAGGCCATCGCCGCATACCGCGCCGCTCTGGCCATCAGCCCCGCCTACCCGGATGCGCATTTCTACCTCGCCGTCACGCTCGAGAAGCTGGGCCGGTCGGCCGAGGCCCGGCCTCACTGGCGCGAGTATCGCCAGCTGGCGCCCGATGGCGAGTTCGTCGAGCTCGCGCGCGAATTCACCGAGTGAGTCACCGCCACCTCACGACTCAGGTGTCGCGAGCCGTTCACCGCTTGTGGCCGCGGGGGCGAAACGCCGCGCTCACGCGCGAAATGGCTCAGGTTGTAAGATCAGCCCTGTATGGGCGTTGATACTGCTGTTGCGCAAAAAGTCGAAGCTCCACCCCTCGAGCCACTCGCGCTGACGAGCCGGCTCGCGGCCACCCCGGCTCACCCGCCGAAGTACGCCGTCACCGTCAGGAACGCGGCCGGCCAGGACGTCGTCGTCGCAGATCCGCGCGCGACCCGTGCCCTCGTGGCGCTCATGGACGTGCACGCGGTCAACGGCGGCGCCGCCTGCCACTGGGGCGGTCCGGCGGCGTTCGCCGACATGCTGGCCGCCCTTCACGCGATCATGTTTGCCACCGAAGGCCGCCCCTGGTTCGAGGCGTTCAATTTCGTGAACGACGCCGGCCACGCCGAGAACGGCATCTATGCTCTGCGCGCGAACTACGGATTCGAAGGTCTGACGTTCGAGGACCTGAAGGGGTTCCGCGGCATCGACAGCAAGCTCACAGGGCATGGCGAGTCACACCTCAACCCTGAAGGCGTTCTGCTGAGCAACGGCCCGCTGAGCTCGGCTCTGCCGCAGGCGCAGGGCCTGGCCATTGCCGATCGCGTGGCGGGGCGCGACCGCGTCACCGTGTGCGTCGTGAGCGACGGCGCGTCGATGGAGGGCGAGGCCAAGGAGGCATTTGCCGCCATTCCCGGACTCGCGTCGAAGAATCGCGTCAACCCCTTCGTCATGCTGATCTCCGACAACGACACGAAGCTGTCGGGCCGCATCACCAAGGATGCGTTCTCGATGCAGCCGACGTTCGAGGCGCTGTCGGTGCTCGGGTGGAACGTGTTGCGCGTGCCGAACGGCCACGATCTGCAGGCGTTGTACCTCGCCATCGAGCAGGGGCTGGCGCAGGCGACGGCCAACCCGGCCGCGCCCGTGTGCCTGCTCATCAAGACCATCAAGGGATACGGCGTAAAGTCCACGATGGAAAATGCGGCGGGTGGACACGGCTTTCCGCTGCCGAATGCCGAGAAGATTATCGCGTTCGTCGACGAGATCTACGGCAATGAGACGCCGGAAGAGTTTGCTCGATGGGCCAAGGCACTCCGCGACGACTGGGCAGCGAAGGACGCGGCCAAACAGGCCAAGGCTGCGGCCGCCCCGCCAGCGGCTCCAGGCGTCAAGAAAGACAAGGTGCAGACCGGACTCGCCAAAGCTGCCATCCGCGCGGCGCAGGAGGGACTGCCGGTCTATTCCATTTCCGCCGACGTCCAGGGCTCCACTGGCATCAGCCTGTTCCAGAAGACGTTCCCCGATCGCTTCATCGAGGTCGGGATCGCCGAAGCGAACATGGTGAGCACCGGCGCGGGGTTTTCGAAGGCCGGGTTCATCCCCATCATCGACACCTTCGGACAGTTCGGCGCCACG
This sequence comes from Vicinamibacterales bacterium, assembly GCA_039925145.1. Classification (GTDB taxonomy): domain Bacteria; phylum Acidobacteriota; class Vicinamibacteria; order Vicinamibacterales; family SCN-69-37; genus JBDSZL01. Next base: position 103,124 of record JBDSZL010000087.1, on the reverse strand, counting down.
AAGGGCAACCTGCCTCTGACCATGGCGGCGCTCTCGCAGGCACCGGTGATCGCCATGTTCTCGCATGTCGGCTTTCAGGATGCCGCCGACGGCGCATCGCACCAGGCCACCACCTATTTCGCCGCGACGAGCGCCATTCCGCACACGGTCGTGATTGCCCCGAGCTGCTCCGACGAAGCAGAGGCGCTCATGCTCGAAGCCATCCGCCGTGTCGCGACGGATCGTCTGGCCGGGAAGGATGGCGATAACTACATCTTCTTCGTCGGTCGTGAGAACTACCCATTGAGCTGGGTCGAGGGCGCGACATACCCCTGGGGCAAGGCCCAGGTGCTGTCGTCGGGCGACGACGTCGTGCTCGTCGGGTGCGGGCCGTTGCTCGAGAAGGCGATCGCGGCTGGCAAGACACTCGCGGCGCGGGGGGTGCACGCCACGGTCATCAACAACCCGTTCATCAACGTCGTGGACGTCGAGACCATCGGCAGCGCTGTGAAGACGGCGCAAGGTCGACTGGTGACGATTGAAGACCACCAGATCATCGGCGGAATGGGCGCGCAGTTGTCGCACGCCCTGTCCGAGGCAGGCATCGCGCATCGCACGCGCACGCTCGGCATCAAGGGGCAGTTCGGGCAGTCTGCGTACATGGCCGAACAGCTCTATCAGCATCACGGACTCACCGCCGACGCCATGGTTGAGGCGGCGCTGGCGCTCGTCGGGTAGCGCAGCCGTTCCGCGTGGGTCCGTGTGCACCGCTACCATCCCGTGCGCGGCCGGTGTAACCTCAGGCTCTACCGCAGAGCAGGAGGGGACCATGCATCTCTTACGCCGTGCCGCCACGGGGGTCGTGCTGCTGGCAAGCGTCTCAGTAGCAGCCGCCGACGGGCCTGTCATCAAGTTCAGCGACGCGAAGTTGAAGAACGGCCTCCGCGTCATCATTTCCGAGGACCACACGGCGCCCACCGTGTCGGTAACGGTGAACTACTTCGTCGGATCCGCAGACGAGAAAGCCGGGCGCACGGGGTTCGCGCACCTGTTCGAGCACATGATGTTCAAGGGATCCGCAAACGTCGGATCTGGGGAGCATCCCGCGCTGATCTTCGGTAACGGCGGGTCGATGAACGGCACGACGAACCAGGACCGCACGGTGTACTACGAGACGCTGCCGGCCAACCAGCTCGAGCTCGCGCTCTTTCTCGAAGCGGATCGGATGCGGTCGCTCGACATCACCAACGCCAACCTCGATAACCAGCGCGGTGCGGTGCAGGAAGAGCGGCGTCTCCGCGTCGACAACCAGCCGTATGGCCAGACGTACGAGAAGACGGGTGAGCAGGCCTACGACAATCCTGCGTATAAGCATTCGGTGATCGGATCGATGGCCGATCTGAACAGCGCGTCGGTAGAGGATGTGTCGTCGTTCTTCAAGACCTATTACGCGCCGAACAACGCCGTGCTTGCGATCGTCGGCGACGTCGACGCCAAGAAGACGATGGCCCTCGTGGAGAAGTATTTTGGGAGCATTCCGCGTGAGCCCGATCCGAAGCGACCCGACCTCACCGAGCCGACACACGCCGCGGAGCGGCGCAGCACGATTGAGGACCCGCTCGCCCGTCTGCCGCGCATCGACGTCGTCTGGATTGGACCGCCGGCCCAGACGGTTGACAGCGCCGCACTCGACGTGCTGACCGACGTGCTGTCGGCGGGCCGCAGCTCGCGGCTCAATCAGGTGATCGTGCGAGAGAAACAGCTCGCCACCAGTGCGTCCATCTATTCCTCGAGCAGCAAGGGCCCGGGGCTGATCTCAGCGTCGTCCATGGTGGCGCCGGGCAAGAGCCCAGCGGACGTCGAAGCGGCCATGTATGAAGAAATCGAGAAGGTAAAGGTCGGGCCAATCGCCGCGTGGGAAATCGAGAAGGCCCACAACGGCGCACGACGGAACCAGGCGGCTGCCGCGACGAGCACGCTCACTCGCGCCATGCAGCTTGGCGAATTTGCCATGTTCTTCGACGATCCCGGCCTGATCAATACGTACACGGAGAAGGTTCTGAAGGTGACAGTGGCCGACGTGCAGCGCGTGGCGAAAAAATATTTGACGCGGGAGAACCGCTCGGTGGTCATTACGATGCCTAAAGCCGCGGTACCCGCGGGAGGTCAGAAATGACGCGTCAGGGGCTCATCGTCACTGTGGTGTTGATGTTCGGGGGCGTGACCGGGGCGCAGCAGCCGCCGCCTGGCGCTCCGCCCGCGACCAAGGCAGAGGGCACGGTTCTCAAGAACAAGGCGCCGGTCAACTCGGAGATTCTGAGGGTCAAGCTGCCAAAACCCGGCGAAGCGGACCTGTCTAACGGCGTGCACCTGATCGTGCTCGAGGATCACCGGACTCCCGAGGTCAGCTTCCAGATGCTCATCGAAGGAGCTGGCGGCTACTACGATCCACCAGCGCTGCCCGGACTCGCCTCGTTCACGGCCGCGCTCATGCGCGAGGGCACGACGACGAAGACCTCGGAGCAGCTGTCGGAACAGCTCGACCGGCTCGCGGCGGGAGTGAACGTCGGGGCCGGCATATCGTCACCGTTCGCCACCGTCGGCGGCAGCGGGCTCACGAACAATCTGGACACCGTGCTGGCCGTGATGGCCGACGTGTTGCTGAATCCGTCGTTCACGCAAGCGGAAATCGATCGATATAAGACACGGACCCGTGCTGGTCTGGTGCAGCAGCGCACGCAGCCGGCCTTTCTCGCGCAGGAGCGGCTGAACCGGGTGCTGTACGGCGACCATCCCTCAGGGCGCGTTTCACCGACCGCCGCTGCACTCGACGCCCTCACGCGCGAGGTGCTCGTCGCGTTCCATCGCGACCATTACGTCCCCGATCGTGCCGTGCTTGCCGTCTCCGGCGATATCTCCATGGCTCAGGCGAAGTCGAAGGCTGAGGCGGCTTTTGGCGGCTGGAAGAAGTCAGGCACCCCACTGGTCGCGCAGGTCGATCCCGCGCCGCTGAACGGTCCGTCGATTTCCCTGGTCGCGCGCCCGAACTCGGTGCAGACGAGCCTACGCATAGGGACGCAGGCCATCGAGCGGACCAATCCCGACTATGAGGCACTCACGCTCGCAAACCGCATTATCGGCGGGCCATTCGGCCGGCTGTTCGAGCACCTTCGCGAGCAGAAAGGCTACACGTACGGCGCGAACAGCGCGTTTGCGGCGTCGCGAATCCGCGGCGGCTGGGCCGCGTCCACCGACGTACGTTCGGAGGTGACCGAGCCGGCGTTGACGGATCTGATCGACGAGATTCGCCAGATGCGCGACGTTCCGGTGGCCGATGCCGAAATGGCCAAGGCCAAGAAAGCCATTGTGGCGGGATTCGCGCTCTCACTCGAGAATCCGAACGCCATCCTGAACCTCTACATCGACCGTTACGTCTACAAGCTGCCTTCCGACTACTGGGACAGTTACCCCGCGAAAATCGAGGCGCTCTCAGCCGCGGACGTGCGGCGAATCGCGCAGAAGTACTGGGCAGCCGATCGCCTGCAGATCGTCGCCGTGGGCGATCTGGAGAAGGTCCAGCCGGTGCTCAGAAAGCTGGGCGCGGTGCAGGCGTCCGATGCCGACGGGAACCCCCTGAAGTAGCGGGGAGCCCGTCGGCAGCCCGACACACCGTGCAGCGTATCGAAGACTACGCCCTCATCGGCGACATGCAGACGGCCGCGCTCGTCGGCCGAGACGGGTCCATCGACTGGCTGTGCCTGCCGCGATTCGATTCGGGCGCCTGCTTTGCCGCCCTGCTGGGGACGCCGGAGCACGGTCGATGGCTCATCGCCCCCGAACACACGATTCGGGTCAGCCGCCGGTATCGCCCGGGGACACTCATCCTGGAGACCGAGTTCGTCACCGAGACGGGCACCGTCAAGGTCGTCGACTTCATGCCGCCCCGCCAGAACGAGCCAGACCTGGTTCGCATTGTCGAAGGCGTCTCTGGCGAAGTCAGGATGCGGATGGAACTCGTCATCCGCTTCGACTACGGGTCGATCGTCCCGTGGGTGCGGATGCTCGACGGCGTGCTGCGCGCCGTGGGCGGACCAGATGCGGTATCGCTCTGGGCACCCGTCCCGACACGCGGTGTCGGGTTCACCACAGAAGCCGAATTCGTCGTCCACGCCGGCGAGCACGTGCCGTTCGTCTTGATGTGGCACGCGTCGCACCTGCTCAGCCCCCAGTCGGTCGATGGCCTCGAAGCAGCGCGCGACACGGAAGAGTGGTGGCACGAGTGGGGCAGCCGCTACGCGTACGACGGGCCGTGGAAGGAACAAGTACAGCGATCGGTCATCACGCTCAAGGCGTTGACCTACTCGCCGACAGGCGGGATTGTCGCCGCGGCGACGACGTCGCTGCCCGAACGGATCGGCGGCGTGCGGAACTGGGATTACCGGTACTGCTGGCTGCGCGACGCCACATTCACCCTCTACGCGCTAATGGGCTGCGGGTACACCGAGGAGGCCGCCGCGTGGCGGAGCTGGCTGCTGCGTGCCGTCGCCGGCGATCCGTCTCAGCTGCAGATCATGTATGGGCCGGCCGGCGAGCGGCGGCTGGCCGAGCTCGAGTTGCCGTGGCTGCCGGGCTACGAACAGTCGGCCCCGGTCCGAATCGGCAACGCGGCCGCCGCCCAGCTGCAGCTCGATGTGTACGGCGAGGTGATGGACGCGCTGCATGTTGCTCGCCGCAAGGGCATCAAGGCCGACAGCGACGCATGGGCGCTCGAGCAGGCGCTTCTCGGGTATCTGGAGCAGGCATGGCCCAAGCCGGACGAGGGCATCTGGGAAGTCCGCGGGCGACGTCGCCATTTCACCCACTCCAAGGTCATGGCGTGGGTCGCCTTCGATCGCGGCATCAAGGCAATCGAGCAAAGCCGACTCTCCGGTCCGGTCGACCGCTGGCGGGCGCAACGTGACGCGCTCCACCAGGAGGTCTGTCGTCAGGGGTTTGATACCGCCAGGAACACATTCACCCAGTACTACGGCTCGAAGGAACTCGATGCGAGCCTGCTGATGATCCCGCTGGTGGGCTTTCTGAAGCCCACCGATCCACGCGTGCTCGGCACGGTTGCGGCCATCGAACGCGAGCTCGTGCAGGACGGGTTCGTGTTCCGATATCCCACGGCGGAGGACGGCGACGTGGATGGTCTGCCCGCCGGAGAAGGCGTCTTTCTGGCGTGCACGTTCTGGCTCGCAGACAACTATGTGATCCAGGGACGACGCCGCGAAGCCAGGGCCCTGTTCGAGCAACTGCTCGCCCTTTCGAACGATGTGGGGCTGTTGTCGGAGGAATACGACCCGATAGCGAGGAGAATGCTGGGCAATTTTCCCCAGGCGTTCTCCCACGTCTCGCTCATCAACACGGCGCGTAATCTCGCCAGGTCCGCCGGGCCGGCGCACCATCGCCGCCGCGCGTGACGGGCGCGCCGCTATGCTACATTTAATCTGATCGTTGACGGCTGTGGCACCTGTCGAACTGACACTGGAGATCACGCCTCGCGCCAGAGTGGATGTCATGGACGTCCGGTCGCGCGCGGCGGAACTGCATGGTGACGCTCTCGAGGCGTTTCCGCGGTGTCTCTATTCTTCGCCTCACACGACAGCCGGATACCTCCCCCAGAGTCTCGCCACACGTCTGGCTGGCGGGTCACAGGGCGTCGGGCGCTATGTCGATCTGTTCCGCACCGCGTTTCCGGAAGGCGCTGGCTACCGCCACGACCAACTCGACGAACGCGACGACCTCGGCCCCGAGCAACGTGAGATCGAGCCGACCAACGGCGACTCGCATCTGGCGTTCATCGCCAGTGGCCTGAACCCGTGCGTGTCGTATTCCACGAGCCGGCCCGGTCCCGTTTATTTCATCGACCTCGATGGCATGTACGAAGGCACGCCGCGGCGCAGGCAGACGACGCTCGTCGGCTACAGCACAGAGGCGGAGGTCGCGCGCACCACGTTAGAGGTGCCCGTGTCTTCCCATCCCATCAATGCGGTCAATCTGAAGCAGCCTGCCCTCGGGCTCTACGATCAGCTGGCGGAGTTCATCGATCGCCACGAAGTCGTGAAGGGCCGCGTGCGGCTCGAGCTTGCGTCCGGCGAGCAATACGCGAGCCTCACGGTGAACGAATACGAGACGCTGCTGATGCAGCACGATCTGGCCGAAGTGCTGCGCAACCCCTTGCGATTCGCGGCCGCGAAAGCCCGCCACGCCTGGAACGACCCGCGCGCGCTGCCTGGCCGGGCGATTGACTACGCGCAGTACGACTTGGTGCAGGCCATCAACCGGCTGGTCGACGCCCTGGGGCTCGGCGCGTCGAAGGTCGAGCGTATTCTGGCACGCGCCATTGCCGTGCCGGCATCCCGGTTTCTGCGCATGAGGCGCTCTGTCGACCTGCTGGTGTCAGATGCACGCACGCCCGGCCACGGCCGCGTGGTGGACGGGACCTACCAGACACCGATCATGGTCCAGTGGCGCAGCGCCCCCAAAGGCGTCCGCTCCGTCGACGTCGTGCTCAGCCGCTTCGAATAGGCGCCGGGCCAGGCGCCTGTGCGAAGCGTCAGTTGTTGATGAGCCTGAGGCCGAACGCCTTCTCGACGTCCTCGAGATCCTCCCGCTCGTGCGGGTCGGCGAGGGTGAGGGCGTGGCCGGTCGTGTCATTCCGGCCGGTGCGGCCGACGCGGTGCACGTAGCTGTCGAGGCCGCGAGGTACTTCGTAGTTGACGATGAGCCCGACGGATTCGATGTCGAGGCCGCGGGCGGCGACATCGGTGGCGACCAGGACCTTGATGCGGCCAGCGCGGAATGCCTCGATGACGGCCGTCCGATCCTTCTGAGAGCGATCGGCGTGGATCGCGGCCGCGCGCAAACCGGTTTGCGCCAGTTGTCGCGCGAGCCTGTCGCAGCCGATCTTGGTGTTCACGAACACGATCGCCGGCTCGTGTGTGCGCCGCAGATACTTCGCGAGATATGTCGCTTTCTCGCGGGCCGGCAGGATGTGCGCCTCGTGCGTGATGGTCTGCGCGGGGCCTCGGCGCGAGCCGACCTGCACGAACACGGCGTCGGGGGCCAGCGTATCTGCGAAACGCATCACCTCTTCGGGCATGGTCGCCGAGAACAGCATGGTCTGGCGCGATGCGGAGGTGGGGAGCGCCTCGGCGATGCGACGGACGTCAGGCCAGAAGCCCATGTCCATCATGCGGTCGGCTTCGTCGAGCACGAACACCTCAAGCTTGGAGAAGTCGCCGACGTTGCTGCGCATGTGATCGAGCAGGCGTCCGGGCGTCGCAACGACCACATCGACCCCCGCTTTCAATGCGCGCTCCTGAGGTTCCATGGGCACGCCGCCGTAGACCGCCACGCTCGACACGGGCGAGTGGTACGCAAAGCCCTGCACTTCGTCGTCGATCTGCGTCGCCAGCTCGCGGGTTGGAGCCAGAATCAGCGCACGTGTCACGCCCTGCGGCACGCGGTAGCCTTCGCGATTCTCACGCAGCAGTCGCGCGAGAATCGGCAGCAGGTAGGCCGCCGTCTTGCCGGTGCCTGTTTCCGCGCAGCCCATCACGTCTCGGCCGGCCAGCGCATACGGCAGCACCGCGCTCTGGATGGGCGTCGTGCGCTCGTACCCGCGCTGTTCGAGCGCGTCGAGCAGGTCCGTGTCTTTGACCAGCGCCTTGAATGACAGCGGCGCAGGATCGAAGGGCGCCGACTCGCGCTGCACGGCCGGCGTCGACGAAGATGAGCGTGATTTTGGCCCGCCACTCGAACCGCTTCCACGGGCGGGTCGGCGGCCTCGGCGTTGCGGAGTGGGCGACTTCGCTTCTGTGGTCACGTGCTGAATGCTACCGAGCGCGGAAGGTGATGATGCCTCGCACCGGGTCGTAGGGCGAGACGCCCACAGTCACCCGATCTCCAGGAACTACCTTGATTCGAAAACGGCGCATCCGGCCGCTGAGCTGGGCAAGAACTTCGTGACCGCCTGAGTCCACCTGCACGCGATACAACCCGCCGCTGTGCACGGCTACGACGGTGCCCTGAATATCAATGAGGTCGTCCTTGCTCAAATTCTCTGCCCTCTCAACTCGCAAGCATAGCATCGAAAGCCACTTACAGCCCACGACTTGCGGCGAGTCGGTAGTGGGTCGCGTCGCCCACGACCGCCGAGTGCGCTGGTGAGCCAGCGGGCGGAGAACGCGGATTTCAGACGCCCAGGGCCCGCGCGGCTAGAGCCTGCGCACGGCCTCTTCGACCTGCTGGGCCAAAGCTCTGTAGTCCTCGCCTCTCAGTCTGAGCGGCGCGCCAAACGCAACCCGCACGAATCCCCGCTTGGGAAACCGCATCCGGGAATGGAGCACGCGGTCGAGCCCATCGAGCCGGACTGGGACCACTGGCACGTCCAGCCGCGACGCAATCATGCCGACGCCGGGGCGAAAGGAACCGATCTGACCGTCTGCCGATCGCTTGCCTTCGGGGAAGATCAGCACCGAGTAGCCACCGGCCAGGATCTCTCCGATATACCGGAGCGTCTGCCGCGTGCCGGCTTCACGCTGGGGCAGCGGGAAAGCGTTGAAGAACTCGCACGCCAGGTAGTAATTGAGGCTGTTCGTGAACCAGGTCTTCCGGGGAACTGCTTTGGGATTGAAATGAGCCTGGAAGAACTCCTTGGCCATTGCGGGTGCCAGCCAATAGCGCCACCGAGGCGGTAAGGCACTGAGAAGCGCGGGGGTGTCGAGATGGCTCTGATGGTTGGACGCGAACAGGACAGGTCCGTGGATGGCCGTCAGGTGCTGTAACCCCTGCACCTCGATGCGCATGAACAGCCGCCCGAGCGGAAGAATCCACGTCGGCAGGCTCGCGCGGCGGAGAAGCCAGGCCAGCCTCGAACGGTTCCACGACGGCTCGCGGATGGGCGACAAGACACCGGCGCCAGACGCGCGGCCGACGTCATCACCCGCGGGAGTCGAACCGACCGCCCCGACCTGCCTGCCCGAGTCACGAGGCAGCGCTTGGGCCCCGTCGCTCGCCGGTGCGACCAGTGCCTCGATGTCTGAGACCGTTCGTGGCCCTGCCATCGCGCTCTCGTCGAGCGTCGTCTGGAACACTTCCTCCAGCGCCATCATCAGCTCCACGCGATCCAGCGAGCTCAGGCCAAGTTCTTCGAGTGTCGTCGCCGGTGTGATTGCCTGGCCCGCGGCGTAGCGGCTCAACACATCCGCGACGGTGCTGGGACGGCCAGTCGCAAACGGGGCGGCGTCGGCATGGCTGCTGGCCAGCTTGTGCTGCAGTTCACGCCGTTTCAGTTTCTGCGTGCCTTCGGTGCGCGGCAGAGACGACTCCGGCCACTCGTCGGCGCTCCAAATCCGCTGATGGTCCTCCAGTCGCGCGTTCGCGGCACGAACGACGGCCTGCGCGTCAGCGCCTGGGTGGAGCACGAGCACGGCATGAATCCGCTCCTCTCCCTCGTGCCGGACCCCGATGACGCCGGCGTCCTTCACTCCAGGCTGAGCGAGAAGCACGCGTTCGATGTCCTCAGGGAAGACGTTCAGTCCCTGTGGCGTGACGATCATCTCCTTCTTGCGGCCCTTGATCAGCAGCCGTCCTGACGCGTCGAGGGCTCCAATGTCACCGGTGTGGAACCAGCCGTCGCTGAAAGCATCTGCATCGGGCGCAGCCGGGGTCGAGGCGCCCTCCGGGACGTAGTACCCCGACGACACGTTGTCTCCACGGACGAGAATTTCGCCATCCGGCGCGATCCGCACTTCCACCCCTGCAATGGGACTGCCCACCGTGCCGGTCGATGCGCGGAACGGATGATTGAGGGTGACGACCGGCGCCGTTTCGGTGAGCCCGTAGCCCTGAATGACCGGGAGCCCCAGCTTGCGCCAGAAGGCTTCGAGCTCAGGATCCAGTGGCGCGGCCCCGCACACGATGCACCAGAACTTCCAGCCGAAGAGGCGATGCACGTCGCGGTAGTGCCACCACCGCCAGAGCCAATGCCGTCCAGCAAGCGGGTCAGCCTGGCCTGTGTGAGGCAGCACGCGCTGCACGTGCTCGCGAAGGACGTCGAGCACCTTCGGGACGCACACGAGCACCGAGATGCGCCGCGTCTGAATCTGACGCAGGATCTCGACAGGACTGAACCCGTGTGAAAAGACCACGGTGCCCGAGAGCATGGGCGGGACGAACGTCGCCAGCGACTGGCCGAACATGTGGCTGAGGGGCAGCAGATTCAGGAATCTGATGGGCTCGAACGGCCGGGCCCACTTCCGGTATTTTGCGATCTCCCGCTCGATGGGGATGATGTTCGCGAGGACGTTCCTGTGCGTGATGGTGACGCCTTTCGGATCGGCGGTCGCACCGGACGTGAAGATGATCTCGGCCAGGGTCGCACCGGTCACCTTCGCTGCGCCCTCCGCCCCGCCTGCGGCGGTCACCCCTGCGCCAGTCAGCGGTAGGCGATCATCAGGATTCTGGGTGATGTGTGCGGCTGGCCAGTCGATGACGTCACGCAGCGTCCAGATTGGAACCTCGAGCGCGGGACGCCGAACCTCATTGCCGACGAGCAGCAGGCGCGCCCGGACCGTCTGTGAAATCCGCTCGAGCAGTGCGTCAGTGGACCGGTAATCGACAGGCACGAGGACCGCGCGCGCCAGCAGGCATGCCCAGAACGCGACGATCCACTCGGCCGAGTTCTCGGACCAGATGACGATCTTCTCGCCCGGCGCTAGCGGGAATGCTTCAAAGCGCCCTGCCAGCCGTCGGGCCGCCAGGGCGACGTCGCGATAGCTCGCCTCCCGCACCCGATACCCATCGTCGTGGACCACGAACGTCTGAGGCCGATTGCTGAAATCGGCAAAGAAGTCGAGGAGCGTCTCACGCCGCATGACCGCCGCGCCCGGGGATGTGTGGCACAGATCGGTCCACTCCGCTACCGCGCCGAGATGCCTGCGGAGAGAATCAGCAGGCGCATGCGCTGCCGGCTGGGATAGGGCGGAGTCAGCACCTCTGGCCGTGTCTGGTAGAAGCGCACGTCGAACGTGAATGCCAGATGCTGGGAGGCGAACCATCGCGCACCCCCGCCCATGTTGATGGTCATCTTCGACGGCGCGGGATCGAGAGGCGCGGTTTCCCCGACGTACGTCTTTAAGATCATGGGACCCATGCCGGCCGTGAGATAGCTCCAGCCATCGTGGGAGCCGAAATTAATGGAGAGTTGCCCGGTCAGGCTCTTGACACGTTGCTGTGCGGGCAGATCGACTGGCTTGCCCTCCGTGTCCTTCAACTGAAAGCGGCCACGAACCAGCATCCCCTCGCCACCGATGCCGAGCGCGAATGTCCGGGTTCTGAGCGGGTACACGTGCAGCCCCGCCAGGGCGCCGAGGCCGCGCTTCGGGAGCCGGATCGGTTCGAGTTCTAGGTCCTTCGCGGTGGTCGGATCCTGGCCAAGCCCGCTGTAGAACCCGCGCAGGTCCACGACAAAGGGCGAAATCGGCCCCGGTCTCTGGGCATGCGCGGCCACGGCCGACACCAAACACATCAACACCGCGAGCACTGACGATCGCATTTGTCCCAAGGGTACAACACGCTGCCTATGTGGAACCCGACGTCCCGGCCTGGCTGTCCTGAATCAAGCGCGCGGCGGAGTGAAGCCCATCCTCCAGCGTGCGGATGTCGCCGTCGAGCTGCTGCTCGTACAGTTTTTTCAGCAACACACCCATCGCCGGGCCCGGCGCCACGCCCAGATGAAGGAGGTGTCGCCCGAGCACTACCGGCGCCGGTGCTGCGTGCTGCACGCCGAGTGTGCGTGCCCGGTCGACGAACCAGTCCATTGCCGAGCAATCGAACGTCCCGGCTCGACCGTGACAGTCGGCCCGCGCGAAGAGCGCGAGCAGCTCCAAATCGACCTTCTGCGCGAGACGCCTGAATGCGCCATCGCTGACCGGTGGCGCCGCCTTGAAGAAGGCGCTGGGCTTCAGGTGCTGTGCCACAAGTCCCAGGACCGTACGCCTCACATCGTAGCCGTCGAGCGAATGAAGATTCAGACGATCGAGCAGCGCCGTCGTCGGTCCCACGCCGGCCTCTTCGTGTCCCGGCGATCGCACGCGTCCGTCGATCACCGCCGTGGTCGTGGGCTTGGCGATGTCGTGGCAGATGGCGGCGAGCAGCATGGCCACGGCCGGCCCACGGCCCAGCCCGGTGATGCGCTTGTGTGCCTCGTCGACGACCATCAGCGTGTGCGTCCACACATCGCCTTCCGGGTGCCATTCCGGCTCCTGCGGACAGGTGGTCAGCGGCAACAGCTCCGGCCAGAGTCGTGCGACCACGCCCAGGTCGAGAGCCAGGCCCAGTCCGATCGATGGGCGATCGGCGAGCAGGAGCAACTTCTCGAGCTCGCCCCAGATGCGCTCGGATGGCAGGTCATCGAGCGCGATGGAGCGGCACAGCTCGCGCGTGCCGGAGTCCACCACGAGATCAAACCGCGCGGCGAACTGCAGCGCGCGCAGTACGCGAAGGCTGTCGTCGACGAAGGTGACGGGATCGACTGCCCGCAGCACACGCGCGTTCAGATCGCGCTGACCTTCGAAGGGGTCGAGCAGCTGGCCCGTCAGCGGATCGAACGCAATCGCGTTGATCGTGAAATCGCGCCGTCGGGCCGCCTCCTCGATGGACAGGCTGGGGTCGCCTTCGACAGCAAACCCCTTGTGGCCGCGGCCAACTTTCGACTCGCGACGCGGCAGCGACACATCCACGTTGGCGAGCTTGAACACGGTAAAGCTCTCGCCCACCGTGTCCACGCGTCCGAACCGGTCGAGCAGCGTGCGGAGGCGAGGGGCATCCATCCCGAACACCTCGACATCGGCGTCCTTCGAGGTCAGTCCGAGCAGGGCGTCCCGGACCCAGCCGCCCACAATCAACGCCCGCCCGCCTTCTACACGAATCGCGGCGGCCAGCGCAGCGACGATTTCAGGAACCGGCGTCGTCATGGGGACCTGGGTGCTCAGCGATCCGCCGACGGCCAAACCGCTGCACGATGCGATCGGCCTGGCCAGGCGCGATCACCGACAGCACGGCCAGCCACCAGGCTTTGGGAAACGGGTAGACCTCCGCTTTCGGAGCGCGGATGCAGGCGACGATGGCGCGCGCTACGGTGTCGGCAGACTGCTTGGGGCCGCGGCCCTCGACGTGGTGTCCGAAGTCGCGGGTCATCGCTTCGTGGAATTCGGTCGTCGTCGACACGGGGAAAATTACCGACGCGTGAAATGCCGTGCCCACGAAATCCGCACGCAGCGACTCGATGAATGCCACCTGTGCGGCCTTCGTCGCCGAGTACACGCTCGACCCTCCAACGCCTCTTCGGCCGACGATCGACGAGACCGCGATGACGTGTCCGGATCCCTGCTGGCGCATGGCGATCAGCGCTGCCTGGGCGGCGTAGAACGTCCCCATCAGATTCACATCCACGACGCGGCGCATGTCTTCGGCTGGTGTCTCTTCGAGTCCGCCGTGGTAGCCGATGCCGGCGTTGCAGATCATGACGTCGATGCGTCCGAACGCCTTGATGGCCGCGGCCGCTAGATGCTGCATGTCGATTGGCTGAGTGACGTCTCCTGGGCAGGCGACGGCCTGACCACCGGCCCGCTGAATATCGTGCACGATCGTCTCGAGCCGGTCCGCGCGGCGCGCCGAGAGCACCACGTGCGCTCCAGCCTCGGCCGCGCGCACCGCGGTCGCCCTTCCAATTCCAGCCGACGCGCCGGTGATTGCGACGACCCGGCCCGCGAGATCCTTAATCACGTCTTCACTCCTCCGAGCGCTGTTCACGGAGGAGGCTCTTCAGGACGAAGCTCACATTGGCGGGCCGTTCGCCGAGGCGCCGCATGAAGTAGGGAAACCACTCCTTGCCGAAGGGGACGTAGACGCGGAACGGAAATCCTTCGGCGGCGAGCGTGCGCTGCAGGTCCCGACGCACGCCGTACAACATCTGGAATTCGAACGCCTCACGGCCCAGCCCACGCGAGGCCGCGAAGTGCCGGGTTGCGTCGATCATCACCGGATCGTGCGTCGCAATCGCCGGGTAGGTGCCAGCGGTCAGCAGCAGTTCCATCAGCTCGATGTACTGACGATCGACGTCTTCCTTCTGCTGAAAGGCGACTTCCTTCGGCTCGCGGTACGCGCCCTTCACCAGACGAACCCGTGCGCCCATGGCATTGACGCGCCGGACATCCTCCGCCGACCGCCGCAGACACGACTGGATGACCACGCCTACGTCACGGCACCCGAGTCCCCATACGCTGTCGAAGGTGTCGAAGGTCTGCTGGGTGTACGCCGAGCTCTCCATGTCGATCCGGATGAAGAAGTTCTGCTGGCTCGCGACGTCGAGGATCCGCCGAAGGTTATCGATGCACGTGGCCCGATCGATGTCGAGCCCGATCTGCGTCAGCTTGACCGACACGTTGCGGCTGATCCCTGCTTCGGCCGCGGCCTTGATGATGTCGATGTAGCAGTGTGTGGCCGAGAGCGCGGAATCGGCGGCGGTGACCTGCTCGCCCAGGTGATCGAGTGTCACCATGAGGCCCTGCTGCTCGATCGCGCGCGCGACGGCAATGGCCTCTTCCATTGTCTCGCCGGCCACGAAGCGCCGGGCAAAGCTGTGCGGGTGTCGCATGCCGTAGCGCGACGCCAGGGCTTTGAGTGCGGTGCTGCCCGCCAGCACCGAAAACGTGGCCTTCGACGCCGCGTCGAGCATCAGTGGGTGGTCCTGCTTCGGTGCAACAGATGCTGAATCGTGCGGCCGTAAAAGCGCAACACGACCCGGTCGCGTACGCGAAGCCGCGGGCCGTCGGTCACGAGCACTCCCCGCTCGCCGAGCAGAGCCAGCCCTTCTTCAGCCGCTTGTTTGCCGCTCTGCACGGCCAGATTCGCTCCAAGGGCGGCGAGCATGGCCACCATGTCGTCGAGTCGACTCGTGAGGTCGGCCACCGTCATCTGTGGACGGACGACGGACGCGACGAGCGCGGTGGGCAGGACCTTGTGCAGCAGGCCAATCTGATCGTGTACCCGATGGGTCAACGTCACCAGATCGCGCCGCGACGCTGGGTCGAACGGCGCGAGTGGGATCGGGGCCCCGAACGTCACGAACGCCCGACTGTGATACCCCACGGCGTGCCGGGCCATCTCGGCCACTTCCTGGGCAAATGGCCGGTGGCGGCGTCTGATTGCCTCACGCGAGAGGATGCGATCTTCGAGAACGAGATCGTAGGCGACAGCCATCGGCACGATAGACAGCTCGTCCCGATCGGCCAGCAGTGCCGCCTGGAGCAGCCCTGTCTTTGGCGACTTCAGCTCACCGCTGTAGCTGCGTCCGCCTTCGGCGTAATACAACAGGTCGCGCTCCTTGAGCAGCTCGGCGACGTAGGCCCGCAGTGTCACCAGGTACAGCGGGTCCTTGCTGTTGCGCCGAATCGGCACCGCGCCCGTGACATGCCGGTGGAGCAGGCCGAGCGCGCCCCCGAACAGGTTGATGCCCGCGGCCAGCAGCGGGGGACGGATGCCGTTGTCGTCGAGGACCAGCGGCTCGATCAGGTAATCGAGGTGGCTCTTGTGATTCGAGACATACACGACCCGGCCGCGCCTGATTCCCTCGGCCGCGTGCTCGACGTGCTCCGCCACACGGCGGACCTTCCGGAGAATGGGGTAGAGCGGATGTTGCAGCGCGCGATAGAACCGGTAGCGCTGTGTCGTGCGGAGCTCTTCGAGGTATCCCTCGATGCGCTCGCGCGCGTCGGCGTCTGAACCGCCCGCCGGATCGCGCATATATCGCGCCACGTCGTCGCGGGCCATGACGGCCTGTTTGATCGTTGCGGGCCTCACGGTAGTCGCACTATAGCAGAGGCCACAGCGGCGGGCCGGAGGCCCCACGCGAGTCGACCGCACAGGTGCCGAGCGTGCCGCGACGACGTCATTGGCGCACCTCGCGGATCACTTCGTCCGCGAAGGCCGATGTCGTGGCGCTGCCACCCAGATCGCCCGTGCGAACCGCGCCAGCTTCGAACACGCGATAGAGCGCCTGACGGATGCGTTCGGCCGCCGACGTCTCGCCAATGTGCCGCAGCATCAGCAGCGCAGAGAGCAGCAAAGCCGTGGGGTTCGCCAGGTTGCGCCCGGCCAGATCGGGAGCCGTGCCGTGGACTGCCTCGAACACCGCGATGTCGGTGCCGAGGTTTGCGCCCGGGACCAGGCCCAGACCACCAACAAGGCCCGCACACAGATCCGAGACGATGTCGCCATACAGGTTCGGCAGCACGAGCACATCGAACTGCTCCGGGTGCATGACCATGTGCATGCACGCCGCGTCCACAATCTTCTCTTCGTAGGTGATGTCGGTGAACTGCCTGGAGATTTCCCGCGTGCACTCCAGAAACAACCCATCGCTCAACTTCATGATGTTGGCTTTGTGGACGGCCGTCACTTTCTTGCGTCCGAGCCGCCGCGCGTATCGAAAGGCATATTCCGCGATGCGAATCGATGCGTCCTTCGTGATGATCTTCAGACTTTCGACGACCCCAGGAATGATGGTGTGCTCGAGGCCGGCATACAGATCTTCCGTGTTCTCGCGCACGATGATGAGATTGACGTGATCGAATCGGCTCGGCACGCCTGGCAGGTTCTCGACCGGGCGCAGGTTCGTGTACAGGTCGAGCGTCTTGCGCAGACCCACGTTCACGCTCGTGAACCCTTCGCCGATGGGCGTGGCGCACGGGCCCTTGAGCGCGACCTTGTGCTGCCGGATCGATGCCAGCAGGGTGTCGGGGATCGTTTTGCCGGTCTGCTCGGCGGCGCGGAGCCCCGCGTCGTGCCGATCCCACTCGATCTGCACGCCGCTCGCGTCGAGGATCCGGACCACGGCCTCGGTCACTTCCGGCCCGATGCCGTCTCCCGGGATCAGAGTTATCGCGTGGGGCATGAGACATCGTACACGGCTTGGGGTTCGTAGCTGACGTCGGCCGCCGGGGATCTCTCCATGCCAGAATACGAGCTGCCGGACGGTCGCCGGCCGTCAAAGGAGCCGTCCATGCGTCCCAGCCTGTTTCTGCTGCCACTGGTCGTGAGTTCCGTGGCCGTGTACGCGGGCGGATGCGCCCACGCCGGTAGGCCGACAAGCACCACGACGAGTGCGTCCGACGCGCCGGCGACAATTCCCTTCGAGAAGTACGTCCTCTCCAATGGTCTGGAGGTGATCCTGTCCGAGGATCGCCGGCTGCCGCTCGTGGCCGTCAATGTCTGGTATCACGTGGGGCCGGCCAACGAAGCTGCGGGCCGCACCGGGTTCGCGCACCTCTTCGAACACATGATGTTCCAGGGCTCGAAGCACGTGCCAGGCGACAGTCATTTCCAGCTGCTCGAGGCGGCTGGCGCGAGCAATGTCAACGGCACCACCAGCTTCGATCGCACGAACTATTTCGAGACGCTGCCGGCCAACGAGCTCGAACTGGGACTCTGGATGGAATCGGATCGCATGGGCTATCTGCTGGATACCGTGGACGAGCTCAAGCTTGCGAACCAGCAGGACGTCGTGCGCAACGAGCGGCGGCAATCACACGAGAACGTGCCGTACGGCATGGTGCAGGAGGCGCTGTTCCACGAGTTGTTCCCACGCTCACACCCCTACTACGGCAACGTGATCGGGTCGCACGCCGACATACAGGCCGCGAAGCTCGACGATGTGAAGCAGTTCTTCAAGCAGCACTACGCGCCGAATAACGCGAGCCTCGCAATCGTGGGTGACATCAACAAGACCGATGCGAAACGCCTCGTGGAGCAATACTTTGGACCCCTGAAGCGTGGACCCGGGGTGCCGAAGACCACGCCCGAGACGCCGCGCCTGGGCGCCGAGCGACGCGTCGTCGTGCGGGACCGCGTGGAGTTGACGCGCGTCTACATGGCATGGCTCACGCCGCCATTCTTCAAGCCGGGCGATGCGGACGCCGACGCGGTTGGGAGCATCCTCGGCGGCAACAAGTCGAGTCGTCTCTACAAGAGCCTGGTGTACGACAAGCAGATCGCACAGGACGTCTCTGCCTTCCAGCAGTCGATGGCGCTGACATCGGTGTTTCAAATCGTCGCAACCGTGCGTCCGGGCCATACGCCCGAAGAGGTCGAAGCGGCGATTGGCGCCGAGCTCGAGCGATTTCGTCGTGAGGGGCCGAGTCCGCAGGAGCTCCAGCGCGCACGCAACACGTTCGAGACGTCCATGATCTCGGGTCTCGAGAACCTTGGCGGATTCGGCGGCGTGGCCGACACCCTGAATCAGTTCAACCACTACGTTGGAGACCCAGGCCACCTGCCGACGTACATCAACGAGCACCGGCACGTCAGCGCGGAGTCGGTCAAAGCGTTCGCGACGCAGTTCCTGGTACCATCGTCGAGAGTTGTGCTGTACGGCGTGCCAGGAGAGCCGGACCTCGGAGTGGCCGTCGCCACTCCGCCGCCACCGGCCGCCGCACCCGGCACAGGTGCCGAAGCGATCAATCCCGACGCAGCCTGGCGAGCCACGCGCCCGCAGGCCCGATCGACCGCGGCGGTCAGCCTGCCGACACCATCGTCCTTCACCCTGCCCAACGGCTTGACCGTGATCTATCAGGTGCGACAGGGCCTGCCTGTCGGCTCGGCCAGCCTCGTCTTCAGAACCGGCGGCGATGCCAACCCGGCGGATCGATCGGGGCTCGCCAACTTCACGATGACGCTCCTCGATCAGGGCACGGCCACACGCAATGCAGCCGCGATTGCCGATGAGCTGGCGCAGATCGGCGCATCGCTGACTGCCACCTCAGCGAAGGACTCGATGAGCGTGTGGCTCGGCTCGCTGACGCGAAACTTCGAGCCGGCCCTCTCGCTTCTGGCCGACGTGGCACTGCATCCCACGTTTCCAGCCGACGAGGTCGAGCGCCAGCGGCGCAGCCGTCTCGCGAACCTGGCAGCTACGCACCAGAGCGCCAGCGGGGTCGCCTCCATTAATGCCGTTGCCGCCCTGTTCGGCCCGGCCCATCCGTACGGCTACATCGAACTGGGCAACGAGGCCGCTGCCAAGGCCACTACGCGCGACGACATCGCTGGATTCTGGAAGCGGAACTTCGTGCCCGGCAATGCAGCCCTCATTGTGGCCAGTCCCCTTGGAGAAGCCGCCCTGCGAGCCCTGGTCGAGAAAACGTTCGGAGGCTGGGCTGCTGGGACGGTGCCGCAGCCAGCGGCGGGCACTGGCGCCCCAACGCGCGCCCGGATCGTGCTGAACGATCGTCCTGGTGCTCCACAGACCGAACTCATCGTCGCCAGCCTGGGTGTGCCGCGCTCCGTGCCGGAGTATCCGGCGTTGACGGTCATGAACGCGGTGCTCGGGGGGCTGTTCTCGAGCCGGATCAACCTCAATTTGCGTGAAGCCCACGGGTACACGTACGGTGCCTCGACCCAGTTCGTCTGGAGAAAGCAGCCAGGGATCTTCTGGGTGACGACAGCGGTGAGAACCGACGCCACTGCGCCCGCTGTATCCGAGATTTTCAACGAGCTCGGCCGCATCATCGCGGCACCAATGACCGCCGAGGAACTGACGATGGCGAAGGACTCGATCGTTCGGGGACTGCCCAGCGAGTTCGAGACCAGCGACCGCACCGTGGACGTGCTGAGCAACCTCTTCATCTACCAGCTCGGTCTCAACTACTACGCGGCCTTTCCCGCTCAGATTACGGGTGTCACGTCGGCCGCCGCACAAGGCGCTGCCAGGCGCTATCTGGATCCTGCCCGGATGATCGTCGTAGCCGTCGGTGATCGATCCAAGATCGAGCCGGGTCTGACGCAACTCAACCTTGGCGCCATTGAAGTTCGCAATGCAGACGGTGGGCTGGTGAGATAGCTGGGAGTGCGCGACCGCTCAGGGCTGCTCGCGTGCCTCGGTCCACATCAGACCGAGACCGGCTGCGACGATGACCAGCAGGAGTCCGTTCGAGAGCCCGTGCAAGCGACCAAAGGTGACCTTGCGCGCATCGTCGTCTGGCAGGCTGGCGACAGGTCCCGGGACACTCGCCCGAATGGTCTCGATGCGTGGCGCGATGACGAAGGTTGCCAGAAGGCTGCCGGCCAGCATGCCGCTGACCACCCACATGCGGCGCCCGAAGCGGGGAGGCCGCGGGCCGAGCGCCGCGCGCGCGGCGAGCGAGGCCAGCAGCACCAGGCCCAGTCCCCACGACACGTGCTGAAACGTGGAGAAGATGGTGCCGAACAGCACGCCGGCCAACTCGCGACCGCCGCTCGGCATCTGCTGTTCGAGGACACGGAAGATGGTCGGCGCCGCGACGCCGCCGAGCGCGACGAGCCCTCCGACCCACAGCGCCAGCGCGACCAGCGCCACGTATCGCAGCAGGGACATCACGCGGCTGAGCCTTCGAACTCCTCGTAGGTCCCTTTGAAGTCGTCGATCCGACCCTCGCCGAAGTGCCAGATCCGGGTGCCGACTTCCTCCATCAGGTCCTGGTCGTGGGTCACGAGCAGCAGGGTACCCTCGTACTTCTGCAGGGCGACGTTGAGTGCGTTGATGGATTCGAGATCGAGGTGATTGGTTGGCTCGTCGAGCACCAGGACGTTTGGCTTCTGCAGCATGATGCGGCAGAACAGCAGGCGTGCGGTCTCGCCGCCCGAAAGGGCATGCGTGGGCTTCAGGCCCTCTTCGCCGGTGAAGAGCATCTGCCCGAGCAGCCCGTGGATATCCTGTCGGGAGGCGGCCGGGTCGAACTGATGGAGCCAGTCGGCAGCCGTCCAGCCTTTCTCGATAAGCCCGGTCGCATCCTGCGGAAAGTAGCCGATCGACACTTCGTGACCCCAGCGCGCGGTGCCGCTGTCGATATCGGCACGCGAGGCCTTCATCCCGGGCGCGTCAGCCAGAAGCGCGCGGAGGAGCGTGGTCTTCCCCACGCCGTTGCGGCCGACGAGCACGATCTTCTCGCCGCGGTTCACGATGGCGCCGAACCCGGGAAGCACCCGCAGCGCCCCAAATGCCTTTGAGACGCCGCTGCATTCGAGCGCCACCTTGCCGGAAGGACGGTTCATCTGAAACCGGATGTACGGCCGCTGGATGTTGGAGCGCGCCAGCTCAGTGGTCTGCAGACGCTCGACTTCCTTGCGACGTGACTGCACCTGACTCGATCGCGTGCCGGCCGAAAACCGCGCGATGAAGTCGTTGAGCTGTTCGATCTTCTTCTCGCGCTGCGCATTCTGCCCTTCGATCGTCGAGCGGATCTGCGTTTTGGCCATCACCATGTCGTCGTATCCGCCGGTGTAGGTGATGATGGTCTGGTAGTCGATGTCTGCAGTGTGGGTGCAGACGCCGTTGAGAAAGTGCCTGTCGTGCGAGATGACGATCAGCGTGCCGTCGTAGCGGATCAGGAACTCGCGAAGCCAATGAATCGAGTCGAGATCCAGATGGTTGGTCGGCTCGTCGAGCAGCAGAGCCTGGGGGTGGCCGAATAGCGCCTGTGCGAGCAGCACGCGCACCTTCTGACCGCCCTGCAGTTCGGCCATCGTCCGGTCGTGCAACTCATCCGCGATGTCGAGCCCTTGCAGCAGGATTGCCGCGTCACTCTCCGCGGTATAGCCGTCCTCTTCGCCGACGATTCCCTCGAGCTCGCCCAGCCGCATGCCGTCTTCATCGGTGAGGTCGGTCTTCTCGTACAGCTTCTCGCGGTCCTGCAACGCCTTCCAGAGCCGGGCATTTCCCATCACGACGGCGTCAATCACGCGGAACTCGTCGAAGGCGAACTGATCCTGCCGGAGCACGCCCAACTTGCGCGGCGTCGACACGGTGCCCTTCTGCGGCTGCAGCTCACCAGTCAGCAGCTTCATGAACGTCGACTTGCCAGACCCGTTCGGACCCGTCAGCCCGTAGCGGCGTCCCGATGAAAACGTGGTCGTCACGTCTTCGAACAGCACCTTGCCGCCATACCGCATCGAAACGCCTTGCACTCCGATCATCGTGAGACCTTCATTCTCCTCTCGAGCGCACCGTGCGCTCGACTCCGCAGACCTGCCTGTGATGCTGGAGACCGCCGGGGTTCCAACTAGGCGATGCTTCGGCGCTCGATCTTCAGAAACAACGGCGCCACGCCAAGCACGGCGAGCAGCCCGAGCGTGAACCGGCCCGATCGGTTGATGAGCCGGAACTCGAGATGTTCCCCCGGTTCGATGCCGAACTTCAACCGCTTCCAGAACAGCGTGTTGTTGGCCCGCAGAAGATGAGTCCCGGGCTGAACCTCGCAGGTCACCACGTCGCCAAACATCAGCGTCGATTCCGGGTCGTCGTCGATTCTAGCGAGGATCTGCCGCTGCCTGACATCCGTCTCGTGCCGGCGGCTCATCGTGACGAAGCACCGCAGATCCTCCATCGCGTCGTGCGGATGCGTCGGCGCATTTCGTGGCACGCCCGTCGGCAGTCGTTCTATGCCGGGCACGGTTTTCAGTGTATGTCTTCTCGCGCCGGCAAGACTACCCGGACCCGGCCCGACATCATCGGTGCGGGCTGGCGCTCACGCCCGAAGCGGGGTCGGCGGCCGGAGAATCAGGCCAGATCGGCTCGGCCTCCCCAGTTGTCGGATATCCGCCAAGCTCGTCCTGGAAGAACGTCACCTCCGAGGCGATGAGCGCGAGACGAGCGACCAGCCGAACGAGCAGGTAGATCTGGCCGATCAGGAATATCACCCACGCGGATGTATAGCCCAGGGGAGCCATGCTCAGCCAGAGCGTCGCAAGGAGGAGTTGCAGCACGATGTTCGCGGCGAAGAGCGCCCCAACCCTCGCGAGCCGTCGTCGAATGAACCGCGCGGATGCGGCCACTACGGCAACCGCACTCAATCGGTCCTCGACCACAAGGCGGATTCTCGCGAAGTCGGAGACCACGCTGACCAGCGCCATGCCCAGCACAAAAAGAGCGGAAACGAGGGCTCGAGCCTGCAGCCTTCCGGGATCGCCCGTCACACCAGCAGCCGGCATTGTCAGGCGGCCAAGCCAGGGATTTACCCAGACAAGCAGCGCCCAGTAGCTCAGCCCCACGAGCACGCCAAGCCGCAGAAGCGGGAAGAACGAGGTGCGGCATGCCGACAGGAACGCTGGGGCCCGGAGGGGCGCACCGCGAGCAAACCGCGCGAGGACCCCTCCCATCGCGAAGGTCCAGCCCAGCAACCAGGCGCAGACGACGCCCGCGAGAGCCGCATTGAACGGTTTCGCTATCAGCATAGGACTGAGGGTGGTCGGGATTGCGCCGAACCCGAGCAACTCGCGGGCGAGCTGGTCGGCGATGGCAGCAGCCCCGGGCTGGGCACCGGCGCCGATCGATATGCCACGGTATTCGCCGCTGCGCGCCACTAGGCCGAGTCCAGGCTCGACCTCGACGGGGCCGCCCACGGCCGTCGAGAGCAGAAAGCCGGCTGCCAGCGTCAGGACCCAGGCGCCGAGGAACACCGCCGGGGCGGAAACGGCCAGGCGCCAGCCACGTCGAAGCGCATTCGTCACGTGCCCTCGCGGTCTGCCAGGCGGCGGAAGCCGGTCACGTGACGAGCGCATAGCTTGGCAGGAAGGGACGCATGCAGGGGCCGAGAGATCCTACAATTGATTGCTTCTGCTGGAGTCATAACCTTGCCCATCAAAGTTCTGCACGTCGGTCTCGGACCGATCGGAGCCGGCGTCGTCCGGCAGACTGCCAGCAGGCCCGGGCTGCTGACCGTCGGCGCCGTCGACGTCGATCCCGCCAAGATTGGGCGCGACGTCGGCGAGGTGTGCCGACTGCGGCGACGGCTGGGCGTTGTGGTGACCCAGGATCTCGCCCAGGCGATTCGTGCGACGCGTGCCGACGTCGTGGTGCTGTGCACCAGCTCCTCGCTCGTCCAGGTCCTTCCCGTTCTGGAGACGGTGCTGAAGCTGAAGGTTCCGATTGTGTCCACGACCGAAGAGCTCGCGTATCCGGTCAAACAGCACGCGGCCATGGCCAAGCGGATCGACGCGCTGGCCAAGCGCGGAAGGGTCGCGGTGCTCGCAACGGGAGT
Organism: Vicinamibacterales bacterium; assembly: GCA_039925145.1. Lineage (GTDB taxonomy): Bacteria > Acidobacteriota > Vicinamibacteria > Vicinamibacterales > SCN-69-37 > JBDSZL01. The sequence continues at coordinate 79,029 of JBDSZL010000087.1, read as the reverse complement.
GAACCCCGGCTTCGTGATGGACGCATTGCCGATCGCCTTGACCGCCGTGTGTGCGCGGGTGGACAGCATCGAGGTCGATCGCGTGCAGGACGCCCGGTCGCGCCGCCAGCCTTTCCAGCGCAAGATTGGCGCGGGCCTGACTGTGGAGGAGTTCTCCGCTCAGCTCGAAGCAGGCACGGTGCGGCACGTCGGGCTGGCCCAGTCGATCAGCATGATTGCCGACGCGATGGGTTGGAAGCTCGATCGCATCAGCGACGACATCCAACCCAAGCTGGCGACGAGCGCGGTGTCGAGCGGCCCCATTACGGTGGCGCCCGGTCACGTGAGTGGACTAGTGCAGGACGGCGTCGGCTACCGCAAAGGGCGGCCGCTCATCACCCTCCACATGGAGGCCTACCTGGATGCGCCGGAGTCATTCGATGCGGTGCGTATCGCCGGGGTGCCGCCATTGACGATGAAGATTTCGGGGGGCGTGCACGGCGACATCGCGACCGAAGCCATTGTCGTCAACTCGATTCCGAAGCTGCTCCAGGCCGCGCCCGGGCTGCGGACCATGCGCGACATGGTGCTGCCCGCCTACTGGGGTGGCAAGAAAGCTTAGAGGCGGACGTCAGACGGGCAGCTGCGAGCTCCTGAACTGCTCGGTCAGCAGCCGCACCAGTCCTTCCACCGAATACGCGTCGGGCACCAGAGGATCGCGGACGCCGAGCGCGCGGGCCGCGGCCGCCGTGACCGGGCCGATAGCCGCCACGATCGTGGTGTTCAGCAGGTCGGCGGCCTGCTCCTCTCCAATCAATCCTGCGAAACGTCGGACCGCCGTGGGGCTGGTGAACGTGACTGCATCGACGCGATTTTCGAGGAGCAGGCGGTAGATGTGTTGCGCCGCGGGCGAATCGGGCGACGCCGCCGCGGTGCGATACGCCACCAGGTCTACGACGTGCGCGCCACGTCGCTCCAGGTCGTCGCCGATCGTCGCCCTCACGTGATCGGGGCGAACGATCAGGACGCGCTGACCCGCCACGGGCGCTCGGTCGGCGATGGCATCGCCGATGCTCTCCGCGCCAACCTCGGCGACGACCACGTCAGGCTTGATCCCGGCGGCGATGAGCCGGTCTGCAGTGGACGGTCCGATTGCGCAGACTCGTACCGCGCCGAAGGCGCGGATATCGCGCGGGCCCCGGGAGAGCGCTCCGAGGAACCGGGTCACGGCACTGGCCGCTTCGAACACGACCCACTGAAAGTCATCCACCGAAGCGGCCGCTCTGTCGACCGCCTCCGGATCGTCGGCCGACGCCATCCGGAACGTTGGCGCCGAGATGGCCTGCGCTCCCAGCGACTCGAGTCTGTCCACCAGGTCGTCAGCCTGCTCCGGCGATCGCGTCACCACGATTCGTCGTCCGAAGAGAGGGCGTTCGTCGAACCAGCGCAGGTGATTGCGCAAACCGGTCACCGCACCGAGAATCAGCAGCGCCGCGTTGGGATCGATGGCGGCTGCCGTGTGATCGAGCAACTCACGAAGCGTACCCGTGACTGTGCGTTGTGTGGGGGTCGTGCCGTGGTAGATGAGCGCCCCGGGCGTGTCCGGTGCCGCTCCATGGTCGAGCAGCCGCTGCAAAATAGCCGGTACCATGCGCGCGCCGGCAAAGCAGGCCAGCGTGCCGTCGACACGCGCGAGCGCCTGCCAATCGAGCTCGGCGAGGCGGCCGCTTTCGTCCTCCTGGCCGCGCACCAGTACCAGTGCGTCCCCGGCGCCCGGATACGTGAGCGGGACGCCGGCGTAGGCGCTCATGCCCATGGCTGCCGGTATCCCTGGCACCACTTCGAAGGGGACACCCTGCTCGTGGAGAAACAGCGCTTCCTTGGCCCCGCTGTCGAACACGAAGGGGTCGCCCCATTTCACTCGCGCGACGATATGGCCATCGCGGGCCTTCTCGGCGACAAGCATGGAGAGGGCGTCCTGTGCCGTGTCACGCTCGGCCGGCGCCCCGGCTTCGATCATCTCGGCATCGGGTCGGGCCCAGCGGAGCACCCGCTCGGTGTTGCGGTCGTAGACGACCACGGTCGCCTCGGCAAGCAGCCGCACGCCGCGAACGGTCATCAGGCCCGGATCGCCCGGGCCTGCGCCAATGATGAACACACGTCCTGTGGGAGGGGTCACTTGTCCTTGGCTGGGGCGAAATATCCGGATTTAGTGCGCGCAGTCACGCCAGCCTGACGCACTCTGACCGTGATCTGGCGCCAGGCGCCATCACGTTTGGCGTTCTTCGAGATGTACCCGACGGTGTACTGGTTGGCGAGCTCGTCGGCAATCTGCGTGTAGATGGCGGGCAACTGCGCGGGCTGATCCACCAGGAACAGTCGCGCGCCACTCGTCTGGGCCAGACTACGGAGCACGAAGTCGGCTTCGTTGAAACTGTGGGACGCTCTGTCTTCGGCCGATCGCAATCCGATCGCGTACACGGCCACGTTCGATCGCCGGGCCAGATCGAGCACGTCTTCGTAACCGAGCAGACCGGACGTGTTCTCGCCATCTGACAGCACGACAATGGCCTGGCGCCGGATTTCGTCGGGCGCCTGCGCGCGGCGGGCGCGGTTGAGCTCGTTGAGCGCGATATAGAGGGCCGTGTAGAGAGACGTGGATCCGCCGGCGTGAATCTGCCGAATCGCCGTCTCGAGCGCCCCGCTGTCGTGGGTGAACGGCTGGCGGATCTGCGTCTCGCTGGCAAAGGTGATGATCTGCGCGACGTCCCTCGGACCGAGCCGACGACAGAACCCGATGGCCGCCTCCTGCGCCATCCCCAGCTTCGACTCCATGCTGGTGCTGGTGTCGAGCAGCAGCGACAGCGAGATGGGCTGTGCCTCACGCGAGAAGACCGTCACCTCTTGGCCGACGCCGTCCTCGAGTACCTGAAAGTCTTCACGGTTGAGCGTCGCCACCGAGTGGTTCTTCGCGTCGGTGACCGTGACGCTCAAGAGGACGAGGTCTGTGCCCGCGCGAAAGACCTGCGCAGCCGTGAGTGACGCGGCCATGACCGCCGCGACCGCGACTGTCGAAAAGGCCCGGCCAATCACTGGCCGATCCATTTAGAGGCGAGCACGCGAAGCGAACGGTCGCGCACCTGCACGTCGAGCCGTGTCGGTGGAATCAGCGAGTCTGGTCGAACGTAGGTGAGCTCGTAGCGCGATGACAGGGCCGTCGCAACCGTCTGAAACGCCGGGGGCAGGCCCTGGCGCGAGAGAATCGTCTTGTTGAACCCGCCGCTTTGCGCTGTGGCTTCGGCCAGCACCTGCGCACGTTCATGCGCCGGGTCTGACGTCCCCTGCCCTCCCTGGTCCTGCAACACGACGGTCCAGAGTGAGGCGCCCGCGCTCTTGACGGCGTTGATGACCTCGGTATGCGTATCAGAGCTCAGCTCTGGACCCTGTTCGTTGACGAAGGCGACGATGACCGGCCGTTCCGCATGCCTCGTTCGCAGATCCCGGCACGTCTCGATCAGCGCCTCGAGCAGCATGCTCCCGGAGCCGACCCGTGGCGCGATGCGCTCGACGCCCGCCGTAATCGCCGCGGGCGTCGTCGTGAATTCGACTTGCGTGTTCGGCCGCTCGCCAAAGGTGGCGAGCCGCACCGCGGGCGCCTGTCCACCGCTGCGGATGCGTTCAAGAAAACCCTCGAGCCCGGCGCGCAGCTCGATGGTCAGCGACTGCATGGCCTCCGAGTCATCGACGAGGAGCACGAGATGCGTCGGGGCTGCGGCAGACGAGACACTCACCACTTCCCGTGCGATGCCGTCTTCACGGATTACGAAATCCTTCGCGGTCAAACTGGGGGTGGGAATATCGTTTTTGCCAAGAACGCCCACGACCAGATGGCGCTGGCGGGTCTCACGCTGCGGCTCGCGGCGCGGGCTGGCCTGGAGCAATGCGAACACCGAGGTCGCTCCGATCGTGAGGAGCAGGACGGCGACGCGAAGACGGGGAGTCCGGATCATGAGCGCCTCTGCCGAGTATATCGAGTCAGAGGCGGCGTGGATGAGGAAACGCTGACACGCCCGCCGCGGGGGCCGCCGCAGAGCCTGGCGCCCCAGCCGATGGCCTGAGTGGGCGGTCGTCAGTTCAAACGCGGGGCGTTGCTGATGTCGGCAACGGCGTCTTGAATCAGGCGCGCGTTGTCTTCGACCGAGACGTTGCGCTGCAGTAGCTTCGAGGCGATGGCGACCGAGAGCTCGACCGCCTCGCGGCGGACCTGCTCCAGCGCTCTGGTCGTCTCGAGCTGAATCTGCTTCTCGGCGTTGGCGATGACAGCGGCGGCGTCGGCCTGGGCCTTCTGCTTGAGCTCGGCGCGCAGGCGCTCGGCGTCTTCGCGCGTTCGAGCGATGATTTGCCCGCCCTCGACCCGAGCCTCGGTCAGCAGACGTTCCGCTTCAACACGGACACGCTGGATTTCCTCGCGCGCCAGCTGCGCTTCTGCCAGCGCCGACCTGATGCCGGCCTGGCGCTCTTCGAGCGCGGCCAGCAGCGGCTTCCAGGCGAACTTCGCCAGCAGCACCACCAGGATGAGAAAGGTGGCGATGGTCCAGATATAGAGACCTGGATCGGGCTGGACGAGCGGATTATTCATCGCATGTCCTTTCGCGCGTGCGGGGGCGCAGCCCGGTGCTGCACCCGGGCCGTGTTACTTCAGCAGCAGAACGAGCAGTGCGAAGACCTCGGCGAGAATCGCGACGCCTTCGAGCAGGAACAGCGGGAGGTTCACGGCTCCAGTGATTTGCGCCGCGGCAGCCGGCTGCCGGCCGATCGCGTCGGCCGCTCCTGCCGCGAGCTTGCCGATACCAAGGCCAGCGCCGATGACGACCAAGCCCAGTCCGATCGCGACGCCCATGTACGCAAGTGCAAACCCTTCCATCCTTCGTTCCTCCGTCGCTCAGTGATGAGCGTGAATGGCCATGCCAATGAACACAGCCGTCAACAGTGTAAAAACGTATGCCTGCACGAGCACTACGATGATCTCGAGGCCCGAAATGGGCACGGCCAGCAGCACCGTCGAGACGGCGCCCACGCCCATGCCGACGGCTGCGCCAAACAGGTTCGTGAAGATGAACACGAACGACAGGATCGCCAGGATGGCGATGTGGCCACCCGCCATGTTGGCCGCGAGACGCATCGTGAGCGCAAATGGACGCACGAACATGCCCATGATCTCGATCGGGATGAGCATGATTGTGACGGGCAGCGGCAGTCCGTGCGGCACCATGTTCTTCCAGTGCTTCACGAAACCGTGGGCGCGCGCGCCGGCCACGATGATCATGACGAAGGAAATCGTGGCCAGTGCGGCCGTCACGTTGAAATTGCCCGTGGCGGTGACGCCGCCATGCGTCACCCGGGACAGAAACGCGTCCTCCGGCAGGTGGAGCACCGTGTGATTGACGAGCGCCAGCGTGTCGAAAATCGGAATGAGGCCGACGATGTTCGCGGCGAAGATGAAGAGGAAGAGCGTCAGGAGAAAGGGCGTGTATGTGCGCACCCACTTGGCGCCGACATTCGGCTGCACGATCGTGTCGCGCACGTATTCCACGACGAACTCGAGCGCGTTCATGAGCCCCGAGGGCACCATGCGGTCCTGGCGGATGTATCGGCGCACGACCGCCGTCACCACGACGAACAGCACCGAGGCCACCAGCCAGAGCATCAGCACGTGCTTGGTCACCGAGAAGTCGATGCCCAAGATCTTCGGCAGATGAACCAGCGGATGATCGAGACTGCTGTTCGAGACATGCTCGATGATGACCTTGCCGGCGTTGTAGGCGCCCTCGGCGCCGTGCTCGGCGGTCTCTTCGGCAGCGGGTAATTGAGCCATCGTGTCGTTAGTGCGCCTGCGTCGGAGGTGGAGTCGAACCGTGCATCAACAGGCGCCTGAGAAAGACCGCCTCCATCGCGTACAGCGCAATGAAATAGGCTGCGAAACTGACGATGAACGGAACCGGTCTCAGGTGGAACATCCGGAGCATGATCGTCACATACGCACCAAACAGCACCATCTTCGCGGCAAACAGTTGAACGATCGCGCCCATCAACCGCTCAGGACCGAGACCGAACGTCACGCGCATCACGGCCCAGCTCGTGATCGCCACCAGGAGCGGTGCAGCCATCCCCAAGAGCAGTTCCGGGTGCAGGCGGCCGTGCGTGGCCAGGGTCGTCACGAGCCACACGACGACACTCGGACCGGCCATCCACCAGACCGGGCCCCAAAGCTGGGTCATCTGGGCCAGACCGTCTTTGCCAACTCGTAGAAGCCCACCACGATGCCAAGCACCAGCCCGCCGACCAGGCCCCATGGTCTGATGCCGAGCCACGCGTCCAGCCCGTACCCAATCCCGCCCAGGAGAATAATGGCGCCGATCAACGCATAACTGGCGCCCGCGACGGCGCCCGATCGGCTCACGTTCTCTTGAAAGGAACGGGCCGATCGTGCCAGCGGCGACTCACGGTTCCGTCTGTTCATCATGCTGACAGTTTCCAGCAAACAGCGACGACCCGGCCCCAGAAACCGCGAGGTCATTCGGAGCCGGCTCGCTCACCTCGGAGCGCCCATCAGTATACCTGCTTGTGAAATATTTCACCAACTTCGATGCTGGCTCCGCTGCCCCGCTGCGGTGGCCTGTTGCGAGCCCTGAATATCCGCCTCGAAGTACCATCTAGGGGCACGACGATGACGTCCCTCCCGACCGCTTCTGCCTCACCAGCGGCTCGCGCCGGCCCTGCTGCACAGCCGTCAAAGGATGAATGCGTGACCGCACCGCCGCGCCGCTCCGGACCGATCACCATCCTCGACGTGTTGCTCGTCTTCATGGTCCTGGTCTGGGGCGCCAACTACAGCCTGATGAAATTCGCCTTTCAGCAGGTGCCGCCCATGGCATTCAACGCCCTGCGCTTCACGATGGCCTCCGTTGTGTTCGTCGCTGGCATTGTGCTCACAGGCAGGCGGGCGCGCCGTGCGTCGCAGCCCTTCGACCGCACGTTCTACACGGAAGACCGGGTCACGCGCCGCGACTGGTTCGATCTGGTCTGGCTCGGAGTGGTCGGCCACTGTGGGTATCAACTCTGCTGGGCGGGTGCGCTGACCCTGACCAGTGCATCGAATGGCGCGCTGATTATCGGCGCAACGCCGATCGCGGTGACGACGGCATCTGCCTGGCTCGGCCACGAGCGGATCAGGGCGCCACACTGGTGTGCGATTGCCGTCTCGTTGGCGGGAATCTATCTCGTGGTCGGTTACGGTGCACCGAGCCCGGGGGCGAGCGCCAAAGGCGACCTCCTGATGGGATTGGGCGTGGTGTGCTGGGCGATCTACACACTGGGCTGCGCGCGTCTGATGGCTCGCCACTCGCCCCTGTACGTCACCGGCATGACCGTTGCGATTGGCACCGCGCTGTACGTGTTGCTCGCGATCCCGAGTCTCATGCACGTGCAGTGGCGGCTCGTCAATCCGGTCCTCTGGGGCCTGCTCGTGTTCGCCGCCGTGTTTCCCGTGAACGTGTCGTACATCGTCTGGTACGCGGCGGTGCAGCGGCTCGGCGCCGCGCGCACGTCGATTTACTCGAATGTGGTGCCACTCGTCGCGATGGGCATCGCCGCCATCTGGCTGGGCGAGCCGCTCACGATGAAGAAGCTCGTCGGCGCCGCCGCGGTGCTGGCGGGCGTGCTGCTGACGCGCTGGGCGCAATCACCGGCCGCGGTTCCAATCGAGGAATGACGTCGCGCCGGTAAGGCCTCACGCGAGCGAACGCCAGCGCAGGTGCGCGAGCGCGACGGCGGTGCCAAGGGCAGCGAGCGTCACAATGGCCCACGCCATGAACTGCCCGTAGAGCGCGCGGCCCATGAGATCGAACACGGTGAGACCCATCAGGCCCAGGCACAGGCCCGTTGTCACTCTCCAGGGCCGCCCGACGTCGCGCCAGCGGTCGACGAGCAACGCGACCGCCGGTGTACCGAGCAGGAGCACGTAGTCCCACCCCTGAGGTGAGAGCAACGGCACCAGGAGCATCAGCAGCGCGCACTCCAGATACTCAGGGCTCGAGACGTTCTGTCTGCGAACCCACACGGTGGCCACCAGACCCAGCACCGCGCCGGTCGTAATCGTGGCGAGCGCACTGGCGGGCGCGCCGATGCCGACCCACTTGACCCACATCGATGCCAGTGAGACGTTGTCGACGCCGATTAGATTGCCACTAGTGGTGGCTCTGACTGTGTCGAACCAGGCGACCAGAAGCTGCACATTGCCAGTCCAGCCATACAGGAAGGCGGGCAGCACCAGACCTGCGACAACCACAACGAAGCTGGTGGCCGCAGCCGACACACCCGAGGCAAATGCGATCCACGGCAAGAGCAGCAGGGCATATGGCTTGATGAAGACGGCCGCGCCGATCAGCGCGCCGGCCACGTGCGGCTGGTCGATCTGGGCGGCAAGCAGGCCCCCGAGGATCACGATGCCGAACAGGATGTTCGTCTGGCCCAGCGTCAGTTCATGCGCGTAAAACTTCAGCATCAGCAATGCCGTGATCCACAGGAGCACGGGCTCGGGCCGTCGTCGTTCGGGGAGCGCGCGCACCGACCAGCGCACCAGGGCTGTGAGCAGGCCCGCCGACAAGGCGAACCAGATGGCCTTGGCGGCCTCCCGATCCATCAGGCCAAAAGGGGCCATCACGAGTGCAAACGCGGGGAGATACTTGAACTGGTAGTGCCCGTCCTCAGTGCGGTAGAGCGGCTCGGCCGAGACGGCTCTTCGTGCGGCGGTCCGATATACGTCGAAGTCGACCATCTCGCGCTGGACTTTGGCGCGATAGACGAGGCCGGCGAGCAGGAGAAACAGCAGTGGCCAGACGAATGGCCGCAGTTGGGAGGGCACGGTTAGCAGGATTCTGACCGATCGCGGGGCTGTGCGTCATCAGGCGAGTGCCCGAAAACGCAGATGCGCGAGGCTCGCCATGAGCAGCAGCGCCCCCACCGACACCGCCGATGCAGCCATGAGGTGGCCATACATACTTCGGCCGACGACGTCGAAGACGGTAAGGCTGGTCAACACGAACCCCACGACGGTAATTACCTGCCATCCCGATGCGCGATCTCTGAACCGGTCGATCAGGCACACAAACCCAGGCGTGGCGAGCAGGAGAACATAATCCCACCCCTGCGGCGAGATTAGAGGCATCAACAGCAAGAGGATGCTCGCTTCGAGGTACGCCGGCTGCGCAACCGCCGCCCGCTGTTTCCAGACAATCGCGGCCAGGAGCAGGCTGGCGACCGCACTCCCTGCGGCGAACGCCCAAGCCGCCCTGCCGTCTCCCAGCCACTTGGCCCACATCGTCGCAAAGGAGATGTTCTCAAGCGTCAGCAGGTTGGGCCCTGTTGAATCTGTGACCGTCGTATACCAGGCGCCGAGCTGGGCGAGATTGCCGGTCCAGCCGTACAGCACGGCCGGGAACAGCAGACCGGTGGCCAGGCCAACCGTCGCAGTCACGAGCGCCGCACTTCCGCCCGTGACCAGGAGCCACGGCACGAGCAGCAGGGCATAGGGCTTGATGAAGGTCGCCAGGGCAATCAATACCCCCGCGAGGCGTGGACGTGCGCGGTCCATGGCGAGGGCGGCAAGGAGGACCAGTAGTCCCACCAGGACGTTGGTCTGACCGTTCACGAGCTCTTTGACGATGAACTTGGCCGTGACCAGCAGGATCCAGCCGATCAGCCACCCTTCAGACAGTCGCCGATCGGGAAGTGACCTGACCGACTTTCTGATGAATATGCCGAGTAGAAAGATCGACAGGGTGAACCAGACGAATTTGGCCGTCCGGTCGGGTAAGAAACCAAACGGCGACATCGCGAGCGCGAAGGCCGGCCAGTACTTGAACTGATAGTGTCCGTCGTCGGCTCGATAGAGTGGCTCGGCAGCGAGGGCTCGGATGCCGGCGGTGCGGTAGACCTCGAAGTCCCAGAAGTCTCGCCTGAGACGCACACCGTAGAAAACGGCTCCAATCAGCAGCAGCGCAGCAACCGTTTTTAGAACCAGCCGGGGGGACAGCACCGCTGACGATTGTGCCTCAAGCGAGCGATCTGCGCGAACTACTCGGCTCGTCGCGGGCGCATGTTCGCGGTCAGAACTTTCTTGCGCAGCCGCAACGACTTGGGCGTGACTTCGACAAGTTCGTCGTCGTTGATGAACTCAATTGCCTGTTCGAGGCTCATGAGACGCGGAGGAATCAGGCGAATGGCTTCATCGGCCGAGGACGCCCGCATGTTCGTCTGCTTCTTCTCGCGCGTGATGTTGACGTCCATGTCGTTGTTACGCGAGTTCTCGCCGACGATCATGCCCTCGTACACCTGCGTGCTCGGTTCCACGAACATCTCGCCGCGCTCCTGCAGGTTGGCGATGGCGTTGGCCGTCGCCGCGCCTGAACGGTCGGACACGAGCGATCCGCTCGTCCGCGTCGGGATGGAGCCATGGTGCGCCTCCCACCCGGCGAAGTTATGGTGCATGATGCCGGTGCCGCGGGTCTCGGTCAGAAACTGCGAACGGAAGCCGATGAGACCGCGCGCGGGAATCCGGAACTCGAGTCGCACCCGTCCGCTCCCGTGATTCACCATCCGCGTCATGACGCCTCGCCGCATCCCGGTTTCGGCGATGACCGTACCCTGGTACTCCTCGGCGACGTCGACGACCAGCTCTTCGATCGGTTCCGAGACCTTTCCGTCGATTTCGCGCGTGACAATCTGCGGGCGTGACACCTGCAGCTCGAATCCCTCGCGACGCATCATCTCGATGAGAATCGACAGCTGCAGCTCGCCGCGGCCGATTACCTTCATCTGTTCAGGAGTCTCGGTTGGCTCGACGCGAATCGAGACGTTCCCTACGAGTTCGCGGCTCAGCCGGTCCTTGATCTGACGTGACGTCACGAACTTGCCGTCGCGGCCGGAAAAGGGCGAGGTGTTGACGCCGAAGATCATGGATACGGTCGGCTCGTCGATTGCCGTCGGCGGAATCGCCACCGGGTTTTCAGACGACGCGATCGTCTCGCCGATCATGATGCCCTCGATCCCCGCGAGGCAGATCACCTCGCCGGCCGAGGCCTCAAGCGTGTCCACCCGCTTGAGCCCCTCGAACGTGTAGAGCTTCGTCACCTGCGTGCGTTGAATGGAGCCGTCGAGTTTGCACACGGCGATCGGGTCGCCCACCTTCACGCGGCCGTTGAACACGCGGGCGATGGCGAGGCGTCCGAGGTAGTCGCTCGCGTCGAGATTCGCCACGAGCGCCTGCAGCGGTGCCTCGGTGGATCCCCGTGGCGCCGGGATGTGCTCGATGACCGCACCGAAGAGCGGCCGCAGGTCTTCGCCCGCCACTGCCAGGTCCAACGTGGCCGTCCCTTCACGCGCGTTCGTGTAGAGCACCGGAAAATCGAGCTGGTCCTCGGTCGCGTCCAGGTCGATGAAGAGGTCGTAGACCTCGTTCAGCACCGCCTGCGTCCGCGCGTCGGCGCGATCGATCTTGTTGATGACCACCATCGGCGGCAGGCGCCGCTCCAGCGCCTTTCGGAGCACGAACCGGGTCTGCGGGAGCGGGCCTTCCGAGGCGTCAACCAGAAGCATCACCCCATCGACCATCGACAGCGTCCGCTCGACTTCGCCGCCGAAGTCAGCGTGACCCGGTGTGTCGACGATGTTGATCATGTAGCCGTCGTAATGGACCGCCGTGTTCTTGGCAAGAATCGTGATGCCGCGCTCGCGCTCGAGCTCGTTCGAATCCATGACCCGCTCGGCCACGCGCTCATTGGCGCGGAAGATGCCGCTCTGGTGCAGCAGCGCGTCCACGAGCGTGGTCTTGCCATGGTCGACGTGCGCGATGATGGCGACGTTGCGAATCAGCGGATTGGCGACGTCCAGAGAGGTCTGATGGGGTCGAGACATCTCTCCAGTATAGGGGGGATCGGCCTGGAGGGCGCAGGACCGCCAAAGAAAGCGTCCTGGGGACGAGCGGATCAGTACTTCGCTATCTCGAGAATCGCGGCGAGGACGTGACTCGATCCGGGCAGGATGACCTCTTCGAGGTCTGGATGATAGGCCACGGGCGTGTCCATGGCGGCGACCCGGCGAATCGGGGCATCCAGGTAGTCGAAGAGGTCGCCGGCGATTCGTGCCGCCAGCTCAGCGCCGAAGCCGCACGTCAGCTGATCCTCATGAGCGATGACTACGCGAGTGGTCCGCCGCACAGCGGCAGCAATGCCGTCCCAGTCATAGGGCGCAATGGTACGGAGGTCGACCACCATGACGCTGACGCCCTGCTTCTCGGCCTGCTGCGCCGCAACCAGGGAGCGCTGCACGAGCGCGCCCCAGGTCAACACCACGACATCGCTGCCGTCACGCCTGACCACCGACTGCCCGAATGGAAGCGTGTATTCCGGCCCTGGGTAGTCACCCTTGTTGTATGTCTGGCGGTACAGATGCTTGTGCTCGAGGAACAGCACGGGATCATCACTGCGGATGGCCGTGCGGAGCAGTCCGGCCGCGTCTTGCGCCGTGGATGGATAGACGACGCGCAAGCCGGGGCAATGCGCGAAGATGCTCTCGCCGGACTGGCTGTGGTACACGCCACCGCCCCTGAGGTATCCGCCAATGGCCACGCGGATGACCATGGGACACGCGAAGCCATTGTTCGACCGATACCGCAGCATCGAAATCTCGTCGCGCAGCTGCATCATCGCGGGCCAGATGTAGTCGAAGAACTGGATCTCGACAACCGGCTTCAGTCCTCGAATAGCCATGCCGCAGGCGCGGCCGACGATGGCGGCTTCCGCGAGGGTGGAGTTGAAGACGCGACTGGAGCCGAAGGCGCGCTGGAGACCGAGCGTGGCTTTGAAGACGCCGCCCTTGCCTGACACGTCCTGCAGATGCGCCTCGTGTGTGCAGTCGGCGACGTCCTCGCCGAAGACGAGCACCCGGGGGTCGGCAGCCAGCTCGTCGCGCAGCGTGCGATTGATCAGCGCGACCATCGTGTCTGGTTTACCGTCTGGGATCGCTGGCGTGTCGAAGGTGCGCGAGGTGGGGTCGATGCTCGGCGAGTAGACATACAGGCCCACGGTGTCGACCGATGGCTTCGGCGCCTGTAGCGCGTACTCGACCGCTTCTGCGATCTCGTGGTCGACATCGCGAGCGAGGTCTGCCAGTTCTGCTTCGGTGAGCACGCCGTGCTCCTGCAGGAATGCGGCGAACTTCGGAAGAGGATCGCGTGCGACTTCGCCCAGGCGTTCGGCGGCCGGCTTGTACCACCGCTCATCGTCGGAGTGTGAGTGCGAGTACGGGCGGACGACACTGGCGTGCACGAGTGCGGGCCCACGGCGCGCGCGGCACCAGTCCACCGCTTCTGTCATCGCCCGGTAGCTGGCCAGCGCGTCGGTGCCGTCGCAGCGGACAATGCGCAGGTCGGGGAATGACTCGACCAGTCGCGAGATGCTGCCACCGGGAGTCTGCGCGTCGACCGGCACCGAGATGGCGTAGCCGTTGTCTTCGACGAGAAACACCACCGGCAGCTTGCGCAGGCACGCGACGTTGAGGGATTCCCAGAACTCTCCCTCGCTGGTGGCGCCTTCCCCTACCGAAACGTAGGTGACTTCGTCGGTCTCGTACCGTTGGGCGCGGCCGGAAATCGCATCCACCTGGTCGTAGTACAGAGCCGCTTCGGCGCATCCGATGGCGTGCAGGCACTGTGTGCCCGTGGCACTCGACTGCGACACGATGTGCAGCCCCGGGTCGCCCCAGTGCGAGGGCATCTGCCGGCCGCCGCTCGTCGGGTCTTCGCTGGATCCGACACCGGCGAGAAACATCTGCCGTGCGGTCATCCCGAGCGTCAGGCACAGCGCGCGGTCGCGATAGTACGGATAGAACCAGTCGTAGCCGGCTTTCAGGGCCAGGCCGGCAGCCACGAGAATTGCTTCGTGTCCGGCGCCGCTGATCTGAAAGTAGATTTGACTCTGATTTTTGAGCTGGATTTCCTTGTCGTCGATTCGTCGCGACAGGAGCATGAGCCGGTAAAACCGGACGAGGTCGTCGCGGGTGAGCTCATCGGTCCGAGGCTGGGCCTGGGTTGCTGACGGCATCGGATCGGTGATTCGTCCGCTTGACAACGTGCTGCTCTTCATCCGGCAGAATCCCCTCTGGCCTCGCCCGGCACCCGTGCAACCGCTCGATTATACTCCTCGTGACTCACACATGCCCCCCCACGCTGCGCTTTATCGGTGGGATGAACTGCCGCTCGAGAAGGTCACGGAAATGGTCGCCAGAAAGACCATCCTCTCGACCGGCATGCAACTGACACAGGCCTACTTCAAGAAGGGCGCCATCGTGCCGCGCCACCAGCACAACTCCGGCATCATCGTCTACGTCCTGCAAGGCGCCATCCGCTTTCGACTCGGCACAGAGGAAACGACAGTGCGCGAGGGCGAAGTCGTTGTCATACCCGCACGTATCCTGCATCACTGCGAGAGTCTCGACGACTCCTTCGTGCTGTCAGTGGTGAGCGACCCCGATCCCATGCGCGACGCGCCGACCGCGTGAGCCTGGCCCATCCTGGGCAGCCTGAGCACCTCGCGCGTGAACCAGCCGGAGATCAGGACGTTCGCCAGCGCCAGCAGCACCGATAGATCCACGCCCGTCCAGCTTCGCTGAAGCATGGGCGACCAGGTCGTGCCGATCCCGTAGAACAGATACATGTTCAGAGCGGTCATGGCCGACACGACCCAGAACAATGGACGCAGGGTCGGCGCAAGGCCGGCTGCGAGCAAGAGGATCGGGACGGCGAGGTAGGCATGGTTCTCGTGCACTTGCGCGCTGAACATCGCATACGCGTAGACGCACCACGCGCCCACGAGCGCCGCGCCTGCCAGCCGCTGGCCGCGTCTGAACCGCCAGATCACCCAGAGAAGACATGCGCCGACGAGGACCGCGCCAATGGGTTTCGGATTGGGATACCCGACATCCATCATTCGCCCGATCGAGAGGATGCTGACGGGCAGGGTGAATGCCGCGCGCCAACCGAGATCGAGCGAGTCGAGCGATCGCACGATCCAGGTGACGAGCCACCAGAAGTTGAGCGCGTTGCCCGAGACCATATCGTGCGCACCCAGACGGCCGAGTGCCTGCAGCATGTTGCTCCAGGCGCCACGCAGCACAACCGGGGCGAGTAACACCGCCGTCGTGGCTGCGCCGGCGACGGTGACGGCCACCAGCCTGTGGCGTCGTTCGGAGGGTGCCGCTGCGAGCAGCAGGAGCAGCAGGGCCGGCGCCACGAACAGCGCCTGTGGTTTGGTGAGAAGAGCGAGGGCCATCAAGCTGCCGGCAGTCCCGAACGACCCCGCGCCTGCGGCCACGAGCGCGAGCGTGGCAGGCACCGCCATCTGGGCATCGAGATAGCCGAGACCGCTGCCGTTGACGATCACCGCGGGGTTGAGCCAGAACGCCAGCACGATCCAGTCGACGGCCGCGCCCAGCACCGGGGGTCTCCACAACAGCAGCCCTGCGATGAGCGCGATCTCGGCCAGCAGCCCCGGTGCCTTGATGAGCGCCGTGAGTATCGGGCTGTCGTCGAATGCACGATCGAGGCTCGCGTAGATGCGACCCGCCAGACTGATCTCGTAGAGGGCCACCGGCGGGTACTCCGTCGTGCCTGTTTCACCATGCCAGTGGAGCAGGCGTCGCTCGGGTGGCGTGCCGCCGACGCCGTACAAGGACGCGGGGTCGAACGCACCCGCAAAGGACCAGATCTTCCATGAGCCCACGTCGGGCGATCCAGGTGCCGGAAGCAGCAGAAGACGAATCAGGAGGCCGACGACGAGTCCGGCAGCGAGATGACGTCGGGACAGCCGCGCCCTCAATGCGGACGGTTCCGCCACTCGTCACTCCTGCCACCCGGATGCACGCCGAACTTGCGCCGCATGCGCTCCATGCGCCATCGGGACAGGCGATACTTCATCTCCAACTGGAGATTCTTCGGCCCTTTCAAATAGAACCAGCCGACCACGAGCCCGCCGAGGTGTGCGAGGTTGGCAACCGGTCCTCCCCCGGCGCCGATCGCCGAGAACATCGCGATTGCGCCGATGAGGATCACGAACACGCGTGCCGGCAACGGAAAGATGAACATGAAGAGAATCTGCCGGTGGGGAAAGAGGATGGCCCACGCCATGAGCAGGCCGTACACGGCACCCGACGCGCCGATCGTGGGCACGTCGTACACCACGCGCGTCGCATTGAACGGCAGGAGCGAGACCAGCACCATCGACACACCCGCCCCAATCCCCGTGATGGCGTAGTACTTCGCGAAGGCCACGGTGCCCCACCGGTTCTCCAGTTCCACACCGAACATCCACACGGCGAGCATGTTGAAGATGATGTGTGAAATGGAAGACGGCGAGTGCACGAACAGATACGTCGCGAGCTGCCAGACGCGTGCGCGTTCGATGACGTCGCTTGGCGTGAGGCCAAACAGCTGGACGACCGGGTCCGACCACACAAGCGTCAGCAGAAACACGCCGACGTTGCTGAAGATGATTGCGCGAACAGCGGGGGTGAGCGGACCCGGACCAAAGGAGTACATCGCGCCGGAGCTCGGGAAGCGTGTCACACGACGGATGCTACCAGACCGACGTCATCGTTTCAGGATGACCCCGATGCGGCCGAGCGCCTGACGGAATTCTTCGATATGGAGCACCCAGGCCGCCAGCGCCAGCGTGCCGACTCCGGCGCCGATGCCACCGAGCACCCGCACCAGCCGGGCTACCAGCGTGGGCGTCGCGAACCACACGTGCAGCTGGCGCTCGGTCCACCAGGCGGCGCCGGCCATCAGCACGGATGCCGCGGCAATCTTCACGAGTGAAACCATCACGCGTTTGGCCTCGACGCCGTCCGTGCGTCGGGCGATGAGCAGGAGCAGCAGCGCCGCGTTGACGTTGGCCGCGATGGCGGTGCCAAGGGCGAGTCCCTGGAATCCCATAGCCGCGTTCAATGAGAGATTGAGCACCAGATTGACGACCACGGCTGCCAGGCTGGTGACGATGGGCGTGCGCGCATCCTGCAAGGCATAGAAGGTGGGAGACACAATCTTCACGACCGAGTAGCCCACGATACCGGGTGCGTAGCAGATGAGGGCGCTTGCCACGAGGGCCGTCGACCGCGCATCGAAGTGTCCGCGCTGAAAGATCAGCTCGACTATCGGATGCGCGAGCACCATCAGGCCAGCGGTGGCCGGCACGCTCAGCATCAGCATCAAGCGGAGAGCCCACGATAGCGTGCTGCGCATCCGCTCACGGTCGTGGTCGGCGGCGTGTCGCGCCAGATCGGGCAGCACGGCCGTAGCCACAGAGACGCTGAAAATGCCGATTGGCATGTACATCAGGCGAAACGCGTACTGCAGCGCCGACGGCGCGCCGTCCTGCGCCGTCGCCAGGGACGTGTTGACCATGAGGTTCACCTGGGCCGCCGCTGCGCCTATCGAACCAGGGCCCATCAGGAGCAGAATCTCGCGGAGCCCCCGATCGCGCGGGTTCAACACCCACTGGTGACGGTAGCCGGCCGCTCGAAGGGCCGGCCATTGCACGGCGACCTGGGCCACGCCGCCAACGAGCATCCCGAGGCCGAGCGCGAGCGCCGGTTCGACCCCCCGCTGGATGAACGCTGGAGTGAGCACGATGGTCGTCACGATGAACATGACGTTATAGAGGGCAGGGGACAGCGCGGGCACGAAAAAGCGATGCAGGCCATTGAGAATGCCCATGCACGCGGCGGCGACCGCCACCAGAATGAGAAACGGCAGACAGAGCCGCGTCAGAGTCACCGTCAGCTGCAGTTTCTCGGGCGTGTCGGCGAATCCGCTGGCGTAGTAGCCGACGAGCGGCTGTGCCAGCACGATGCCGGCGACGACCAGCACCACGGTGACCAGAATCAGACCGTTGATGACCTGCGAGGCCAGGCGGAACGCGGCGGCTTGGCCTTCTCGCCGGAGGTGGCGGGTGAAGGTCGGCACGAACGCCGCGCTCATCGCACCTTCGGCGAACAAATCGCGGAGGAGTGCCGGCATCCGGGAGGCCACGCCGAATGCGTCGGCTGCGGCCAGGGTCCCAAAGTAGCTGCCCTGGATGACGTCCCGCGCGAGACCCAGGATCCGGCTGGCCAAGGTGGCAAGACCGATCAGTCCGGCGGACCGGGCGAGGCGATTACTCACACCAGCCCGCACGCATACGGCCGGCCGCCATGCCAGAAAAGACCGGCAAGAATGGCAAACTCGCAGGGTCTGTTATGCGCCCGACGAACTGCCCTGGCGACGCGGTCGCGAAAAAAAAGAGGGGCCCCAGCCTTGCGGCTGAGACCCCTGCCCGGAGGATGGATGAGAGGCTCTTGGGCGCCTTTCATTGAGTTAGACGAACAGGCCTGAAAAAGGTTTGCCGATTCAGCCTGCGAGTCTCTTCTTCACGGCCTCGCTCACGGCCCGACCGTCGACGGTTTGACCGGCAAGCCGTGCCGTGACGGCCTTCATGACCTTGCCCATGTCTTTGGGGGAGGTGGCACCGGTCTCCGCGATGGCCGCCTCGATGACCTCCCGCACGGTGTCTTCGTCGGCAGCCGGGGGCAGGTAGCGTTGAAGGAATTCCACCTCGGCCTGCTCGCGGTCCGCGAGCTCGGGCCTGCCGCCCGCCCGGAACTGATCGACCGAGTCGCGCCGCTGCTTCACGAGCGAATTCACGACCTGCACACCTTCGGCGGAATCGAGGGCTCGACCCTTCTCCACCTCGCGGTTCATCAGGGCGGCTTTGAGCATGCGGAGAGGGGCGAGCGAGGTCTGGTCCTTCCGCCTCATGGCGTCCGCGATGTCCTGCGTAATCTGATCGAGCAGTGTAGCCATGGGCTACAGGATAGCCTCGAATCAGGCGCCGGTCCTTCCGGCCAGTACCGAACGAGGTAGCGCCCGGTCGTATACAGCTTCGTACGCCGCCCGCACGGCATCCGGACTGAAGCGCTGAACGATGATCTCGGCCGTTTCAGGGCGCGCTCGACGCGGTATGTCGAGTCGTGCACCGAGAGCGTGAGCCAGCGCGTCTTCATCACGCCGCGGCACCACCACGACGTCCTCGCCAAAGAGCTGCTGCAGCTCGATGCCTCCCGGGTGATCCGCCGACACCACAGGCGTCCCTGCGGCAAGGGCCTCGACCGCGACTGTCGGCAGCGCCTCGAGCAATGACGGCAGGGCGAAGACGTCTGCGGCGGCAGCAAAGCGCGCCACTTCGGCATTCGTGATCAGTCCGGTAAAGGTGACGCGTCCGGCCAGCCCTGCCGCCTGCGCCTGTGCCCGCAGCTGGGCTTCGAGCGGCCCCGTGCCACAGATGACGAGCCTGACATCGTCGCGCTGACGGGCGATGCGCGCGAACGCGCCAATCAAGTATTGCTGCCCTGCCAGCTCGTGCAGACGTTTGACGTTCAGGATCAGCCGTGGCTCATGAACGCCGAGCGCGACACGCAGCGCCTGGCGAGCCTGGTCGTCGAGACGAGCGAACGAAGTATTCACGGCCGGATACACAACCGAGAGCGCCTGGCGCTCGAGTCCCAGTTCGCGCGCGCGGCTGAGCAAGCCCTCGCTGTAGAAGGTCACTTCGCTCGCGCGCTGGTATGCGCGCGTGAACGGATCGAGCGGCCACCGTTTGCGGTAATGCCAGATCTCCGTCCCGTACAGGGTGAGGACGTAGGGGCGGCGATGGCGGCGCGCCCAGTCTGCGGCGACTTCGACAATGAGCCCGTTGCTGTGAAGATGCAGCAGATCGGCCCCGGCCGCGGCCTGATCGAGCGCCCGTGCGATCGCCCGCGCGCGCCGGAACGTGTCGACCCTCGTGACGCGTGCGAACCGCGATGCCGATCGGGGTGCCACCCGGTACACCGGACCTGGCAGCGAGTCCGCCACCGGACCCCCCTGCGTCGGAGGCTGCGTGACGAACGACACACTCATGCCGCGGGCGTGGGTCCACCTGCCGAGTTCGGCCGGGAGCAGGGCGTTGGCTGCCTGGTCGGGGGGCAGGTGAGGCGAGACATGGCACACCTGCATCAGCGGCCGCTATCCCGCCGCGGGGCCCGGCGCCGAGCCGGGCCGATGCACGTAGCCGTCATGGAACTCGGTGAGTGTCTGCGGCCTCGCCCCGAGCTCTTTGAGGCTGAACCGCAGAAGCTGGGACAACCGCTCGAAGAACGCCGCGAGCTCGGCCTCGCTCCTGTTGTACGGGCTGCCGCCGACGATGGCTTCGCTCGAATGAAAGATGACGTTCAGCAGCGGGACATGACGGTCGACGAGTTGCCTGGCGAGCGCGATCATGTCGGCCGCCGAGCTGTACGACGGGCGCAGCCAGCGCACTTCTGCGATTCTTGCGAGCCGCAGCAGCCGCTTGGTGGTGTACGGCCGGGGCAGATGGCCGTAGCACCGCTCCATCCACGCCGGCACCCGCCGGCTGAGCGCGGCCGAGACGGGCACCTCGAGCACGGCACTGGTTCCCGGCCTCGTCGCATCGTCGTACGCCAGAAAGTACGGCGTGAGTGGTGCCCTGACGAAGTCGGGTCCTCCTTTGTGGGCCTCGTAGAACAGCGGCGTGACGCTCGAGTCGACCCGGTAGCCGAGCCGCTCCAGCGCCGAGACGTGGCTGGCCGAGAAGCCGAATCGTCCCGATCGATAGGAAAGGGGCCGCACTCCGATATTTCTGTGAATGGACGCCGTGAGCGCCTCGATCTGTGCCTCGAACTGCGCGTGCGGCAATGAGAGCGCGTACGGATGTCGGTCGACATCGCCTGGCTCGAACGGCGGCGTCTCCCACGCGTGGTGATGCGCGCCAATTTCGCAGCCGCCCAGGCTGAGCAAATGTCTGAGGACGCCTGCGGAGCGGGCGTCTTCCGAGACCGGATGGGTGACGACATACGTGGGCCGCACGTCGTGACGAGCGAAGAACTCATGCAGCCGATCGAGTGCGTGGACGTTGGCGAACGTCTGGCGCCGGCGCGCGGCCGGGTCCCACTGGTTGTCGCCCTCGGTGTCGATGGCGACGATCAACGCGGGCGCGACCGAGGCGCTCATCGATCCTGGTCGGAGTCGCCAAGGGTCACGTGCCAGTTCCCTGTGCTCTTGTAGAACTCGCCGGGCACGGGCACTGCGCTGATCCTCACCACGAAGTCCATCGTCGACTTCACCGAGTAGTACCCGGATTTCTTGAGGAGCTTGCGAAAGACATCGTTGACCGCAAACGTGCGGATCTTGTCGGAGTCCTCCGCGCGCGCCTCCCGATCCACCCAGCGGAGCAACGTCAGAAACCCGGCGGCGTCATCAGGCGCCGTGAGGAAATCGACGAGCAGGGTGACGCGGCCCCTTGGTTCGCGCGCATGCCGGTAGACGGCATATCCGGCGGCTTCGCCATCGCGCATCAGCGCAGCTGCGATATAGCGGACGTGGGGAGCCTGGATGTACTTCCAGTTGAGGTAGGCCGCGTCGCGCCGCACGGCAAAGGCAAATTCGCCGCGCACGCGCTCCCACAGACGCGTGAAGCTTTCGTCGAAATGCCGAATGACCTGGATCTCGCCCTTGAGCGGGCGGCTTCTGGACACGAGTCGCACCCACGGCAACGTCACGTACGACACGAACCGATTGACGGCGAGCGGCCACGTGGGCCTGCGCAGCGCGCGGCGGCTCAGCGGTTTGACCAGGCAGGGCACCGGGCCCACGTCGGGCCAATTCATCTTCTGAAAGAGCCGGTGTGACGACTCCGACAGCCCCAGACCCAGGGCCGCCCCGGTGCTCCGCTCCCACGTCCGGAACAGCATGTCGCCGAGACCCTGCCGCTGACGCTCTGGAGCAACCATGACGTCGGTGCCCCACGACGCAGGGATTTCGTTGCCCGCCACGGAGAGCTTCACGGGCATCGTGGCGTACTGCCCGATGATGGTGCTGCCTTCGCGCGCGAGCCAGATCAAAGGTCCATCGGCCGGCACATGCGGATTGCGGCGGTACTGCCAATCCCAGCGCAGCCGGTTTGCCTCGGCCGCGTCAGGACCGAAGACCCGGCGGTAGAGCGCCTCCACCTGCCGTCGGTCCTCGGAGCGGTATCGATCGATATCAGCCATGTGTCGTTGCGCGCGGTCAGCCGCCGAGTCTCAGGCGACACCCAGAACGTACTCGATATTACTGATGAGTGCGTCCTGAGTCAGCGGGCTGTTGCGCAGCCAGTTCCCGAGCGGGGTCGGCAGCCGCCGCACGGTGGATGTGGCGTGCAGTTCTTCGCGCACGACCCGCAGTCCGGCCTGTGCGATTTGAGCGCGCAGACGTGTGACGCGGACCTTCTCGAGCAGATCGTCGTGCTTCACGATGCCGCAGCGGGCGTCACGGATGAACGAGTTCTCATGAGCAGGCTCGCGCAGCGTCCAGGGAGCGTGACGTGCCAGCATGCGAAAGGTCCGGAACGCCACCGCGCGTCCCACGATGAGGTGCAACGGGACAGGTAGGCGCAGCCGTGGCAGGTGTGCCCCGGCGAACGACAGATAGGGCGCGGTGGACAGATAACAATGGCCCTGCGGCGCCAACACGCGCCGGCATTCACGCAGGTAGAGTGCGGCGTCGGGCACATGTTCGATCACCGCGTGTGAGAGCACGAGGTCGAACGATCCCGGCCGGAACGGCAGGGCCATTCCGTCTGCCCGTGCAAACGAAAGGTTGGCGAGGCCACGCTCGCGCCCCAGCATGACGCCGGCCTGTCCGAACCTGTCGATGGGATCGATGCCGACGACCTGTTGCGCGTGTTCCGCGAGTGACAGCGGCATCCCCCCGCCGCCGCAGCCGGCGTCGAGCACGCGGCCTCGCACGGCGACCCCGGCGCGATCGAGGAACGCAATCACCTTCGCGCTCCGGTAGTACTCGAAGAGCGCGTAGTCGTATTCGGAACGGAACCTGCTGTCCGCGTGCCGCTTGATCAGCTCGGCGTCAATCTCGCGCATGCGGCTGGGGACTGTCTGGACTCTTGTCGATGAGCACCGCGCGATCGGGCTCGGGGGTTTCGTCGACGACGAACGCGGCGACGGAGCGGTGCCGGGGATACCGGTCGAGAATGCCTTGAATCAGGCCCGAACCGTCCGAGCTTTCGTAGCCAATCCGCGGCAAATCGTAGGTCAGTATATAGCGCGCGTCGTCGCGTCGCAGGCGATCGGCGTAGTTGCCAAAGCCGTTGCCGACGAAGAGCGGGCGGATCCGGTTCTCGAGCGAGAGGCCGTTGGCGAGCTTGCCCTGAACGAGCGTCTCCGCAGGGAGTACGCGTCCGAGCGCCACCGACGCTTCGAAATTGGTCTGGGCGCGATGCCGGACCCAGGTGATGTACTCCGCGCCATTCCAACCGACGGTGATGACCACCACCGCTGCCAGCAGGGCTGGCGGTGCCTGCCATGTCTCGAGCGCGTGCGCGAGCGTCCGCCGCCAACGCACGGCCGCCAACGCCACGACAACGGCTGCCGCGGCGGAAAGCCTCACGACCGTGCGCATCATCCCGCTCTCGATGTCCGCGAGAAACAGCGGCCGCATCAGCGTGCCGGCGACCAGATAGCCGACAGCCAGCACCGGGACAAATACGGCAAGGCCGCGGGCGGCCGCGCCCCCGGAGGATGCGACTGGATGGCCAACGCTGGCGCCCGTGCTCGCGCGCGTCAGGAACATCGACGCGAGCGCGACGAGGGCCGGAATGAGCATCACGTAACGCCGCTCGTTGCCGGAGTCGTGGACCACGAGCTCGAGTAGCCCCAACGCGATCCACAGCACGAGCAGCCGCTCTCCTGCCGCTCGGTGTCGCCATCGATGAAGCACGGCGAGCAACCCGGCACATCCGCACACGGTCACGAGCACCATGCGGCTGAATGCCCCGTGCACGAGCGGCAGCCACGAGATGCGATCCTGGAAATCCTTGAGACTGTAGCCCGGCTTGCGCGTCACGCTCATCTGCCAGTTGTAGAACTCGTACTCCCGCCAATGTGGGAGGACGAACAGCAGCCCGATGATGAGTACCGAGAGGCCAAGCGCGGCGAGCGTGTTGTAGGCGAGTTGCGGCGGCGTCATCGGCGGCAGCACGATCACGGTCTCGGCCGCCTCACGTGCATCGCCGCGCGCGGAGGGCCTGTTGCGGTGCGCCCGGGCAAGGGTCATGAGACTGTCGAGCGTCAACGCCGCGAGGAAAAATGCAGCCGATGCCTTGGTGAACCACGCGAGTGTCGCGGCGAGGCCGGCAACGAGACCCCAGGACTGTCGCTTCTCGCCGGCGGCGTAGGCGGCCCACGCACACACCAACAGCGCTGTCAGCGTGGATTCCATCAGCGCCGCGCGATTCCACATGACGAACTCGTAGCTCGTGCCGAGGAGAATCGCGCCGGTGAGCGCCGCTCTCCGGCCCGCGAGGCTGAGCAGACCCGCGACCAGCGCGCCGAGCGCCAGCAGGCCCGATGCGACAGGGACGACCCGAGCCTGCCAGGTGCCGACACCAAACGACTCGAACGATGCGTATTCGAGCGCCGTGAAGACCGGCGTGAGAAACACCGGATTCCATTCGTCGGTGCGCCATGTGCCCCACAGCGCGCGGTTGCGGGCGTTGTGCGTCCAGGCGCCTTCGTCATGCCACACGATGCCAACCGGGTCCATGACCGGCGGATCGGACCGGAGCCACAACGTTCGCAGGGTGAGGGCCACAGCGAACGCGGCCAGGAGTGCGACGACGAATGCGGACCGGCGCATCAGGAACCGCCGGGGCGCCGCCGACCCGGCACCAGCCTCGGACGCGATCGATTGGCAGTTTGACGTGAGACGAGCCTCATGTGCTGGCGATGACGTGAATTATAGTGCTCACCTATGCTCAACCGTCCGGCGGAGCTGACCATCGTGGTGCCCACGTACAACGAACGTGACGGCATTCAGGAGCTGGTGCGCGCGCTCTTCGAGGCCACCACCGCCGCCGGCATCGAGCTGGAGCTGGTCGTCGTCGACGATAACTCGCCCGATGGCACAGGCGCTCTTGCCGACGAGCTCGCCCGCACGTATCGGATGCATGTGGTCCACCGCGCGGGCAAACTGGGCCTCGGCACAGCTGTCGTTGCGGGGTTCGCTGTTGCGTCGGCCGACGTGCTCGGCGTGATGGACGCGGATTTCAGTCATCCGCCCCGGCTGGTGCCAGACATGCTGGCCGTGTTTCGAGCGACACAGGCTGACGTACTCGTCGCCAGCCGGTACGTTCCGGGCGGCAGCACGCCCAACTGGCCATTCAAGCGGCGGCTGCTGTCGAGAATCGGCTGCCTGCTCGCGAGGCCGCTCTCCCCGATCAGGGACGCGGCGTCGGGTTTCTTCCTGATTCGGCGCTCGATAGCCCGGGGCGTGGAGATTAAAGCGGGCGGTTTCAAGATCTGCCTCGAGCTGATTGTCCGGGGCACGGCGGTGCGGCTCGTCGAGATTCCTTACCGCTTCGATGACCGGGAGCTCGGGGAAAGCAAGATGAGCATGCGGGAGGCCGCTGGATACCTCGTGCAGCTCAAGGATCTCTACACGGTCAAACAGCGCGGCCCGCGAAAGATCTATCGGCAGCTGAGCGCGGCCGAGGTCCAGCAGACGGTTCAGGCTGCGCGCTGACGGACGGTGGCTCCCTGGGGCGGCGCCGGATCGGTCACCTTCGTGCCGAATACAACTCGTGACCCCACGTGCCAGGCCAGCGTCCATTTGGACGTGGCGAGTTTGAGAATGTCGCCGAGATGGCGGGCCACATAGCCGGGCCGCAGATAGAAACGGCGCTTGGCCTGGCTGATCGCCCCCATCACCAGTTGCTCGTTCAGCCCGTTGCCGGAGAGCAGGTAATAGGAGTACTCCATTCTCGTCCAGTCTTCGCTCGTGAGCAGTCCGTCGCGCTTGGCCTTCGCGTAGAGGTCCGTGCCCGGATAGGGCACGGCCGGATAGAAGTTCGCGAAATCGGGGTCGAGCTCGATCGCGTAGTCGATCGTCCGATTCAATGACGCCGGCGTGTCGCCGGGGTAGCCCAGAATGAAGAACCCGAACGACCGGATGCCCGCGGCGCGCATGTTCTTCAGCGCCGTGCGAATCTTCTGGCCATCGAGACGCTTCATCATGTCCTTGCGGGTCTCTTCTGACTCGGTCTCGATGCCGAGCGCCAGCATCCAGCAACCGGCTTGCCGGAGGCGACGCACGAACGCCTCGTCGGTCAAGTTGTCGGCGCGCGCGTTACCGAACCATTGCACCGGAAGGTTGCGGGCGATCAGCTCCTCGCAGAATGCGCTGAAGGTCTTCACGTTGAGCGTGACGGTATCGCCCCAGAGGTAGAAGAAGGTGAGGCCGAACTCCCGGTAGCCGCGTTCGATCTCATCGACCAGTGCTTTCGCGCTCTTCTCCCGGAACTTATGCCCCTGATGAATGGGGGCCACGCAGAAGTCGCAGGAATACGGGCATCCCCGCGACGTCTCGACCAGCACGTACGACTGGTTGACGAGCGGCAGCCGGTACACGGAGAGGTCGAGCAGATCCCAGGCCGGATACGGCGCGTCGAGAAAGCCCGTAAAGCCGCCTTCTCCGCGGGGAGGGACGACTTCGCCCGCACGTCGGAATGTCAGCGACGGAATCTCCGCGAGGCGATCGAGCGAATCGAGCGCCGCCAGCGCCAGCAGCCCATCTTCAGGTTCGCCGACGAGCATGCCATCGACCGCCGGTGCGCGCTGCATCGACTCGAGCGGTGAACACGAGGCCTGGGGGCCGAAACAGAAAAGCGGCGCGTGATAGTGCGCCTTCAAGGCAGCCATCGCGATGGCGTCTGCTTCGATAGTCGGGGTGGTACTGGGAAACACGATCAGCGTCGGATGAAAGCCTTCGCCGTCGAGCCGTGCGATGAGGCTGGCCACGGACTGCTGCGTCGCGGTGAGATCGACGAGCCGGACCTCGCAGCCCCGGTCACGCAGCAGGGCCGCGCCGAGGGCCAGCGTGTAGGGCGGCTTGGTGGTCCCAAGCACTTCTTCGCGCTCCTGGCAGCGCCCCTGCCGCGTAAAAGCGATGCCCCCGACCAGAGGCGGATTCACGAACAGGGTTTTCGCACCAACCATCAATGGACCTATAGGGCTCATACCGCGTGTACCGCCTCGGCCAGCGGCTCCTCGGCGATAGGCACGAGCGCGCCAGCCGGCGCAGGCGCCAGCTCGACCTTGCAGCAGCGCCGGCAGACCGGAAAGATACCATTCTCGACCAGCGTTCGCCTCAACGAAACGTAACGGTCCCCCGTCCACACCTCCTCGAGCGACTGCGTGGTGAGGTCGCCGACCTCGATGCGGATGAACGGACAGAAGTACGCTTTGCCGCTGAACGACACCCGCGCGTAGAGAAATGGATAGAGACAGCGGCCGGCCAGATTCGAACCGGGCGTGTAGTACGGCTCGATCAACCCCGACTTCACTTTCGGTCGCATGTCGAAGCGAACACCACGTTCGCGACATCGCTCAGCCAGGGCGTCCACCTGCTGTCGCACCCGTGCGGGATCAAGTCCTGGATCTTCGGTGACGAACGTAGAAATTGTCGACGCGTCGGTCTCGCCCAGGAGCCGAACGGTCTCGTTCACTTCTTCCGGCGTGCTGTACATGAGGTGGTTGAGCCCGATGGCATCCACCCCGAGGTCTGCGGCGACATCCACCATGGAGCTGAGCGCTTCGAGCGTTTCGTGCGCGACCGTGGTGTTGATGCTCACGCGCAGCGGCGCGTGCAGCCGCGTCGCTGCCTGCTGCAGCCGCTTGAGACCGGCGGCGGTCCGCTCGAAGGTGCCGGCCACCCCCCGCGCCCGATCGTGCAGGTCGCCCGGTCCGTCGATAGACACGCTGATGTGCTTGAGAAAGCCTTGGCTGGCCAGCATCGCGAGCGCCTCGGCGCGTTCGTCCGTGATGATGGTCCCGTTGGTCGTCAGGTACCCGCAGACGTACCCTTTCTCGCGGAAGACATCCATGACGTCGAGGATGTCCTTGCGCATGAAGATCTCGCCGCCGGTGAGGCTCACACTCAGACCCGACTGCTCCGGAAAGGCCCGTCGCAGCACGTCGAGCGGCAGTTCCTGCCGCCACTCGCCCTCGATGTTGAGCAGCGTCCCCACATAGCAGAACTCGCAGTGCAGGTTGCACCGCATGGTGGCTTCGTACACCACGCCGGCCGGGAGCGAGCCGGCCCGGCCGTCCTTGTCCTGCAGGAAACCGGCGATCCGGCGCTCGTAGACGTGCCTCCGCCGCTTGGCAATGAGGCTCGTCAGAAACGGCGCTCCGCGGACGCGACGGGCGAGGGACTCCCGAAGCCGTGCTGAAAAAGACATCAGTGAATGGTCCAGATTTCGATGATAGGGCCAGGCCGCTCGAGCGCCGGTGCGACACGGGCATCCGTGTTGTGAACGAACGGCGCGGTGGCGACGAATTCGGTCCAGACGATGTTCGGACGATATGGCGAAAATCGAGCGACCAGTCGACCCTCCCGCTGCAGCGCCTCCAGCAAGGGCCTCATGGCAGGATCCTGAACATTGTACTGCTTCAGGACGACATGCGTCACGGTCCGCTCACGTAACGGCTCGAGCCCCCGCGTCAGGAACTCGCTCGGCGAAACGTAGATCTTTTCCGGGTCCATGCCGCCGTCCCCGAGGTACAGCGTTCGATACGCCGGGGTGGGATACGGATCGAGCTCGAGCTGGCGCTTGAACTTGGGCGTCGCCCGATCCGGCGACCCCAGGTGAGCGGTGAGTGCCTCCCTCAGGGCCGCGACAGAGGGACGAAGCGGGACGCTGTACGGCTGCACGAGGATCGACGTCCCCTCGGGCAGCTCCGCCTCGATCCATTGACGCGCCAACGTCCGGGTATCCGTCTGCCTGAAAAACAGATCCGTCCGCACACTCGCGACACCCGCTTCGGCGAGGGCCGCCGCCACGACGACCGCGGTGGCGAGGCGGCCCGCCGTGTGGCCCTTCGCAACGAGCATCGAGACAGCCGCTCCCGCGAGCACGCAGACGAATGGGACGACAGGGTTCAGGTACCGGCTTGCCGGCACGGTGTTGGCGATGAACGCGAGAAACGCCAGCGGGAACACCAGCGTGAGAGCCAGCGCAGGCCCACGCCGCCAAAGCGCCACGCCGCACCCGGCCAGCGCGAGGACCGAAGTCATGCGACTCGTGGCGTCCTCCCACAGCCATGTCAGATAGAAACCCAGTGACCCGAACGGACCCGCATGGGACGTCGCCCGGTCGATGACGATCCGCCGGTTCTCCACGATGTCCTGCCAGGCTCTCGCCGGTTCCATCATGAGAAACGGTGACGTAAGAGCGAAGGCCGCCGCGGCCGCGAGGCCGGCGGCGAGCAACCGTCGCAGCCGCGGCCGCATCGGTTCGCCGTGTGCGAGTGGCGTCAGCTGAACGAATGCCACAGGCAGGGCGAGGAAGACGGCGTAGTAGTGCGTCGACAGAGCCAGACCGGTCAGGATTCCTGCCAGCCACGGACGTCGTCGAGCGGCCTGCGGACGCGTCATCAGATCGCGCGCCAACACCACGTGGGTGAGCACGATCAGCAGGGTGACCGGGACGTCGTGCTTGACGTAGTGAGCGTCGCGCACGGCGAGCGGCGAAGTGGCCAGCAAGAGCGCCGCCGCAACGCCACCTGCTCGACTGAACAGGCTCGTCGTCAATCGATAGACGCCGATGACTGTGGCCGACCCACAGATGACGGTGAGCACCCGCCCCGCCATGTAGAGACTCGACGGATCGACGAAGAAGGTCCGTTCGAAGGCGGAGAGCGAACCGAATATGCCGAGGAGCCTGCCGACGACGAACCACAGGCCCTCCCACACGAAGAGCGCATAGAAGTAGAGCGAGGGATACAGGAAGTTGCGTGGATCGAGGCCAGTCTGTCCGAGGCTCAGTGCCCTCGTGAGAATCGCGATCTCGTCGGGGTTGTACACCGCCGGCAATCCGTAGCCGAGTCCGATGCTGCGAAGGCCGACCGCGCAGGCAACGACCCCCGCCAGAACCCAGCAGCCACGGCGCTGCCCCCTAGACATGAATCGACTCGTGGCTGGCGGCGTGACGCCGGCCTGCGCCCGCGTCGACCACGCACAGCAGGATCAGAAGCGGCTCGTGCAAGGCCTGGATCAGGGCCGCTGAAATCGCAGCACGTTGAGAAAACACCAGCCTGGAACAGGCAGCAGGCGGGTGAGGAGCCGATGCAACGAGATGAGCCGTGCGGGATGCCTTCTGATCAGGCGGGTGACGACCGGTACGGTCGGGAAAATGCCGTCGCGGCTCGCGAGGGAGAAGCCCGCGCGCGCCGCCAGCTCCAGGTATTCGGCCACCGGTCGGTCCCCCGGGTGCTTCGCCGGGTTCGCTGTCCGGATCAGGCGCCCTTGCAGCAGGAAGTGCACACGCGACTGCAGGTGCGCGAGGTTCGGCACGGTGACCAGGAGCTCGCCACCGGGACGGACGACGCGAAACAACTCCGCCAGCGCACGCGCCTGATCCTCGAAGGAGAGATGTTCGAGCACGTCCAGGCACAGCGCGTGAGTGAAACTGCCCCTCTCGTAGGGGAGCGCGACGAGCGAGCCGCGGCGGACGTGACTGGCGCTGTAGTTCGGGTCGATCCCCTCGATATTCAAGGTGTCGCGAAACTCTTCGACCAGCACGCCCTCACCGCACCCGGCATCGAGCACCCGTGCACCTGGTGCCAAGCCGCGGAGGTACTGCCGCACGCGCGCCATCTTTGCGAGATAGGTGGGATAGAACTCCCAATCGGGTGACAGCTCGCGGTGGTAGTCGCCCCGCTCCGCATATTCCCCCGTCCGCGAGACGGAAGAGGGTAGTGGCATGCCCCGGATTGTACGTCAGCGCGCGCCGGCGGTTAGCGTCCGCCGGTTTGCGCCGGTTGCCGCGGACTCGACACTGAACCCGGAGCCGCACCCTGCGGCTGTGGACCGGCTGGGACGATGGGCACGAATACGCCCGGCGTCCTCGCTGCCGGGGCGGGCGGCTGCGTCTGTGGCTGCCCTGGCGTCGGCTGACCTGGTGCCTGCTGTTGACCAGGCGCCTGCGGCACCGCGGCGGGAAGTGGGAGGGCAATTGGCTCGCGCCGAAGGATCGTGGGAACGATCGGCGGTATTTCGTCCTCAGGACTCCCCTGGGTTGTGGTCGGCTGCTGAGGCGCTGGCGGGGTATACGCCGTCTGCGACGGGGCGCTGGTCGCGACGATATAGATCGTCTCGTACTGAGACAAGCTCGGGCTGCCGGCGCGCCTAGGGGTGAGCGTGTAACCTGCCGCCTGCCTCAACAGCGACTCGAGCACCTTGCCCTGTGGCGCATGAGGGAACGCGACGGGGATCGTGAGGGGACCGCCCTGCAGGCTCTGCGCATTGACGATGTAGCATCCGCACTGCCGGGCCCACTCGGCCAGAATTTCGCGCACCGTGACGTTCTGCGCCTCGAGATTGACCGATCCGTCGGCATCAAACGTCAGCTGCAGGACCCGTGGTGCAGTCGGCGCCTGGGCCCAGACAACGCCCGGCACGACCGGGATGGTGAGAAAGGCGGCAACGAACAGACGCTTCATGGCAGGTCCTCCGCGAACACTCCGCGACTGGGTGGCATGCTCACAGGAGCTTGGTGACCCAGAGCGGCGAGTCCTTCTTGGGGAGATCGCAGGAGCGGCAAATCTCCGGTCCACCGGATTCCAGATGCTGTCGGCGCACGGCGCGGTACGCAGGTCCATCCCAGATCTGGGCAATCGTCGAGGTCCGCAAATCACCGAGCACGTTGCGGCCGTCGTAGTCGGCACAGCAGAGCGACACGCGACCGTCCCAGAGCACGGTGAATGTCAGCCACATGCGATAGCACGGATACTGCACGTCCGAGCGGCCGTGCAACGTGCCGGCCCAGTTGTGCAGGTTGGTGATGTGGATCTTGTCGGCCACCGAGCTCCACTCCCTGATGAACGCCTGCTCGTCGGCCGAGTCGTCCTGCCGCACGAAAGACAGGATGAGACGTGGACGCTTGCGACCGAGTTCGTCGCGCAGCCGCACCAGCGTCCGGATGTTGCCAATCACCGTGTCATAGTCGAGGTTCAGACGCGTGGCCTCGAACACCTCTTTGCCGGCCGCGTCGACGCTGATGTTGATGGCGTCGAGCCCGGCTTCGATCATGCCGCGGGCGATATCCTCCGAAATCAGCGAGCCGTTGCTGATCATCCCCACTTCCGCGATGCCGCGCGCCTTCGCGTATCGCACCTTCTCGACGAGCTGCTTGTCCAGAAAAGGCTCGCCGTAGTTGTGGACACGCACGTGGGTGATGCCGAGCTCGACGCACTCGTCCACGATTTTCCGGAACAGATCGAAGTCCATGACGCCCTGACGCCGGTGCATCTCGTCGCGCGGGCAGAACACGCACTTGGCGTTGCAGAGGTTCGTGCTCTCGATCTGCACGATGTCGGGCAGGCGCCTGGCGCGATCGCGTCCGGTGGCTATGAGCAGCTTGCGCACGGACTTCGCATTGGACGACAGGGCCCGCTCGACGGTCTGGCGCGCGAACTTGGTGACAGTCACTGATCGGGAAGGCCTTAAGCCGGTCCGGCCGTCTCGACCGGCGTGCGCACGTGGTCGATGACCCGGCGAAGAATGTCGTCGAGGTTGAGCGTCGGCCGGTACCCGACGAGCGCCTCGATCTTCCCAAGCGCAGGAACCCGGCGAGGCATGTCCTCGAACCCCTCGTCATAGGCGACGTCGTAGGGCACAAGCTCTATGGAGGACGTGCTCCCGGTGAGTCGTCGCACGCGGTCGGCGAGGTCGAGGATTGAGACCTCTTCCGTGTTCCCGATGTTGAAGACCTGGCCGATGGCTCGCGGCTCCGCGACCAGCCTCGTCAGGCCCGCGACGACATCCCCCACGTAGGTGAACGATCGTGTCTGCCGGCCATCGCCGTATACCGTAATCGGCACCCCAGCCAGAGCCTGCTGCACGAACGTGGGAATGACCATGCCGTAGCGCCCGGTCTGCCTGGGTCCCACAGTGTTGAACAAGCGCACCACGATCACTGGCAGCCGCCGCTCGCGGTGGTACGCCAAGGCCAGAAACTCGTCGAGCGCCTTGCTGCACGCGTACGCCCATCGGTGTTTCGTCGTTGGGCCCATCACCAGATCCGCATCCTCACGAAACGGCACGTCGGTGCTCTTTCCGTACACCTCGGACGTGGAGAAGATCACCACGAGCTTGTTCTTCTTGCTCGCATGCGTGAGCACGATCTCCGTGCCGTGGACGTTCGTCTCAATCGTGCGGACCGGCGCTTCGACGATGAGCTTGACGCCCACGGCGGCGGCCAGGTGGTACACGACATCGGCCTGGTCGACGAGCTCGGCCGTGAGCGGCTCGTTCATGACCGTGTCGATGACGTACTGGAAACCGGCTCGCCCGCGCAGATGCGCGATGTTGTCCATCGAGCCCGTGGACAGGTCGTCGATCACGCGGACGTCGTGCCCCTGATCGAGCAGGGCTTCGGCCAGGTGCGACCCGACGAATCCTGCGCCGCCGGTGAGAAGGGCTCTCATGCGAATTCCTGATCTCTCTGCATCGTGACGATTATCCGGCCGGCTGGTGGTCGGCGCGCGTCCCGCGGCGCAACGCGAGAATCTCGTGGGCAGCCTGCACGGCGGCTGTCCCGGTGGCCCGCATGGCATGGTGCGCCGCAAAGGCCGCAGCCTTGCTTACGAGCAGGTCCCGAGCCTCACGATCATACAGGACGCCGCCAAGCGCGGCCGCGATCGTGTCGCGCGTGGCCCCGATCATCACGCCCTCGTCCACGAAGGGGCTCAGATTGCTCGGTAAGCCGAGGACCAGCGCTGGAATGCCGAGCACCAGCCCGTCGAGCGCCACGGTCGAGTTCTTCGTCACCAGGAGGTCGCAGGCGGCGAGGAGCTCACCAAGGTCGGCGGTGGCAGACGCCACGGAGATGCGCCGGTCGGCGGTCACCAGGTCGTGGTACACGGCAGATGTTTCTGCCGGGTGGGGCTTGACGATCAGCTTCACAGACGGCAGGCCGGCGACGGCCCGACCCAACGCCGGTAACTCGTCGGCGATCTCACTGAACTTCGCCGCCAGCACGACCAGTTGCTGCTGTGGCCCGACACCGAGGACCGTTCGGAGCTTGGCCCGATCGGTCCGCAAGGCACCGACGCGAGCGGCCAGCTCATCGAGCCGCGTACTGCCGGTGACCGCCAGATTGCCAGCCGGGACACGGCCGTGGTCGCGCAGCTGGCGGGCGGCGTACTCATCGAAGACCAGCGTGCGGTCTGGCAGCGGAAACCCCGCGTCGGCTTCAAGGGGCGTCATCTCGTCTGCTTCGTGGAGATAGTTCAGCCAGTCGCGGTAGATGAAGCCATGCTGCAAGCCGACCGAAGGAATGGATCGCCGGCGGGCTTCGAGCATCAGCGCGCGACCCCAGCCACCTGCCTCCGCGTAGGTAACAACGACAGCGGGTGACAGGCGGTCGAGGGCCGCCCCTGCTTCATCCATCGCACGCGCGGACCACGGCCATTGCAGACGGGCCGCGTCCTGCAACTCGTGTCGCAGCACGGGCCAGAGATCGCATCCCCGGATCACCGCCGCCTGGCGGACATCGTCTGGTGCGACGATTTGTCGCGCGAGCGCCTCGCGCCCGCGCCAGATCACCCGCGAGCCACGCAGAGCGGCGCGCGGTGCCAGCTGTTCGATCGACGTGACAAGAGGGCCGGCGATCGGAGCTCCCAGCAGCGGATCCCACCATCGTCGGGCGCGGAAATTACGACGGGGGCCGAGGCCGACGCAGGCGAGCGACGTGGAACCAACCTGACGGGTCAGCTCGTCGAGGACGGCCCCGACGTAACTCTCCTGGGACGGGTGCTGGTCACCCGAGGCACGCCAGAACGCCGTATGGACAAACGCCGCCACTTCCACCGCATGCACGCGGCCCATACGATGAGGTCGGAGACGTGACAGCGTGGCGCCCGCTCCAATGAGGTAGCCACGCCAGCGCGCACCGGCCTGGCGATCTCGGTCGTGAACCACACACGAGAGACCTCGCGACGCACAAAACGCCTGTGTGGCTTGACGCGCCGCCGAGTCCGCCATTCGCAGTTCGACGCCGGAAAGATCGAAGCGCTCGACTGCGGTTTCGAGCGCCCGGACCACGCCAACGGCGCGTTCGAGATGTCGCGTCTTCTGCAGATACAACTCGGTAAACCACCAGAGCGAATCGCCGCGGTAGGTGAATCGCTCCCGCATGGTCGACGCCCCATAACGCACGTGCCGCAACCGCTTGATCCATCCGTTCGTCTCTGCACGGATGGACTCGCGCGCCTGATCGGTCAGCAGTGCGTTGAGGTCGAGATCGAGACGGACGCCAGCGCGGCTCACGCCGGTGAGCGTGCCCTTCATCGAGGGTCCGCCGGTGGTGGGGTGTGCCCCTCTTGCGCCCGGAGCAATTGCAGGGCGGCATCCACGACCGTGCGCACGGCGATGCCATCCATGCAGTCGGGCACGTGACCACGGCACCGTTCGGGCGGTTGGCGCACCATGCCGCAGGGGCTGCACGGGAGGGAGACGCGCAGCACCCGCGAGGGCGATCCGATGGGCCCGTAGCGCGACGGATCGGATGGTCCGAACAGCGCGACGACCGGGGTGCCGACCGCGCCCGCCATGTGCATCGGCCCTGTGTCGCTGCTCACGAGCAGATCGAGCTGCTCCAGCAGGGCGGCCAATTCAATCAGTGTCAGCGAGCCCGTGGCGTTGATGACTGGCAGATCGTGGAGATGGCGCGCGACCTCAGCGACCATGGCGGCGTCTGCGGGCGCGCCGGTGAGAACGATGGTGGCGCGCGCCGCTGACGCCAGTTCACGCCCGACCGCGGCAAACCGCTCGAGGTGCCACTGTTTGGATTGACGTCCTCCGCTCACGTGCAGGCCCACAAGCGGCCGGCTGGCCCCGAGCCGGGCGCGTGCCTGCTCTCTGACTGGCTCCGGAATCTCGAGCCGTACGGCGGGCCGCCCGCTCAGGCGCGAGACACTGGCCGTCCCCACGGCGCGCGCGACCGCCTCGCGCGCGTTCAGCGACACATGCGCCGAGGGTCGATAGGGAACGGCATCGGTCAGGAACGAACCGCCACCTCCGCTCGAGTAGCCGACTCGAACTGGAGCTCCCGTCAGCCAGGCGAGGAAGTTTGTTCGGACGTCCGGCTCGAAGTTGACGACCACATCGTAATGCTCGCGCCGCCAGCGCCGTGCGCGCCCGACAAGCGTGGGCCAGGGATCGGCCGCTTCGTGTCGCGCGAGCCACGGGACGCTCAGCGTATGCACGCGCGACATGCCGGGAATGAGCGCTGCGAGATCGCGGTTCCATGCGCCGACAGCCAGGTCGATGCGCGCGTCGGGCCAGGCCTCACACGCATCCCTCAGGGCGTCGAGCGTCATCAGCAGGTCGCCGATCCGCTCGAGCCGGAGCAGGAGCACACGCCGGACCGGCCGAGTGGCCGACGGCCCCTTCCGGCGCAAGGGCACGGTGAGGACGTCGACGAGACGCACCAGTACACGCTCGTGCGCGCGAGCGATCTGCAGCGCATTCATGGGCCGCTGGTACTGTACCGCACTGGCCAGACAGGCGACCGAGGCCAGGGCGGTCTGCCGTCCAGCGGATGTCATCGGCGTCTGCAGCCGCAGAGGCAGACCGCGCTCAACGTGTCTCGACACGCGCGACCTGGACTCCGAGGTTGCGATCGTCCTCGATCCCCAGCGTCTCTTTCGGGTTCCATGTCGACACGCGCAAACGGATGCGAGCCGGGCTCGTTCGCAGGGCACCAGCCAGCGATGCTGGCAGGTGGAACACATAGGGTCGAAGTTCGTCGACAGGAACAGCTGTCCCGAGGTCTGCATCGTCGAAGGCCACCGCCACGACGGCGGCCGGCGCTGCGGCTGGGCGCCCACCGGTGCTCATCCAGATTGTCAGTTGCGCGGGGTTGACCGAGCGTGGCGGCAGGATGACGAAGGACTGACCTCCCGTCCACCGAAAGGCCAGTCCTGCGCCGGTCCGCTCCCGCGCGTGGAATCGGACGACGTTCAGATCATCAAGGAGCCCAATCTGCAGGTCGACCGGGCCCGAGGGCGCACCTCGAACCGGGACCAGCCGGTACAGACCAAACTCGATGTCCTTGCGGCGGACACCGGTGGGCAGGGTGCTCACTTGCACGTCGTACTCTGGTACTTCGATGCGGTCGCTGGCGATCGGAACGGCCCCGACGTTCGACGTCAGCAGATCCGTGCCTCCGCCGCCCAGAAAATAGATCCCGCTGTAGCGGGACTGGGCCCACTCGAGGAATCCGTCCATGAGGTCGCGCTGCGGCGCCGGAGAGTTGAGCATCAGCACGTTGCGACCGTAGATGTAGGCCAGCGGGGTGGCGAGGACGTGCACGTCGGAGAGCGAGGTACCCGTGCCGGCGTTGCGCGACTCCACGAGAACCAGGTCACGGTCGCCGAAGCGCGCCGAGAGCGCTTCGAGTTTCGGAATCAAACCTGCGTATTCGACGTGGTGCCACACAGGCCGGCTTGCATGCCAGAACGCGAGTCCGACTGGTGCCATCAGGCCGAGCACGATGGCGTGCGGCACGCTCGTGCGCAGTTGGCGCCGCAGTCGAGGGGCCGCGCCGTCGGTGATGCGGGCGAGAATGCCGGCGGCCAGCGGCGTCTCGACCAGCCACTCCGCCAGCGCCACGACGAAGAGGATCATGCAGGGGAGTGTGACCCCCAGAAAGCGTCGCGCCGTCCAGAAGTGCTCGGGGACAATCCTCGTCTTATAGAAGAAGAACACGCTGAAGGCTGTAAACGTTAGAAACAGCTCCGGCGCGGCCCAGAATCGTCGCAGCACCAGCAACGCGCCTCCAGCGATCGCGCATGCGAGCACGGTATCGCCGAGGTACCAGCCGAATGAACGGAAGGCGATCGCGTCGCCGAGCGCAAGCGAGCCGACCGCCTGTCGAAAGAAGTAAGCGTAGACGGCGAGCGCGACGAGTGTGACGGTCAGGCTCACTGGCGTGATCCGAACGACGAGCGATCGAAACGTCTCGCGCCGCAGCAGCCAGCGCGCCAGGCACGCGCCGGCCGCGATGACGCCGAGCACCAGTGGACCATGAGCGCGCGTGAAGTCGAGTGGGTAGTACGCATAGGCGCGCAGCGGTCCCTGCAGGTACCAATAGCCCGCGGAGCCCGTTACTGCCAACGCCGCGCCGAAACCCACGCCGACCCGTTGCCGGATCGCGGGCAACATCATGGCCGTCACTCCGACGCTGAGGAATGCGAGCACGACCTCGAACCGCAGGAAGAGCAGGCAGCCCAGCAGCGCGCCCGAGAGCACACCAAAGAACTGTCCGCCACTCTGGCGCGCGTGACTGAAGGCGAGCAGCGCCGAGAAGAGCAGCGCCTGCAGGACGACCTCGCTGTTGGGGTATCGGCCAAACCAAATCGAGATGACGTTGAGGGCCAGCAGTCCGGCGGCAAGAGCCGCCCCGCGAGAGCCGATCACCCGTCTGAGCGCGAAGTAGACCGCGACAAGTCCGCCTATCGTCCAGATGCCGACCACGTTACGAGCCCCGGTGAGGCCGGCGACGTCATAGGCCACCGCGATCGACGCGGGATACAGGTGCTGGAATTGGCCAATCACCAGACCGCGGTCGGGGTCCTGCACGTAGAAACCCATGAACCGCAGGCTGTAGTAGTGGGGATTGTCGTGCGACGGAAAAAACAGGTCGCGAAATGCGCTGGGAACTGACGCGACGACCGGATCCGCGATGACGATCGCACCCCGCTGCGCGATCTGCACGCCCTCATTGATATACGTGCCTGGGTCCCGTCCGCCGATCACGTATTCCGACGACGGAAAGTACAGCGCGCATCCGAGCACGACGAGGGCAACCGGTAGCAGAGCCGTCCATGAGACCCGCGGGGCAAGGCCGCCGAAGCCAAGCCGGCTTCGCACGCTGGCCAAAAGCAGTGCCACCATCAGCAGGTTTGCCGTGAGGGCGTGCACCAGCGTGTATCGCCCGAGCAAGGCCAGCCCGACCACCAGCATCAGCGACCAGAGCACGCTCAGCAGGACGGCCCAGAACACTCGTTCTTCGGCCGGCAGCCCGGCCCGGTACGGTTTCGACGCGCCGGGAAGGCGCAGCATCAGTGCGCCAGGCAGGTACGTGAGCAGTAACAGCTCGAGCAGTGCGATCAGCATGCAGGGCGGTCAGGCCGATGCCGGGGTCTGCCGCCAGGCGTGTACCGCGCGTATCACGCTGTCGCACTCGCCGTCCGTCATGTGCGGGTAGAGCGGCAGCGAGCAGACCTCGGCGCACGCGGCGTCGGCCGTCGGACAATTGGCCGCAGGGCCTGCGGCGAACGCCGGCTGTCGATGGATGGGAATGGGGTAATGCACGAGGGAGCCGATACCCTGCGCTGCGAGAAAGGTCATGAGCTCTGCGCGTTGCGCAGCGCGTACCGGGAACAGGTGGTAGACGTGTCCGGGATCGTACTCGGGAGGCACGCGCACCGGCGCATCATGCAGCGCCGCGCGATAGCGTGCGGCCAGGACCCGACGACGAGCTGTGACCCCCGGGAGATGGTGCAGCCGTCCTCGCAGGACGGCTGCCTGCATCTCATCGAGCCGGCTGTTCACCCCCAACTCGACGTGACGATATCGCTCGGTCTGTCCGCCGTTGCGCAGGCGTTCCACACGATCAGCCAGCGCCGCGTCGTTGGTGGCAATGGCGCCACCATCGCCGAGCGCTCCCAGATTCTTGGTGGGATAGAAACTGAATGCGGCTGCGGACCCAAAGCTGCCGACGGGCCTGCCCGCGCACGTCGCCAGATGCGCCTGGCACGCGTCTTCGACAAGGGCAAGGTTGTGCCGGCGGGCGATGTCGCTGAAGGCCACCATGTCGGCCGGCTGACCGTAGAGGTGCACCGGCATGATGGCGGCCGTGCGCGACGTGATCGCGGCTGCGGCCGCGACGGGATCCAGGGTGAGCCGTTCGGGATCGACATCGGCGAAGATCGGGGTCGCGCCGGCCATCGCAATCGCGAGCGCCGAGAAGGCCGCGGAGAGCGGCGTGGTAATCACTTCATCACCAGGGCCGATTCCGAGCGCCTTGAAGATCAACGCGATCGCGTCGGTGCCGTTGCCCACGCCGACGGCGCGCGACAGCCCCGAGGCACGTGCGAACTCCTCCTCGAATCCCGAGAGTTCAGGTCCAAGAATGAACCACCCCCGAGTGATTACGCGATCGATGGCCTCGCGGATCTCGTTTGCATCGCTGCCTGGCACGAGTGACAGAAACGGCACCTGGTCCATGATCTGGATTCATCCTCGCCTGGGACGCGCAGGTCGCGCCCCGCTACCCGTCGCCCGCGCCTTGCCGCTTGTCAGTGCGGCCGTGCACCGGCGCGCGTATATGCCGCTTCGAACCGCTCCGCGACGCGCGCCCAGCCGAAATCGCGAGTGATCCGGGCGCGCGCCGCCACGCCGAATGCACGGGCGATCTCCGGGTGTCCGATGACTGATTTGATGGCATCGGCGAGAGCGGCGGGATCCTGCTCGCTCACAAGACGTCCGGTGACACCATCCTCGATAGCCTGAGTGAGTCCACCAACGCGCGTGGCCACCACCGGCGTGCCCGACGCGAGTGCTTCGAGCGCGAAGTTGGGCAGCCCATCCACGTTGCCAGCCCGGTCGTGTATCGAGGGCACGCAGACTACATCGGCCGCGGCGCACAATGACGCGACCCGGTCCTGCGACTGGTTCCCGAGCAGCATGACGCGCGCTCCGCTGGCGGCAGCTTGCGCGGCAAGCTCACTCCGCAGGTCGCCATCGCCAGCTATTGCGACCGACACCGGGCTGCCCTCGCCGCTCAGCCGTCTCGCCGCGGCAAGCAGCACGTCGAACCCCTTCTTTCGCACGAGGCGGCCCGCGCTGAACACCAGCGGCGCGTCCCGATCGATGCCATACTCCCGTCGGACCGCGATTCGCGCGGCTGGGTTCGGTGCAAACCGCGTGACGTCCACGCCATACGGGACCGTCTCCGTGGTCGTGTCTCGTGCGCCGAGCGCGAGGGCCCGCGCGCGCAGGTCGTCGCTGCACGCCGTGACCCAGCCCGAACGTCCGAACACCCGCCGGGCCACGCTGCCCATGACTCGGTACCGTTCCGCGATGTAGACGTCTGACCCGTGCAGACTCACGACGATCGGCAGCCCACGCGCCGCGACCACGGCCATCGCCCCGCCCGGAATCACCCAGTGCGCATGCATCACCGTTGCGCGCTTCTTGGTCGCCACGCGCCACGCTTTGAAGCAGCCGGCGCTCACGGCCGCAGGCGTGGCCACCCACGCGGCGAGCCGCACGTCGGTGTCCGAGCGAAGGCCCTCGGCATAGCCAAAGGCGTTGAGCGCGCGCAGCGGTGCATATCTGTAGAAATGGAAGAACACCCCATCTTCACTCTTGCTCCGTGTGATGGCGGGATGCCAGGGGGCCACCAGATGCACTTCGTGTCCCCGCGCGGCAATTCCCTTCGCGATCGGCTCCATGAAACTGCCGACACCATCGCCGGCGAACCGGGGGTACGAGGAGGTGACCATCACGACGACCTGCGGCATGCGCCTCAGCGCGGCCGACAGCGGCCGCCACGGGCGACCAGGCGCCACGGCGTCAACAGCGACTCGCGCAGCACCTGCTGTGACACCTTGGAATACCCCTCCTGGCGTTCGACGAAGACGATCGGCACTTCACCAATCCGGAAATTGTGGCGTCCGGCCTGATAGAGCATCTCCGTCAGAAAGGCATAGCCGTTGGCGCGCGCGCGATCGAGTGGCAGCCGCGCCAGCGCCTCCCGGCGCCACACTCTGAAGCCGCTGGTGCAGTCGGTCGTCCGCAGGCCGGTGATACTCCGGATATAACGGTTGGCGAACGCGCTCAGCGCGATGCGGTGGAGCGGCCAGTTCACCACGCTGACCCCGTGCAGGTACCGGGATCCGATGACGAGGTCGTGATTCTCGAGCGCTTTGGCCAGATCTGGGATGTACACCGGGTCGTGCGACATGTCCGCGTCCATCTGGCCGATGGCCTCGGCACCGGTCGCCAGCGCGTGACGAAGGCCGTCGACGTAGGCCAGCCCAAGCCCGCGCTTGCCGACCCGATGCATCACTTCAATGCGACCGGCATAGCGCGCGGCCAGGTCGTCGGCGATCTGCCCGGTACCATCTGGCGAGTTGTCGTCGACGACGAGCAATCGCGTGAAGGCATGCCGCATGATGCCATCGGCTACCCGTTCAAGATTCTGCCGTTCGTTGTACGTCGGCAGGACCATCAGTACGTTCATAGCACTCCTCGTCGCGGCCGGCCCGCTGTCAGCCCGCTGCCAGCGACGATGACGAGCGCCGGATCGATAATCGGAATCCTGAAGCGCTCCTGTGGAAAGAAAACGAGGCACACGAGCACCGCAGAAGCGGTGAGCATCCAGAGGCCCGGCGTCTGCCCAAGCCGCGATCCCAGCCGCCAGGCGCCGAACAACGCGACGAGCAGGACGCTGCCGTACGACACCCACGAGGCGGTGTAGTAACGCGCAGAGTGCAGCGTGTAGGACGGGCCAATGGGCGCCACGATGTAGAAGAGTTTACGCAATTCGAGCTCGACCCACCGGAACGGATGCGCCCGTATCCAGTTCAGGGCTTCACGATAATAGATCGGCTCCATCGCCTCCTCGGTCAGGCCGGGGTGCTCGGCCCGCAGCCGCTGGTTGGCGAACTTCAGATCGACATTGGCGGCCATGTCGCCTTCGCCTATCGCCAGCGGATGATTCCCAGTCCAGAAGGTCACGCCGCCGTCCGACGCGACCAGCATCCAGCGGCCATGCTGGCGATGGTTACGGAGCGTCCAGGGACCGAGCACGACCGCGATACCGACGGCGAGTACCGCAAGGCCGGCCGGCCGCCGCCGAGCGAGCAGGTACACCGCCGCAAGCGGTAAAAAGAGTAGCAGCGCTGGCCGGATCAGAATGGCGCCACCCGTGACCAGTCCAGAGAAGCCGAACAGGGCCAGCGATGGCGTCGACCGGGTCGATGCCCGGTCGAACAGCCAGGCCACCAGCAGCCCCACAGGCCAGAACAGCGCCTCGCTCCAGACATACGCCGAAATCCAGACCAGGGGTGGGTACAGGGCCGCTACGGCGGCTGCGCCCCGTGCGGCACGAGGGCCTGCGAGGCGGTAGCCCATCAGCCCTGCCAGCAGCACACCCACGCCGCCAAGTAAGGATTGCGCGACCTTGATCGTCGCAGGCACAGCGTCGGTGACGCCAGATCCCGCCCCGATCAGCGCGAGAAACGCGGGATACACAGGGGCGCGGCCGAAGGGCACGAACGACCCGGACCGCATGACTTCGTCGTAGACGAATCCATGACCCGCTGCGAGGCTTCTCGCCAACGACAGGTACTCATACTCGTCGCGCGTGAGCGGGTGTCCAGTCCAGTAGAGCAGCCCGAAGAGCAGCCGCACCGTGATTCCGAGGAGCGCCGCCCCGGCGAGCCATCCCCATGGCGGCCCGATGTCAGATGCCGCGTTCGACGTCATTCGTCTGCTCAGCGCCGGCCGTCGGCTCGAAGTGCGGCTACCTGCTCGGAAACCAGCCCCACGAGAAAGATCACCACGGCCAGCATGATCAGGAGCACGGAGGAGTTGGTGACATGGCGCTGCGTGAACACAGTCCAGGCGGCGTAGACAGCGCCGGTCAGAAACGACGCGGCGGCAATCGG
Organism: Vicinamibacterales bacterium; assembly: GCA_039925145.1. GTDB lineage: Bacteria > Acidobacteriota > Vicinamibacteria > Vicinamibacterales > SCN-69-37 > JBDSZL01. The sequence goes on along the minus strand of JBDSZL010000087.1, from coordinate 35,106 downwards.
CAGAAAGATACGAAGCGGACTGAAGATCGTCACGATGCGCAGCATGATCAGCAGGAACTTCGGACCGTCACGCGACAGCCTGATCTTCGATGTCCCCACGCGTGCCCGTGCCTCGACCGGCTCGAACACCACGTTGTACCCGGCGCGGAGAAAACACATCGTCGTCGTCGTGGGGGTGGAGAACCCGTTGGGCAGGAGGTGGATGAACTCGAGGAGTTGCTCCCGCCGTGCCGCTCGAAAGCCAGAGGTCAGGTCGGGAATCTGATGATCGGTCAGGAACGAGGCGAGCCGATTGAGCGCGCTGTTGCCGGCGCGCCGGACCGATCCGGCCTGAGTGCTGCTGGAGCGCGCGCCGACGACGAGATCGTATTCACCGAGGCGCGAGACCAGCCGCAAGGCGTCCGACGGCCGGTGCTGGCCATCGCCATCGATGATGAGCACATATTCGCCGGTGGCTGCCCGGATGCCGCTCTTTACAGCCGCGCCATTTCCCTTGTTGTAGGGGTGCCGGATCACCCGCGCGCCAGCAGCCATGGCCTCCGATCCCGTCGCGTCCTCGGAACCGTCGTCGATCACGATAATTTCGCCCCACGGCGCAGCAGCGCGCAGGTCGCGCACGACGTCGCCGATGGCCGCAGCCTCGTTCATGGCAGGAATCAGCACCGACGTCGCAGCTGGCAGCGCCATTACGGGTCGACTCTCCGGGTCTGATCGGGGGAGGGACGCTGTTCGAGCTCCATCCGCCTCACGCGGTACAGCAGGTCCTCGAGCAGCTTGCGCACGTTGGAAATCACATCGGCCAGCAGACCGATGAGCGCCACCTGGAAGCCGACAATCATCAGCACGGCCGACAGAATCAGCGACTGGATCTTGCCGGCGTCGTACGCGAAGACGTAGTAGTAGACGAACCGCAGCGCAATCAGGAAGCCGAGCAGAAACACGAGCGCGCCAATCGAGGTGAAGACTTTGAGCGGTTCGTACATCGCGTAGATTCGCACGATGGTCGCGCCCGACTGCTTCAGATAGGCCCACATGCTGTCGAAGAGGCGCGAGGGACGGGTGCGTCCGTTTGTGGCGACCTCGACGTGTGCAATCGCCATGCGTTTCTTGCCCGCCTGGATGATCGACTCGAGCGTGTACGAGAACTCGGAGACGATCGTCATGCGCAAGGCGGCCTCACGCGTGTAGGCGCGGAAACCGCTCGTCGTATCAGGGACTTCTGTGCCCGAGACCTGCCGGACGACCCAACTGCCAAGCCGCTGCAGCAGTTTTTTGGCGAACGACATGTGCTGAATCTCGCGGATGTTGCGATCGCCGATGACGACGTCGGCCTGTCCGGAGATCAGCGGTGCGACCAGTTGAGCGATGCCCGCGCCGCTGTACTGATTGTCGGCGTCGGTGTTGACGATGATGTCGGCGCCGGCTTTGAGGCTGGCGTCGATGCCCGCCATGAAGGCGGCGGCCAGCCCCTTGCGTCGGCGGAATCGAATCACATGATGCACGCCCTGCTCCCGGGCCACCGCCGCAGTCCGGTCGCGCGAGCCATCGTCGATCACCAGGGTCTCGATCACGTCGACACCGGGGATCTCGCGTGGCAGGTCGGCGAGCGTGCCGGGCAGCGTGTCGGCCTCGTTGAGGCAGGGGATCTGGATGATCAGCTTCATGTGGACCGGAAGGTTCGTCGCAGGCTCTCCGCTGGGGGCACTCTATCGTTCCTCACGCCGACTGCACCAGACGCTCGATGACTCCGGTCCAGCTGATCGTGTGCGCGCGGTCGAATCCCGCATCCCCCAGGCGCGCCGCGGCGGTTCGATCCGCCGCGAGTCGAGCCATCGCGTCGGCCAGTGCGTCGGGCTGCGGCTCTGTCACGTAGCCGTTGATGCCATCGATGACGAACTGCGTCGGCTCCCCGGCATCGGTGGTCGTGATGACCGGCTTCCGGGCGAGGAACGCTTCCAGGGTGACGTACCCGAAGTCCTCATCGAACGGCGGGTACACCACGCCGAGCGCGCCCGCATACAGATCCAGGAGCGTCTCGTCGTCGACCTCGCCGAGAAAGGTGACTCTGGATGCGATATCGAGCGCGGCGGCGAGCGCTTCGAAGGTGTGGCGCTCCGTGCCCGTGCCGGCGACGACCAGCCTGACATCCGCTGGTGTCAGCGCGAGCGCCCGGATCGCGAGGTCGACCCGCTTCACCGACTCGAGGCGGCCCACCGAGAGCATGTAGTCGCCATAGGGCCCGCTCCGCAGCCTGGCCGCGAGGCGCGGCGGATGATACAGCGGCTCGCTGCTCACGCCGTTGTAGCGGGCCAGACGTGCCGTCACGGTTCGCGCGATGGTGAAGACCTGCCGGGATTCCTGCAGCATCGCCGTGTCCAATGCCACCAGCTTCTGCCGCAACGCCACGTGCCGCTCCGTGTGCCCGAACTCGCTGTACGCCGTGCCGGCCAGTTCGTAGGCGGCGCGATACTGATGGACGAGCCACGTCACCTTGTTGGGGTGCCGCGCAAAATAGGTCGGAAATTTTGTGGCGATGACCAGGTCGACCCTGCGCCCCGCGCTCTCCGACAGGTCGAGGAGCCTCCACGCCGAGGCGTGGGTGAGGAGCTCGTCAGGTGGGTACCACTTGAATGGGACGCTGACGAGATCGGTTTCGTATCCGTGGAGGCGAAGCTGAGCTGCCAATTCGCGGACGAGAGACTCAGCGCCTCCGCGGATGAAGGGCACCTGCGCTTCGCAGACGAGGATTCTGCGCAACTTTGCGCGCATCCTATCATGCCGGCCGTAGCCCGCCCGCAGCCCCGCCTGGCCGGCCCCTCCCGCTTCGGGCGGCGCGCCCGTTGCGATCGACGTCCTCACGATGCGTGAACTCCGGCCTGTAGGCGTAAGAAAAACCTTGCACAACCAGCGTCACTGGTTCGCTTTTCATTTGCTAGCCTAGCTGGCGAAGATAAGACGTAACCCTAATTGTTGCAGGAATTTGCGTTGACACAACGTCCACACGGCCTTACCATTCCGGTGGAGTTTTCTGGACCAGAGTGGAGTCAAATGTGCTTCGCGGAAGCTACCCGGCCAAGATCGACGACAAGGGTCGGCTGAAGCTCCCGACGGCGTTCAAAGCGCTTGTCGAGGACCAGCATGGGGCCTCGCTGTACCTGACCAGCCTCTCAGGCGACTCGGTCCGAGTGTATCCGATGCCTGTCTGGCTGGGCATTGAGCAGCGTCTTTCGGCGATGCCCAGTACGCACCCGGCCCGGACGAAGTTCCTCGACCGCGTGAATTACTACGGCCAGACGGCGGAGTTCGATGGGCAGGGTCGCGTGCTGATACCAGGACGTCTCCGCGACGCAGCGGGCATTACGGGCGATGTCGACGTGATTGGCCAGGTGCAATACCTGGAAATCTGGAACCACGACCGGTTCCTCACGAAGCTCCAACGCGAGCCGTTCACCGACGACGACGCCCGCGCGCTGGCGGAGTTCGGGATCTGAACCTTGCACGAGCCGGTGCTCGCGCAGGAAGTGGTCGCGTTTCTCGCACCACGCGCTGAAGGGCTCTACGTGGACTGCACGGTGGGATTTGGCGGGCACACGAGCGGACTGCTCGCCTCGGGTGCGGGACGGATCCTCGGGATCGACCGGGACTTCAGTGCTCTCGAGCAGGCGCGCATGCGGCTTGGCAGTGAGGCTCCCCGGGTTGAGTTCGTGCACGAGGACTTCCGGCATCTTCCGGAGGTTCTCGCGGCGCGAGGCATATCGGAGGTCGATGGCGTGCTGGCTGACCTTGGAGTGTCGTCGATGCAGGTCGATGTGCCCGACCGCGGCTTCAGCTTCCGGCACGCGGGGCCGCTGGACATGCGCATGGACACCAGCCGGGGCGCCACGCTGGCCGACCGGCTGGACGCGTGTGACGCCACCGAGCTGGCCGACGTCATTTTCAGGTTTGGTGAGGAACGTCAGTCGAGACGCGTGGCGCGTGACGTGATCGCGGCCCGCGACCGAGGCGAGTTGACCGACACGGCCGCACTCGCCGCCGTTGTGAGGCGCGCGGCCGGCGGACGTGGGTGGCAGCGGATCGACCCGGCCACACGGACGTTCCAGGCGCTCCGCATCTGGGTGAACGACGAGCTCGAAGGGCTCGATGCTTTCCTGGAGACCACCGCCGGGGTGCTGGCCCCAGGTGGCCGGCTGGCGATCATCGCGTTTCACTCGCTCGAGGATCGGGTGGTCAAGCACACGTTTCGTCGGTTGGCTGGAGAGCAGCCGGCGCTGCAGCTCGTGACCCGCCGCGGTGTCGTCGCCAGCGAGGACGAGTGCCGTCGTAATCCGCGCGCCCGGTCGGCACGGCTGCGGGTGCTGGGGAGAGTGGCATGAGCATCGACACCGAATATGCCGTCCGCAGGGGTATCCGCAACAACACGGTGTTGCGCGAGGTCGACAGCCGTCACCGCGGCGAGTTGCTGCGGTACCTGCTGCTCGTGAGCGGCACGGTCCTGCTCTTGCTGTTCTCCGCCTGGCAGCGTGCCGAAGTGCTCGAGCACACGCGGAACATCGAACAGCTTCGGAAGGAACAGAACCAGGAAACCGTCAATCGACGGAAGCTCAATCTGAACCTGCAGATGCTCCAGACCCCGCAGCACATCGAACAGCGGGCGATGCAGATGGGTCTGCAGCGGCCATCGATTGCCACCACGGTGGTGATCGAACGGGCCCCCGAGTCCACACCCGCCGACGGCGGCGTCGTGGCGCAGGTGCGCTAGGAGAGACAGATGGCGAACGTCTCGAGCAGGCGCGGGCCTCACCCGCGATCTCTTGGTGCACTAATCGGACGGCTCTCGCGCCTCTGGCGACGTTCAGGTCAACTCGACCCGCTGCAGGCTCCGATGGCGGAGGAGATTCGCCCCGACGCCAGCTGGCGCCCGTCCATCAAGCGGCGAACGGTCGTGCTGCTGTCCCTTCTGGCGGCATGGACGACCATCATCGAGGCACGGCTCGTGGTCCTGCAGGTCGTGCAGCACGACGAGCTGGTGCGGCGTACGACCAGGCAGCAGCAATCCCGGATCATCCTCGAGCCAATGCGCGGCGACATCTCTGATCGGGATGGCAAGCTGCTCGCGTACTCGGTGTACGCCGACGCGATTGTTGCGGACCCCTCAATCGTGGAGGATGCGGACAAGACCGTGAAGCTCCTTTGCAGTGCGCTTCGCGACTGCACGGCCAAGGATCGTCAGGATCTGACAGAAAAGCTCTCTGGCGACAAACGGTTCCAGTATGTGCGGCGCTCGCGCGCCGTCTCTCCCGAACAGGCCCAGCGCGTCGCCGCCCTGCACCTGGAAGGCGTCGCGCTCCAGGCCGACACGCGGCGCTACTACCCTCGCTTCGAACTTGGCGCGCATGCGATCGGCTTCGTCGGCATGGACAATCGGGGTCTGGCAGGCATTGAGTCGTCGTACGAAACCGTGCTGCGCGGCAAGGACGGCTCCGCCATCGCGCAGGTAGACGGGAAACAGGAACGGCTGCAGACGCGCATCGAGCGCGCGCCAGTCACCGGCGCATCACTGGAGCTCACGGTCGATCTGAATCTGCAATACATCGTGGAGCGCGAACTGAAGGCCGGCGTGGAGGCCAACCACGCGCAAGCAGGCACTGCGATCGTGCTCGACCCCTACACAGGCGAGGTGCTCGCCATGGCGAGCTATCCGACATTCAACCCGAATGCCGTCGGGACCGCCTCGCCGGACCAGCTGCGAAACGGGGCCATCACCATCGTGTACGAGCCCGGCTCGACCTTCAAGATCGTCACCGCATCGGCGGCGCTCGAGAGCGGCGTCGTCACGCCCACCGAGATGATCGGCACGAGTCCCGGCTTCATCACGTTTCCGGGGCGCAAGCCGATTCACGACACGCACAATTACGGCACCCTCAGCTTCGAGGACGTGATCGTGAAGTCGAGTAACGTCGGCGCGATCAAAGTCGGCCTTCGTACGGGCACGGCGCGGCTGACACAGTACGTCACCCGGTTTGGATTCGGACAGATGCTCACACCCGACCTGAAGGGTGAGAGTGCCGGCATCTGGAATCCGGCGAACCTGAACGAAAGCGGCCTGGCCTCGGTCGCGATGGGCTACCAGATCAGCGTCACCCCGATGCAGATGGCTGCTGCCGCCAGCTCGGTCGCCAACGGCGGGTTACTGATGGAACCGCATCTGGTTCGGGCGGTGATTCGCGATGGCCACCGTCAGCCCGTCACCCCGAAAGTCTTGCGGCGCGCGATCAGCGCCACCACGGCAGCCACCCTCACCGCCATGATGGAGGGTGTCGTCGATCGAGGCACGGCGACGGCGGCGAAGCTCACTGGCTACCAGACCGCTGGCAAAACGGGCACGGCTCACAAAGCGAGCGCGCACGGGTACTCGAACACGGACTACAACGCCTCGTTCGTGGGCTTCGTCCCATCCAGAACGCCGGCGTTCACGATTCTCGTGGTGATCGATACGCCGCGAGCGGGGACCTACTACGGTGGCACCGTGGCCGCGCCGATCTTCAAGAAGATCGCCGAGGCGGCGCTGCAGCAACGCGGGGTGCCCTCGAGCATCAACCCCGTGCCACCCGTCATCATCCGATCGCAGCCGGGCGAAGTCGCGCAGCACGCGAGCGTGGCGGCACGTGCTCCCCGCGTGATTCACGCGGGCGGACCCGCCGTGATGCCCGACCTGATGGGTCTCTCGGCGCGAGAGGCCACCCGCGCCATGGCCGATGCCGGCCTGATGCCTCGACTCTCTGGCGCCGGCGCCGTCATTCGGCAAAGTCCGGAGCCCGGCGCACCGCTGCAGCCTGGTGCGGTCGGAGCCGCCGAGCTCGGACGCGCGGCGATCGAACCTCGTACTGCCGGCGGAACATGGTGAAACTCGGCGCCCTGGTGGCCGCCGCACGCACGCTTGCGCCCGACTCGCGTCGGCGCGTCGAGGCCGCGGGCTCGCAGGATGCGGCCGTCACGACAGTCAGCCACGACTCTCGCTCCACCGGGAAGGGATCGGTGTTCGTCGCTATCCCGGGCGAGCGGGCGGACGGCGCGCGATTCGCTGCCGACGCGATCGCGCGCGGCGCGCTGGCCATCGTCGCGGAGAGTCCCGCGCCGCCGGGCGGCACGGTGCCCTGGCTCCGAACGACGAGCGCCCGTCTGGCCCTCGCAGAGCTCTCGGCCATCTGCTACGGACAGCCGAGTGAACATCTCTCCATCATCGGGGTCACCGGCACCAACGGCAAGACGACGACCACGTACCTGCTCGCGGCCGTATTCGACGCCGCGGGCCTGCCGTGCGGCCGTCTCGGTACCGTCACCTTTCGTGTCGGACCGTCATCGTCGGACGAGCGCGACGCCTCGCACACGACCCCGGAAGCGTCAGAAGTGCAGCGGCTGCTCCGCACCATGGTCGATCGCGGGTGCAAGGCGTGCGCGATGGAAGTCTCGTCGCACGCCCTGGCGCTGCACCGTGTGGCGCATCTCCGGTTCGCTGCGGCGGTCTTCACGAACCTGACCCGGGACCATCTCGATTTCCACCATGACATGCAGCAGTATTTCGCGGCCAAGCGCCGGCTGTTCGAGATGCTGCCCGCGGGTGCGCCGTCGGTCATCAACCTCGACGATCCGAGGGGCGCGGAGCTCGCGGCCAGCCAGTCGCGCCCCGTGACGTACGCGATCGATCGGCCAGCCGATGTGCACGCCACGAGCATTCAGTCCTCGCTCGAAGGTCTCCGGTTCATCGCCGACACACCGCGTGGCGCTGTGCATATCCAGTCACCCCTCATCGGTCGGCCCAACGTCTACAACATCCTCGCGGCCGTGGGCGTGGCTGTCGCGCTCGATCTGCCGTTGAGCGCCATCGAAGAGGGCATTGCCAGCCTCGCGCACGTGCCGGGCCGTTTCCAGACCGTTTCACGTGAGGCCGACGACATCCGGGTCGTGGTCGACTACGCGCACACAGACGACGCGCTCAAGAACCTGCTCGAGACGATGCGACCGCTCGCACCGGGCCGGCTGATCACGGTCTTCGGCTGCGGCGGCGATCGCGATCGCAGCAAGCGGCCGCTCATGGGGGCGGTGGCGGGACGGCTCAGCGACGTCGTCGTGCTCACCTCCGACAATCCGCGCTCTGAGGATCCGGAACGGATCATCGACGAGATCATGCGTGGCCTCTCGCCGACCCCGGAGCCCGGCGGCCCTCGTCGCGCCGGTCCCACCTGCCTCACCGTGATCGACCGTCGCGCTGCGGTCGAGCAGGCGGTCCGTATGGCGTCCCCTGGCGATCTCGTGCTCATTGCGGGCAAGGGGCACGAGAAGTATCAGATCATCGGCGATCGGACCCTGCCGTTCGACGACGGCGATGTGGCGCGCGCGGCGCTCGCGCATCGCCGCACGGAAGCCAAGGCGTGATCACGGCACGTCCGCCCATCGTGCTCACGGCCCAACTTGTCGCCGACGTGACCGGCGGGCGACTCGCGTCTGGTCGCGCCGATCAGGTGTTCGCTGGTGTTGCGATCGACAGCCGACAACCGCTCGACGGCAAACTGTTCGTGGCCCTCCGTGGCGATCGATTCGATGGCCACGAGTTCGTGAGTCAGGCTGTCGCGCAAGGCGCAGTTGGTGTTCTCGTCATGGAAGCGGCTGCCGAAACGCGCGGCGTTGCGGCTATCGCGGTGGCCGATACCCTGGCGGCTCTGCACGCGCTCGCGCACTACGTGCGTGTGGAGTCTGGATCAGTCGTCATCGCGATCACTGGAAGTGCCGGCAAGACGACCACCAAAGAGGTAACGGCCGAGCTGCTGTCCACTCGGTACCGGGTATTCCGTAACCGGGGCAACTTCAACAACCATATCGGTCTGCCGCTGTCGCTGATGGAGCTGACCGACTGCCCCGATCTCGCGGTGGTCGAACTCGGCATGAACCACCGGGGCGAAATCCGTGCCCTCACCGCCATTGCCACCCCAGACGTGCGTGTCTGGACCAACGTGGGAGACGCGCATATCGGGCACCTCGGCTCGCGCGAAGCCGTTGCGGCGGCCAAAGCGGAAATTCTCGAGGGGAGTGGCGCAGAGACGCTCGTCGTGGCCAACGCAGACGATCCGTTGGTGATGGCGCACATCGCATCGTTCGGCGGACGGCTGCGCACGTTTGGAGAATCGCCGTCCGCAGATGTGCGCGCGCACGATGTGGTCGATCGCGGCTTCGACGGGACAACGGCCAGCGTGACTACTCGGACGGGCATCTGCCATCTCCGCGTGCCACTGGCGGGCCGGGCGCACCTCTTCAACGTGTTGGCCGCCATGACGGTGGCTCTCGAGTTCGGAATCCCCCTCTCGACCATCGAGGAGCGGGTGGCATTGCTTCGGCCCGTCGCGCGTCGAGGTGCGTCGCTCACGCTCCGCGGTGGCGCGCGTCTCGTCGATGACTCGTACAACGCGAGCCCCGCTGCGGTGCTCGCCGCGCTCCAGGCGCTGGCCGCCACGCCGGCCGACGGACGTCGGATCGCGGTCATCGGCGAGATGCTGGAGCTGGGCTCGATGTCGCGTGCGCTGCATGAAGAATGCGGGCGAACCGCGGCACGTCTGGCCATCGATGTCCTGATGACGATCGGCGGGGGCGACGCTGATGCGCTGGGCGCTGCGGCCGTCGCCGCCGGGATGCCGACGGCTCGCGTCTACCGTTTTGCCGACAGCCATCTTGCAGCCGAGCAGACCACCTCGCTGGTCGGTCCTGGCGACCTCGTCCTCGTGAAGGGCTCGCGAGGGACCCGAACGGACATCGTCTCGGATCGTCTGCTGGAGGTGGCCTGATGCTCTACCTCCTCTATCCGCTGCATTCGCAGATCTCCGGGCTCAACGTCATCCGATACATCACGTTCCGCACAGCTGCGGCCAGCCTGACGGCGCTCGCGCTGAGCCTCCTCCTGGGCCCCTGGTTCATTCGCCGGCTGCAGGCGTTCCAGATTGGTCAGGTGGTGCGCCAGGACGGCCCCGCGAGTCACAAGACGAAGGCGGGGACCCCCACCATGGGGGGATTGCTCATTCTCATGGCGGTGTTCGTGCCGACACTGCTCTGGGCCAACCTCGCGAACAAGTTCATCTGGATCGCGCTGGGATCGACCGCCGCTTTCGGCGGCATCGGCTTTGTCGACGACTACCTGAAGATCACACGCCGGAGCCACCACGGCCTCTTCGCCCGCTACAAGCTGTTGTCACAGGTGGCGGTGGCCGTGTTGATTGGTCTGCTGCTGGTCTGGCTGGCCGATCACAATCCACCGGCCTACAACCTGCGCCTGATCTTTCCGTTCTTCAAGAACCTCATCCCGGATCTGGGATGGTGGTACGTCCTGTTCGCCGTGGTCGTGCTGGTGAACATGACCAATGCGGTGAATCTCACCGACGGACTCGACGGCCTGGCGATCAGCACATTCGCCGTGTCGGCCGCAGCGTTCACGGCGCTGACCTACGTGACGGGCCACAAGGTCTTTGCCGACTACCTGCTGCTCGTCTGGTTTCCCGACGTGGGCGAGTTGACGATCTTCTGCGGCGCGCTCGTGGGCGCGAGCCTGGGCTTTCTCTGGTGGAACGCGCATCCGGCGGACATCTTCATGGGGGACGTCGGGTCGCTCGGTCTGGGTGGCGCGCTGGGTACGGTCGCCATTCTCATCAAGCAGGAACTGCTGCTCCCGATTGTTGGCGGTGTCTTCGTCATGGAAGCCGCGTCGGTGATCATCCAGGTGGTGTCGTTCAAGACGACCGGGAGGCGCGTGTTTCGCATGGCGCCCATCCACCATCATTTCGAGCTCGGCGGATGGGCGGAGCCGAAAGTCATCACCCGCTTTCTCATTCTGGCGATCATCTTCGCCCTGTTCAGCCTGACGAGCCTGAAGCTCAGATGACGCGCGAGCCATTCGATCTGTCCGGCAAACACGTCGTGGTGCTCGGCGCCGGCCGCAGCGGCCTGGCCGCCGTGGACCTGCTGGTCTCGCGAGGCGCGACGGTCACGCTGAGCGACACCGCCGCTGGTCCGGCGCCGGCGCTCGACCGCCTTCGCGCACTGGGCGTTCGGGTCGACATCGGTCCCCACGTAGAGGATCTGCTCCGACGTGCGGACCTGATCGTGCTGAGCCCCGGGGTCTCGCCGATGCAGGCTGCGGTAGCCACCGCACGGTTGGCCGGCGTACCGGTCATCGGTGAGGTGGAGCTGGCTTCTCGCTTCCTGCAGGGTCGAGTGATTGCGGTCACCGGCACCAAAGGGAAGTCGACGACCACGACGCTGATTGCACGCATGCTGCAGCGGGGCGGCTTCACCGTCACTGCCGGCGGCAACCTTGGCACCGCCCTCAGCACGCAGGTGGTCGACTCGCAGCCCGACACCATTCACGTGGTCGAGGTCAGCAGCTTCCAGCTCGAGACCATCGCGACGTTTCGACCCTGGATCGCCGTGCTGTTGAATCTGTCGGCCGATCACCTCGACCGCCACGCGACGTTCGACGAATACGCGGCATCGAAGGCACGCATCTTCGAGAACCAGACTGCTGACGACTACGCGGTGGTCAACGCCGATGACGCGGCCGCGCTGGCCTTGGCCGGAGGCATCGCCAAACGATTCGACTTTGCGCTCGACGCGCCGATCGAAGACGGAGTCACCGTCGCCGGCGAGCTGGTGGTCGAGCGGCGCGCCGGGGCAATGCGGCCGCTCTTCCCCGTGAGCGCCGTGCGACTCACGGGCAGACACCTGCTCGCCGATGCTCTCGCGGCCGGCGCGGTGGCATCGCTGGCTGGAGTCCCAGTGGAGGCGATGCAGCGCGCCTTGGCCACGTTCACCGGCCTCGAGCACGCGCTCGAGCCCGTGGCCGAGATCGGTGGCGTCCGCTTCGTGAACGACTCCAAGGCGACCAACATCGTGGCCGTCCGGCGTTCCATCGAAAGCTTCGATCGCGGCGTGGTCGTGATTATGGGTGGGCGCTACAAAGGTGGATCGTTCGAAGACCTGCGCGAGAGCCTGCAGCGTCGTGCCACGGGCGTCGTCGCGATTGGGGAATCAGCGCCGCTGATTCACGCGGCGTTGGGTGACGCACTTCCGGTGCGTGATGCCGGATCGATGGCGGAGGCCGTGCGGGAGGCGTTCGCCCTGGCCGGTCCGGGTGGGGTGGTCCTGCTCGCGCCGGCATGCTCCAGCTTTGACATGTTTCCGGACTACAGCGCGCGGGGCCGCGCGTTCAAGGACGAGGTCGGCAAGCTGGCGCAGGACCAGGGCGCGCGTGCCGGGGTGCGGCAGGGATAGTTCGCGGTCGAGCGCGCAGTCACGAACGCGAGGCTCGGCTGGGTGTGCAGAGGGGTGGAGCGGTCAACAGTCATCAGATCGGGCGCCGCGGTGAGGAGCCTGCCGCTGGGAACGCACACCAATGTCGGTGTGTGAGGCCGGTGTCCTCGTCCATGTCCGACTGGTGACTGTTGACCGCTCACCTGAAGGCGCTGCGGGGAGCGCCGTGCGGCGGCCGATGGAGCCGCCCAGTAGTGTCGGCGGAAATCGAACGGAGCATTAGTGCCATGGCGCGAACGCTGAAGTCAGACAAGACCCTGTTCCTGCTCACGATGCTGCTTGTGGGTGCAAGCCTCGTCATGGTGTACAGCGCCTCGTGGTTGCAGGCTCTGAACAAGTACAACTCGAGGTACTACTTCCTGTACCGCCAGGCCATCTATGCCGGCATTGGGCTCGCGGGCATGTTCGTGGCCATGCGCATCGACTACCGGGAGTACCGCCGGCCCGCGCTGATCTGGTCGATGCTGGGGTTCACGGCGATTCTGCTCGTCGCGGTGTTCTTTTTTGGAGCGGTCAATGGGGCACGACGCTGGATCACGGTGGGCGTGTCGGTGCAGCCGTCGGAACTCGCGAAGCTCGTTGCAGTCATCTTTACCGCCGCACTGCTCGAGCGCCGCATGCAGTACGTCAACGAATTCGCGCGCGTGCTGCTGCCCATCGGGTTGATGTGTCTGGCCCTGGTCGGCCTGATTCTGCCCGAGCCAGACCTGGGCACCGCGGCTGTTCTCGTCCTCGTCGTGACGGCGATGGTGTTCGCCGCGGGGCTCCAGTATCGATACCTGTTCGTCAGCCTCGTGCTGATGTTCTCGGGCACGATGGCGCTGATTCTCTCGTCAGACTTCCGGCGAAAACGGTTCCTCTCGTTTCTGGATCCCTGGAGCGACGCCCGAGGTGCCGGGTATCAGGTCACCCAATCCATGCTCGCGATTGGATCCGGAGGTCTCTTCGGCACCGGGCTGATGCAGGGGATTCAGAAGCTGTACTACCTCCCAGAGCCGCACACCGACTTCATTTACTCGGTGGTGGCGGAGGAGTTCGGCCTCATCGGGACGACGCTCATGCTCCTGTGCTTCGTGGCCATCACCTGGCGTGGTCTGCGGGTGGCGCTGCTTGCTCCCGACCGATTCGGATCGTTCCTGGCACTCGGCATCACGATGATCGTGGCGATTCAGGCGCTGATGAACATCAGCGTGGTCACCTCGCTGCTGCCGACCAAGGGGATTCCCCTGCCGTTCGTCAGCAACGGTGGCTCGTCGCTCGTCATCAGCATGATTTCGATGGGCATCCTTCTGAACATCTCGCAGCACGCTTCCGCGACGTCCCGCGCATTCGCTCCGGCCCGACCCGGCTGGACGCTCGACGAGCAGGAGGCCTGAGGACGTGAATGGACGATCGGTCGAGACGGACTCTGTCGGTCGTGATCGCCGGCGGCGGCACCGGGGGACACCTGTATCCGGGCATCGCCGTCGCCACGGAATTCATGCGACGCCGGCCAGACGCCCGGATCACGTTTGCCGGCACAGCGGCGGGGCTCGAGGCGCGAATCGTGCCGCAGGAGGGATTCACACTCGATCTGATCAAGAGCGCCGGTCTCAAGGGGAAGTCGTGGCGTGCTCGCGCCACGGCCGGCCTGCTGATCGCACCCTCCCTCCGGGATGCGTGGCTGTTGATTGGGCGGCGGCGGCCCGACGTGGTGATTGGCGTTGGAGGCTTCAGCTCGGGCCCCGTGGTTCTGGCGGCGGTGCTGCGCGGCATTCCGACGATGGTGCTCGAGCAGAACGCGGTGCCGGGACTCACGAATCGACTGCTCGCCCGTCTCGTGCGCGCCGCGGCGGTGACTTATGAGGAAACGCTTCCGTTCTTCGGTCAGCGGGGCTTCGTCTCGGGTAATCCCGTGCGCGCGGAGTTCTTCGCACCTGCGAGCAACGGTGGCCAGGAAGTACGAGAGGCCCGCCACGTGCTGATCCTTGGCGGATCCCAGGGCGCACACGCCGTCAATGTGATCGTCGTTGGCGGGTCGGCTCGCCTTCTGGCTCGTCACCCCAATGTGCAAATGGTCCATCAGACCGGCGCGCGTGACCTGGCCGAGGTCCGCGAGGGTTACGCCCGGGCCGGCGTGCCGGCCCGCGCCGAGGCGTTCTTCGATCGTGTCGCAACCGAGCTGGTCGCGGCCGATCTCGTCGTCTGCCGCGCCGGCGCCACGACGCTGGCCGAATTGGCGGCGACGGGACGACCGGCGATACTCGTGCCGCTTCCGACCGCGACCGACGACCACCAGCGGAAGAACGCACGCGTCCTCGCGGACGCTGGTGGGGCACTCGTGGTCGAGCAGACGATCGGTGGCGACGGACTGGCCGACACGATCGCGGCCTTGCTCGACGCACCCGATCGGCTACAGGCGATGGGCCTCGCGATGAAGAGCCTCGCAAAGCCGGATGCGGCGCGCCGGATTGTGGACCGTGCCCTGGAGTTGGTCCGGTGATGTGGCTCGGTCGCACGCGACACGTGCACTTCGTCGGCGTGGGCGGCATCGGGATGAGCGGCATCGCTGAACTGCTCGTGAACCTTGGCTACGTCGTGAGCGGTTCCGACGCGCGTCGGTCGGCGGTCACCGACCGTTTGGCATCGCTGGGGGTCGACGTCACGGTCGGCCATGACGCGAGTCACGTCCGCGCCGCGGACGTTGTGGTGGTCTCGTCTGCCATCGCGACGGACAACCCCGAGATTCTGGCGGCGCGGCAGGCGCACGTGCCGGTCATCCCCAGGGCGGAGATGCTGTCCGAGTTGATGCGCCTCCGCGTCGGCATCGCCATCGCTGGCACCCACGGCAAGACGACCACCACGTCCATGGTCGCCGTGATGCTCGAACAGGCGGGGCTCGACCCCACGGCGGTCATCGGTGGCCGACTCAGTGCCTTCGGCAGCAACGCGAGACTCGGGCGGGGCCAGTTCATGGTGGCTGAAGCCGACGAGAGCGACCGTTCGTTTCTGAAACTGTCGCCGGCCATTGCGGTCATCACCAACATCGATCGCGAACATATGGACACGTATGGGACCGTCGATCGGCTCGTCGAGGGCTTCAGGGATTTCGCGCACCGCGTGCCGTTCTACGGCGTCGTCGTCGCGTGTGCCGACGACGCAGCCGTGCGGGAGTTGCTGCCGACGCTGACGCGGCGAACGATTACGTACGGATTTGCCGACGACGCGCACGTGCGAGGGCTGATGCCACGCGGCGACGGCACACTCTCGCGGTGCGGGGTGCAGTATGCCGTTCCTGGTGTGCCGCTCGGAACCGGTGAGGGCGAGCTCAGTCTGCCCATCCCCGGACGTCACAACCTGCAGAACGCGCTGGCCGCTATCGCGGTCGGTCTCGAACTGGGCGTGCCGTTCGGGAGGATCCAGAGCGCGTTGTCACAGTTCAGGGGCGCCGAACGTCGTTACCAGGTCCGCGGCACGGCCGCCGGCGTCAAAGTCGTGGACGACTACGGGCATCACCCCACCGAGATTGCCGCGGTCCTGCAGGCCGCGCGGGAGGGACGCCCCTCGCGGGTGGTGGCGATCTTTCAGCCGCATCGATATAGCCGGACAAGCGATCTGCTCGATCGATTCGGTGCCGCATTCCGCGAAGCGGACACCGTGATTCTCACCGACATCTACGCCGCGGGCGAAGCCCCAATGCCGGGCGTGACCATCGACGCGCTCGCATCGGCGATGCACTCCACGGTGGCCGACCTGCGCGTCGTGCCACATCTTCAGGATGTGCCGGAGTACATCGCTCGACTCGTTGAGCCCGGAGACCTGGTGATCACGCTCGGCGCGGGGTCCATTACAGGGGTCAGCCACCAGATTCTCGAGCGACTGGCACTGAAGGAGGCGCAACCGCGATGAGTCGCCGGGCATCGACGATGCGCCGCGGGCTTCCTGGGGCGCCAGGTGTCGCCGCTCATGCGGATCGCCGCTTCCGGCGCGCTGAAGTCGCGCCCAACCGTCAGCGCCGTTACGGACGTACGGTGTGGCGCGTGGCGCGGTGGGCGCTCCCGGCCGTGCTTGTGGCCGCTCTCCTCGGGTGGGGTGCCCGCACGGCCATGTCGTCGGACTCGTTTGCCGTGCGGCGCTTCATCGTGCAGGGCAACAGCCGCCTGTCCGAGGGCGATGTCCTGGCGCTGGTTGCCGGGCTGCGCGGCCAGAACATCCTGCGGGCCGATCTGGATCGCTACCGCAGTCAGCTGATGAGCTCGCTATGGGTAGGCCAGGTGACCCTCTGGCGTGTGCTCCCGTCGACGATCGGAATCCGCGTCGTCGAGCGCGTGCCAATGGCGTTGGCGCGTATCGGCACACAGCTCTTTCTCGTCGACGACACCGGCATCGTCATCGACGAGTACAGCTCGGCGTATCGAGACATCGATCTGCCCGTGGTGGACGGCATGAGTCCGGCGGGGAGCAAGGGGCGGGCGCTGAGGCTCGATACCGTCCGGCTGACCACGGCGCTCATGGGGGATCTGTCGCATCGCGCGAGTCTGCTTCAGGCCATCTCGCAGATCGACGTCTCCAATCCGCACGATGCGCGGGTCATGCTCACGAACGATGACGTCTGGCTGCACCTCGGTGAGAGCCGCTTCGGCGATCGTCTGGAGCGGTACCTCGAGCTGCGGCCGACCTTTCACGAGCGCTTCGAAGAGGTCGACTACGTCGACTTGCGCTTCGACGATCGGATCTACGTGCACCGGCCCGAGAAGGGCCGTCGAGTCGCAGGAGGCGTGCATTGATGGTGGGATGCAAAACGAAAGAGGCGGTCCATGGCAAGAAGTGAACAGTACGTAGTAGGGCTCGACGTCGGGACGGCGACCGTCTCGGTCATCGTCGGCGAGGTCATGGACGACGGCGGACTCGACATCATCGGCATTGGAGTGGCCGAGTCGAAGGGCATCCGGCGAGGCATCGTCAACAACGTGGACTCGGCAGCCGAAGCCATCAAGAAGGCCATTGACGAAGCGGAGCTCACGGCGGGCATCGAGATTGACAGCGTCCACCTGGCGCTGTCGGGTGCGCACGTCAAGGCTTTCAACAGCCGTGGTGTGGTGGCGGTGGCTGGCCGGAACCGGGAGATCAGCCGCGAGGACGTCAAACGCGCGATTGACGCCGCCAGGGCGGTGTCGTTGCCGAGCGGCCGGGAGATCCTGCACGTGCTGCCGCAGGACTTCGTCATCGATGACCAGGACAGCATTGCCGCTCCCGTCGGGATGACCGGAAGCCGCCTCGAGGTCAACGTGCACGTGGTCACCGGCAGCTCGTCGTCGATGCAGAACATGATCGCGTGCGTCAACCGGGCCGGTGTCGAGGTCGTGGAAACGGTATTGGAGCAGCTCGCCGCGAGCGAAGCGGTGCTGACGACCGACGAGAAAGAGCTTGGGGTCTGCCTCGTGGACATCGGCGGCGGCACGACCGACTTCGCCGTGTTCGAGCGCGGGAGTTTGTGGCACACCGGAGTGCTCGCGGTGGGAGGGGATCACTTCACCAATGACATCGCTGTCGGACTCCGCATGCCGATTCCAGACGCCGAGAAGCTCAAGCGGCGATCCGGATGCGCGTTGACGGCGCTCGTGCCCGAAGACGACACCATGGAGGTGGCGAGCATTGCCGGGCGCCGGGCCCGCGTAATGCCGCGCCGCGTCCTGTCAGAAATCCTGCAGCCGCGGGCCGAAGAGATCTGTCATCTGCTGTGGGACGAGATTCGACGAGCCGGGTACGAGAAGTCGCTCAACTCGGGCATCGTGCTCACGGGGGGCGCGTCGATGCTCGAGGGCATGCCCGAGATTGCCGAGCAGATTTTCGATTTGCCTGTGAGACGCGCCGCGCCCGAGGGCATGGGCGGCTTGGCCGATCACGTGAACAGCCCGGCATTCGCCACGCCCGTCGGAGTGGTCGCGT
The DNA here is from genome assembly GCA_039925145.1 of Vicinamibacterales bacterium. GTDB lineage: Bacteria > Acidobacteriota > Vicinamibacteria > Vicinamibacterales > SCN-69-37 > JBDSZL01. Next base: position 16,830 of record JBDSZL010000087.1, on the reverse strand, counting down.
ACCGTCACCGGCACATGCAGACGGAGCCGATGACGGTCGGCGCCGGTACGTTCGAACGGATCACGTCGCGGCTGCGAACGTTGTTCAAGGAATTTTTTTAGTCGACGCGCGCGTTTTTCGCGGCAGAGCGGTTGAGGCCGAGCCGCAGTCCGCTATCATGGCACCGCGCGCAGGCGCGGCCGACGAAAGGAATACCCGCACTATGGATTTTCACCCACTCTCTCCTTCGCCCAATGGCAAACTCAGAATCCTCCTCGACGAAAACATCAAGGCCGGAGCTCGCATCAAGGTAATTGGTGTCGGCGGCGGCGGCAGCAACGCCGTCAACCGCATGGTGAACGCCGGCTTTGGCGACGTGGAGTTCATCATCGCCAACACCGACCAGCAGGCGCTGCTGAACAACTCGGCGCCGGTGAAGTTGCAGATCGGATCGCATCTCACGAAGGGGCTGGGCGCCGGCGCCGATCCCAATGTGGGGCGTGCGGCCGCGCTCGAAGACACCGAGAAGATCCTCGAGGCACTGACCGGCGCAGATCTCGTCTTCGTCACGACCGGTCTCGGCGGAGGCACCGGAACGGGAGCCGCTCCGGTGATCGCCAGTCTGGCCAATCAGATGGGTGCGCTGACGGTTGCGGTCGTCACCAGGCCATTTCGCTTCGAAGGCCGCAAGCGCCAATTGCAGGCCGAAGCCGGCATGCGTGAGCTCGCCGACGCCGTAGATTCCATGATCACGATTCCCAACGAACGGCTGCTGTCGACAGTGGACCGGTCGACCAGCATGTCGGCGGCGTTCGAAACGGCCGACGACGTGCTTCGCCAGGCGATTCAGGGGATCTCAGACCTCATCCTAGTGCCGGGACTCATCAATCTGGACTTCGCGGACGTCAAAACCATCATGTCGCGCATGGGCATTGCCATCATGGGCACGGGCATCGCCTCGGGCGAAGGACGCGCGCGGCTCGCGGCCACGGCGGCCATCTCGAGCCCGCTGCTCGAGGACGCCAGCGTCGACGGCGCCCGCGGCGTCATCATCAACGTCACCGGGGGGCCGGACCTGACTCTGGCGGAGGTCAGCGAGGCGTCAGAGATTGTCTTCAACGCCGCGCACGAGGATGCCAACATCATCTTCGGGGCGGTCGTCGACCCAAAGATGGAAGGCACCGTCAAGATCACGGTGATTGCGACTGGCTTCGACCGGTCCCGGCTGCTGGGTTCGCCCGCCACCCAATCGAACAAGGTCACGCCGGTCGATCTCAGCGTGTTCACCGAAGCGCGCGGGCTCGTCGAGGAGCGGCGCGTGGCCAACGGCACCACCGGCCGGAGCGTGATCGTCAACCGGAGAACGCCGCTGGAGTTGCCGATTGTCGTTCGTCCAGTGAGTGTGGCCGAGAACGACGAGGAGCCGTCGGACGAGCCGTCCACGTTTGATACGCCGGCATTTCTCAGACGACAGGAAGGCTGACACTGGCAGGGGCGCCCGGGCCACGTCACACGTCGGGCCCGGGATGCTCGACCTGGGCTCTGTGCGAGCGCCAGGCCCCCTACGCCTGGTCTACGAGGGATCGCGGCAAGAGTCTGGCTGACGAGCGATCGAGATAGACGGTCGCGCGCGGGTGCTCCAGTAATGCCGACGCTGGAGCAGCAGGCGTCACTCCATTTCCGAAACAGCGCATTACCGCTTGTGCCTTCCGGCCGTCTGGGACCAGGCAGATGATCTCTTTCGCTTTCAGGATCTGCCGCACGGACATCGTGACGGCCCGCTTTGGCACGGCCGCGAGATTCTCGAACCACCCTTCGCCCACCTGCTGCTGCCGGCAGCGCTCATCGAGGTCGACCCGCAGATAGGCAGCCTCAATGTCGAAGTCGGCCGGAGGGTCGTTGAAGGCGAGGTGCCCGTTTTCACCCACGCCAGTCAGCGCCAGATCGATGGGCGCGCTCTCTAGGGCGCGCGTCACCCTCTCGACCACGTCGTCGCCATCAGTGTCTGTCCCCCCCGCGAGCAGGTGGTATTGGCCAATGCCGAGTGGGCGAATCAAACGCTCGAGCAGAAACCGGCTGAAGCTCGCCGGGTGATCCGCAGGCAATCCCAGATATTCGTCGAGATGGAACACCTCGACCCGCGACCAGTCGATGTCGGGTTCCGCTGGCAGTGCAGCCAGGAGTTCGAACTGGGACGTGCCGGTGGCGGCAATAATTCGCGCCGAACCAGCCCGCGCGAGCGCGCGTCGAATGGCGCGCGCCACGTGATCCGCCGCCGCTCGTCCAAGCGCTGTCCTGTCTTCGAGAACCTGGATATGCATCTGCTCAGAAAATTCGTTGCGTGGCTGCCGACTATGATACCCAGGCTGGTACCGGACGGCTGAATCGGGATGCCGTGAGCGTCGGGCGGAGGCGGTGATATGGGAATCAAGGGCAGGCTGTCGCTGATGATGTTTCTCCAGTACTTCATCTGGGGAGCATGGTTCGTGACGATGGGCACGTACCTCAGTCAGACGCTGCACTTCTCCGGAGCTGAGGTGGGGCTGGCCTATGGGGCCACGGCCGTGGCGGCGCTGCTCTCGCCTTTCTTTCTAGGAATCGTGGCGGACAGGTTTTTTGCGTCCGAAAAATTGCTGGCCACGCTTCATCTAGCAGGCGCCGTGCTGATGTGGCTGCTCTCGACGCAGACGCACTGGACCGGCTTCTACGGGTGTCTGCTCGCGTACGCGTTCTGCTACATGCCGACGCTCTCGCTCACCAATTCGGTCGCCTTTCATCACATCAAGGATCCTGGCCGCGACTTTCCGGCCATTCGCGTGCTGGGCACCATCGGCTGGATCGCTGCCGGGATTGTCGTCGGCAAAGTGCTCAAGGCCGATGCTCTGGCATTGCCGATGCGCGTAGCCGCGGCTGGCTCGTTGGTGATGGGACTCTACTCCCTGGCCCTGCCGCACACTCCGCCCCGAGGTGCCGGCGGCCCGTTTTCCGTTCGCGACGCCGTGGGCCTTGACGCGTTGTATCTGCTGAAGGACCCGGCCTTTGCCGTGTTCGTGGTGGGGTCGTTCCTGCTCTGCATTCCACTCCAGTTCTACTACGCCTTCACGAACCCGTTTCTCAACGAGATTGGCGCCCCGGAGCCGGCGTTCATTCAGACCTTCGGGCAGATGAGTGAAATCTTCTTCATGCTGCTCCTGCCGTTTCTGCTGAAGCGGCTTGGCATCAAGGGGATCATGCTCGTGGGCATGGCGGCGTGGGCTCTCCGCTATCTCGCTTTCGGCTGGGGTGATGCGGGTCCAGGCATGTGGCTCATCTATGCCGGCATCCTGCTTCACGGCGTCTGTTATGACTTCTTCTTCGTTAGCGGACAGATCTATACCGACAGCCAGGCTGGCCCGAGAACCCGAGCCGCGGCGCAGGGATTCCTGAACTTTGTGACCAACGGCGTCGGCTACTTCATTGGCGCATTCGCCTCGGGCAGGGTGGTCGACATGTACTTACTCCCCGCCGGCGGCCACGACTGGCGAAGTGTCTGGGTTGTGCCTGCGGCGGCTTCGGCCGTGGTGCTTGTGTTGTTTGCGCTGGCATTCAGGCCGGGTCCGGCCGCAGACGCCCCGGCGACGACCCCCTCGTAACGCCCAGGCCCGCCTCTGCTCTCTCCCCGTGTAAACGGGTCGATCGGGCATGGGGGGCCGCATTGCAGGTACAATCGCCAGTACCATCCGCGGCGTCTCCATCGGCGTCGCCGAATCGTCGGCACGCGCACAATTTCCGGACCGATATGACCAGGCAACGTTCCTCCCGCTCTGCGGCTGCATCTCCCAAGGGAGGCCGCGGAGACGCGCCGGCTGACGGACGCGACATGTTGTCGCGTGAGGTGGGCTTCGTCCGAAAACCCCACGGCGGCCGGCTCCGCGTCGCACTTGCCTTTCCGAACACCTACTTCGTCGGCATGTCCAATCTGGGTCTGCAGACGGTCTACAAGCTGTTCAACGACGACGACCGCGTCGTGTGCGAGCGCGTGTTCCTGCCCGGACGGCAGGAGCTGGCCGAGCGCACCGCCCGGCGCGACCCCCTGGTGACGATCGAGTCTGGGACGCGCGTTCGCGACTTCGACGTGTTCGCCTTCTCGGTGTCGTTCGAGTGGGACTACACCAATGTCGTCGCCATGCTGAGGATGGCCGGGCTTACCCCACGCGCCGAGAGCCGGTCGTCTCTGGACCCGTTCGTGATTGTGGGCGGTGCGGTGACCTTCGTGAATCCCGAACCGCTGGCACCCTTCGCGGACCTGATCGCGGCCGGCGAAGGCGAGTTGCTGGTCCCATCGATCATCGAGGCGTTCGCGGAGATTGGGACCCGAGACCACGACGCGCTGCGCCATCGGCTGACTTCCGAGCGTGGATGCTACGTGCCGAGCCTCTACGACGTCACCTACGATGGGCCAGGACGCGTCGCCGCTATCACGCCCAAGCCTGGCTCGCCCGCGCCCGCGGTGGTGCGCAAGGCGGCCGTCAAGGCGGCCGACCGGCTGGATCCCCCGTTTACCAGTATTTTCACGCCGGACACGGAGTTTGGTTCGCGGCTGCTGATCGAAGTTGTCCGCGGCTGCGCCAATCTCTGCCGGTTCTGCTGGGCGGGCTACAACTACCTGCCCGTGCGGCCTTTTGAGACGAGCCGGATTCTGTCGATCGCCGCGGCGGCGCGGCCGTACGCAAACCGGGTCGGCCTGGTCTCGATTGCGCTCTGCGATCACCCTGACATCGAGCTGATTCTCACCAGCCTGATCGAACTCGGCTATGGGATCAGCCCCGCGTCGCTGCGGCTCGACGACCTCACCCCGACGATCGTGAAACTGCTCAAGCAGAGTGGTGAACGATCGATTACCATCGCGCCGGAAACCGGGTCGGACCGCCTCAGGCGGGTGATCAACAAGACCGTGACCAACGAGCAGATTCTCGATCGTGCCGATCTGATCTTTCGTGAGGGCATCGAGAATCTGAAGCTGTACTACATGATTGGCCTCCCTTCAGAAACAGACGACGACCTGGTCGCGATTCGGGATCTGACGATCGCCATGCGAGAACGGATGGCGGAACACTCGCATGCGCGCGGTACCATCGGGCGGCTGGTGGCGTCGGTCAATCCACTGGTGCCCAAACCCGGTACGACCTATCAGTGGTTGCCCATGACGCGGGCGGCCGTGATCGACCAGAAGACGGCGCGCCTGCGAGAGCTCGTCTCCGGCGTCGACAACGTGTACTTCAATATCAAGTCTGAGCGGCATTCCTTTTACCAGGGTCTGCTCTCGCTCGGGGACCGGCGCGTGGCCGACGTCATCGAACTGGCCGAGCGGAACGGTGGCAACTGGCGCGCTGCGGTAGCCGAGACCGGACTCGATGCCGACGCGTACCTCTATCGCGATCGGACAGCCGACGCCTTTCTTCCCTGGCAGATCATCGATGGCGGCCTGAAGACTGCGTTCTTCCAGGACGAGCTTGCTAAAAGCGAACGCGCCGAATGGACCTTGCCGGCCAAGCGCCAGCTCGCGGTTTCGCAATCGAGCCGTTGACCGTCGCTGTGAGCCCTGGACGAAGAGGCGTTGGCCACCCCACTCGCAAGCTGACCGTCTCTACATAGCCGCCGCGAGCTCCTCCTCGTGCTCTTTGTAGGCGTCGAGAATGAGGTCCCTCAGCCGGTCCTGACACGTCGGGTCGACAGCAGGACGGAGCAGCGCGAAGCTGCGTCGTTCGCCATTGACCGAGTACTGCCGCGCCGGAAAGGTGACGTTGCGCCCGCCGCTCTTGCGTTCCCAGATGCCAAAGCCGATGAGCTTCAGACCATCGAGCGGTCCGCCGGAGAAGTGGAGTTCGGCATCCGCCACCTTGCCCGGAGGATTGCCCTTGTCGTTTGGAATGAATCTGACAGTCATGTTCGTGTGTGCCTCCTGGCCCCACGAGATAGCAAACATGGCGCCCGATTGCGGGTGCCGCGTAAGTGACTGAGCCGCCGAACTTTGACGGGCCCGGCGCTGGACAGGGAAAGGTAGAGCGCGAGAGATGAGCACCGCAGTTGACCAACCGGGCGATTGGGCTACGAGAACGTCTCCTGCGGTTGCCGCGGGCTTCAGGTGGGACCGCACCGCAGCAGGGGATGTATTGCGGTGCGAAGCCCTCGAAGGCGACGCCCCGCATCTGTTCACCAGCCGTAACCTGGCGTTTCGCGGCGACGCGGAGGCCGACTACGAACGCGTGGCCGCCCTGTTCTCCGTCCCGACGCCGCAGGTGATTCGAGTGGTTCAGGTTCATGGCGACGGCGTTCTGGTGGTGCGCTCACGAGAGACGCCGCTTCAGCGCCAGCCGGCTGACGCCATTGTCTGTGCTCAACCGGGTCTCGTGGCGTCCGTACGAGTCGCTGATTGCGTGCCCATCCTGCTGGCGGGCGGCAGCGCTGGGGTCGTGGCCGCCGTTCACGCCGGGTGGCGGGGCACGGCCGCCGGTGTCGTGGGCGCTGCCGTTCGAGAAATGCAGCGCTGCGGCGTTCGCCCGGCCGATATCGTCGCCGCCATTGGCCCGAGTATCGGTCCGTGTTGCTACCAGGTGGACGGACCCGTGCGCGACGCGTGTCTTGCCGCCTGGCCCGAAGCCGAACGCTGGTTTGCCGATGACTCGCCGTCTCGCTGGAGGCTCGACCTGTGGCAGGCGAACACGAGTCAATTGATCGGCGCCGGCTTGCGACCCGAACAGATTCATGTTGCTCGTCTGTGCACGGCCCACAACCTGTCTCTTTGCTATTCATTCCGGCGCGAGGGGGCAGATGCCGGGAGAATGGTTGCGGCTATTGGACTTCCAGAGCTGGACAGGGCGAGCGGCGCAGGCGCTTCGTCTGAACGAGAGGGTCGGAAACGACGACCGTCTGGCGGAGACCGTTAAAACTTGAAGAGGTCGTCGAAGGCTTTGCGAGCTCCCGAGGAGCTTCCGACTGGCGTTGAGCCGGTCTCGCGCTCAACGCTGACGCGAGGCGCAAAGCTGCTGCACTGATTTTTGACGTCTTTCGGGCTGAGTCGCACCGGGACGTTGGCGGCGCACTCGAATCGCGCACCCGAGTCGAACGACACACAGTGCACGCACGCGTGCAGGTCCACGCCACAGTTGCCGCACGTGCTGTCGGCTTGCACGTCCAGGGGTTCGAGGTGTCCGCATCGGGCGCAGCGAAACACCTGTTTGAAACCAGGCATGTTTGGCACGCGCGGATCGCGCGGAATTCTGGGGTCGTGCGCTTCCACTGGGCGGGCCAGCGCCGGACGACGCTCGCGGCGCCCTTCGTCCTGGTAGCCGCTCTGACGGTATTTGCGATCGGACATGAGACGTTCTACTCCGGAGGGGTTGACGAAGCGTACGTCGGAGGCTCACCCGCGGTACCGCGCGGGGTGCGCGGCGAGCCAGTCTAGTGCGATGCGGACGAGCCGGCTGGCTCGGCGGGTGCCGCGGGCTCGACAAAGAACAGGATGCGCTGACAGCTGTCGCACTGAATCAGCTCGGCATTGCGGCGAACCTTCTGAGCCACCGCCGGGCGCATCCGCACGTGACAAGCCATGCACGTCTCGCCGGTCATCGGCGCGACGGCGACCATGCGGCGCTGTTTGAGCAACTGCTCGTAACGGGTCAGCAGGGCGGCCGGCACGCCGGCCGAGGCTTCTATCTTCTGGGCCAGGAGACGAGTCACTTCGGCCTCGAGAGTCACGCGTTCCTTCGTCAACTCCGCTCGTGTGGCATCCCCCTCGCGCTTTACCTGCGCGAGCGCCGCTTCGGCCGCTTTCAAGTCCTGTGAGAAGCGGTCGGCTTCGTCCATGCCGATGAGAATCTGTTCTTCGACGCCGTCCTTCTCGGTCTTGGCGGTGCTGATTTCGTGGAGGAGCGCGGTGTACTCCTGATTGGTCTTGACCGCGGCTTTGTGGTCGTCGAAACGGGCAAGGCGCGTGTCGATGGCGGCCACATGTTTTTCGAGTTCACGACGGTTCTGCTGATTCGCCGTCACCTTCGTCCCTGTCTCATCGACGACAGTTTGCGCGGCCGCAAGTCTTGTCGCGATGATCTGTTCCACTCCAGGTAACTCGGCGAGCCGTCGTCTGGACAACTCGGCGGCGTTGTCCAGTTGCTGGAGGGCGATCAGGGCAGCGAGGTCAGGAAGCATCAGGAATGTTCAGTCACAGTACACGAAGAACCGGCCGCTGAACACTGCGTCCTGCGCGGCGGCGAGGGGCGCGCAGGACGCGAGACGGGACTGGTGGGCCCCCCAGGATTCGAACCTGGGACCAACCGGTTATGAGCCGGCAGCTCTAACCGCTGAGCTAGGGGCCCGCAAGGTGCGCTCACTATCGTCCTTCGAGGAAGGGCTTCAGCCGGCGGCTGCGCGAGGGATGCCGCAGCTTGCGAAGGGCCTTCGCTTCGATCTGCCGAATCCGCTCACGCGTGACCGCGAAGCTCTGGCCCACTTCCTCGAGGGTGTGCTCCGAGCCCTCTCCGACGCCAAAGCGCATTTTGATGACGCGCTCCTCGCGCGGAGTCAGCGTCTTGAGGACGTTGTCGGTCTGCTCCTTGAGATTCAGGTTGATGACGGCTTCGGACGGCGACACCACGTTGGTGTCTGGAATGAAATCGCCGAGATGCGAATCTTCTTCCTCGCCGATCGGGGTCTCGAGGGAGATCGGTTCCTGCGCGATCTTGAGGACCTTGCGGACCTTCGACACAGGGATATCCATGCGCAGCGCAATCTCCTCGGAGGTCGGCTCGCGGCCGAGCTCCTGAACGAGCGCGCGTGACGTGCGAATCAGCTTGTTGATCGTCTCGATCATGTGTACGGGAATGCGGATCGTGCGCGCCTGATCGGCGATGGCTCGCGTGATGGCCTGGCGAATCCACCACGTCGCGTAGGTGGAGAACTTGTAGCCGCGGCGGTATTCGAACTTGTCGACGGCCTTCATCAGGCCGATGTTGCCTTCCTGGATGAGATCGAGGAACTGGAGCCCACGGTTCGTGTACTTCTTCGCGATGGAGACGACCAGCCGCAGGTTCGCTTCGACGAGCTCCTTCTTGGCCTGCTCAGCCTGCGCCTCGCCTTCGAGAATCGTCCGCAGCGTGGCGGTCAACGCCTCGGCCGGCTGCTCGAGCTTGAGGGCCATGCCGCGGATCTCCTTGCGGTACTCCTCTTTGTGCTTGAGCAGAATCTTCTTCTCTTCTTCGCGAGGCTTCTTCTTGCCCTTGGGCTCGAGTCGCTGATCGATCAGCCGAATTTCACGCTGCCGTGCCTGAACGTCCTCGACGGCCGTCTTCATGCCCTCGATCATCCGGCGCTTCACCATCTCGGTGAACTCGATCTTGCGGATCAACCGCGACAGCTGGATCCGTCCACGCAACGCCTTCCATCGCGCACGGCGGTACTTCTTCTTCTCGGACTTCGGCACGTCGGCGAGCTTGCCCTCGAGCTTGCTCAGCACGTCGAGCTGCACCTTCACCTTGTCGACCTGGCGCAGGAATTCGCGCTGCCGCGCCGCGATCTTCTCCTCGGTGATCTCTTCCTCGTTGAAGACCACCAGCTCGCGGACGGTGCGCTCACCGTGCTTGAGCTGTTCGCCCATATGGATGACCTCGTGGGTCACCTTGGGGGTGCGAGAAATGGACTTGATAACGGCCAGCTTCCCCTGCTCGATGCGCTTCGCAATCGCCACTTCACCTTCGCGCGTGAGCAGCGGGACGGTCCCCATCTCCCTCAGATACATGCGCACCGGGTCGTTGGTCTTGTCGAGCGCGCCGGGGGTCAGATCGAGATCGCCCTCTTCGCCCGCTTCACCCTGAAGCTTCTCGTCGCGGTAGCTCTTCTCGGAATCGACGACCTCGATGCCCGCACTGCCGAACGTGCTGAACAGATCGTCGAGCTCTTCGGGCGAGGTAATGTCGGCTGGCAGCAGCTCGTTCACCTCCTCGTAGAGCAGATAGCCCTTTTCCTTGCCAATGGTGATGAGCTGTCGAATCTCGTCGTACTTTTCTTCAATGGACAAGGTGTTCTCCTTCATGCCTTCGTCAATTCTCCGAGCCGCTCCTGCAGCTCCATTTTCCGGTCGAACAGCGCCGCCAGCTTCCGCTCGTATCCGTCGGTGCCCTGCTGGAGCCGTTCGATTTCATCCTGGACCAGCGCGCGATCGCGTTCCAGGCGCAACCGGCGAACGGCGTTGACACAGTCGGATGTCGGCGCCGCCGCCACTTCCATCGCCTCGGCCTTCTCGACCAGCGCGAGCTCGCCCTCGCTGAGCCGTTCCCGCAACAAGCCGGGCAAGGCATCGGGCGGCACGTCGGCCAGACTTGCCGCGAGTCTGAGGACGGACCCCGCGACCAGTCCGTCGAGATCGTCGGTGTCGAGTTGCGCCACCGCGGCGAGACCCTCGACCGGGTGATGCATCAGCGTCCACAGCAGCCCGAGCTCCGCGGGCCGCAACCGGACCCCGTTCGTCAGCGCAATCGCCGGCGCCTGCGTCTTCTTCTGGGCGGCGGCACGCCGAATTTCGTCGCGGACCACTGACTCGGTTATACGAGCCTTGTGCGCCAGCCGGTCCGCGAATTGATCGCGGACGGCCGCGTCGGGTATCAGCGCCGCTTTCGCCAGCATCGCGTCCAGAAACTGCTTTCGGTCCGCCGGCCGGGTCAAATCCCGCCCAGCCGACTCGCGATCGAGCAGAAATTCCAGGTACGGCTGCGATCCGGTGAGCCTCTCCCTGTAGGCCTGCGCTCCAGCCCGGCGAATAAAGGTATCAGGATCGCTGCCCGCCGGCAGTACGGCCACGTTTACCTGGAACCCTTCGGCGACCAGCAGCTCTGATGATCGCGCGGCCGCAACCTGCCCGGCCGCATCCGGGTCGAGGCTGAGCACGGCCTTCGAGGTGAACCTTTTCAGGGTCTTGGCTTGGGCCGGCGTCAGAGCGGTCCCACAGAGGGCTGCGACGGCCTGCACTCCAGCCTGCCACACCTGGGCCAGGTCGAAGTAGCCCTCGACGAGAACACAGTAGTTATGCGTCCGAATGGCCGCCTTTGTGACATCGAGGCCATACAACGTGCGGCCCTTGGTGTAGATCGGGGTTTCCGGGGAATTCAAGTACTTCGGCACTTGATCGGGTTCGAGAGCGCGCCCGCCGAACGCGATGACAGGGCCAGTGTCGCGCGCAATGGGAATCATCAGACGATTCCTGAAGCGGTCGACAATTCGGCCATCGTCTCGCTGCATCACGAGGCCACTCTTGAGCTGGATCGGCAGCGGCACATGGCTCGCTGCGAACCGCGCGTGCAGGGTGTCCCGGCCACCAGCCGGGGCGTAGCCATACCGGAATGCGGCGAGCGTGCCTGAAGCCAGGCTGCGATCGTCGAGCTCGCGTCTGGCGCGGGCTCCGGCCGGCGTCGCCAACTGCTCGATGAAAAAGGCCGCGGCGGCCTCGTGCAGCCTCAGCAACGCGTCTCGCTCGGCCGTTGCCGCGCGCTGTTCTGGTCCCGCGTCCGTTTCCGGGACGATCATGCTCGCCCGCGTGGCCAGCAGCCGGACGGCCTCGGGGAAGGGGAGCTTGTAGTGGAGCTCGACGAACTTCACGACGTCGCCGCCCACTCCGCAACCGAAGCACTTGAAAAAGCCCTTGTCAGGGCTGACGTTGAACGACGGCGTCTTTTCCTGGTGAAACGGACACAGTCCTTTCCACGTGGCGCCCGCCTTCTTCAGAGGCGTGACCTCTCCGATGACCGAGACGATATCTGTCTGGGTCTTGAGGTCTTCGAGGAAGCTGAGCGGAAACAACGCCACTGAGGTGCCTTACTCCTTGAGCTCTACGATGGTGGCACCGCCGCCGCCCTCTTTGTCAGACGCGGCCGCGACGACCGACACGAGTGGGTGCTCCCGAAAGAACTTGGTCAACGCCTCTCGAAGTCGTCCTGTGCCATGGCCGTGCACGACTCTCAGCCGATGTTCGTCGGCCAGCAGCGCGTCATCCAGAAATTTCTCGGCACGCTGGATGGCCTCATCGACGGTCAGGCCCACGACGACGAGGTCGCGGCAGGCCATGGTGTCTCGAGGTGCGGTATCGATACGGACTCGCGACGGCGTGCGGTCCACGGCCGTATCCCGGCCGCCTGACAGGGCGAGTTCGTTCAGCTGTGCTCGCATGCGTTTGCCGCGCACCTCGACATCGACATGCTTCCCCGACACGGCGCGCACGATGCCTTCGGCGTTGAACGATCTGAGAAACACGGTCTGGCCCGGCACGGGTGCTTCTCGCAGGCCTTCAGGAGCGGCACTCTGCGGGGCGGACGTCACAGCCGCGCCGACCGCACCGAGCGCCGCCTTGGCTTCTGCGCGCAACGTGCCCACCTCGCCGGTGGTGAGCGGCCCGTTCTGCACCAGCGCGCGCCGTTCGGCCAGATCTGCCAGGCCCTCGGCTTTCTGCTTCAGCGTGCCGACAATGCGATCGACTTCGGCGCGCGCTTCGCGCAACTTCTCGTTCATGCGTTCGTCGAGCCGGCGCCTGAGCACCGCTTCGCGCTCCGCCAGGCGCGCCTCGCGATCGAGCAGGGTTCGTCGCTCACCGGCCAGACTGGCACGCTCGAGCGCGAGTTCGTCGCGCTGGTGGGCCACCCCCGCCAGCTCCTGGTCCATGCGGGCCAAGTGGGCGGCCAGCAACGACTCGCGACCGGTGCGGCGCGTGCGCGCGTCGGCGATCACATCCATCGGCAGCCCCAGCCGCTCTGCGATTTCGAGCGCCAGACTCCGGCCCGGGAAGCCGTACTGGATGCGGTACGTCGGGGCATAGGTCTCCGGATTGAATCCGAATCCCGCGGTGGTCACGCCCTCGGTGGTCGACCCATAGGACTTCAGCGTGTCGTCGTGTGTCGTGGCCACAACCAGTGCGCCGCGCTTGTGAAAGTGGTCGACGATGGCAGCGCCGAGGGCACCGCCTTCAGTGGGGTCGGTCCCCCCCCCGACTTCGTCGAGCAGTACGAGGGCCGGCAGCACGAGCGCGCGTTCCATGGCGACGACATTCGCGACGTGCGCCGAGAACGTGCTCAGACTGGCGGCAATCGACTGTTCGTCGCCGATGTCGGCAAATACACTGCGGAATGGCGTGAACCGGCTGCCCGGGTCGACGGGGATGAGCAGGCCGGCCTGGGCCATCAGCGCGAGCAGCCCGAATGCTTTCAAGGCCACCGTTTTGCCGCCGGTGTTCGGGCCCGAGATGACCAGAGCCCGGGCCGGAGGAAGAATCAGCAGATCGGATGCCACCGGCTGACGTGCGGGGCCGGCACCCTGTGTGACGGAGTCAGTCCTCGGCGACTCGACGACGTCACGCATCGCCGGAATCAGCAACGGGTGTCGTGCGCCACGAAACTCGAGGCGGTTGTCGTCTGTAAGCTCCGGCGCGATGCCGTCGGCACGCCGCGCCAGATCGACTTTCGCATGAAGTTCGTCGAGTTCGGCCGCGACGTCGAGCGTCATCTCGAGCTCTTCGCCGCGGCGGCGGAACGCATTCGTCAGCTCGCTCAGCACGCGATGGATTTCGGCTCGTTCGCGCTCGACGAGGGCCACGACGTCGTTGTTGAGTTGCACCGTGGCCAGCGGCTCGAGGTAGAGACTGGCCCCGCTCGCCGAGCTGCCATGCACAATGCCCGGAATCGCGTCGCGATGCTCGGCGCGGACGACGAGCACGTAGCGGCCGTTGCGGTCTGTGACGATCTGGTCTTGCAGATACTTCGCGGTGTCGCGACCACGCGCCAGTGCGTCGAGCGAAGAACGGAGCCGCGCGCGCTGCCGGCGCAGCGCGTCGCGAATCTCCTTCAGTGCGCTGCTGGCGCGGTCACTCACGTCGCCGGTCGATTCAATCGCGCGGTGTACGGCAGCCGTCTCGGTGTCGAAGGCGACGGCGCGCTCGCCGATGCTCGAGAGCCGCGAGCCGCCCGACCGCCTGGCCCCTCCCGCGGCAGAGCTGACCGCCTCGAGAAACCGCGCCAAGCCGATGAGCGCCAGCGGTTCGAGCGGGTGATCTTCGATGCCGATCACAGAAATCGTCGTGGCCAGGTCGTCGGGGGCAAAGATCGCCAGCGACCCACCCTCGCGGACGAAGACGAACGCCTCGGAGGTGAGGGCGAGCGCATCACGGACAGCCCCGATTTCCGTGGCTGGCGCGAGTTCCTCCACCCTGCCACGGCCAAGGGGCGTCAGCGTCCGGGAGGCCAACGCCTCGCGGATCCGATCGAACTCCAACGCTCGTAGGACAGCAGCCTGCATGTGGGGGAACCCAGCAGCGCTGGGGGAAACCCCCATTATCGCACGTCCTACGGGCTGGATCAGAGATGGTTGATGGAACTGGCGATGGCGGCGGCCCCGAAGCCGTTGTCGATGTTGACCACGGCGACACCCGAGGCGCACGAATTCAGCATGGCGAGCAGCGCGGCGATGCCGCCCAGGCTTGCGCCGTAGCCCACGCTGGTGGGCACCGCGACGACGGGGACGCGCACCAGCCCGCCGATGACGCTCGCGAGGGCGCCCTCCATGCCCGCGACCGCGACGATGACGCGAGCCGACTGCACGCGAGGCAGCGCGGACAGCAGCCGATGGAGGCCGGCGACGCCGACGTCGTACAGCCGATCAACGTCATTCCCCATCACTTCTGCCGAAATAGCGGCCTCTTCTGCCACTGGTATGTCAGAGGTGCCCGCGGCGGCAATAAGTACCGTGCCGTGGCCGCGCGGCGTTTCGACGCGTCGTTCGATAATCCGGGCCTGCTCGTGAAAGACGCACCCCGGCACGAGTTTCGCTACCTCGCCGTACGCGACAGCATCGGTGCGCGTCACCAACAGGCTATGACCACGGTCGCTGATAGCGCGTGCAATCCGGGCGATCTGGTCTGGGGTCTTGCCGAGCCCGAAGACGACTTCTGGGAAGCCCTGACGCGTAAGACGGTGATGATCGACCTGGGCAAAGCCCAGCCGTTCGATCGGCTCGGCCGCCATGGCGGCCTGCACCAGGCGCTCGGCCTCGTCGATACTCAGGGCACCGTCGCGGACCGCGTCGAGCAGGCCGCGGAGGTTCAGGAGAGGACCGGGGACGTGAAACTGTTGATTCGACAAGGCTTCAGGTTTGACTCCGGACGGACGTGGTCCCTAGAATTGCAGTTCGTGCCCGCGTCCAGCCGTCCCATTCTATGACCACATACGAGACCCTCACCTTAGTTTCGTACTTCTTCGTCCTGAGCATCCTGGGTCTGTATGGATGGCATCGCTACTTCATTGTTTTTCAATACATGAAGCACAAGGACCAGGTGCCAGGTCCTCCACCGCCGGTGGCCGAATGGCCGGTGGTCACGGTGCAGCTGCCAATCTACAACGAGATGTACGTCGTCGACCGGCTCATCGAGACTGTGTGCGAACTCGACTATCCCCAGGAGCTGCTCGAGATTCAGGTGCTCGACGACTCCACGGATGAGACCCGTGAGATCGCTGAGCTCGCGGTTCGGCGCCACGCGGCGCGCGGCTTCGACATCAAGTACCTGCACCGCGAAAATCGTGTCGGCTACAAGGCTGGTGCCCTCGCAGACGGCCTGGTTGTTGCCCGGGGCGAGTTCATCGCCATCTTCGACGCCGACTTCGTGCCTCCAGCCGACTTTCTGCGCCGCACCGTCGGGCACTTCCACGATCCACGGACCGCCGTGGTCCAGGCCCGGTGGGGCCATTTGAACCAGCCGTACTCACTCCTGACGAAAGTCCAGGCCATTCTGCTCGACGGTCACTTCGTCCTCGAGCACGGGGCGCGCAACAGGTCTGGTTGCTTCTTCAACTTCAACGGCACGGCCGGCGTCTGGCGGCGGCTGGCCATCGAGGATGCCGGCGGGTGGCAGCACGACACCCTGACCGAAGATCTGGACCTGAGCTATCGCGCGCAGCTGCGCGGCTGGAAGTTTCTGTTCCTGCCCGACCTGGTGACACCGGCCGAAGTGCCGGTGGAGATGAACGCCTTCAAATCGCAGCAGCACCGCTGGGCAAAGGGATCGATTCAGACGTGCCGCAAGGTGTTGCCATATGTTCTGCTGGCGGACCTGCCCCTCAAGGTCAAGGTGGAAGCCTTCTTTCATCTCACCGCGAACTTCAACTACTTGCTGATGGTCGTGCTGTCGCTCTTGATGTTTCCCGCCATGGTCGTGCGGTACGAGATGGGCTGGACGGAGATGCTCCTGATCGACATCCCGCTCTTTGCCGCGGCCACACTCTCCGTGTTCAATTTCTACCTCATCAGCCAGCGGGAGGCCTACCCGGACTGGCGCTCGCGCGTGCGCTATCTCCCGGTGGTGATGGCCATCGGAATTGGACTTGCCATCAACAACTCGAAGGCTGTGCTCGAAGCGTTATTCGGGGAGCCCGGCGAGTTCACACGCACGCCGAAATACGGAATCGAACGCCGGCAGGACGACTGGCACCACAAGCGCTATCACCAGTCGATGCCGATTCAACCTCTCATCGAGGTCGCGTTCGGGCTCTACTTCACCGTCACCGTGTTCTATGCCCTGGCCAACGGGATCTACGGCACGCTGCCCTTTCTCATCCTGTTCCAGTTCGGTTATCTCTACATGGGGCTCACTTCGATCCTGCAGCAATACCGCGGCGACGAGGTGCTGATCAAAGCGCCCCAAATCGCCGGTGGCAAATAGATCAGGTGGTGCGCACCTTCTCCGCGAGGGCACGAGCGGAGCGCGTGTCCTGAGCGTCCTCGGGATGGGGGTGGGGCCTCTCGCACCTTCTCCGCGAGGGCACGAGCGGAGCGCGTGTCCTGAGCGTC
>JBDSZL010000086.1:0-15692 GCA_039925145.1 Vicinamibacterales bacterium | reverse complement strand
TTGATGTGGTGACGCGTTGACATTCGTGACGGAGAGGTGTTGTGCCGAGGGCTCGACCGGCGTCAGCCCTTGACTGCACCGGCGGTCATGCCTGCCACAATCTTTCGGCTGAAGAAGATGAACATGATGAGCGGGGGGATCGTCACGAGAAGGATGTCGGTGAAGAGCAGGTTGTAGCTGGTCCGGAACTGGCTCTGGAAGTTGAACAGCGTCAGCTGCACCGTCGGATGCGCGTCACCGGGCAGGAAGTACAGCGGCTTTTCGAAGTCGTTGTAGATGAACACGCTCTGCAGGACGATGACCGTCACGATGACCGGCCGCAGGATCGGGAAGATGACGCCGAAGAAGATGCGCAGCGGGCCGGCGCCGTCGATCATCGCTGCCTCGTCGAGATCGCGCGGGATCGCGCCGATGAATGCGCGGAAGAGAATGACGGAGAACGGCAGTCCGAAGGCGATCTCGATGAACATGAGGCCTTGGAGCGACTTGAACACGTGCGTCCTCTGCAGCACGAAGATGGTGGGCACCACTGCCGGCGTGGCGATGAGCCCCAGGAGGAGCATGAAGTTGATGAACCCGTTCCATGGACCCTTACGTCGCTGCAGCACGTAGGCGAGCATCGAACCGAAGACGACAAGAGCCGCGACGCTCACTGCCGTGATGATCACGCTGTTGAGGAACGCGCGGACGATCATGTGATCGCGCGCTCGGATGACCTCTTTGAGGTTCTGCCACAGCACGATCCGCTTCGGCAGTGAGAACTCGAGCGTCCCGGCTTCCGTCACGTTCTTCATGGCTGTCACGGCGATGAACGCGAAGGGCACAACGAACACGAAGATGGAGATGACAACCGCGATCGCGCCCGACAGAACGCCTTTGCGGCTTTTCATAAGTCGACCTGCTTCCTGTTGAGAAGCCACGACAGCGGCAGCACGATCACCGTGATCAGCAGGAACAGCACGACGTTGCCTGCGGTCGAGAGGCCGTAGAACCCGGCCTGGTACTGCTTGTAGATGACCGAGGCGACGACGTCGGAGGCGAACCCCGGGCCACCTTTGGTCATGGCCCAGATGAGATCGAACGAGCGCAGTCCACCGATGAAGGACAACAGGATCACCGTGGCGGTGGCCGGTTTCGACAGAGGCAGAGTGATGAGCCGAAACACGGCCCAGCTGGAGGCTCCGTCAACGCGAGCGGCCTCGTAGTACTCGCTCGGAATCGACACGATGCCTGCGATAAAGATGACGGTGGCAAGTCCGACGCCTTTCCACACGTCCACCAAAGCCACCGAGTACAACGCCAAGTGCGGATCGACAAGCCACGACGGGCCGCTGATCCCGAACGTGTCGAGCGCGGAGTTGATCACGCCCAGCTCGGGATTCATCAGGACCGTGAACGTCAGGCCCACGCCGATCGTGCTCACGAGCGTGGGGAAGAACATGACGGACCGCAGGTAGCCGCGGGCCCGGATCTCCGACGTGAGCAACACCGCCAGGGCCATGCCAAGGACGACTTTGAGGCCAGAGGTGAGCACCGCATATATCAGCGTGTTCTTCAGGCCGATGACGAGCGCCTGCTCCTGGAAGAAGGTGCGAAAGTTCTTCAGGCCCACCCAGGTGGACGTGAACAGGTCCCAGCGGGTGAAGGCAAAGTAGAACGAGACGACCGTCGGAAGAACGAAGTAGATGCCGTACACGACTGCTGGCGCCGCAATGAACCAGTAGGGGTACGCCCCCCGGTACCGCTTGCCGGATCTTCGACGGGCCCGTGATCTACCCGTCGGCCTCTTGGGCGGTGCCCGCGTCGTCGCCATCGACGGGGTGCCTTTCGTCGGGGTCGTCGCCGCCGGCCACAGATGGCCGACGGCGACGAGACTCACGTCAGGTTATGAACCCCGGGACATCTGAACTACTACTTCAGTCCGAGCTGTTCGCGCGCCTTGACGACGTCCTTGTCATAGTTCTCTGCGGCCTTGGTGGCGGATGAGGTGCCATTGCCGACCTGGATCAGGATCTGCTCCAGGGCCGGGCCCTTGATCGGCGACTTGAACTCCAGCGCGGTGCTGGTCTTGCCTGCGTCGGCATACACCTGGCTGTCCTTCGTCCACTGCGGGACGTCCGCCGGCAATGTGCACGGCTTCGACATGTACGGGCCGGCGGGAGCCTGGCCCTTCGTCTCGGCGTCGCAGCCGTCCTTGGTCGTCAAGAACGCCTGGAAAGCCTGAGCCGCCGCGAGCTTGTCACCCTTGGTGGTCTTCGGGATGTAGACACCGCCCGACAGCCAGACCGTCATGCCGTTCGTTGCCGCGTCGTCACCAGGGATGGCGAAGAAGCCGACATCGCCGATCTTGTCCGGCACCAGCGTCTTGATTTGGCCAGCGGCGGCGGCAAGCATCGGGTATTGGGCAACCGTGCCCTTGGCGACGGCCGTGAGACCGTCGTTGAGCTTGGCGGAAGCGAAGTCCTTGTTGAGGACGCCGGCCTTCGCGAGTTGCTCCATCCGCTGAAAACTCAGGAGGCCATTCGGGTCGGTGGCGAACTTGACCTTGCCAGCGGAGTAGTTGGCGGCGAAGTCAGGTTCCTTCACTTCGACGTTGTGATAGTCGCCCAGGAAGATGATTTGCGAGGTCCACGTATCGCCGAACGTCTGCTCGACCGGCGTAATGCCCGCGGCCTTGATCTTGGCGTTGTTCGCCATGAACTCAGCCCACGTCGTCGGGACCTTCAGTCCGAGCTTGTCGTAGATCGGCCGGTTGTACAGGATGCCGCCGCCGAAGGAGGCACCCCACGGCGAGGCATACAGCTTGCCGTCCACGCTTGCCGCGGCGACGAAGTTCTTGTCCAGGTCAGCCGTCCACGCTCCATCGGCGGGAAGCAGGCTCTGCGCTGGCTTGATTGCCTGCAGGAGCGAGCCGGTGTTGTACAGGAAGACGTCGGCCATGTCACCGGTCGACAGCTTGGTCTTGACGAGGTTGTCGCCGTCCGCGCCGCCTGGGCGGGTCTGCAGATCGACCTTTACGCCGGGGTTCGCAGCCTCGAACGCCTCGATGACGGGCTTCGCGATCTCCTCATCGCCCGTGCCTGCCGGGACGAGGTAAGAAATTTTGACCGGCTTCAATCCTGCCGGAACCGTCTCGGTCGGACTTGCGGCCGCAGAGCTACTCGACGACGGGGCAGCAGACGAGGAAGTAGCGGCCGAGCTGGAGCTCGTGGCAGCAGCCGCCGTCGAGCTGCTGGAGGTGGTCGCTGCGGTCGAAGTGCTGGAGGAGCTCGCCTTACTGTCTTTGGCGTCGCTGCTGCATCCCGCCAGCAACGCACCGACCGCAGTCAGGGCAACCAACACCCCTCCGGGCCGGACGGGGCTGTGATGTTTCACGGTGCCTCCAAACAAAGAATTTGGCCGAACGCTATCCGGTCGTAGATCGATCTTTCACAGGTTGTAGATCGATCTCCTCGGAGGAGGAGGTTACTCCGACCCCATTTTCAGAGACAAGGCCTGTTATCGAATCGAGACCGATCTACAATTCCTGGCTCTGTGCGATCTAGAATCGGCCGCGTGTCCACACCGTCGAACCCGCGGCGCGCGACGATTCTCGACGTCGCCGGCGAGGCAGGCGTCTCGCGCGCTGCCGTTTCCAAGGTGATCCGCGGGGCCGACGGCGTCAGCGACGCGATGCGGACTCGGGTGATGGACGCGATCGGCCGACTCGACTACCGGCCAAGCGCTGCCGCGCGGGGCCTCCGTGGTTCGAGCTTCACGCTCGGCATGGAACTGCCCACGCTGACCAACCCATTTCTCAACGAGGTCGCCGAGGGCGCTCGCGCTGCTCTCGTCGGGACGGCGTATCAACTCGTAGTCGCACCTGCGGACGGCTCGCAACAGGGCGCCATCGAATCGCTCGTCGACCACCGCGTCGACGGCATCATCGCTGTCTCTCCGCTCGTGCGGCGTGAGTGGCTGGAAGAGCTGGCAGCGCGGGCACCACTCGTCATGATCGGCCGGCATGACGATCCGATTGGATACGACACCGTCGTCGGTGACGACGTGCACGGTGCCGAATCCGCGATGAGCCACCTTGTCGGTCTCGGCCACCAGCGGATCGCGCACCTCACCATGAGCAAAGCGGTGACCGCCAAAGGGATCGGTACCCCGCACGAACTCCGGCTCAACACGTACCTGCGATGCATGAAGGCAGCGAAGCTCAAAGCAGCGGTCGTCCAGTCGTCCAGTGTCGTTCAGGTCGACGATGACCAGCCTCCCGCATACGACGCGACTCGTGCGTTGTTAAACCTGCCCCTGCCTCCCACTGCCATTTTCGCCGCTCACGACTCCTTGGCAATTGCAGTCCTCGCCGCAGTGGCTGACGCCGGACTCACAGCCCGGGACGTCTCAGTGATCGGCTACGACAACACGCGACTCGCCGGTCATCCGCTCATTTCGTTGACGTCGGTCGATCAGTCCGGCGACGAGCTGGGTCGGCAAGCCATCGCCATGTTGCTGGAGCGCATCAACGGTCGCCTAGAGCCCCGGCGGTACACGGCGATGCCACGCCTGGTGGTCAGAAATTCGACGGCTCCCGCGCCGTGATGGGTCGGGCCGATCAGAGCGACAGCGTCCACTGCCACGTGTGGCGGCCGCCGCACACGAGGTGCTGCGGCAGCGTGTCGGGACCGCATGACGCGGTGCCGAGCCCACGGTGTGCAGCATCGAGGTGCACCGCGACATTCTCCCGGGCGGTCAGCTCCTCCTGGTGACGCGCCACGTCCAGGTCCGTCGCGCGATAGCGATTCCAGCTCACCTGGCGCGGCTCGTCGGCGTACACGACGACGTCCCGGCCGTCGCGTGCGGAGACGCGAAAACTGCGGACTCCGTTGCGCCCCCCGCCTCCTGCGGCCGGACGTACGGTGTGAACAGCTGGTCCACGTCCGCTGCGTAATGCCCGACCATGCCGAGCCGCCGGTCCGGATACGTCTCCACTTGCGATGCGCCGAACCACTCCACGCGGCGTAGACCGGCGGCGAGCTCGAACACGGTGCCCACGCGCGGCAGGTCGTCGATCACCGCAGGCACGTCGGCGATCTCAGTTATCAGGAGCGCCGGACGACCGTCGACCGTCGCCGGTGTGATCGTTTGCTCGTGCCGAACGGTCAAGCCGTCGGAGAGCGCGTAGTGGGCCACGACCGTCGCCACATCGTCATTCCGCTGGACGCTGACCAGCGTGCGCTGCGGATCACGCAGACCCCACTGCTGCCATCGCTCCGAGAACCCTCCGACCCGGTCATTGTCGGTCGGGGCGCGCCACAGCGACAGTCGCGGCGCGGACGTCAGGAGCGGATGCACCAGCAGCCCGTCGTCGTCGAGCGCGACCGGCCCCGACCGCGCGAATTGCCCGGTGCGAGCGGACAGCGACCGCGCCTCTTCGCGAAGCTGAACGCTCGCCTCACAGATGACGGTGTCCGGGTCGGCCCAGGGAAGCTCGCTTCGCGGACACAGCGTGAGAACGAGCCAGGTCTCTCCTGCCGTTTCGTCCAGCCTCTCTTCGACCCACTCGGGCAACTGAAGAGCGGCACTCGAGTCGGCACGCACCGCCGGCAATTCCACCTCGACCGGCATGCTGCCGTCGTCCGTCACCAAGGCGCCGCGCGCGACGCGCAACCACGACACATCTCGCACGTGCTGGCGGTTGTGCACGACGATGCCGCCAGCACCGTCGCGCGAGAGCCGCACGGGCGCTGCAATTTGCCGATGCTCGAACATCGCCGACTTCGGCGACCCGTCCGGGAAGACGACCCCGTCCGTGCAGGAGGTGCCGTCGTTGGGCGAGTCGCCGAAGTCACCGCCGTAGGCCCAGCGGGTGGTGCCGTCCGGCATGCGCTGCTCTAACCCGTGGTCCCGGAACTCCCAGACGAATCCGCCCT
Organism: Vicinamibacterales bacterium; assembly: GCA_039925145.1. GTDB lineage: Bacteria > Acidobacteriota > Vicinamibacteria > Vicinamibacterales > SCN-69-37 > JBDSZL01. The sequence continues at coordinate 9,774 of JBDSZL010000086.1, read as the reverse complement.
GCAGCCCCGGCGTCTCCTCGATGGCCTCCCAGTACTCGGCGAGGGTGCCGTTGCTGTTGCCCTGCGCGTGGCTGTATTCGCACATGATCAACGGGTGGCGCTGCAGTCCGGACGTCGCGTGCGCGGTGATCGAGTCGATCGGCGGATACATCGGGCACGTGATGTCGCTCACGGTCTGCCGGCTCGACCAGTCCCACATGATCGCGCCTTCGTACTGAACCGGCCGCGTCGCGTCGTAGCGACGCACGAAACCGGCCGCCGCATCGTGGTTCGGGCCGTAGCCGCTCTCGTTGCCTAACGACCAGGTGACGACGCTTGCGTGGTTCTTGTCGCGGCGCACCATGCGCGCGACGCGGTCAACGTATGCGAGGAGATAGCGGGGGTGCGACGAGAGCTCGTGCGCATAGGCATGGCACTCGATGTTGGCCTCGTCGACGACGAACAGGCCCAGCTCGTCTGCATGGTCCAACAGTCGCGGATCGTTCGGGTAGTGCGAGGTGCGCACCGCGTTGAACCCGAAGCGCTTCAGCGATACGAGCTCCGCACGCATGTCCTCATCGCGAACATACCGGCCGGTGCGCGGGTCGAAATCATGGCGGTTGACGCCGCGGAAGAACATGCGCACGCCGTTGACGAGAAAGTCATTGCCGACGATCTCGACGGTGCGGAAGCCGACCCGCACAGTCGTCGCCTCGACGACGGCGCCCGACGGATCGAGCAGTTCGACCAATACGTCGTGCAACGTGGGAGTTTCCGGCGTCCACGTCTTGACCCCGGCGAACGCCGTTTGCAGTCGCACCGCGCCCATGCCGATCGGCCGGCGGTGGTGCTGGACCGCCGCCGCGAGACGCACGATGTCCGGATCCGTGCTCCCGGCGGCGCGGGCGTACCTGGCCTTGTTAGCCGCGCTGTTGAACACGGTCTCCCCGCCCACGACAAGTGGCGCACCCGTGTCGACCGTGTCGTCGCGCGGCACATCGCCGACAAGAGGGGCCTCGGCAAGGCTCGTACAGAGGCGCACCTGGTAGCCCGCGCCGAGCGGGCCGGTCGCCGCGCCGACGCGCACTTCCACGTCCAATACTCCATCGGCGCCCGCCGCGATCTGCACGTCGCGCAGGTGCACGTTGTCCGTCGCGTAGAGGAAGACCGGCCGTGTGATGCCGGCGTGCCACCACTGGTCCTGATCCTCGAGGAACGTCGCGTCCGACCACTTCACGACGACGAGGCGGAGAGTGTTCTGGCCGGCTGACAGCCCGGCCGTGACGTCGAACTCGGCTGCGAGATGGGAGTCCTTGCTCATGCCGACGGGCACGCCGTTGACGTAGACCAGCAGCACGCTCTCGGCCGCGCCGACGTGCAGCACGACGCGCTTGCCTGCCCAACCTGACGGCAGGTCGACCGTGCGCTCGTACACGCCCGTCGGGTTCGCGGCCGGCGGATGCGGCGGCAGGTCGGGCCACAGCATCCGTACGGTCGTGTACGCGGGCAGGTCGTGCACCCCGTGCACGTCCTCGAACTCCTGCATCGTCCAACACCCCGGCACTTGCGTCGCCGTCGCCAACGGCCGGCCCGCGGTGTCCGACGCGTCGTCCGGCGTGCCGAACAACTCGAACTTCCACTCGCCGTCCAGCTCGAGACGCTCCACCCCGGTGTCGCTCGCGGAGTGCGCCAGGGCGTGCATCGGCAGCCTGCGCCAGCAGGTCAGCTCCGGGGCGTCCCACGGGCGCAAGTCGTGCAAGGCGTCGTTCGACATCAGCGTCGCTCTCTCCGGAGATGGTGCTGACGGGGAAACGGGTTGGTCACTTGCGGCCGTCACCTCATATAGCGCCCGACGCCGCGATGCGGCGTGCGCGCACACTACACAGGTGGAATATGAGTGACGGAGCAGAAGTGCGATCGAACTTTAAACTCGAGCCGACGGGCGATGTCGCGGGCAGTTGCTGAGATTGACGTGTCAGGCACGCGCCGTCCGCCGGCTCTAGAGGTGGGAGCGAGGTGTCGCGCATCAGCCGAAGCGGCGGTGGCTGGAACATCGTGACGGCAAAGGCCGTGGCCGCCGCTGGCAATCGGTGGGCGTCAAGCAACAGGCACACCACCTACGGGTACGGCTGCTCGAGCTAGCCGCCTGACGGCGGGCCACGCCGCGGACGTACGATCCGCCCATGGCCGTAACAGACGAAGCGATCGTTCGCATTCGCGGAATGATCGTCGCCGGCGAGCTTTCGCCAGGGCAGCGGCTGCCAACGGAGAAGGAACTCGGCGAACAGCTCGGCCTGTCCCGCAATTCGCTGCGCGAGGCAGTGAAGGCTCTCGAGCTGATCCGGGTACTCGACGTCCGGCAGGGGGACGGCACCTACGTCACCAGTCTCAAACCGCACCTGCTGCTCGAAGCAATGTCGTTTGTGGTGGATCTGCACCAGGACGAGTCAGTTCTGGAAATTCTTGAGGTACGCCGCGTGCTGGAGACACATGCCGCCGGCGTCGCGGCGCGACGAATCACGCCCGAACAGATCCAACAACTCGACGCAATGCTGCTGTCGGTCGATGAATCCACCAGCGTCGAGGATCTTGTCGCGCACGACATGGACTTCCACCGGCTCGTCGCACACTCTGCCGGGAGCGCCTACCTCAGCAGCCTTCTTGCGGGTCTTTCCAGCTCCACTGTCCGGGCACGCGTCTGGCGCGGACTCACCGAGGCACGATCGGTCACCAGAACACTCGCGGAGCATCGCGCCATCCTGGACGCGCTCGCCGATCACGATTCCGACGCGGCACGGGCTTGGACTGCCGTGCACGTGGGGGGCGTCGAGGCCTGGCTGCGCCGGTCGCTCGAGTAGCGCATCTCGGCTTAGGCGAGAGGCCGCTGTTCGGACGCCCGGGACGGCACGACTGACTGCGGGCCCAGCGGGATGGGGGCATCGCGCCTCAGCAGGCCCTTGTCTTGCAGTGCGCCCCACAACTCGAGCGGCACGCTTTCGCTCGACCAGCCAATATCGGCACGCGCTTCGGCGGCACTCCGCGGGCCGATGGCAATCGACACGACGGCCGGGTGTCCAAGCGGGAACTGAACCGCTGCCTGCGCCAGAGAGACATCGAAGTCCGCGCAGACGTCGCTGATTCTCCGGGCGCGATCGACGACCTCACGCGGTGCCGCGGTGTAGTCGTACGTTGATTGGCCGTCGGGAGACGCTTGCGCAAGGACTCCCGAGTTGAAAACGCCGGCGACGACGACTGCGGTTCCGCGATCCAGCGCAATCGGCAGCAGCTCGTCCAATGCCGATTGATCGAGGAGCGAATAGCGGCCGGCAATCATCACGATGTCGAGATCGCATTCGGCGACGAGCCTGGCCAAGGCGGGCGCGTTGTTCATCCCAGCGCCGATCGCCGCCACTTGGCCGTGGGAGCGGAGGCTCTTCAAAGCTGGAAACGCCTCCGTGATCGCCTGCTCCATGTGATCGTCCGGGTCGTGCAGAAGCGCAATTTCCACACGATCCGTCCCGATCCGATCGCAGCTGTCATCGAGAGAGCGCATCACGCCGCGCGCACTGAAGTCCCAAACCCGTTGGTGCGTCCGGGGAACGGCAAAGCCGGCGTCCATGTCCCAACCCTCCACAGTCGGAAGGGGGGCGAGCAGCCTGCCTACCTTGGTGCTGATGACGATCTGTTCCCGGGGGATTTGAAGGGTCCGGATCGCGTGTCCCAGGCGCCGCTCTGCAAGACCCAGACCGTAGTGCGGCGCGGTGTCCAGATACCGGACTCCGCCCAGCCAGGCGGCTCTCACGGTCTCGACGACAGTGCCCTCTTCAACCTCCTCGTAGAGGTTGCCGATGGCCGCAGACCCTAGTGCCAATTTCGAAACACTCAGTCCGCAACTGTGCAGGCGATCACGGACCGATGACATCGCGTCCCCATCGCTCCACTCAGACACGGTCGACCGGCCGAGGTGCACTTTCGCTCCACGCGGGACCGTGCGGAAAACTGAACTCCCCCACAGACGCGGGATGCATTTCCGCTGAGAACCCTGGCGCAGTTGGCGCCCGATAGCACCCGCCCCGAATCTCGACCGGGTACACGAAGTGCTCGTGCAGGTGGTCTACGTACTCGATCACGCGATCGTCGAGCGACGTACTCACCGCCACGAAATCGAACATCGACAAGTGCTGCACAAGTTCGCATAGACCCACACCGCCGCCGTGCGGGCAGACAGGGGTACCGAACTTCGCTGCCAGCAGCAGGATGACGATGTTTTCGTTGACACCTGCCACACGTGCCGCATCGATCTGGACGATGTCCACCGCGCCGGCCTGCAGGAGCTGCTTGAAGACGATCCGGTTCGCGACATGCTCTCCGGTCGCAACCTTGACGGGGTGCACGCCGGCGCGAATCGTCGCGTGGCCCAGGATGTCGTCCGGGCTCGTCGGCTCCTCTATCCACCACGGGTCGTACGGAGCCAACTCCCCCACCCAGTCGATGGCCTCCGCGACGTCCCATCGCTGGTTTGCGTCGATGGCGATTCGTATCGTCGGGCCGACGGCGGCCCGAGTGGCCGCCAGCCGTCGAACGTCTTCAGCGCGGCTCGCTCCCACCTTCAACTTGATGTGCCGGAAGCCTTGCTCGACCGCGGCGTTCGCGAGCCTCGTCACCTTCTCGTCGTCGTAGCCAAGCCACCCTGGTGTCGTCGTGTAGGCGGGGTAGCCGTGCGCGAGCAGGAAAGCGATCCGGTCCGAGTGGCCCAGCCGTCCCGCACACAAGATCTCGAGCGCCTCGTCACGCGTCAGCGCATCTGACAGGTAGCGAAAGTCCAGAAGATCAACGACTTCTTCGGGTTCCATGTCCGCGAGCAACAACCAGAGCGGCTTTCCGGCTCGGCGCGCTTTGAGATCCCAGAGGGCGTTGATCACAGCACCGATCGCCATGTGAATGACGCCTTTTTCGGGGCCTAACCACCGCAGTTGGGAATCGTGCACCAGCTCTCGCCAGAAGCCCCCGAGGTCGGCAAGCACCTCGCTGACGAGCCGCCCGGCGAGGTAGGGCGCCAGACTCGCGATAGCTGCTTGCTGTACGTCGTTGCCGCGCCCGATCGTGAACGCGAATCCATAGCCGCAGTCGCCTGCGCTCGTGCGTACCGTGACGTAGGCCGCGGAGTAGTCCGGGTCGGTGTTCATGGCGTCGGAACCGTCGAGATCACGCGACGTCGGGAATCGGACGTCGGCCGTGTCCAAGGCGGTGAAGACCTCCAGCAGGCTCATGTGCGCTCCCTTCTGACCTCGGACAATGTGGTCATACATCGGATGACTAGCGGACGTTTGGTTTCGTCGAACTGCCCTGCATGCCGCCTTAGGGCGTGCGTAGACATCGGATGACACACTCCCAATAGCGCTCTCGGATAGCGCGCCGCACATCCGCGCTACCTACCGGGCGGCCGTCAAGTAGTTGCGCAGGCCCTCGGCCTCGAACGGCCGAGCAGTTCGCAACGTCGCGCGCCCACGGCAACGTGCAGACCTTTGTCAGGGCTTCACCTTCCGACGGTTCCTGGCCGTCGTGCCAGCCTATAACACCGGTCTCGGAAGAGTGTTGCCGACGAACTTTGCCGGCGGTCTTCGCCCTGTCGGCCCCCGGCCGCGGGGACCTCATGGCATCAGCGGTGCCCGCCCGAGTAGCCACGGTGTACGCCGCCCACCCGCCCGGTCGACTCTCCGCACCGCTCCGCAATGGTCCGATGACGCTGCTCTTGAAATTCAACCGATACCGATCTACTGTGCGGCGGAGATGTTGATGGATCGGTCTACCGAAAAGGGCTGATCGATGCAAATACATCGGATGTGCTGCCGCGCAGCTGTCCCCTTTCCCCGCCCGACTGCAACGAGGAGCGAACGTGATGGCACGCAATCGATTGGTGGTGGCACTCCTGCTGACAGGACTCACCGCCGCAGTAACTGGTTGTGGGGGCAACAAGTCAGACTCGAAGGGGACGACGTCCGCGTCGGCCACCAGCGCGTCGAGCGCTACGTCGTCCGCGGCTTCTGCAAGCGCGACATCGAGTAGCGCAGCCTCGTCGGCCCCGGCGTCGTCGAGCGCGGCCGCGACGAGTTCGTCTGCCCCGGACGACAAGAAGTGTGTGACGCCGACGGGAACGGGGTTCAGCGGGAAGTTGACGGGCCCGAACGGTGAGCCTGGGGTGACGGCTGACACGGTGAAGGTCACGGATGAGGACAAGGCGGCTGCGAGCGCTGCCGTCAAGGGCAAGACGGTGGCGATCTCGCAGCACTTCTCGTCGGACTACACGAGCCAGGTCTCGGATGGCATCGCGAACGCGATGAAGGCGCTGGGCGCGAACATCATCACCAGCGATGCCGGCGGCAAGCCGGAGAAGCAGGTCTCGGACATCGAGAGCCTGCTCGCGAAGAAGCCTGCTCTGCTCGTGGTGTTCCCGGTTGATGCTGCGGCTTCGACCCCTGGTATCAAGGCGGCGAACGCGGCGAAGGTACCGGTCGTCATCGTGGGTTCTGCGCTTAAGGGCGCCGAGTTCGAATCACTGATCTCCGCTGACAACTACGAGGGTGGCGTGATCGCTGCTAAGCAGATGATCGACGCACTGGGCAACAGCGGTGATGTCGCGATCCTGCCGTACAAGTTCAGCTTGTGGCATGTCGACGAGCGGGTAGCCGGCTTCAGGGACGGGATCGCGTGTTCGGGGCTGAAGGTCGTCGCGGACAAGCAGACCTGCCAGGCCGTCGCGGACTGCACCGGCGTGTTCGCCGACGTCTTGACGGCCAACCCCAACCTCAAGGGTGGGTTCGGCGCCTATGACGGTATTGCGCTCGGCATGAACGCGGCCGCGAAGACCGCCGGCAAGGACGTGTTCATCACCACGAGCGACCTCGGCGGCGACTCGGCGAAGGCGATCGCGTCGGGAAGTCAGCCGCTGAAAGCGACGGCCGCTCAACTCACCGACGCGCAGGCTTCGGTGACGGCAGCCATCTCGACGTTGGTCCTGGCGGGCAAGCCGGTGCCGAAGATGGTCTTCGCTCCCGACGCGGCCGTGAGCAAGGACAACGTCGCGCAGCTCTACGAGAAGTTGTTCGGTAAGCCGCTGTCGTGACCGAACCTGCTGAAACCACTTCGAGCCGCGGCCTGGTGCCGCGGCTCGAGGTGTCAGAGATCTCGAAGCGCTACGGGCATACCCAAGCGCTCGACGGGGTGTCCATGCTCGTCGCGCCCGGTGAGGTGCATGCCCTGCTGGGCGCGAACGGCGCGGGCAAGTCCACGCTGATCAAGGTGCTTGCAGGGGCGGTGCGGCCGGACTCGGGTGCTGTCCGCGTCGACGGGGCCGACGTGTCGATCGGGTCTCCGCAGGTCTCAGCGGCGCTCGGCATCGGAGTGATCCACCAGCAACTGTCGATCCTTCCGTCGCTCACGGTGGCGGAGAACTTCCTGATGAAGCGGCACACCGCCAGGCGGCGCCGGATCCTCGCTCCGCAGCGGCAGGCGGCGGGTGAGCTGGCGGCCGCGGCGCTGCGCGTCCTTGGGGAGGACATCGACCCCGACACGGTCTGCGAGCGGCTGAGCTTCGGGCAGCGGCAGATGCTCGAGATCGCGATCGCCGCGTCGAGCGACGTACGCGTCATCGTGATGGACGAACCGACGTCGGGGCTGTCCGCCCGCGAACAGGAGACGTTGTTCGCGGTCATCGAACGACTGACCGCACGCGGCATCTCGGTCATCTATGTGAGCCACAAGATGAACGAGGTCTACCGGCTGGCGGACACCCTGACGGTGATCCGCGGCGGACGGAACGCCGCGTCGTTCCAGCGGGGCCGGTTCGAACGTGGTGCGGTCGTCGAAGCGATTCTCGGTCGCCGCCTGGAGGAGGCGCAGCGGGCCGCCCGTGAGGAACGCCACGAAAGCGAATCGGTCGCGGTGCTCGAAGTCTCCGAGCTGCGCACCGAGCGGGTTGCCGGCATCAGCCTGTCGGTCCGGCGCGGTGAAGTCCTCGGCCTGTATGGCGTCGTCGGCTCCGGCTGCACGCAGGTCGTGGAAGCGCTTTTCGGAGCGCGGCGCTACACCGGAGAGATCAAACTCGCCGGCGTACGCCGCCACGTCCGGTCCACGGTCCACGCCCGGCGCCTGGGCATGTCGTTCGTGCCCGCCGACCACCACCTGCGCGGAACCGTCCCCGACCTTTCCGTCCGGGAGAACATCCTGATGGGGCGCGGCCGATGGCGGAGCAGCTTCGTGCGCCGAACGACCGCGCCCACCCGGGGCCGGGTCGAGGAGATGGTGCGCCGGCTGCGGGTCAAGTGCGTGAGCATCGACCAGCGCGTCGCGGAGCTGTCCGGCGGGAACCAGCAGAAAGTCGTCTTCGGTCGGGCCATCTTCGACTCCCCGAAGCTGCTGCTGCTCGAGGACCCGACCCAAGGGATCGATGTCGGAGCCAAAGCCGACATGCTCGCCGAGATCGAACGGCAGAGAGCATCCGGTGCCGCCGTACTGCTCATCTCATCGGAGACATCGGAACTCACCGCGGCCGCGGACCGGATCCTGATACTGCGGGACGGCAACGTCGTAGGTGAACTGAAAGGAGCCAGCATTGAGGAGCGACACATCCTCAGCCTCGCAGCCGACGCCTGAGTCCGCCCCACCCGCCACCGCGCACACCGAACGCGACCGGCGGCCGACCGCCGGACAGCGGCTGCGGCGCGGAATGCTCGGCTCCAACATCGGACCGCTCATCGGCGCGCAACTGCTGCTGATGCTGTTCTTCGCCACCCGCAGCGAGTTCTTCTTCACCTCCGACAACGCCATCAACATCGGCCGGCAGATGGCCCTGGTCTGCATCATCGCGCTCGGCGTCACCGTCGTGCTGATCGCCGGCGAGATCGACATCTCAATGGCCGGAGTGATGGCCATCACCAGCGTCGCCACCGGGATCGTGCTGCGCAGGGGCGGAGACGCGGCGACCCCCATCAGCAGGGTCTTGCTTGCACTGCTAGCGGGTCTGGCGATCGGACTCTCGTTCGGGTTGTTCAACGGAGTCGTCACCGTCTACGGCAAGGCGCCGTCCTTCCTGGTCACGTTGGGATCGCTGAGCGTCGCCAGTGGCCTCGCGCTGAGCTACAACAAGTCCGAATCGGTGCCGATCGGCGCCGATCGGTTCGTGCACACATTCTCGACCAAGGAAATCGCGGGGATCCCCGTCCTCATCCTGTACGCCGCGGTCGTCTTCGTGCTGGTGCTCGCGCTGATGCGCGGCACCCTCTTCGGCATCCAGGCCTACGCAACCGGAGGCAACAGGGAGTCGGCGCGCCTGGCCGGCATACCCGTACGCCGCGTCCGCATCAGCGCACTCGCCCTCTGCGGCACAGTCGCCGGCTTCGCCGGCGTCATCGGCACCGCGCGGTACTCCAGCGCACTGCCCAACATCTCCCCCGGCATCGAGCTCGACGCCATCGCCGCCGCAGTACTCGGCGGCACCAGACTCTCCGGCGGCTTCGGCACACCCATCGGCACCCTCATGGGAGCCGTGCTCATCGCCACCGTGGGCAACGGCCTCACCCTGCTCGAAGTCCGCTCACCCATCCAACAAGTCATCAAAGGATTCGTCATTATCGCAGCCGTAACCGCAGACGGCCTGCGCGCCCGCCGAGTCTGATCATTGGACTGGTCCACGCCGCACTCCCCTCGACGCCCAAGGCACAGGACATCGGAAAGGTGAGACACACCGAGATGCTGAAGACAGAGTTGACCCACCCGCCGATTCTGGCGGCGCTCGCT
>JBDSZL010000085.1:0-64243 GCA_039925145.1 Vicinamibacterales bacterium | reverse complement strand
GCTTCCGGCGCTTGGCGCGCGACTATGAGCGCCTCGCGGCGACGCTCGCCGCTTATCACTATCTCGCCTTCGCGTGCCTCATGCTTCCGCACGCGCTGGCGGCCGGAAGTTCATAACAGGCTCTAAGCGGCCCAACACCCCGCCTGCCGCCGCCCGTCTACGTCAAAGCCTCGGCGCCCGCTGGTCCGCGGCGCCAGATGGTGTGCGTGCATGCAGCTCGATCAGCTCCTCGTACAGGGCAATCTGCCGCTGAACGAGCACCGGCCAGGCGAACTCCTGCTCCACGATACGCCGGCTCTCGGCCCCCATTTGCGGTAGCCGCGCTGACTGGGCCGTCATTTCCTCGAGCGCCGCTGCCAGCAGGTCGGGGGAATCCGGTTCGACGAGCCAACCATTGACACCAGGGCGGACTTTGTCCGGCAGCCCTCCGGCCCTGGTTGCGATGACGGGACGCCGGTGGGCCATCGCTTCGAGCGTGACGAGAGAGCTGCCCTCGTAGCGTGTCGGGTGCACGTAGATGGAGGCGGCTTCGTACCACGCGTGCAGATCCGAATCGACGGATCGGCCAGTGAACAGGGTGTGGCGATCGATATTGTTCTCCCGAACGGCGGATTCGATGCTGCTTCGGAATGGGCCCGCTCCCACGATGACCCATCGCCAGCCGATCGCCGACAGGAGACTGCCAGGTCTGGCGGCGCGTCCCACGGCCGAAGCGAGCAGATCGAGGCCCTTGTTGTGCTCGAGCCGGCCCACGCTGAGCAGCACGAGCTCGCCAGGGCTGATGCCGTGGCGCTGTCGAATCAACGACCCTTCCGTTGGTCCGGCAAGAGAACTCACTTCGAGCAGATCGATGCCGTTGGGAATGGTCACGACCTGGTCTGGCCGCGGCCGCAGGTGACGAGCCACCATCGGCTCGAGCGCATGATCGGTCGCGATGATTCGGTCGGCGGCACGGGCGACGCGCCTGACCGCCCAGCGTAGAGGAGCGTAACCGGCGCGCTTGCCGGGAGTCTGCCGCAACGCTGTGGCGCCGAACTCCTCGAGCCCCTGCGGGTTCAGCACGAGCGGCACAGCGAGCGATCCTCCTGCGGCACCGAGGACGCTGGCGCCAAATCCATGGACGATGTCGACCTGGCCGGTGGCCGCGAGCTGCCGCGCAAGACGGCCCGCCCGCCACCCGTAAAAGAGATAGGCGGTACTGCGATCCAGGATCGTCGTGCCGGAACGGTTGGCGAAAGGAAACGTGACGTAGCGCACCGGCCGGATCGTGATGCGCGGAGAGGCGAACGGATCGAGCGGCGCACGATACGCCACCGTTGCGGGCGGGACGATGAGGGTGACGACAACGCCGCGGTCGGCCAGGTGCCGCACGAGGTCGCGAACCGATCGCTCGAGTCCGCCCACGCCGTGCAGCGGCATGACAGCACGGGAGACGACAGCGACGCGAAGGGGCTGCGGCATCAGGCGGCTCTGGGGACCAGCAAGCTGCGGTACACCTGCTCGACACGTTCGACAACCGATGTCGCCGAGAAACGGGCGTGCGCGTCGGCGCGTGCGGCCGCGCCCAGCACGGCGCGGAGCCGCTCGTCGGCCGCCAGTTCCGCCAGGTCGCGGGCAAAGGCCTGCGGGGTGGCCGAGAGCAGCCCCGTCTCGCGGTCGTGCACGATATCCGGCGTGCCTCCCGTGTTCATGGCGGCGATCGGCGTGCCGAGCGCCGCGGCTTCGATCAGCACTCGGCTGAGCGATTCGGGGCCGTAGGACGGAAAGGCGAGCAGCCGCGCGTGTCGCATCCAGCCCCACACCTCTTCGCGAGAGCGCCAGCCGAGCACGCGGAGATTGACTCCCAGATTGCGGGCCTCAGCCTCCAGCTGGCCCCGCAGTGGTCCATCCCCTGCAACCACGAGAGGGAGCGACAGGCCCGCTTCGACAATGGCCGGCAGCAGGTACTGGACACCCTTGTTCACCGCGATCTTGCCGGCATAGAGCAGGTACGGCTCCGCTGTCGGTCGAGGCGCCTGATCGTAGGCGTGATCGAGCGCGATCATGTCAACGGGGTTGGGAATGGTGTAGAGCGGCGTGGCCGCCAGCTCCGGCGCGCGAGCCTCGAGATCGCGCGCGATCGTGGAGCTCACGGCGATGACGGCATCGGCGGTGGCGAGCGTGCGGCGCTTCGTCGCCAGATTGGCGCGCATGTACGGAATCATGGGCCAGGCCACGAGGCTGGCCAAACCGGCTCGCGGCTGGATGCATTTCGTCATCATCCCCGCGGAGCAGGCCGGGCAGAGAGCCGGCTGCCCCGGATCGTAAATGAGGTCGGACCAGTAGCATACGGGCCAGTAGTCGCGCACCGTCGCGACCACCGGCGTCCCGGCGGCGCGTCCGGCCCTCACGGCAGGGACGGTGGTCATGACGTGCTGCGCGTGCACGATGTCGAACTGGTCGGAAGCCAGGCGCATCGCGAGGTGTTCCGTCAGTCGCCTCCACAGTTGCTCGTTCTTGATGAGATTGCGGACGAACGGAATCCCTGGCGCATGGATGCCATACGTCTCGACCGACACTCCCTGGTACGAGCCGCGAGCCACGCGCTCGGTCGGGGAGGTCGAGACCTTGACCACTTCGACGTGATGACCTCGACTGCCGAGCCCGTGCGCCAGTTCCCATGTGCTCCATCCGCTTCCACCGCAGCCTGGAGGAAACGAGTCGGTCACGAGCAGGATCCGCAGAGGGGCGCTCATCGATGTCGCAGCTTCCGGATTCGGCGGTCGAGTGCGGTGCAGTGCGCCTCCCAGCTGAAATCGCGCACGACACGTTGCCGCGCCGCGATTCCCAGCCGGCGGCGCAACGCCTGGTCGCCAAGCGTCGCGATCGCGCGGTCGAGTCCACGCGGATCGTCCGGATCGTACAGGAGTCCTTCGCGGCCGTGTTCGACCAGCCGCTTCAGACGCGGAAGCGCCGGTGCCACGACGGGAAGTCCGACGGCCATGTACTCGAAGACCTTCAGTGGCGACCAGTAGAAGCCCAGGCGCAGCGGCGCGTGCTTGATCGGATCAAACGGTGCGACGCCAATGTCGGCCGAGGCGAGCACGGCGGGCAACTGATCGTGCGGCAGGGCCCCGGTGAACACGATCCCCGGAACGTCGCGGGCCGCGCGTTCTGTGGCGGCGCGTTCTGGTCCATCGCCGATGAACAGCGCGCCGAAGCGGTGGTCGCCTGCGCGATGCAACCGTGCGAGCGCGGCCGAGAGGTGCGCCACGCCGTGCCAGGAGCGGAACGCGCCGGCAAAGACACAGAGCACGCGGCTGGGATCGCGATGAAACGGCAGCGGGCCGGTCGCTCCGGGATGGAAGTGGTCGACATCGGCTCCCCACTCGACCTCGAGGACGCGCCGCCGGTCCACCCACGCCGGCAGGATGGCCGTCGACGGCGTCACGAACAGATCCACGTGCCGGCAGATCCGATCGCGCCAGCGTCGGAGCGGTTCGACCAGGAGCCCCTTGTCCAGCCGGGCCTTCATGGAGCCGGGATAATCAATGATGGGAGCGTTGACCTCGAGCACTGCGGGAATTCGCAGACGCCGTGCGGCGAACACCCCCTCGCCGCCGAAGTTGTAGTAGCGCTCCATGACTACATTGGCCTGGATGTGCCGCCCGAGCGACGCGACCGCGCCCGTCCGGAGCCAGCGAAGCTGTTGCCGTCCGAGCGGCGGCCCCATCGAGTGCCACGTGACGTTGCCAACGGGCCAGTGGCCACCAGGCCGAGTCGCCACGTGCACGTCGTGTCCCAGAGCCGCGAGGCCCGCGGCCACCGACTGCACGTGCACGGATCCGCCAAGGGTGCCGGGCACGGTCTGATCGAGGGCGACGTACAGCACGCGCATGTCAGGGCACACGCCCGGCTGGTGCTGCGGGAGAATTCGCCCCGTTGCGTGGCGCCTGGCCGGCGTGCGGCTTGCGGAGCAACGCGAAAAACGGGCCCGACTGGATGCGCCCGAAGAGCAGCAAATCGAGTTTCATGACCTGCGAAGCCGCCACCAGCATGCGATAGGTGACGCCGCGACTTCTGACGCGCGCCTGGGCACGGGCCCTGGCGGTGCGGCTTGCCGCACCGGCGTCCGCACGCGCCCCGGATGGCCCTTGGCGGCTCGCGCGGCGTACCAGGGTCCGTTCCGCGATGCGCGCGAGCACGTTCTCGACGAAGGCACCAATCACCGGCGAGTAGTAGGTGATGCGCTCGATCGCAAATCCGCACTCACGCGTGACACGCGCGAGCTCTTCGTGGTCGGCAATCGGGTTCAGGTGATCCGACTTGCGAAGCCGTTCCTGGTGGAGGTCGAGCAAGCCGACGTGCTCGCACAAACGTGCAAAGCGATTGACGAGACGTACCCCCATGGCCGGCCAGCCGTTGCGGCGCACGTGCGTGTACATGAAGAGCGCGCCTCCGGGTTCGAGCACACGGTGCGCTTCGGTCAACACATCACGGAGCGCCTCGGGTGAGAGGTGTTCGAAGACGTCGAGCGACCAGGCCTTGTTGAACGCCGCGTCGGCCAGCGGTAGCTTTCTGAGGTCCCCGAGGATGAGATCGGATCCCTGGAGTGCCTCGCGCGCGAAAAACGGGCTGATGTCCACGCCAAGAATCGAGGCCCCGCTTGCGGCGTTCCACGCGATGGCGCGCCCGCTCCCGCAGCCGAGATCGACAATGCGATCGCCGGCAGACGGCGCGAGGAACCGGCGAAGCATGTCGTTCCGGATTCTCGAACCGAGCACGGGCGGCGCAATGGACTCGTGCCGCGCGTCGGTGTGCAGTGCGTGGTCGAGGTACTTCGTCTGTTCCGAGTACGATGCGCGCGGGCGCAGGTCGAGCACCTCGCCATCGATGGCAAACGCGCGGCCGCACCCCGCACAACTGACGTCGTGTTCACGCCGCGTCAGACTGCGGCCGCAGTCGGGGCATCGGGCCAGTGCGAGCAACCTCGGGGAAATCATCGGACAGCTGCCTGCAGCGGCACGTCGAGCCGTCGGGCGCGGGCGGCCCACGTGTACTCAGGCGCGAGTGCGCGAGATGCGCACGCCAAGCGGCGAGCGAGGGCCGGATCGCTCGTGATGCGCATCAGCGCCTCTGCCAGAGCCGTGGCATCCCCGGCCGGGACGAGTAGCGCGCTGATGTCGGCCGTCAGCACTTCACGGATGGCCGGGAAATCTGAGGCCACAATCGGCCGTCCAGCCGCCAGGTACTCGAACAGCTTCAAAGGCGAAGTATAGCGTTCCGACACCGCAGAGGCGGTGTTGGGAAGCACGAGCACCGAAGCGCGCAGCAGCTGAGCCATGACCTCGCCCGACGGCACCTGGCCTGTGAACTCGACCCGATCTTGAACGCCGAGGGCCCCGGCCAGCTGCCGGACACGCAACGCGTCGGGCTCGGCCGGGTGACCCCCGACGATGAGCGCGCGTAGCGTCGGTGTGCTCGCCACGGCGCGCAGCAGCACGTCGACGCCCTTCCACGGGTAGAGGTGCCCCGCGTATCCCACGATCCCGTTGGCGAGCGCGCCCTCCTCCGATGGCACGTCGTCTGGCATCGCCGAGGGACCTGTCGGCTCGCGGGCGCCGTCGGGCACGACGTAGACGTTGGTGCGGGTGCCGTATCGGAGGGACAGTTCGTCCGCGAGGGCGCGCGTGATCGTGATGTAGGCAGCGGCACGGCGCCACACGCGCCGTTCGCGTCTGTCGAGCCGCGCCAGTTTTGCTGGCGACGCGGCGAGCGCGGCATTACCCAGCAGCATCGGCATCTCGGCGGCCACGACTGGGGCGATGCCGTGGGATTCGTAAATGACGCGTGGGCGCCGCCAGGACGGCCACTGCAGCAGAAATGCGGCCAGACCCAGGTCGCGGGTGAAGATGACGCCCTTGTGCCGGACAGCGACGGCAGCGGCCTGGAGCAGATACTGAGCGCGCCGGGTCTGGGCGCCGCCACGCACGGGGAGCGTCTGGATGCTCAGACCCGGAACGCGAGACAAGCCGTAGAAGTCGAATGGATCGCGAGCAGGTACCGTGGTGTCGGGTCTGACCACGAGTTGGACCGCGTGCCCTCGTTCCGCCATCGCATGACACGTTGCCATCGTCTGCAGGCCGTTCGCGCGTTCGATTGGGAAACGGGTGTCGGCGAAGTACAGCACGGTCACAGGTGTGTGCTCACTGCCGGGGCAACCCGAAGAACGACTCGCGATGAAACAGATAGCGCCAAGCGAGCGATGGCAGTCTGTGAGGCAGTTCCAGGAACGTGATGCGCGCGTTATCTCCCGGCGTCAGCTGCTGCCGATCCATCAAGTGCAGTCCGAACTGTGCCATCAGTCCCACGTTCCACCAGAGACATAGCGTGAACAGTGCGGCGAGCGTCACACGACGGGACGTCGTCATCGCCCAGCACTCGGTGAGCGCAGCCGTGCCCAGCACGAGCAGCGGCGTCAGCGCCACGAAGCGGCGCTGGCCGAACGATCCGGCGACCGTCCACGACTCGACACTGCCGGAGATGTAGGCCTGGAGAAGACACATCAGCAGGGCCAGCAGGGCAATCCACCGCACGTCGCGCGGTGGAGTGGATCGACCTGGCGCTGTTTGGGCGGGGGAGGCAGGCAGGCCGGTGCGTCGAAGCGAGAGCCAGACCAGACCTGCCAGTGCCGCCAGGGCGAGCGGCGTCCAGACGAAGAACCCGTGTTCGGAGGAAACGAGCACGGCGACCATGTGGGGCGCGCTCCACGTCATCTTGCGCGCGACCATCTGGGGAGGCCCTGGATGCCCGTTCAACGCGACGTAGGCCATCAGCTGGACCGAGTAGAGGAGCAGGAACGCTGCCGCGCCGGTCAAGGCGAACAGCCCGGCATCCCGGCCCCTTGAACTCGGCCGTGCCGGGGCGCGCCCCGGGACCGCCGGAGCACCTGCATTCGGGGCAGGCGTCCGCATTGCCAGTGTCCACACCAGCCAGTCCAGCGCCGGACCGGCGAGAAAGAAGACGTCTTGTTCGCGCACCATGGGGAGCAGTGCACCGGTGAGCCCCAATTGAACGGCTCCACCAAGGCTCCAGCGGCCCCTGATGCGTATCCAGGTCCAGAGAAACAGCGACACAGCGAAGGCCGAGCAGGCGTGACCAAACCCCGGCGCCACGTACATGTAAAACAGCAGCGGCGTGCCGACCCAGACGAGCAAAGTGGCGAGACCTGCCGACGCGCCCAGCACGCGCGACGCCATGGCCTGCGACAGCATCAGCGCCAGCAGCCCGTAACACGCCGAGCCGATTGTGACCGCGCGGATGTAGGGACGGCTGTAGCCGTCCTGCGCCTCGCCAAGCAGGCCGGCGGCCAGGTGTCCGACAGCGAAGAAGGGCGCCCACAGCAGCGCCGTGCCCACCGGCGTGAAGTTGCTCGGCCGGCCGTTCTCGTTCGTCCGCTCGAGGAACGTCTCGTGAAAGCCCGCGTTGTGCAACGGGCCTGCATCGTAGAAGTGCTGGTACTCGTTGGTGAAGTCGGCGTCGCGATCGAAAGCCCACGAGCGAAGCCACGAGAAGAACTCGACCTCGTCGGAGGCGTTGAGCCTGGCGGTGATGGCCGGCAGCAGCAGGGCGAAAAGGACGAGGAGAACGGCAGGCGAGCGGAAAGACAGACGTCTGAGGCGGATCGGCATGCCTCAGCCGCCGAAGCTTCGGAGCAGAACCCCCTGGAGCACCTGCAGCGCGTTGAACGTCGCGTGATTCACCATCGGAAGGACGACCGAGCGGCGCTTGACGTAGAGGACGCCCCAGAGCAGGCCGAGCAATCCGACGGCGACGGCGACATCGAGGCCTTGTTCGAGATGCAGCACGCCAAACGTGACACTGAACACCGCGAGGCCGACACGCACGCCGCCGAGCCGTTGCTCGAAACGGTGCAGGATGAAGGCGCGCTGGAGTTCCTCGCGCACACCGCCGGCCAGCATCACGACGAACATGAAGATCCCGGCCTCGAACGGCGTCTGCATGAACGCCTCGAGCGGGTTCTGCGTGACCGTGTGCGTCCAGGGTGCCACCGTGCGCAAGCCGAGCACGATGCCTGTCACCGCCAGGATGACGACTGGCACCAGGGCGAGTCCGCGGAGCAGTTCACCCCGCACGGGCCGCGCGCCGACGAACACGGCCACCGGATCTTCGGCACTGAGCCACAGGAAGACGCGAATCAGCAGCGCCACCACGGCCGTGTCGATGAGGCTCAGCGTTGAGAAGAACTCGAGCGAGACGTGTCCGTCGTTGTCGAGCAGCGGGACGTTGGCTGCAAAGACCAGCACGGTGGCAATCACGACTTGGGTGGGGATGCCGCAGACGAGCAGCGCCTCCAAGCCGGCCGCCCATCGCGGGAGAGCGGTCGTAG
This sequence comes from Vicinamibacterales bacterium, assembly GCA_039925145.1. Taxonomy (GTDB): domain Bacteria; phylum Acidobacteriota; class Vicinamibacteria; order Vicinamibacterales; family SCN-69-37; genus JBDSZL01. The sequence goes on along the minus strand of JBDSZL010000085.1, from coordinate 55,854 downwards.
ACGCCGCCAACGTCGTGGGCGCAGCGGGGGCCACCGCGGCCGGGAGCAAGGCCTGCGTCTCGTCCATGGTGAAACTCTATCAAAGGACCGCGTTTCCTCTGTCAATTATCCGTCACCGATCGCTCCGCGGAGCCTACACCGCCAAGCGGTTCCAGGTGACAAACGCCAGAATCATGAGCGTCGCGAAGACCAGGTTGAAGGCGACGACGGGCAGGCGGACCGTGTGTTTGTCGGCGGCGATGGCCAGTGTCAGCGGCACGAGCGGTGTGACATAGCGGTAGATGCCTTGGAAGGTTAACTGCTGGGTGGCGATAAGCAGGGCCCCCGCGCAGAACAGCGCCTCGCCGAGCGGCATCCGGCGCCAGTATCGCGCCAGCAGGCCGACGTAGAGCGCCCAGAAGGCACCGTGCGGCCAGCCCTGGATCCAGCGCGGATGAGCAATCAACCCGACGACGGCCCGAAATGGATATGGCGTTGCATTCGACCAGAGAGCCTGTCTCGCGATGAACGCCAGCGCGTCACCCTGGACGTGGGCCATGTACGCCAGATAGCCGAGAACCGGCAGCGCAAACAGGGTCATTCCACCGGCCGCACGCCCGATCCGCTGCCGGATCGCCAGATCGGGGTCGACCAGACACGCGAAGACCGGCACGGCAATGAGCGCGAATCCCTGCACGCGTGTCACGGCTGCCAGCCCGCAGCAAAGGCCGGCAATCACGTACCATCGCTGGCGTGTCAGCAGCATCGTGAGCACGACGAGCAGCAGGAACAACCCCTCGGCGTAGGGAATCATCAGGTAGAACGACCCGGCAGAGGTGAGCGCCACGAGAATCGTCCGCCGAGCATGCTCTGGTGTAGCTGCAAGGTGCGCCGCCATGAGGCCGAGTGCGGCAAACGACGAGGCGCCGGACAGCAGAGAGGCGACCCAGAAGAACGAAGCGCCCGGCAGCAGTTGCAGGAGCGCGCCGACGGTCAGTGGATAGAGCGGAAAAAACGCGGCGGCGGCCTGGCCTTTCAGATTGTCGAGCTCGTAGCCGTAGCCATGAACCGCGATCCGTTCGTACCAGAGCGCGTCCCACTTGTGCCAGACGACCGCGGGATTCAGCGCGGAGATGTTGCCTGTCGTCAACGCATGCTGGTCGACGAATGTGGTGACCCCAATCACGCCGAGCAGACCGATGACCACGATGGTGCCGGCCAGCCACGCGAAGACGATGAGCCAGATGGGTCGGGTGGGCATCGCAGTCGCGAGCGCATCATACGGCATCCCTGGCCGGGACTGCGGCCGTGGCGATGTTCGCCGCCTTGTGAGTGGTATCAGCGGGGACGGTAGATCGCCCGTCCGTCGACGATCTCGTGCAGACGGTAGTTGCGGTCGAGCGCCGCGAGGAAATCGTGCGCGGCCTCAAGCGGAAGATCGCTGACGGAGAGTGCCGGGTCGGGATGCTCGAGGACGAGCGCGCCGAACGTCCTGTCGTCGAGGTCGCGGAGCAGCCGTATCATGGCGGTGCGATCCCTGCTCACGCGAGTCGAGAACTGGTAGGGGTCGACCAGATACGACGGCTCCCCGAGGTGGGCAGGCAGCATCGGCTGCTCGAAAAACACGGGTCGCCTGGCGTCAGCGACGGCAGAGAGCGCGTCGAGCCGCGCGTACCGCAGTGACTGGGTGTCCTCGGTGCCGAAGCGCCACGCGGCCTGGCTCACCGCGGCCAGTCCGCCGACGAGCAACAGCGCCATGACCGCTTCGCCAGCGCGAGGGTCTCGCCCGGCGATGGCGACGAGGACCAGCACCGCCATCACGGTGAGATCGATCAGGTGATTCTCGACGGTCGCTGGCGATGCGTAGATCGCGGCCGTGGCGGCGCAGCAGACAACGCCGGTGAGGACTTCGAGCGTCAAGGCGCGACGTCCCCTTGCGAGCAGCCATGCTGCGGCGAGCTGGAGCAGGAAGACCACCTCGGGCGTTCGCCGGAGAATCCGCGCGAGACTCAGCGGCGCACCAGCAAGGCTGTGCCAGGCTGCACCACCGGCGGCGCTGGCGGCGAGCACGCCAAACACGCGGTTGCCACTGACGACCGCCATCACGACCAGCACGAGCGCCATGCCGACGGCGGTCCCTGCAGCAATCCGGAGTGCATCGCTCCGGCGGCCGAGCAGGAGCATCGTGATCACCGCGCCTGCCGGGGCATAGAGGCTGGTCGGCTTCGCAGCAAAGGCGAGCGTGAAGAGCAGCGGCGCGGCGAGGCGAACCTCAGGCCTGAGGCACGCGCTGAGGCCCATGATGCTCAGTGCGGCGGGGAGCGCGTCGCCGCGAATGGTGAGCAGCGCCATTTGGACCGGCTGGCAGGCGAGCGCAACGGCCGAGCCGGCCGTACTCAGCAAGAGCGACGCCCCTGTTCGGCGGAGAAAGACGAAGATCGCGGCGACGAGCAGGATGACGGCGAGTGCCGCCAGCGCGTGCCCGGCAATGATGGGTGTCACGCCAACGCGGATCAGCAGTCCGTGCAGCCCGAAGAACAACGGGAAATAACGGGTCCCCCCGTAGCCGAGCGGACCTTCGAGTGGGCGGTAGAAGACGCCCTTTGCCGCGTCGATGGCGATGCCGATCCAGATCCCCTCCGCATACCCGAGATGCGATTCGCGCGGCCACGAGCGTCCGATCCGGAGGTACGAGATCAGGAGCACCGCCGCGACAAGCGTGCCGAGCGCGATGGCCAGAGCGAGGCGCCTGCGCCCGAGGGTGGCGACCGCGTCGTCGCTGTCGTCGTCAGACGCCGATCGCATCAGGATCTCTGGCGACGTGGGACGGCTGGGGCGCACAGGAGCAGGGCACAGTTTCGGCTCGGTCGACATCATACCGGCAGGCGACGCTCGGTCTCGCTGGCCGCTCACCCCGCGCCCGTGCTGTGGGCGCAATGCCCCGTTCGCGAAAATATTTTCCCAGAGAAAAATACGCCCCAAAACCGCCTGCGATTTCAGGCCGAAAAGTGCCCCCAGGTCAAAAGTGCCGCGAATTTCTAAACGTCCATATCTGGCGTCCTCGAGCGCAACGGTCACAAGATGTCGTAGGATCGTCTTGACATTCCGGTCGCTCGGGCTCATATTTTCGTCCGCTTTACTTCCCCACAATGTGGACGACAGCAACCCCCCAGGCAGCCCGGTAAACCGGACCGCCGCGCGCACGGTATTCGGAGGACGAGATGCAACAGGCCCAGCAAGCGGAGACGACCACACACACTCCGGTTGGCAGAACATTTCCAGCGGGGCGATCGGTCGCCGGACTGGAGTTCGCCCGCTATTTTTCGAAGGACGGGGTCGACCCGTTCGACGAGATCGAATGGGAGTTGCGGTCGGCCCTCATCGCCAACGAGCGTGGCGAGCTGGTCTTCGAGCAGCGAGACGTGGAGTTTCCCCGGTTCTGGTCCCAGCAGGCCACGAACATCGTCGTCTCCAAGTACTTCCGCGGCCAGATCGGGACGCCGCAGCGTGAACGGTCGGTCAAGCAGCTGATCGGTCGTGTGGTGGAGACCATCACCGCGTGGGCGCGCGAGCAGGAGTACTTCGCGTCCGAAGACGACCTGCAGGCTTTCAGCGACGACCTCAAGCATTTGCTCGTGTATCAGAAAGGCGCCTTCAACAGCCCAGTCTGGTTCAATTGCGGCTTCGAGAAGGCACCGCAGTGCTCGGCCTGCTTCATCAACGCCGTTCAGGACACCATGGAGTCGATCCTGACGCTTGCGAAGACCGAAGGGATGTTGTTCAAGTTCGGCTCAGGCACCGGCTCGAATCTTTCGTCGATTCGATCGTCGGTCGAGGTGCTGGCCGGCGGCGGCACCGCCTCGGGGCCCGTCTCGTTCATGAAGGGGTTCGACGCCTTTGCCGGGGTCATCAAGTCGGGCGGCAAGACGCGCCGCGCGGCCAAGATGGTCATCCTCAACGCCGATCATCCGGACGTGGTGGAGTTCATCAACTGCAAGGTCGAGGAGGAGCGCAAAGCCTGGGCGCTCATCGATGCCGGCTACGACGGGTCCTTCACGGGCCCGGCCTACGCGTCGGTGTTCTTCCAGAACTCGAACAACTCGGTGCGTGTGACCGACGAGTTCATGCGCGCGGTGCTCGACGATGGCGAGTGGCAGACGCGCGCGGTGACGACCGGCGACGTGATGGGCACCTACAAGGCCCGCGACCTCATGCGTCAGATTGCCGAAGCCACCTGGGTGTGCGGCGACCCGGGGATGCAGTTCGACACGACGGTGAACGACTGGCACACCTGCTCGAACACGGCGCGCATCAACGCCAGCAACCCGTGCTCGGAATACATGTTCCTGGACGACTCGGCGTGCAACCTCGCCTCCATCAACCTGATGAAGTTCGTGGGCGACGACGGCGAGTTCCAGCCCGAAGCCTTTGCCAAGGCCTGCGAGACGTTCATCACGGCGCAGGAGATTCTGGTCGACAACGCGAGTTATCCCACCAAGGCGATCGAGCGCAACAGCCACGACTACCGGCCGCTCGGCCTCGGCTACGCCAATCTGGGCGCGTTGCTCATGTCGCGCGGTCTGCCCTACGACGGCGACAGCGGGCGCGATTACGCCGCCGCGATCACTGCCATCATGCACGGCGCGGCGTACGCGCAGTCGGCGCGGGTCGCACGCGACCATGGCGGTCCATTTCCCGGCTACGACAAGAACCGCGAGCCCATGCTGCGCGTCATGCGCAAGCATCGCGCGGCGCTCAAGGACATCGACCGGACCAACGTCCCGAAGGATCTGCTGCGCTACGCCAAGCAGGTCTGGGACGAGTGTGTGGAACTGGGCGAGCAGCACGGCTACCGCAACGCGCAGGCCACAGTGCTCGCGCCTACCGGAACCATTGGCTTCATGATGGATTGCGACACCACGGGCGTCGAGCCGGACATCGCGCTGGTCAAGTACAAGAAGCTCGTTGGCGGCGGCATCATGAAGATCGTGAACACCACGGTGCCGATGGCGCTCGCCAAGCTGGGCTACACGCAGGTGCAAATCAAGGAAATCGTCGATTACATCGACGAAAACGAGACGATCGAGGGCGCCCCGCATCTGAAGGAGAAGGACATGCCGGTGTTCGACTGCGCGTTCAAACCGGCGCGGGGTGTGCGGTCGATTCACTACATGGGCCACGTCCGCATGATGGGAGCGGTTCAGCCCTTCATCTCGGGAGCGATCAGCAAGACGGTCAACGTGCCCAAGGCCGCCACCGTGGAGGAGATCGAGCAGGCCTACATCGATGCGTGGCGCATTGGCGCCAAGGCGGTCTCCATCTATCGTGACGGCAGCAAGCGCACACAGCCGCTCAACACGTCGCGCGACAAACAGGCCGAGGCCGCCGTGCCCGTCGTGACAGGGCCGATGCGCCGCCGGCTGCCAGACGAGCGGCAGTCGATCACGCACAAGTTCGACATCGCCGGTCACGAGGGGTACATCACCGTCGGCCTCTACGAGGACGGCCAGCCCGGCGAGCTGTTCCTGACCATGGCGAAGGAAGGCTCGACCATCTCGGGCTTCGCCGATGCGTTCGCGCAGGCCATCAGCTACGCGCTGCAGTATGGCGTGCCACTGCAGGACCTGGTCGACAAGTTCTCGCACGTGCGGTTCGAACCGTCTGGAATGACGCGTAACCCCGACGTGCGATTCGCGAAGTCGATCGTCGATTACATCTTCCGATGGCTCGCCGCGAAGTTCCTGTCGGCCGAGGCGCAGTTCCGCGCCGGCGTGAACAATCGCGACGAAGTGAAGTCGCCCGAGCAACTCGTGCTCGACGTGGCCGCGACGGTGGCCCTGCCGCCCGCGGTCCAGGCGGTCGCCGCGACGGTCGCCAAACCTCTGGCGGCGTCGAGGTTCGCCGCGATTCAGAACCAGGAAGACGCTCCGCCGTGTTCGACCTGCGGGTCGATCATGGTGCGCTCGGGCGCCTGCTACAAGTGCAGCAACTGCGGCACGACCAGCGGCTGCGCCTAAGTCCGCGACCCTCGGCTGAACCAGGGCGGAAGGAGTCGAGGCTCCTTCCGCCCTCTGTCTTTTCAGGGACCCTGGTCCTGCCGTGGGATGAAGATCAGGGTGTGCGGGCCACCACTGGCGGATGAACCCTGACGTACCAGAGCGCCAGAGCGCTGCCCTCGCTGAGCCCGGGCCGGGCGTGCTCAGCGCCTGCGGGTTGTCGGACCACAAGTTCGAGCCGGTTGCTGCCCCGATGTGCAAGAGTCCCAGGAACCACGATGTTGTACGAGCCGACTCGAGGTGGCGTCTGGCCACTGCGACAGCAAGTCTTGGTCTTTCTGGCCCGCCCGGATAACGTGATGGGATGGCGCCACACGACGGCGAGATCGACCGGCTCTATCAGGGCTCGCTCGGTCAGTTCACCTCCGCACGCAATGCGCTGGCACCCAAGGCGGGAGACCGGCGTGCATTCGTCAAGGGCTTGCAGAAGCCAAGCACCGCGGCATGGGCCGTAAACCAGTTGTACTGGCACCGGCGAGCGGCGTTCGATCGACTCGTGGACGCCTCGGATCGCTTGCGCGCTACGCAGGTGGAGGCAATCAGGACCGGCCAGAGCACGCTGGTGGGCGAGGCCGAGGCACACCACGACGCGGCCCTTCGCGCGGCGTTCGACGACGCACGCGCGCTTTTGCAGGAGGCCGGAGAGAAGCCGTCCCTTCAGGTGATGACCGACGTCCGTGAGACGTTGCAGGCGCTCCCATCCGACGAATTCGACGGCCGGCTGGTTCGCCCGCTCAAGCCGCTCGGATTTGCGGCACTGCTGAAGATGTTTCCTGCCGGCGCCATCGCGGACAGGCCGGCGTCTCATGCGCCCCCCGCACGCCGCGAAGCCGCAGTCCCCGCGCATCGAGACGCCGAGACCACCAAACCCGCCGCATCCCACGGACGTGGGAATGTCGTGGACGAGGTGGCCGAGAGACGCCAGCGACGCGCGGAACAGGAGCGAACGAGTGCGCAGGCCGAGCGAGAGGCCGCGGCTGTACGCAAACGTCGGCGGGCTGATCTGGAACGTCAGTTGCGCGGCGCCCAGGCCGCCGAGCGCGAGCGCGCGGCACTGGTGACGACGGTGCGCGATGAGCTGGCCCGCGCGGAGCGCGAGTTGAAACGCAGTGAAGCCGCGTTGGAGGCTCAGCGCGCGGTCGTCGCCCGGCTCACCGAGAAGATGACGTCGGTGAGCCAGCAGGCCCACAGCGCGTCAGATGCACGCGCCGACGTCGAACGGCAGTTGAAAGGGATCGGGTAGCTCGTCGGTGAGCCAACGGATAGCGCGTCTGGCACCGCTCAGCGCGTCAATGCGCGCCGCGTCGCCGCCAGGTTCGCGACGATGATGTCTTTCGGAACGGCGCTGGCGGCTTTGCCGAACAGCCAACCCAATCCGGTTGGAAGCGGCCGGGAGAGCGACACGCTCTCGCACTCGACGTAGGTGCCGTTGTCACGCCCCACGAACCGCCAGTAGCTCACCAGCCCCCACAGGTAGCCTCGATCCTGTCCTGGTGACTTCTCCCGCTCGGTGGACGTGCCGGCGCTTTCCACTTCAGCAATCCGTGTGCTCACGATGCGGCTCGCGGCGCGATCGGCCGCGGGCCTTTGAAATCGTGCGTGCTGGTCGGTGTCGAGCACGACGGAGAGCACTTTTCGCACGGTGAACCGCATCGTGAACGTGAAGTCGTCGGCGTCGTGTGAGAGCAACTGGGCGCGCGTGATGATCGGCTGATAGATTTCTGCGTGGCGGTTGTAATCCTGGAGGAGCGCGACAGTCTGGCCGAGCGTTGCGCCGGGCACGAACACCGTGCCGACCCAGTGGTGGATCAGCCCGCCGGAGACCGCAATCGACGCGCCGTCTTCGCGCGGGCCACCCTGGGCGGTCACCACCTCGCCTTGACGCAGCGCGGCGAGCACCCCAGCTCGGCGCTCCGCCGGGAGCGCGTCGATCCAGAGGAACTGAGCAGCATCACCCGACACGCGGGCGCTTCGCGCATCGGTCACGCGCACGTAGCCGTCGAAGGCCGCTCGCGTCTCGACCTGCTGCGCCCCCACGGCTGCGGCCCACATCGTGACCACGACTGTTGATGTCAGCCCGAATACCCGCGCGCTTCTCCGCATGACAGAGATTCTGTGTCGTAAGCCGCGTCCTGTCCACCTCTCCTCGCAAGCCGTACGCCTCTCTTCAGCTACCATCACTTGGTGCACGACGCGCTGCTCCCCATCCTGGAACGCTACTGGGGCTACACCTCGTTTCGGCCGCTCCAGCGCGAGTCGATGGACGCCATTCTCGCGGGCCGCGATTCGCTCCTCGTGCTGCCGACCGGTGGTGGCAAGTCGCTCTGTTTTCAGGTGCCGGCGCTCGTGCGCGACGGCGTCGCCATCGTCGTGTCGCCGCTCATCGCCCTCATGAAGGATCAGGTGGACACGCTCGTCGGCAACGGCGTGCCCGCGGCGTGTTTTCACAGCGCACTGACGTCAGAGGAGAAGACGCGCGTCACAACCGGCATCCGCGATGGTAGGTTCCGGCTGCTGTATGTTGCACCCGAGCGTCTGGTTGGTGATGCGGCTGACAGCTTCTCCCGCTTGATTGGCCCACGCCCGCTGACCTTCGTGGCAGTTGACGAGGCGCACTGCATCAGCCAGTGGGGGCACGATTTCAGGCCGGAGTACCGCCAACTGGCAGCGCTGCGCGATCGCTGGCCGAACCTCAGTCTGCACGCGTTTACCGCCACCGCCACCGAACGCGTCCGCCGCGACATCGTCTCGCAGCTTGGCCTGCGCGATCCGGCCGTTTTGATTGGTTCGTTCGATCGTCCTAACCTGCTCTACCGCGTGCTGGCTCGGTCCACGCTCAAGCGGCAGATTGCAGAGGTCCTCGCGCGGCATCGTGGCCAAGCAGGCATCATCTACTGCCAGTCGCGCAAGGAAGTGGAGCGGCTTGCGGCGTGGCTGACCCAGACCGGCGTGCGGGCCGTGCCGTACCACGCGGGCCTGCCTGATGATGAGCGGCATCGTAATCAGGACGCCTTCCTGAACGAAGACGTCGACATCGTGGTGGCCACTGTCGCGTTCGGTATGGGCATCGATCGATCAGATGTCCGCTTTGTCATTCATGCCGGGGCGCCGCAGTCGCTGGAGCATTACCAGCAGGAGGCGGGGCGGGCGGGCCGGGACGGACTCGAAGCCGAATGCGTACTGGTGTACTCCGGAGGCGACTTTGCCAGGTGGCGCGCGCTGCTCGAACAGAACGGCGAGATGTCCGAGGCCCGGCGCGCCCTGCTGCGCGATATCGAACGATACGCCGCGGCCGTTTCCTGCCGGCATCGTCGTCTCGTGAGCTATTTCGGCGAGGATTACCCGCGCCGCGACTGCGGCTCGTGCGACTACTGCCTGGGCGAGCTCGAGCCCATCGCTGACGCAGCCACTCTGGCGCGCAAGATTCTTTCGGCAGTGGCGCGGGTCGGCCAGCGATTCGGCGCGGCGCACCTCACCAACGTGCTGCGTGGCAGCGGCACCGAGCTCGTGACCAGCCGCAGACACCACGAGTTGAGCGTGTTCGGACTGCTCCGGGACGCATCCACCGACGAAGTGCGCGGCTACATTGATCAGCTCGTGGCCTGCGGCCTGTTGCGGCAGACCGACGATGCGTTTCCCGTGCTGCAGATGACGCGAGACGGATTGGCGTTGTTGAAAGACCCCGCCGCCATGCCTGAACTGGCGCTCGCGCGACAGCGTCGGCCGGTCAAGGACACCCTGCCCACGCGGTCACGCCGCGAAACTGAATCGTGGGAAGGCGTGGATCGCGAGCTGTTCGCACGGTTGCGGTCGCTGCGGCTCGCCATCTCGCGCGAGCGTCAGGTGCCGCCATACGTCATTTTCCACGACACGACGCTTCGCGAATTGGCCCGCCTCAAGCCTCTGACGCTCGACGCACTGCGCCACGTGTACGGCGTCGGTGCCCGAAAGGCGGACGACCTCGGCACCGTGATTCTGGAGACGATCGGGGAACACGAGCGGGCGGCCGGCGCGGGGGCGTAAGGGAGAGGGCTTACGACTTACGGCTCGCGGCTTACGGCTTACGACTCGCGGCTCACGGCTCACGGCTCACGGCTTACGGATTGCGGATTGCGGATTGCGGATTACGCGAGAGTATTAACGGCGAGCTGGTGTCGCTGATGCGGGTTTTGGCGCGGGAGTGACGGGGCGAGCCGAAGCGGGACTCATCGGGTGCGGCGCGGCAGGTGCCGGCGATGGCGCTGGCGGTGTTGGTGTCGCGCGCCCGAGGATGTCGCGCGTGCGTATCAGGTAGGTCTCGAGCGCCGCCCGCGCCTGCCGCCGAACCTTGCCGCGCACCATCGTTCCCAGGACCCCACCGAGCGACCGGCTGCGTACGACCGTGCTGTAGACGAGGTAGCTGCCTCTGGTCGGACGCTCCGGATCCTCGGCGAGCAGCCGCACTTCGAGCGCGCTGTCGAAATAGTGGCTGGCCCAGAGCTGCCTGCTCGCGATCATGTAACGCAGCCCGTCGACCCGCGCTCCGAGTGGCGCCATGACGACGTGGTTGAGGCGGATGGTGGGGCGGAGTCCAAAGTCGATCTTGGTCCAATAGAAGAACTGTTCGAATGTGCCTGCCGCCCCCTGCGGATATTGCCGGAAGAACGTGAGCAGGTCGGGCTGCGCCACGGGTAAGGCGTTCGGTCGGGACGCGACGGCCTCGAAGCCAACCGCCAGCGATAGCGGATCGTCCTTGTCGTTGTACTGTCCCAGTGCAACCGCGCCGTGTTGGCGGTAACCCTGCACGAGGTCGAGCAGGTAGGTCCGCACCACGGAGTTTGCGCGTTCGGGACCCGCGGCCGCGGCCGATCGCGCCTGCTCGATGATTGCGGCCGGCAGCTGCACCCGGCAGTCGCCCGGCTCACAGGAGCGGAGCAGGCCGAAGTCGCCGAGATCGAGCGTGAGCGCCTGCACGTCCTCGGCCGTGGGGATGCGCGAGAACCTGCCGATCTGTTGAACCTGCGGGCCGGTTTCCATCTGCTCGATGGCGCGAAACCGCGTGACGAACGCCGCGACGGGAGTCGCGAGCCGAATTGCCCCAATCGCCGACACTTCGGTGGCGTCCGTCCCGTCCACGACTGCGGCAACGGGTTTGCCCCGCTCGAGTTGCGCCCAGGCATCCGCGGGTAAGACCGCGCGTGACGACAGCACGGTCCGGACGCCGTCGATACCTTCTGCTGATATGGCCGCACGCGGAATCGCGAAAACGACGTCCATCGCGAGGACCAATGCCAGGGCCAACGACGCGCGGCTGACGAGGGGCGACGGTTTCACGAAGAACCACGTGAAGCTTCTGCGAAACCTATGCCGCGACTCCGCTGCTCATCAATCGCGCGGCGTTCTGAAGGCTGAGGCCGAGGCTGAACCAATTGGTCGGACGCGGCTGGCAAATAACTTGCGAGAGCTGTCGATGTGGCGAACGACACAAGCTCTCGAGGACCAGGCGCGCCGTTGCCGCCCACGCTCGTGTATATCGCCGGCCTTGTTGTCGGGTGGTGGCTCGATGGACACCAGGCTCTTCCGATTGACCGGAATGGCCCGCAGATCACTCAGGCTGTGATTGGATGGATCGCGGTTGGAGTGGGTCTGCTGCTGTTCGTGTGGGGTCTCCGAACGTTTGCGCACGCCAGAACGGGCATCATGCTTCAGCACCCGGCCCGGCGGGTGGTGCAGGCGGGGCCCTATCGATGGTCGCGCAATCCACAGTATGTGGGATTTACTGCCGCCTACATCGGTGCGGCGTTGCTGCTCAACAGCGCCTGGCCGCTCCTGCTCCTGCCGGTTGTAGTGCTCACGCTCCTCGCGGCGGTCATCGCCCGCGAAGAGCGGTACATGCGTGCGACATTCGGCCCTGCGTATGAGGAGTACTGTCAGCAGGTCCGTCGCTGGCTCTAGCGTCGGCCGCAGGACCGTCCGGCTCGGACGGCGATACCATACGCCTGATGGCCGACCTCTCTCGCGGACCTGGCATTCCATTTCCCCCGCCCTTCGTCTTCGCTGCGGGCTGGCTCATCGCCTGGCTACTCAACCGGTGGATCCCGTTCCAGCTCGATGTTGACGGACCCTCGCTGCCACAGCAAGCCGTCGGACTGACCTTCATCGTCGGCGGTCTGATGGTGATGGCGTGGGCGATTCAGACGTTCGCGCGGGCCCACACCGCAGTCGTCCCAACCGCGCCCGCGACCATGCTGGTGCGCACGGGACCGTTTCGTTTCACGCGGAACCCGATGTACGTTGGAATCACCGCGGCCTACGTCGGGCTCGCGATCCTCGTCAACGTGGCTTGGCCATTTGTCGTCCTGCCGGCCGTTCTGATTGCGCTACTGCTCGTCGTCATCCGTCGCGAGGAGCGGCATCTGCAGCACATGTTCCCCGGCGAGTATCCGCAGTACTGCTCACGTGTCAGACGTTGGCTGTGATCTGTGCTGCGCCAATGGGCGCACCCTGGGAAGCGCGTGACCAGGAATCAGCACGGGAAAACGTCGGGCTCAGTTCGTGACGCGCAGCAGTTCGATGTCGAATACCAGCGTGCCCTTCGGCTGCTCCCCCGGGCGAGGTGCTACAGCCGAAGACTTGTCGGGCTCGCCATAGGCCAGCGCGCCTGGAATCCAGAACCGCCGCTTTTCGCCCACCACCATCAGCTGCAGCCCTTCCTTCCAGCCGGGTATCACTTCATCGACCCCGAACTCGACTGGTTGTCCTGTGGGAACGGAACTGTCGAACATCTTGCCGTCTGGCGTCCAACCGGTGTAGTTGACCCGCACACGCGACCGTGACGTGGGCCGAACGTTGCTGAAACCGATCTGCAACATCTTTGATGCCAGTCCTGACGATGTTCGAATGGCGTCTGGCGGGGGGGCAGCAACGTCTGGGGGTGGCGGAATCAGGGTTGAAGGTTCTTCTTTGAGACGGCAACCTGCCGCGACGACGAGGATGAGCAGGAAGGCGGCGGCGGGACGCGACATGACGATCATCGTCCGCCGACTCCGCAGCTCAAAGCAAGAGACCCGCTAGAATAGGACCCGTGATCGCTACCAGAGTCGCGCACCTGCCGACCAGGTCGGTGCGTTATCTCGAGGCCGGCACCGGCCACCCTGTCATCCTCCTCCACGCCTTTCCCCTCAATGCCGAGCAGTGGCTGCCGCAGTTGACCCGCGTGCCGCCAGGCTGGCGCATGATCGCGCCTGACTTTCGCGGCTTCGGACCCTCAGAGCCACCCGAAGCCGTGGCCGCCGGCACCAGTATGGAGAGTTACGCCGCGGACGTCGTCGAGCTGATGGCGCATCTCGACACGGCGCCCGCTGTGGTCGTCGGTCTTTCGATGGGTGGATACGTTGCGTTTGCGCTCCTCAGGCAGGCGCCCACACGCGTCCGTGCATTGGTGCTTGCCGACACGAAGGCGACACCCGATAACGACGAAGCACGCGCTGGGCGCGAGAGGCTGCTCGAGGTCGTCGCGCGTGACGGCCCCGTGGGCGTCAGCCGGGAGATGGCGCCGAAGCTGCTGGGCGAGACGTCGCGCCGCGACCAGCCGGATCTGATTGACGCGGTACGCGCGTTGACGGAAGCCAGCACCTCTGCGGGGATCGCCGCGGGGATTCACGCGTTGAAGAACAGGCCAGACTCGACCCCGCAACTCGACTCAGTTGCGTGCCCGGTGCTGGTGGTGTGCGGCGCGGAAGATACGCTGACGCCGCTCGCCGACGCCGAGGCCGTCTGCAGCGCCATCGAGGGCGCGCAGTTGACCGTGATTGCTCAGGCTGGCCATTTGTCGAACATCGAAAATCCACTGGCGTTCAGCGGTGCGCTCCAGCGGTTCTTGGACACCATCGACGTGCGTGCCGCTGATTCCAGCCCGACGGCCGGGAGGGACGCATGAAGTTCTGTTCGGTGTGGCTCACTGTCGTCGGCCTTTTGATGTGTCCGGTTGCAGGAGCGCAAACCGACCGCCATGCAGCCTTCGACCAGCTCCTCGACTTGTACGTGCGCGATGGTGATGTGAACTACCGTGGCCTGGCCGCAGATCGAGCGCGCCTCGATCGTTATGTCGCCGGCCTGGATGTGCCGGCTGCGGAACGGGCCGGCTGGTCACGGCCGGAGCAGGAGGCGTTCTGGCTCAACGCGTACAACGCGCTGGTACTCGAGACCGTTCTCACGCGCTATCCAATCCGCGGGACATCCACGCTGTACCCGCGCGACAGCATCCGACAGATTCCTGGGGCGTTCGAGCGGACGACGCATCGAGTGGGCGGCGAGACGCTTACGCTCGACGCGATCGAGTCGAAACTGATCGACGACTTCGGAGATGCGCGCCTGGTGCTTGCGCTGGGGCGCGGGGCCCGAGGCAGCGGTCGACTGCGAAGTGAGGCGTACCGGGGGGCAACGCTCGAGGCGCAAGTGCAGCAGGCCCTGCAGGAGTGTGCCCAGCGCGCCGTCTGCGCATCGCTGGATCGCACGACCCGCACTCTCACCGTGACCCCGCTGATCGGCTGGCGGTCCGAGGCGTTCGAACGCTCGTTTGCGCCCGCGGCCGGATCGCGCTGGATGTCGCGCAGTCCGATCGAACGTGCGGTGGCCGCGATGCTGTCCCCGGTGCTGTTCGAGAGCGAGCGGAGTGTGCTCGCTCTCGATACCTTCCAGCTGAAGTACGCCGAATTCGACTGGAGTCTCAACGAGCTATGAATCTCGAGCTGACCGACAAGGTTGCGATCGTCACCGGATCGAGCCGGGGACTCGGGCTTGCCTCCGCGCGGGCGCTCGAGGCCGAAGGCTGCCGCGTGACGCTGTGCGCACGCGGTGCCGAGCAATTGGACCGGGCCGCTGGTCTGATGCGCGATTCAAAGCGTGTGGTCACAGTGGCCGCAGATGTCTCCACGGCGGAGGGCGCCGGCGCCGTGGTCCAGCGCACGCTCGAGGCGTTCGGACGGGTGGACATCCTGGTCAACAACGTCGGCAAGGCGGGCGGCGCGGGAATTGACACGACATCGGACGAGGAATGGCAGAGCGCCCTGGATCAGACGCTGTTCCCCGCCATCCGGATGTCGCGGCTCGTCGTACCCGAGATGCGCCGCACCGGCGGTGGCGTGATTCTCATGATTGCGTCGATCTGGGGACGAGAGGCCGGCGGCCGGATGACGTACAACGCGGTGAAGTCGGCCGAAATTGCGCTGGCGAAGGCCATGGCGCTGCAACTGGCGAAGGACCGCATTCGCGTGAACAGCGTGGCTCCAGGATCGATCGCGTTCGAGGGAGGCACCTGGTGGACCCGCCAGCAGGACGACCCCGAGGGGATGGCCGAGTTCATCCGCCGTGAGATTCCAATGGGCCGATTCGGCTCCGCGCAAGAGGTCGGAGACGTCGTCGCGTTTCTCGCCTCCGCACGCGCGAGCTGGATCACCGGCGCGTCGCTGACAGTGGACGGCGGACAGAGCCGATCGAACATTTGATCGACAGCGCGGGTCGGTGCTCAACCGACGTCGCGCTCGATTTGTGACCGTCGTCGCGCGTCGAGCGCGGAGCCTTGATGATCCAGTCCCTCGCAGACGCGCTCTTTCTGCCCTACGTCATCGTGACGCTGCTCGGCACGGGGGTCTTTCTGACCGTCCGGCTGGGCTTCGTCCAGTTCCGCCGACTGGCGGACGCGTTCCGCGCGGTGCTGCGAAACGCGCCCTCCGGACCGTCCGGAATTCTTTCGCCCTTCCAGGCGTTTGCGACGGCCTTGGCCGCGTCGGTTGGCACGGGAAACATTGCTGGTGTGGCCACCGCCATCATCTCGGGAGGTCCTGGCGCGCTCTTCTGGATCTGGATCTACGGACTGGTCGCGACCGCCACCAAGTTCTCGGAGGCGGTCCTTGGTGTGCGGTTCCGCGAAGGGTCAGGCAGCGTGATTCGGTCAGGTCCGATGTATTACCTGCGCGACGGCCTCGGGTCACCTGCGCTCGCCTGGATCTACGCCCTCGTGGCGGGAGTCGCCGCGTTGACGACGACGCCGTTCACACAGCCGAACTCGATGGCGGTCGTTCTCGAAAGCGTGTTCGCCGTGCCGCGGTGGGTAGCCGGCGTGGTGATCGCTCTCCTGACCTGGGCCGTCATCATCCGGGGAATCAAGACGATCGGCGCGGTGGCAGAACGGCTGGCGCCGGTGAAGGTGGCGCTCTACCTCGTTGGCGGGCTGGTCGTCCTATTCGTCTTTGCCGACCGGTTGCCGCACGTCATGCGGCTCGTCTTCTCCGAAGCGCTCACGCGCCGATCGGCCATGGGTTTCGGTGTGTTCGTGGCCATGCGGTACGGCATCGCGCGCGGCGTCTACGCGAATGAAGCCGGCTATGGCACGGCGGCTGTCGCGTACGGCACCGCGTGCTCCGCCCGGCCGGCAGAGCAGGGCCTGCAGGCCGTGGCCGAGGTGTTCATCGTGTCGTTCGTGACCACCACCATCAGCGCGCTGACGCTTCTCGCCAGCGGCGTGGCCGAGCAGTCGATCGCCGCACGCCAGGCGGGCCTGCCGTTTGTCACGAGTACGGCCGCTGTGGCGGGAGCCTTTAACGCGGCGATGCCCAACGTGGGCGGCTGGGTGGTCGCCTTCTGCGCGTTTCTGTTCGGGTACACGACGCTCGTCGGATGGTCCTACTATGGCGAGCAGTTTCTCGAGTACATCCTCGGGCGGCGCGTGGTGGTGCCCTATCGCTGGGCGTATTGCCTACTCATCCCATTCGGCGCGGTGCTGCGGCCCGAGACGGTGTGGGCCTGGGGCGACCTGATGAACGCGCTGCAGGTGTTCCCGAATGTCATAGGCCTGGTGGCGCTGAGCGGCGTCGCCGCGACCTACGCACGAGCCGCGAAAACCCCACGTCAGGTCTGAGGCAGGAGATCTCTCGCCTTCGGCTTTCGTATCTTGATCGCCCCCCCGGCCAGCTGGTACGATGCGTGGGCGTTGTCCACGTTCCCAGCGCTGACCGGCAATAAAGACGAATCGCTCGACGCAGCGCTTTCGCGAATGCTGGCGACGTACGAAACCGCTCGCGCGGGCGATCAGGCACTCGCTCCCGACGCCGACGCATACGTCACCGCCGTGCATCGTCTGCCGCCGGTCGACGCCGTCTACGCTCCCTTTCCCGATCAGATCGACCCGCGATTGCGGCAGGCGCTCCAGGCGCGCGGGATCGATCGGCTCTACACGCACCAGGCCGACGCGATTGGCCATGCGCTCGACGGGCGCCATGTCGTCACGGTCACCCCCACCGCATCGGGCAAGACGCTCTGTTACAACGCACCGGTGCTCAACAGCATCATCAGGGATTCGTCGACGCGGGCGCTGTACCTGTTCCCCACGAAGGCGCTCGCCCAGGATCAGCTTGCCGAGTTGCACCAGTTGGCGCAGCTCGTCGAGGGCGAAGGTGGCGCCGGCATCGGCGTGTTCACGTACGACGGCGACACGCCGCAGGATGCGCGGCGCGCCATTCGATCGCGCGCGCACGTGGTGCTCAGCAATCCAGACATGCTGCACTCCGGCATCCTGCCGCACCATCCCCGCTGGGCCAAGCTGTTCGAGAACCTCCGGTTCGTCATCATCGACGAACTGCACGCCTATCGCGGTGTGTTCGGCAGTCACTTGGCGAACATCGTCCGGCGGCTGCGACGGGTGTGCCGCCACTACGGCGCCGACCCCACGTTCATCTGTTCGTCGGCGACAATCGCCAATCCCAAAGAGCTGGCCGAGCGGCTCATTGGCGACCCCTTCGAGCTCGTGGACCGCAGTGGGGCACCGCGCGGCGAGAAGTTCTTCCTGTTCGTGAACCCGCCCGTCGTCAACCGCGAACTCGGCATTCGCCGGTCCTATCTGGCCGAGACGCGGCGCGTGGCCATCGAGTTTCTCAAGCGAGGCCTGCAGCTGATTGTCTTTGCCCAGAGCCGGCTCTCGACCGAGATTCTCACGACCTATCTGAAGGACGCCTTCCAGGGGCCACCCGGCGCGGCAGACGTGATCCGCGGCTATCGTGGCGGCTATCTTCCGTTGCGCCGCCGAGAGATCGAGCGCGGCCTGCGGAGCGGCGACGTCCGATGCGTCGTCTCCACCAGCGCGCTCGAGCTGGGCATCGACATCGGCGCCCTGGACGTGTCGGTGATGGCGGGCTACCCGGGTACCATCGCCGCGACGTGGCAGCGCGCGGGCCGGGCGGGCCGTCGCTCCGGACGTTCAGCGGCCGTGCTGGTGGCATCGAGCGCGCCGATCGATCAGTTCGTGGTGCGGCACCCGGAGTTCTTTTTTGGCGGCTCGCCGGAGCATGCGCTCGTCAATCCAGACAACCTGCACATCCTGCTCGACCATGTGAAGTGCGCGGCCTTTGAGCTGCCGTTTCAGGAAAACGACACGTTCGGCATCATCAACGTGCAGGAAATCCTGTCGATCCTCAGCGAAGAAGGGTTCGTTCATCAGGTGGGCGGGCAGTGGCAGTGGACCCAGGAATCCTATCCGGCCGATGCGGTGAGCCTGCGGTCGATCTCATCGGACAACTTCGTGGTCGTGGACACGACGAAAGGGGAGCGGGTCATCGGCGAAACTGATTTCACGAGCGGCCCGGCCACGCTCCACGAAAAGGCCATCTACATCGTCGAAGGACAGCTCTATCAGGTGGACCGCTTCGATTTCGAGGGGCGGAAGGCGTTTGTGCGCGAAGTCGAGTGCGACTACTACACTGACGCAATCACCTACACGAAGGTCACGATTCTGGATACCTTCGCGACCTCCGCTCCCGTCGAGGATGTGCCGGCGCCACACGCAGATTTGCCGGCACTGGCCGCGGGGTTGGACGAGTCGCGTCCGGCGGTGTCGCACGATCATGCGTGGAGCGGCCAGGCGGCAGTCGCGGTACACCGCGAGGATCGGCCCGCCGGTTGCGCTCACGGCGAGGTGCACGTCGTCTCGCGCGTCGTGGGATTCAAGAAGATCAAGTTCTACACGAACGAGAACGTGGGGTCGGGTGAACTGGATTTGCCAGAACAGCAGATGCACACCACGGCGTACTGGCTGAGAGTCCCCGGCCCTGTGATGGCAGCATTGCCGTTTGGGAGCGCCGATCGACGCGACGGCGTCGTGGGGGTCACCCACGCCATGCGCAATGTGGCTCCGCTGCTGCTGATGTGCGATGCGCACGATCTCGGGGCCTCTATCGACGGCCTCTCGCTCGAAGGAGGCAATCGGCTGGGCGGCACCGCTCGGGGTGAGTTGCCGCCCGAGCTCTCGGCCGAGCCGACGATCTTCCTCTACGACAACTACCCGGGTGGTATCGGTTTCAGTGAGCCGCTGTTCGGCATGCACGATGCCCTGCTCGAGCGGACACGCGAGCTGATCGAGGGCTGCCCGTGTCAGTCTGGCTGTCCGTCATGCGTGGGCCCAGAGGGGGCCACGGGGCCTTTGGCCAAAGCCGTGGCCACGCAGCTGCTCCGTATGCTGACCACGACGACCGCGGCAGCCTGATGGAAGCTCGATGAACGACTTGGCCTCGCGCCTCCGGGCGATCGTCAGGCGGGAGACCGCATCGAGCGGGTGCGTCGGTGCGCCGGACGTGGAGTCGTCTCCCACGTCAGTGCGCGAGCTGACGTATGTGCCCGATCCGGACGTCTCAGGATTCCTGCTCCAGGATGCGGCTCGGTGTCTCGGCGGCGTGAATCTTGACGATGGTGGCGCGTGCGTGATGGTCGATCGGCGGTACCCGGCCGACAAATCACACGGCCGGCGCCGCATCGAACACTGCATGCCCTCCGACGGCGCCCCCATCCATCTGTTCGATCGACGGATCGCTCCGACATCCGACTGGCGCCGGCGGATGATCTTCTTCGACACTGAAACCACCGGCCTCAGCGGGGGAGCCGGGACGCTGGCGTTTCTCGTCGGCTGTGGGTGGTTCGACGACGAGGGCTTCACGGTTCGACAGTTCTTTCTGGCCGGGCCGTCAGGCGAGCGGGCCTTGCTCGAGGCACTCGGCGCTATTCTGGCGGATGCCTCACTGCTCGTGACCTTCAACGGCCGATCGTTCGACGTGCCACTGATGGAAACGCGCTGGGCGTTCCACCGATCCGCCGCGGCGACCGACGATGTCCCGCATTTCGACATGCTGCCGCCGGCCCGGCGCCTCTGGAGCCGCCGGGATGCGGGGCCCGACACGGAAGGCTGCAGTCTGTCGTCGCTCGAACGCCGCGTGCTCGACGTGCATCGTGTCGGGGATGTTCCTGGCTTCGAGATGCCAGCCCGGTATTTTCAATTCTTGCGGAGCGGCAACGCGGCCCTCATCGAAGGCGTGCTCGAGCACAACCGCTATGACATCGTTTCGCTCGCGGCTGTGATGGCGCACGCCCTCTGGCTCGTTGAAGAGGGCCCAGAGGCGTGTCGGGAGCCGGCGGAGCAGGCGGCCCTCGGCGGCATCTACGAGCGGTCAGGCAATGTCGAGCGAGCCGTCCAGTGCTACGAGATGGCGATCGTCCGCGCCGATGCCGAGGTGCAACGCACGGCGCTCGCGCGGCTGGCCGTCATCTTCCGCCGCGAGGGCCGGCACGATGACGCGGCCCGCTCGTGGCAGGGAATTCTGGACCTGGTGCCGCGTGGGCGTCGGACGCTCACGCCGCAGGAGCAACGGGCCGTGGAGGCGCTGGCGGTGCACCACGAACACCGTGCGCGCGATCTGCCGTCGGCACACCGCTACGCGCGCGCGCTGGAGGCACACGCCACGGGGCGTCTCAAGTCGGAAACAGACAGGCGGCTGCAGCGGATCGAGCGAAAGCTGGGCGGGGGGGAAGAGAACGGCAAGAACGGCCGGCTGGCGTACGACGCCGAGGACCTGGGCCACCACTGACGTGGCCGCCCGATCCCCGGCGCATGAATTTTCTCAGGCCGAAGCCTGAGGCTTCTTCGTCTTGCTGGTCTTGGCGGCCTTGTTGGCCCTGTCCGCTTCCTTGCGCGAGGCGGTGCTCTGCGCCCCGAAGCGCTTGGTGAACCGCTCCACCCGCCCCTCGGTGTCGATGAGCTTCTGACGGCCCGTGAAGAACGGGTGGCACATGTTGCAGATATCAAGGTGCAGGTCGGGCTTGGTCGACCGCGTCGTGAAAGTGTTCCCGCACGCGCAACGCACGTCGGTTTCCTGGTACTTGGGATGGATGCCGGGCTTCACAGCTGACTCCTCGCTGAAAAAGACAAGCAGTCAGTATAGCAGTACAAGACCGGGCCTCCCCCCAATTCTGGGCGGGAGACCCGGTCTTAGGTGCTCACGGCACGAAATACTCACGCACCCACCGGTGTTGTCGGAGCTGGTTCATCAAGTCAGCGGGCAAGGGCGCGGCGTCCGAGACCCCCAGGTTGGCCTCTACATGCGCACGTCGCCGCATGCCCGGGATAATGGTCGCCACATCGGGGTTGGCGAGGATGAACCGCAGCGCCAGCTCGGGCAGCGTCATCTCGGCCGGCACGTCCTTGCGGAGAGCCTCGACACGTTCGAGAATCGCCGGCAGCTTGTCTGGCGAAAAGTACAGATTCCGCCAGTCTCCATCTGGCCAGGTCATACCCGGCTCGAGGCTGCCAGTGAGGCTGCCCTCGTCGAACGGGACACGGGCGATGACCGCCACCCCGAGCTCGCGGCATATCGGGAAGAGCTGGTCTGCCGGATCCTGATCGAAGATGTTGTAGACGACCTGGACGCTGTCGATGAGACCCGTCCGCAGCGCACGGAGCACGTTGGCTGGCTCCCACCGGTTGACGCTGATGCCGAATCCGCGGATGAGACCCTGAGCCTTGAGATCGTCCACGGCCCGCTGCCAGCGCTCATCGCCAGCCCACTCGTCGGTCCACACGTGAAACTGCTGCAGGTCTATCGTGGATACGCCGAGATTCTTCAGGCTCGTCTCGGTGGCCTCCCGGATGTAATCGGCCGGGAACACATCGTCGAGTGGGTAGTCGGCGCGCGCGGGCCACTTGCGGTTCTTTGGAGGAATCTTCGTGGCGACGACCAGCGGCTTGCTGGGGTGGCGGGCGAGAACCTGGCCGAGCAGCTGCTCGCTCTTGCCGTCGCCGTACGCGAGGGCCGTGTCGAAGAACGTGCAGCCGAGCTCGATTGATCGTTCGAGCGCGGCAAGCGACTCGGTGTCATCCGACCCGGACCAGCCCCCCATTCCCCACAATCCGTAACCTACTTCAGAGACAGGCCAGCCGAGCCGGCCGAAAGGACGAGTACGCATATGGGCCCCATGATACCGGAGCGGCCGTGCGTCCTCTGAGCGCCCGCCGATTTGCAGCTGGTAAGATGGCGGACATCTCGTCATGGCGCGCCGAGCAATGCTCATCCTGCCGCTGGCGCTCCTTGCCACCGCCTTCCTATTCCAGGCGCCGGAGCCGGTCGACCGCACTGCGATTAGCCGTATCCGCGACGAAGGGCTCAATCGGTCGCAGGTCATGGACACGGTGTTCTGGCTGTCCGACCGATACGGTCCGCGCCTGAACGGCTCGCCCGAATTTGAAGAAGCCGGCGACTGGGCCATGGAACGGCTCAGGTCATGGGGTGTGGTGAATGTTCACAAGGAGCGGTTTGCCTCGGGACGCGGCTGGTCGCTCCTGAACTTTCACGCGACGATGGTCGAGCCGCGGGTCATGCCGATCATCGGCATTCCCAAAGCGTGGACCCCGGGCATCGCCGGTACGACGTCGGCTGATGTCGTTCGAGTGGTCGTCACCACCGAGGCCGATGCGGCCAGGTATCGCGGCACGCTGCGGGGCAAGATCGTGCTGCTGCAGGCGGCTCGCGAGGTTCGTATGCTCGAGCACGGCGACGGCACCGTGCTTCGTTACGCGGATCAGAACAACAAGTGGGCCAAGGAAGCGATGACCCCGATGCCGAATCCCGAGTACGAGCAGGGCTCGTGCGCGGCGCCGCGAAGTCCTGACGCCGGACCTCGGGAGTTCAGTCTGGGGGCCTTTCTCCGGCAGGAAGGCGTGCTCGCCGTGTTCGACCGCGGCCCGGCCACCGACCTCGCGCCGGGCGGAAGCGATCTGACCTGGGAGCAGCAGCGGCCCGATGGCGGCACCATCTTCGTTCAGGACGGTGCGTGTCCGACGACCGATCCGGCTCTGACGCTGCCGCAGGTGACGATTGCCGTCGAACACTACAACCGCATGGTCCGTCTGCTCGACCACGGCGTGCCGGTCACGGTCGAGTTGAACATTCAGGCGCGCTTCGTCGAAGAGACGCGACCGAACGGGTTCAACATCGTCGGCGAGATTCCAGGAACCGACAGAGCCGATGAAGTGGTGCTGATCGGCGCCCACTTCGACTCGTGGCACGCCGGCACGGGGGCCACCGACAACGCCGCCGGAGCAGCTGCCATGATGGAGGTGCTGCGCATTCTGCGCGCGACAGGGCTCCGTCCGAGACGTACCATCCGGATCGGCCTGTGGGGCGATGAAGAGGCAGGCCTCATCGGTTCTGCGGCGTACGCCGAGGCGCACCTGGGCACGGCCGCCGCGCCCACTCCTGAGCGTGCGCGTCTGTCCGTGTACTTCAACCTCGACAATGGCACCGGACCCATTCGCGGCATCT
The DNA here is from genome assembly GCA_039925145.1 of Vicinamibacterales bacterium. Classification (GTDB taxonomy): domain Bacteria; phylum Acidobacteriota; class Vicinamibacteria; order Vicinamibacterales; family SCN-69-37; genus JBDSZL01. Next base: position 32,204 of record JBDSZL010000085.1, on the reverse strand, counting down.
GGACTCAGGGCAATAGGCGGGCGGCGCCGATCTTCTCCGCGTGGGCGATGCCCCTGAAAGACCTCGGCGTGGACATCATCAGCCCCCGCGGCGTGGCCGGCACCGACCATGAGTCGTTCGATCGGCTCGGTGTGCCGGCGTTCCAGTTCGTCCAGGAACGCTACGAGTACAATTCCAGAACGCATCATTCCAATATGGACGTCTACGATCGGATTCAACCCAACGATGTGAAGCAGGCGGCGACTGTCGCAGCCGTCTTTGCGTGGCAGGCGGCCACGCGAGACGCCCTGCTGCCCAGAACGCCCGCGCCGGCCGGCGGCTCGCGCTGATGCCGCCTCGACAGGAATGGCTGTTTCGACTCGGGTGCTGGGTGGCGTTTGCGGTGGCCGGGGTCCATCTCGCGGCGCACGTGTTCGCGAGTGGGATCTCGCCCGAGCTTGTTGACAGCCTGAACCGCGCGCCCCCGCCGTTCGTCTTCGTCGTGCCCGGTCTCTGGCGGCCCACCACCACGAGCGTCATCAGCGGCATGAGTCTCAGCATGGCGCTGCTCGTCACCACGCTGGGCGCAGTCGGATTGATTCTGTTGAAGCGCGGTGGGGGCGACGATCCGCTTCTACTGCGCGGCGTGGCGCGAGCGTTCGCGGTAGCCGGCGTCGGCCTGCTGATCGTCTCGATAGCCGACTTCTTCAGCCTTCAGACATTCGCGATTGCTGTCATGGCGATGTGCTTTGCGCTCGCGGCCGTCCCTCAGGAGTAGTCACCCCATCTTCACGCCGGTGTGGTCGCTCGCCAGTTGCTTGATGCGCCTGAGGTCCACCTTTCCGGTACCGAGCATGGGAATGGACTCGACCTGCACGAGGTTGTCGCGCCGAGGGAGCCACAGCCGGGGCAGGGTGGTCTGGCTCAGTTGTTCCCAGAGCGCCTCGGGCGTGAGATCGGGCTTGGCGTAGAAGGCGACGAGTCGCTCGCCTTTGCTCGGATCGGGAACCGCGGTGACGGCACTTGCGGCCTCGCCGAGAATCGCGTTGATGGCGTCCTCCACCTTTACATGGGGAACCATCTCACCTCCGATCTTGCTGAAACGCGACACGCGATCGGTGATGAAGATGAACCCGTCTTCGTCGAGCTTCGCGATGTCTCCGGTGACGTACCAGCCATCCCGGATGACTTCGGCCGTCCTCGCCGGGGCCTGAAGATACCCTGCCATCATGTTCGGGCCCTTCAGCAACAGCATGCCTTCTTCTCCGGTGCCGAGCGGCTCGCCCGTTTCCCTGTCGACGACCCGGGCCGCCACGCCGGGAATAGGATGGCCGACCGATCCCGGCTTCATGCCCACTTGGGCTTCACGGCCGTCCAACACGTTCGGGCGGTTCACGGCGACCACGGGCGCCATCTCCGTTGACCCATAGCCTTCGAGCAGGTCGAGGCCATACTTCGCCAGAAACTCTGCAGCGAGCGGCTGCCGCAACTTTTCGGCGCCGACGATCGCGTACTTGAGATGTGCGAACTGCTCCTTCGTGCAGCGGCGCACGTACGAGGCGCAGAAGGTCGGCGTGCTGATGAGCATGGTGGCCTTGTACGTCTCCGCAAGCTCCCCGATCGTCTTGGCGTCGGTGGGATTGGGATGGAAGGCCACGCCCGCGCCCTGCAGCAGCGGAAACCATAACGTGCCGGTGAAGCCGAACGAATGAAAGAGCGGCAGCACGCCGATGAAGCAGTCCTTCCACCCCATCGGAAAGATCTGCGCCAGAGAATCTACGTTGGCCAGGATGTTCCGGTGCGTCAGCATGACGCCCTTCGGCACGCCCGTGCTGCCGCTGGAGAAGATGATCGTGGCCAGTGGCAGTCCCAGGCTCGAGCTGACCGTCCGGCTGCGCCGCAGCAGGAATCGAGGCGTCAGTCTGGCCAGGACCAGGGCGAACGCCTTGTCCACGCCAGTAACCTCGTCGCGCAGATCCTCGAGGAAAACCATGCCGGGCAGTTCCGCGAGGCCAGCCTTGCTCAGAAAGCGCCTGGACGTGACGATTGTCTTGATGCCCGCCTGATCGATTGCGGCAGCCAGCGGTTCGGGACCAATCGTGAAGTTCAAGTTGATCGGCAGGCGATTGGCCATGAACAGCGCGATGTTGGCGATCGCCGCCCCGACGGAGGCGGGAAGCAGCGTGCCGACCGATTCCTCACCGCGTGTGCGCCGCTCGAGCGCACGGCCGAGGGCAAAGGCGCCGATCAGCGCGCGTCCGTAGGTGAGCTTCTGGCCGGTGGTGTCGGCCATCGCGAATCGGCCCCAGTGCTTGCGCGCCACGCGCACGAACTCGAGATGCAGCCGGTCGGTATCCGAGCGCCTGCTGCCTATCGCCTCGGCGCCCAGTTCGATGATCGTCTGTCGTACCTGTACCGCCGTCGATGATGCCGGCATGGGTTGTCCCCACGCAATCGTCACGGGGTAGGGCAGCCGTTCAGGGAGTTTCCAGAAGAAGCGCCCCTTCTTGAAGCTGAAGATGCTGCCCCAGACCCGATCGAGGTAGACCGGGATAATCGGCACGTCGAGACCCGCCATGATGTGCTCGAATCCCCGCTTGAACGGCAGCAGATTGCCCGTCCGGCTCACGGCCCCCTCGGCGAAGATGCACACGACGTGTCCAGCTTGCAGCTCCGCGCGCGCACGGCTGACGGCCTCGATCGCTCCGCGGCGGTTGCCTGCTGTCGCGGGAATCGCGTGCATCCGCCGCATCAATAGGTTCAGTCCGCGGGCGTGGTAATACGGGCCGTAGACCATGAATCGCACGAAACGCTGGATGCACGCGCCAACCAGCACGCCATCGATCATCGACACGTGGTTGGCGATGAGAAGCGCTGGTCCTCGCGAGGGGATGTTGGGGCGGCCGACGATTCGAATCCGGTAGATGCTGTGCGTCAGCATCCACAACGTGAATCGCACGAAGAATTCGGGCAGGCGCGCCACGACGTACAGCGTCGACAGCAACGTGAAAATGCCAGCGACCACGATGATCTGGCCGAGCGAGAGGTGCATGCGGTCGCCCAGCCACCAGAAGATGGCGGCCGACATCAACATGCCCACGGTGTTCAGTACGTTGTTCGTCGCGAGTACGCGTCCCTTTTCATCGTCGGCGGGCCGATGCTGCAGGATGGCGTTCAAGGGCACGGCGAAAAGGCCGCCGGAGAACCCGAGCATCACGAGAACGATCGAGGCCAGCGCGTAATGCGGCACTGTAGGGACCAACAGCAGACTGAATGCGCCAAGGCCAATCGCCCCGAGCGGCACCAGGCCCAATTCGACTTTGTCGCCCGAGAGACGGCCCGCAGCGAGGCTGCCGGTACCGATGCCAATGGCCAGAAACGTATACAGACGCGTGGCTGCGGCCTCACCCACCCCGAACGACAGCTGTCCCCACGGGATGAGCGCCTGTTGCAGCAGGGCGCCGAGCAACCAGAAGTATGAAATGCCGATGGTCGTCGCCCACAGCGTGCTGTCGGGGACGATGCGCTTGAGGCCGTGCACGATTTCCGCGAAGGGGTTGATCGCAAACCGCTGTCGCGTGTTGGCTGGTGCCACCCGGGGGATCCCGAAGCTGGTGACGGTGCCGATGACCGCGATGATCACCAGCACGGCGCCCATCCACAGCGGTCGTTCGTGCCAGCGTTCGAATAGTTCGCCGCCGACGGACGTGCCGAGGATGATGGCGGCGAAGGTGCTCATCTCCAGCAGGCCGTTGGCGCGCGAGATCTCTGCTTCGGGCACGATTTCCGGCACGATGCCGTATTTGGCCGGGCTGAAGAACGTAGACTGCGCGCCCATGAGAAAGAGGACCGCCAGTTGGAGATCAAGGCGGTGCATCATCAGGGCCGGCACCGCCAGCGCCATCGCGCCGATCTCCAGGCCCTTCGTGGCGATGAGGACCGTCCGCTTGCTCAGAGTGTCAGCCAGGTGGCCGGACCACCCGGAGAAGAGCAGGAACGGCAGCACGAAGATCGCCGCCGCCGCGGGCATGCCGCGTTCGGCCCCCAGCTGCCGGATCGCGAAGAAGGAGACAATGATCTTGTAGACGTTGTCGTTGAACGCACCGAGAAACTGCGTCCAGAGGAACGACTGCAGCCCCGGAATCTTCAACGTTCCCCGATAACTGCCCTCACCCATCCGGCCGCCCCTCCTCGTCATCTACGAGACCGGGTCTCTTAAGAGACCCGGTCTTGATTGGCACGATCCGTGAGTCTTGCCGCGCATGCCCAGAAGGTCACGAACAGATGGTCCTGCGTACTTCCACGTCCTGAACCGCTCAGTCCGGCGCCACAGATTGTTCGACAAGCCAAGCGACTACACAGCTTTCTTAGACTCACTCGGCACCGCCCAACAGCGAGTACCGATGCCTCTGCTGGCGTATTGCGTGATGCCGAACCACTTCCACCTGGTGGTAGGCCCGACGCAAGTTGATGGCCTGTCTCGATTTATGCACCGCCTGACCGTGATGCACAGTATGCGCTGGCATCGCCACAAGGGCTCCACAGGCACTGGGCCCGTTTACCAGGGACGGTTCCGGGCATACCCGATCCGGGACGAGACGCACTTTATCTTTGTTTGCCGGTACGTCGAGCGCAATCCGCTGAGAGCCGGGCTGGTTGCGCGGGCGGATCACTGGCCCTGGTCGAGCTTTGGTAGCGATTGCAAGAATTGCAGTGTGGACGTGAGCCCGTGGCCGATTCCGAAACCTACTGGATGGTCGGAGGTCGTCAACGAAGGAGAAGACCGGGTCTCTTAAGAGACCCGGTCTTCTGGATCCCAGATCTTCAGTGTCGGGTGCCGAGCTCGGAGGGGAGCTTGTCGTCGGCGGCCGGTGGAGGGAGCACAGGCAACGGACCGGCGAGCGCCGTCTTCAGAACCTCGTCCATGGTCTCGACGAGGTTCACGCTCATGGCGTCGAGCACGCTCTTCGGGATATCCGCGAGGTCTTTCTCGTTGTCCTTCGGCATGATGATGTTCATCAGCCCAGCGCGATGCGCGGCTAGCAGCTTCTCTTTGACGCCGCCAATCGGCAATACCTTGCCCCGCAACGTGATTTCGCCGGTCATCGCGACATCGCGCCGCGTGGGCACGCCGGTGAGGGCCGATACCATCGCGGTCGCCAGCGTAATCCCGGCGGATGGGCCGTCCTTCGGGATGGCGCCTTCGGGGATGTGCACGTGCACATCGGTCCGGCGATTGAAGTCCGCCGCGATGCCCAGCACGCCCGTCCTCGATCGGACCCAGCTCATGGCGGCCTGCGCCGACTCCTGCATCACGTCGCCGAGCTTGCCGGTGAGCGTCAGTTTGCCGCGCCCGGGCATGAGCGTGGCCTCCGTCACGAGGATCTCGCCGCCCACTTCTGTCCACGCCAGTCCGGTGGCGATGCCGACCTCGTTCTTCTCTTCGGCGAGCGTCGGTCGGAACCGCGGCACCCCGAGGTACTCGGTCACCTTGGCGGCAGTGATCTTCTCGCTGGCCGACGGGCCTTCCACGACCACCTTGCGTGCCACCTTGCGACAGATGGACGCGATCTCGCGCTCGAGATTGCGCACGCCCGCCTCGCGGGTGTAGCGCTGAATCACCGTCTGAAACGCCTCTTCGGTAAATGTGAGATTCGCCTCGGTCAGTCCCGTGCCCTCGATCGCCTTGGGCGAGAGGAACCGCCGCGCAATCTCCACCTTCTCGAGCTCGGTGTAGCCGGCCAGCTGCAGCACTTCCATACGGTCGCGCAGCGCCTGCGGAATGGTATGGAGCACGTTGGCCGTGCAGACGAACATGACGTTGGACAGGTCGTACTCGACGTCGAGATAGTGATCGAGGAACGTCGAGTTCTGTTCGGGGTCGAGCACCTCGAGCAGCGCGGCCGACGGGTCGCCACGGAAATCCATCGACATCTTGTCGACTTCGTCGAGCAGGAAGACCGGGTTCATCGTGCCGGCCTTTTTCATCATCTGGATGATCTGGCCCGGGAAGGCGCCGATATACGTACGCCGGTGACCGCGGATTTCCGCCTCGTCGCGCACGCCACCGAGCGACAGCCGCACGAACTTGCGGTTCATCGCACGGGCGATCGACTTCGCGAGCGACGTCTTGCCGACTCCGGGAGGGCCGGCCAGCGTCAGAATCGTCGCCTTCGGCTTCTTGACCAGGGCGCGCACGGCCAGGAACTCGAGAATGCGTTCTTTGATCTTCTCGAGGCCGAAGTGATCCTCGTTCAGGATGGTGTCGGCGCGCTTGAGATCGCGGCTCTCCTTCGTCTTCTTGTGCCAGGGCACCGCAATCAGCCAGTCGAGATAGTTGCGCGAGACGGTCGCCTCGGCCGACATCGGCGGCATGGACTCGAGCCGCTTCAGTTCGTCGATCGCCTTGCGCTCCACTTCCTTGGGCATGCGGGACTGCTCGATCTTCTTCTTCAAGTCCTCGACTTCGTTGCCCTTTTCGTCCTTGCGTCCCAGCTCGCGCTGAATCGCCTTCATCTTCTCGTTGAGGTAGTACTCTTTCTGCGCCTTCTCCATCTGCTTCTTGACGCGAGACTGGATCCGGCGATCGACCTGGAGCTTGTCGACTTCGCCCTCGAGCAACGCGATGATCCGCGTGAGCCGCTCGACAGGCGCCACGATCTCGAGCAGATTCTGCTTTTCTTCGACGCCCACCTGCAGATGCGCCGCAATCGTGTCCGCCAACCGCGACGGATCTTCGACCCGCACCGCGGCCACCATGGCGTCGTACTGGAGGTTGTTCGACAGCTTGATGTACTGCTCGAAGAGCGCCACGACGCGGCTCATCACCGCCTCGGCTTCGGCAGGCGCGTCGGCTTTCTTCGGCAGAAGTTTGACCGTGACGCGATAGAAGCCCTTGTCTTCCTTCCACTCCACCGCGCGTGCCCGCTCGACGCCTTCGACCAGCACCTTGATATTGCCGTCGGGCAGCTTGAGCGACTGGACGATGTTCGCGACGCACCCCATCGTGAAGATGTCGGCCGGCTGCGGGTCATCGGTCGCGGCATCGTGCTGCGCCGCGAGAAAAATCTTCTTGTCGGTCGTGAGCGCATGCTCGAGCGCCCTGGTCGACGACGGCCGCCCGATCACGAACGGCATCATCATGTGCGGGAAGACGACGACGTCCCGCAACGGAACAACGGGGAGCGTTTCGTATTGGTCCATGTGTGGTTTTTTGGGGCCGCCGACCGGCCGATCGGACGTGACTATCCGGCTTTTTCGATCACGGTGATCGGCTTCTCTTTCGACTCTACCACCTCGCGTGTGATCACGCACTCCCGAATCTTCTTCTGGCCCGGGAGCGTGTACATCAGGTCGAGCATGATGTCTTCGATGATCATTCGCAGGCCGCGCGCGCCGATTTTCCGGCGCAGCGCCGCCTCGGCAATCGCTTCGAGCGCGTCGTCGGTAAAGCGCAGCTTCACGTTCTCGTACTCGAACAGACGCTGATACTGCCGCGTGATGGCATTGCGGGGCTGAGTGAGAATTTGGACCAGGGCCGGCCGGTCGAGCTCGTGCAGCGTGCCGACGACTGGCAGCCGCCCGACGAACTCGGGAATCAAGCCGTACTTGATCAGATCTTCGGGCTCGATCTGCTCCATGAGCGTCGACGACTCACGCAGCACCGACTTGACGTCGGCCTTGAAACCCATGGTCTTGCGCCCGAGGCGCCGGCCAATCTGCTTGTCGAGTCCGACGAAAGCCCCGCCGCAGATGAACAGGATGTTCGTCGTGTCGACCTGGAAGAACTCCTGGTGGGGATGCTTGCGGCCGCCCTGCGGTGGCACGTTGGCGACCGTGCCCTCGAGAATCTTCAGCAGCGCCTGCTGCACGCCCTCGCCCGAGACATCGCGGGTGATGGACGGGTTCTCGTCCTTGCGGCAGATCTTGTCGACCTCGTCGATGTAGATGATGCCTTGCTGCGCCTTCTCGATGTCGCCGCCAGCCGCCTGCAACAGCTTCAGGATGATGTTCTCGACGTCCTCGCCGACGTAGCCGGCCTCGGTCAGCGTTGTCGCATCGACGATCGTGAACGGCACCGACAGCAGCCGCGCGAGCGTCTGCGCCAGCAGCGTCTTGCCGGTGCCCGTGGGCCCGATGAGCAGGATGTTGGACTTGATGAGCTCGATGTCGTGGCGACCCCGCGACTGCTTCTGGATCTCGAGCCGCTTGTAGTGGTTGTAGACCGCTACCGCGAGCTTCTTCTTCGTCTGCTCCTGGCCAATGACGTACTCGTCCAGGAACTTCTTGATTTCCACAGGCATCGGCAGCGCGGTGCGCGTGCCGCGGTCGAACTTGCTGTCGTCCGCGATGATGTCGTTGCAGACCTCGACGCATTCATCGCAGATGAACACGGTCGGCCCCGCAATGAGCTTGCGGACGTCGTTCTGATCTTTGTTACAGAACGAGCAGCGGAGGACTTCGGTGTCGCCGGTCTTCTTGGTGGTCATCGCCCCATCTCGCGTTCTCTGTGTATCGGTGGCGGGACGCAGCGCCGATAGCGCGGCCTGGTCAGGAGATCACGCACGATGGCTGAGTACGTCGTCAATAATACCGTATTCCTTGGCCTGCACCGCGCCCATGATGTAGTCCCGTTCCGTATCTTCCTTCAGACGGGACAGGGGCTGCCCTGAGTGCAGCGCGAGAATTTCATTCAGTCGCTCACGCATGCGCAGAATTTCGCGCGCGTGGATGTCAATATCGGTGGCCTGGCCGGCCAGCCCCGACAACGAGGGCTGATGAATCAGGATGCGCGAGTTGGGCAGGCTGAACCGCTTGCCCTTCGCCCCAGCCGCGAGCAACACCGCCGCCATCGACGCCGCCTGACCCATGCAGTAGGTCTGGACGTCGGGCTTGATGAACTGGATCGTGTCGTAAATGGCCAGCCCGGCCGTGACCGATCCGCCGGGAGAGTTGATATACAGCAGGATGTCGCGGTCCGGATCCTCGGCTTCGAGAAAGAGCATCTGCGCAATGACCAGATTGGCGATGCCGTCATCGATTGGCGTGCCGATGAAGATGATGCTGTCTTTGAGCAGCCGCGAGAAGATGTCGTAGGCGCGCTCGCCACGGTTGGTCTGTTCGACCACCATCGGCACCAGTTGAGCTCGGGGTTCAGGCATAAGGGTTCATTGTATCTATCGGGCGCACGCGAAGGGTGGTGCAGTCGGAATGTTGCCGCGGCCCGGGTCAGCTCGCGATGTTCGCGTGCTCGATCAGCCAGGTCATGGTCTTCTCCCGGCGGATGCCCACGCGGAGCCGATCGAGCGCGCCCTCTTTCTCGAGCCGCGCCCGGACCGCCGCCGACGTGCGCCCACCGCGCTCCGCAAACTTCTCGATCTCGGCAGCAAGCTCATCCTCGGTGGCGGCAATCTCTTCCCGGCGCGCGATCTCGTCGATGACCAGGGTGCTCTTGACCGTTTCGACGGCTGGCTGACGCTGCTTCTCCCGGAAGTCCTGCCAGTCGACGTTGACCTTCATGGGATCCATGCCCTGCTCCATCAGCCGGCGCACGAAGTCCTCGAGCCGCCGATCGACCTCCTGGTCGACCAGCACGTCGGGCGCGGCAGTCAGCCGCGTGGCGAGCGCCTGCAGCAGGTCGTGCCGAATCTGGTGCTCTGATTCCTGTTCGGCCCCCTTCTGCAGGTCTTCGCGTACACGATCGCGCAGCTTGTCGAGCGTGTCGACGTCGCTCACTTCCTTCGCAAACTCGTCGTCGATCGGCAGCAGCTCCTGCCGGCGGACGCCCTTGACGCTCACCGTGTAGTCCACGGTGGCGCCCTTGAGCTCTTCGATCTCGTAATTAGACGGATAGGTGATCGTGAATTCGCGCGTGTCGTTCTGCGACGTGCCGGTGAGGTGGTCGTCGAACCCCGGCGGATTGGCCGGCGCGCCCAGCTCGATTGTGACGTTCTGCAGCGACTCCGGCTTGTCGTCGTCACCGCTCGGCGGCGCAGGATCGCCTTCGCCAGGAATCGCGATCAGCCGCGTGCGCCGCGTACGCGTCAAGTCTACGAGCAGGGTGTCGCCGGGGGTCGAAGGCCGGTCTTCCACCGGCTGCCACCGCGCATGCCGCTGCTGGAGATGCTCGAGCGCCCGATCGACAGCGCCCACCTCGAGGACGGCGGGCGCCTTGCGTAGCGAGATGCCCGTGTACTCGCCCGGATCGATCGGCGGCAGCGTCTCGAAGTCGGCGACGAACGTCAGGGGGTGGCCCTCTTCGATCGTCACATCCTTGATGTCAGGCGCGGCGACCGGCTCGAGTCCACGTTCCTGGAGTGCCTCGCCGACCAACCGCGGAATGAGATCGTGCGCGACGTCATGAAGGATCTGATCCTTGTAGCGCTGGCGCACGACTTTGGCCGGCACTTTCCCGGGCCGGAAGCCAGGTACGCGGGCTGACCGCGTGTAGCCGCGCGCCACACGGTCGATTTCGGCCTCGACGACATCAGGTGGTACTTCAAACGAGAGATGCTTGCGGGTCGCGGAGACCTCGGTGAACTCGGTTTTCATCACGCTCATTATGTCCCGCCTTCGCTCCTGCTGACGAGCGCGTGCATGGACGGCGGGCCGGCCGGGGGGGAATCATGGTGCGAAAGGGGGGAGTCGAACCCCCAAGGCCTTTCGGCCACCGGATCCTAAGTCCGGCGCGTCTGCCAGTTCCGCCACTTTCGCATGACCCCTCGACGATCTTAACGAGTCCCCGCGTCATCCGCCCGGCTGTGGCTGGGGCCCGGCCTGCTCGGCGCGCGCCGCGTCACGCACACCGGTTTCAGTTCTGGGCGTTCCAGAAGTACCCCTGCCGTGCCCGCACGTCATACGTCCCACTGCGCCGCACGTGAACAGCCAGCGTGTGCCAGCCCGGCTGCAGCGGACCCGCGTACGTATAGCGCAGCACGTAGCTGCTCCGGAAATCGTCGAATGCGCGGGCAAAGGATACGCTCAAATCTTCGTCCTGCTGGATGACCTCGAGCCGCCCTCCCGTGCTCTCCGTGAGTGTCTGGAGCAGCGCCTCGTGCGCCGGCCGCTCGCGGTTTTCCCTCCTGCCGAGAGCGAGCGCCACCACGAACACCGCCGTGTTCGCGCGTTTGGCGACATCGACCAATGTGGATCCCTCGACGAAGCTCGTGGAGTCATTGCCGTCGGTGAACAGAATCGTCATCCGCCGCCGTTCCGCCTCCGGCGCCGGAATAAGCGCCACCGTGAGCGCGTCGAACAGCGACGTCTGCCCTACAGGACGTTCGGGCTTGAATGGCACCCACCCGGCCTCCAAAGCACGAAGCTGACGAATCTGGTGATTGAACCCGACGACGGCGGCTCGATCTCCGGAACCCACCTGGCGCCCGACGCTGTTGATAGCGCGCGTCAGCGACTCGAGCAGCGGTCCACCCACGCTGCCGCTCAAGTCCACGACGAACGTGATGTCCATCGGCAGTGTCTCGCGCGTGACATCGGCGATCGCCTGCGTGGCGCCGTTGTCCCGGATCTCGAAATCGCGCGCGGTCAGGTCCGCCACGAGCCGCCCGCGGTCGCGCACCGAGACATCCACCTGGACCGTCTCCACCGACGAACGGAAGGCCGGCTGCTGCGTGTGCACGGTGACCGCCGGCAGACACAGGGCGACCAGCAAGGCCGCTGGCAGAACGGTCTTCACGCGCCCGCCCGCCGTAGCTCGGCGATCCACCCCGACGAGCGCCGCAGGTCGCCAGACCAGTACTGCCACCACGGATCGAACGGCGCGGCCGACGGCCCCTTCGCCTCGTCGGCCCACCGGAGAGCCGCCGAGTGGTCACCGCTGCGCTCGTAGAGGGCCGCGAGCGCCACTGCCGGTGTCTGCGTCGGAAGAACGCTCCGCGCACGAAGGTATGCGGCCGCGGCCTCGTCGGTGCGCCGCACCGACTCGAGGACGCGGCCGGTGAACAATTCACGCCAATAGCTGATTGCGACGTCCTGCGGGACGTCTGCCACCTGAGCCAGCATCGCGAGCGCCTCTGCGTTCCGGCCGAGCCGGTGCAGCACGAACGCGTGGCGGAGCTTGGCTTCCGCGGCGATCTCTGGCAGCCGCGCCGCCACTTCATACGAAGACACGAGCTGTTCGAGCTGGGTGCGCGTGGCGCTGTTTCCGGGACTCACGATCAGCGACGGCAGAGCGCCCTGGCGAGCGGTCGTCGTGCCGGGCGCGGTCTGCGCCTCGGTGAGCATCGCCCGTTCGAGGGCCACCCGGGGGTCGATGAGACGGAGGGCACCGCCCGGCGCCGCCTGCGGCACCACCCGGGTATTCACCATGGTGAGGTAGCGCTCCGCCTCCGTAAACCGGTGCGCCCCGGTGAGCAGCGCCACCGCGGTGCGGTGAAACGTGATCTCGTACGCATCCTGCTCCGGCGAGCTTCCGACAGGGGCCGTTCGCCGCGACACGATGTCGCCGGCCGTGAGCAACACGATTGCTGCATCGGGCCACGACTGATTCATCGCCCAGACCGACAGCTCGAGCATGAACGTCGGTCCGCTTGGCGTCCACTGCGCGCGCCAGTCGCGCGTCTTTTGAAACAGTTCGGCGCGCAGGTCGCGAAACGCCTGCGCCGTGGGAAAGACCTGCGGAAAGAGCTGGCGCTCGCCTCCGCTGTAACGCGCCACGATCGCATCGATCGTCGGTGTGCCTTGTGCACCGCCGTTCATCGTCGGCATCGCCACGACTGCGGCGATCAGGAGCACGAGAGCACGCGGGGCAAACGGCATGGGCTCCAGAATCCGGGACTCGATCGGGATGGCTGATTATAGCCGTCGAGCCCGGCAGCCCTGCGGGGGAGGCGTCAGAAGTTCAGCCAGCGGCTGATCTTAATCAGCAGCACGTTCTCGGCAGGCGCCGAAAACGTGCGCCCAAGGTCGCGGCCGAACCTGAAGTCGCCCTGCGACACGAACCCTTCGCGCCCCTGCTGCCACACGACGAACAGGGCCGAACCGGGACGATATTCCCACCGCAGCACATTCGTGGTGCGAAACGACTCGACGTTGAAGTCAGGTGTCCCGCCGTAGCTGGCGGGCGCAAAGCGGCTCGCAAAGTCGGGCGCGCGCCCATCCACCAGCTGGGTGAAGGCGGAGTAGGCGCCGGCCGAGACGAAAGGCCTCGCGTAGAGCTGCAGAGTGAGGGTGGGCCGGATCGTGTAGTTCAGCCGCGTCCCGACGCTCACGGTCGTTTGCTCGAGGCGGCCGAAGACGTAGCGCTTCTGGGTACCCTCGGTGACGTTCTCGACCCACTGCTGCGCCGTGAGATTGCGGTTCGTCTCCAGATTCACGCTGAACGACAGCCCTGAGCTCGGTCGAATGGTCACGCCCTGGCTGACGAACCAGGAATGGCTGCCGTGCCTGTCGTTGTACCACTCGTCGTAGAGGTTCAGGACGAGCCGATGGCGGTTGTCGCTATCGAGATAGGCCCACCCGTTCAAGTTGCCCGGCATCAGCCCGCCTGGCCCACCACGCGTGAGCCGGTCGGCAAAACCCTCGGTGTTCACGTTGAACCCGGTGCCGAACGCGACCGAGTTCTTCAGCACCCAGTGCGCGTTGACGTTGCCGCCAAGCTCCCGGCGGTCGCCATCGAAGTTCCATCCGGCCCACTGGTTGATGTTGAACCTGAACGATCGCAGGTAGCGGCCGGGAGTCTCGTTGCGGACCTGAAACCAGCTGTTCTGCCAGATCTCGTCGGCACGAGGTTGAAAACCGAGGTCGTTGGTCTCGAACCCAGGGGACCGATAGCCGCCGTTGACCTGCAGACGCGTCCGCTGCCCGCCGATCTTGCCGATGCTGAGCGACCCCGAGTGCCCGTCGAGGCGAGTCCGCGCCGGGTCGTAGGTCAGGCTCGTGGCGTCGGGCCGCTGAAAGCCGTGCACGTTGCTGCGCTGCAGGCGGTCGATCGCCTCCTCCGATCCCCGAACGGTGCTGCCGGTCCAGGAGCCGCTGATGCTGTACTGGTTCGCTGGACCGGTGCGCCAGTCCCAGTCGACTCCACCGGCGAGGGCCGAATCGGCCAGCATCTGGAGCTCCGGCTTCAGCGCACGATTCACGTGCGTCACCATGAAGCTGAGTCGGGAACTGTCGGCGAACTCGCGGCTCGCGCGCCCGACCGTGTAGGTGGTCAACGGCTCAACCGGCGTTCTCGTGATGTCGGCCTTGGCCGGGCCCGGGGCGACACGCCCGTACTCGGCAGCCGTCACCGCGTTCAGCACGCCCACCGAGAAGGCACCGACGCGCCCCGTCAGCTTGGCGGCCCCGAGAATCGTGGTGTTGGTTGGCTGGCGCGAAAAGCCTTGCTCGGGTGCGTCGGCCGAGTGCTGCGGCGCGCGCCCGATGCGCCTCGAATAGAAAAGATTGTTGAACGAGAAGTTCCCGGACCCTTCCACGAAGAATGGCCGTCTCTCGGAGAAGAATGTCTCGAACGCTCCGAGATTGACCACAGCCGGATCGGCTTCGACTTGTCCAAAGTCCGGGTTGACCGCCGCCGTCAGGCTGAGGCCTGGTGCGACCCTGTAGCGCAGATCGACACCGGCAGAGGTGCCGAAATCGGGTGACTTCGCGAGCGGGCTGCCGGCCGGCACTGGCGCGGTGCTGGCCTGGCTCGACAGGTACGGCATGAGCTCGAGCTTCTTCTGCCCCGGAGCCACCGCGACCCCCTGGAGCTCGCCAAACGAAGACACGAATCCCGTCGCACTTTTGGCCAGCAGAGGCCAGGTCGACGTCTCGTGAACGTGGGCCACCGTCCGGACCGCAGCGAAGCCGAGCGGCCCGGTTTCGCCGGCGCGAAACCGCAGTTGCGAGAACGGCACCCGGAATTCGGCCTGCCAGCCATCTCGCGTGCGCGTGACCGCCGCGTCCCATACGGCATCCCAGCTGCGGTCGTTGTCGCTGTCGTTGAACCAATAGCGGTCGTACTTGACGCCTGACGCGTTGACGCCGAACTCGTAGGCGGTGCGCCGGTCGTGGAACGAGTCCACCAGCACGGCGACCCAGTCGGACGGCGAGTCGTCATCGCGACGCGTCAGGAGGCCGACAAGCCGGTCGGGCTCCGGATCGAGCGCACGGACGGCGATATACAACGCGGTGCTGTCGTAGGCGATGCGCACCTGCGTTTCGTGCGTGGCCGGCGCGCCTTCGGTGGGCTCGCGCTGGCGGAAGTCGTTCACTGGCGCGGCCAGCGCCCACACCGGATCTGACAGTTCGCCGTCGATGTGAATAGGCACGGCACCCGCGGGAATGGCTACGGCTCCGATGAACGGCACGGCGGCGCGGGATGGAGAATTACTGTAGCGGGGATTCTGGCGCGCCAGCGCCGGCGTGCTCGTCAACGCGCCGACCAAAATCCAGGACCATGCGGTTCGCATCCGGTATCTCTCCATAGGTCTGGGGATTAGACGATGGCATCTGGCCTGGAGTTAACAGGGCGTGGCGCCAGCCCTTTCTGTTGGGATAAACACGCGCCGTCGATCGAAGTTGCACGGAAGCCTCTGCGGCGCATCGTTTATCGTGCGCGAGGCGCTCAAGACGGTTCGCGCGAAGGCAGTGGCGCGTCGTAGATCGCCAGGGTCGCCCGGCAGTCAGCGGCCAGCTGGTGCGCCAGACCGGCGGGCGCAGTGACCCGGACCGCGGGCCCGAATCCCAGCAGCCAACTGCGCAGCGCCCAGTCGTTGGTGACATCGAGCGTCATGCGCAACCGGCCGTCCGGCAGTTCCTCGAGCGTCTGCGAGTCGTGCCAGACCCGCGCGCCCACGAACATCGCCATGCGCCGATCGAACTCGACCACGATCCGCTCCGGGTCTCCGGAAAACACACCAAGCGAGGCGCCAAACGGCGCGTCTGGCAACTCGCGCGTGCGTTTGAACATCTCGTCGCTCACCGATAATCGCTGAATGCGTTCAACGGCAAACGTCCGAAATTCGTCATAGGCCGGCACGAACGCGAGCAAGTACAAACCTCCGAGGGCCAGAGCCAATCGATAGGGTTGAACACGGTACGACTTCACGGAGTTGCTGGCAGCCGAGAAATAGCGCATTTCGATGGTGCGCCGATCGCGTGCGGCGTCGAACAGCCGGCGCGTGATGTCCACCATGCCTGCGGAATGCCGGCGGGCGCGCGGGCCGGACTTCGCGGAGATCACCTGCGGCAAGGTCGACAGAAAGTCGCGCATGCGCGGGTTGAGCGCCGCTTCGATCTTGCCGAACGCCGACTTCAGTTCGTCGGCCAGCGGCCAGCCAGAGACGCCTTCGACAACCGTGCGGCTCAAATAGAGGGCCGCCACGTCGGCGACCGAAAGCCCGTCCTGTACGCTGCGGAACGGTGAGCCATCGAGTCTCCAGCGCTTCGTGTCGTTGGTCTCACCCTCGTCGTAGACGGCAAACCCGGCCTCCTGCAGCGCCTGGAGGTCGCGACGGATAGTGCGGGTCGAGACATGGACCAGGCTCGCCAGTTCATGAATCGTGACGCCGACACGCCGCGCCTCGATCTCGCGCAGCACCTGCCACTGGCGAATGACTTCCGCATTTCTCATCTTTTCGCCCGTTTCCACTGCGATTGGCGCATGCTCTGCCGGATTCTACAGGGATCTTCCCATGCAGGCGGCCCGCGACGACGGCACACATCGTGAACGTGTAGAGGGAAGGGCGGTCCACACGCCAATCTGCACCGCCCTCCGCTCCCCTGACCTCGTTTGTCACACGCGCTCGCTATCGTGGCTCCAGGAGGCAGAGATGACCCGATTCGACGGTACGGCGGCTCGGCAACTGGACTTGATTGAAGACGATGAGATGCGGCCTGTGCCACAGGTGCCGCGGCGGGCCATTCCCGCCAACATCCGGCTGCTCAAGCAGGATGTGTACGCCGAACTGACCCGGCGGCGTCGGCGGGCGCAAATCGCGGCGCGGCACGCGCTCGATCGCGAATAGGCCCGATTGCGGCCGTTCCGCTACGGAAACACGCCAAGGTCCAGGTACGAACGCGCGATCTTGTCGATCGCGGTCCGAAAGGCCGCGGCTCGGAGATCGCCGAGGCTCGGATCTCCTTTGTAGGCGTCGCGAATCGCGTGATATGCGACGATCATCGTTTCTTCTAGCCCGGAATCGACGATGTCCTGCTCCTCCGATCCGTGGACCAGTTGCCGGCGGTCATCGTCAGACAGGGTTTTGCCCGTGAGCGACTCGAGCGCGCGAACAAAACGCGCCTCGTCGGTCTCCTCGCGCCGCTTCTCGAGTCGGCCAAACCGCACGTGCGAGAGGTTCTTCAGCCACTCGAAGTAGGACACGGTGACGCCACCGGCATTGGCGTACACATCCGGAATCACCAGGATGCCACGCTCCCGGAAGATCGCCTCGGCGGCCGGGGTGGTCGGGCCATTGGCGCCTTCGAGAATGATTCGCGCCTTGATGCGGGGGGCGTTCTCAGCGGTCAGCACGTTCTCGAGGGCGGCGGGAATCAGCACGTCGCAGTCGAGCTCGAGCGCCGCCGCCGTCGGCGTGATCGTTCGCGCACCCGGAAAGTTCACAATCGATCCGGTGGCGCGCCGGTGCGCGGCTACGGCCACCGGATCCAACCCGCCATCGGCGGCCACCGCGCCGTCGTATTCGGCAATCGCGATCACGTGGGCGCCGCCTTCGCGGCAGAACGTGGCGGCGTGGAGCCCGACGTTCCCCAGTCCCTGCACCACGACGCGTTTGCCCTCGATCCCTGTGGTGAGCCCGAGCGCCCGCATGTCCTCGTCGATGCTGCAGGCCTCTCGCAGGGCGAAATACAGACCGCGGCCCGTGGCCTCGCGGCGGCCCCGCACCCCGCCTTCGGCAATCGGCTTGCCGGTCACACACGCGAGCCCGTCGAGCGAGCCAGGGTTGATGGCGAGATACGTGTCCATAATCCACGCCATCTCGCGTTCGCTGGTGCCGTAATCGGGCGCCGGCACATCGACGCCCGGCCCAATGAAATTCTTCTTGATCAACTCGTGCGTGTACCGCCGGGTGATCCGCTCCAGTTCCTCGACCGTGTAGCGCTTGGGATCGATCTGCACGGCGCCCTTGGCCCCGCCAAACGGCAAATCCACGATGGCGCATTTGTAGGTCATCAGCGCGGCCAGGGCTTTGACCTCTTCTTCGTCCACGAACGGTGCGTAGCGGATACCGCCCTTGGTCGGCAGCTTGTGCTGGCTGTGCTCGACGCGCCAGGCGTTGATCGTCTCAATGGAGCCGTCCGCGCGGCGGAACGGGAATGCGAACCGGTACACGCTGTTGCACGCTTTGATGACGTCGAGTAGTCCCTTGGGATAACTGGTGCCCGCCGCGGCACGATCGAAATACTCGTTCACGAAATCGAACATGTTGCCTGGCTGTGTCATCGATGCCTCCGTCGGCGCACGTCGAGAGTCACGGAAGCCACGGCCGCGTGTCAACCCTTGACCGGCGGTTCATCACGACGTCCCAGACGGACGTCCACGACGGAGTGCCGCGGACAAGGCGGTGGCGGCAAGTGTCAGGCGATCTCAGGAGGATGCGAGCAAGTCCACGACGTGCTGCTGGAGCGTTGCCGTCGCGGCGCCCGCGTCAGGCTCGGTGAGGTGCAACGGTGCGCCGATCGCAATTCGGACGAGCGGGCGTCGCCAGGGCCGCAGCAGCACGCGCCAGTTGAATCCGCGTCCGCGCGGCCACAAGGCATGGAGCCCGTCGATGCCGACCGGTACGACCGGAACGTGGAGGTGCGCGCTCAGCATGGCGGCGCCTTTGCGAAAGGGCTTGATCTGGCCGTCGATGGATCGTTCGCCCTCGGGAAAGACGACCAGCACTTTGCCAAGCCGCAGACCCGAGGCCGCCACGCGCATGGCGGTGAGCAGATGCGCGTCCGGATCCACGGGAACGATGTTCATCAGACGTGCCACGCGACGCGCGAGCGGTGTCTCGAAATACTCTGACGCGCCGACGAAGAATAGCTGCCGCAGCACGCCGAGCGGCACAATGGCCGCCAGAACGAAACCGTCGAGGTGCGACTGGTGGTTTGGACAGACGATATATGGACCACGCGCGGGAAGCCGCTCACGCCCTTCCACGCCCAGACGGACAATGAGCCGCACAAACAGCATCGTCACGCGCAGCAACAGGCCGATGACGATCGCGCGGACTCGAGAGGGGCGGGCGAGCACAGCCACGAGCTCCGTGTCGGCAGGCTCGGCGAGCAGCGTCTGCCACGCATCGTGGGACGGTTCCTGACCGGCGGTGCGGCCGGTTCCTGCCGCGGCGTCCTCGACGGCTTCGACGAGCTGACGGACGGAGAAAATCGTCGCGCGACGATCGACGGCGATCTGCGCGCCGCGCCGCTCTTCGACAAACGTGAGCAGCTCCACGCGTTCCATCGAATCGAGTCCCAGGTCGAGCTCCAGATTCGCGTCTGGCTTCACGGCCGGGCGGCCTGTCCGTACGGCGATCGCCTGGAGCAGATCCGGTCGGCCAGCTGACGCGAGCCACGCATCTTCGTCCGGCGAAGTCGGGCCAGTGGCCGGTGTCTCGATTGCGCTCGCCTGCGCCTTCGCGATCTCCGCTCGTTTCAATTTTCCCGTGGTCGTTCGCGGCAGCGGCTCCAGGCGAATGTCATAGCTGAGAACGCGCTTGTGCGCTGGAAGCTGCACGGCGAGCGTCTCCATCTCGAAGCGGATCAACTCGCGCACGTTGACAATCTTTTTTGCGCGCAGCACGTCCGGGTCGGGCACCACGATTGCGTGCAGGCGCTCCGACGAGGGGGCGCCGGGCCGGGTGACGCCGAGCACGCAGATCTCTTTGATGAAGATCGAGCGCCGGTAGTGCGCTTCAATTTCCTCTGGGTAGAGATTCTTGCCCGAGCTCAGGACGATGATCTCCTTGAGCCGGCCGGTGATGTGCAGGCGCCCTGCGGTATCGAGAAAGCCGAGGTCGCCCGTCCGTAACCAGCCGCCGGCCATCGCATCGCGCGTGGCGTCGGGCTGCCTGAAATACTCGCGCATGACAATCCCGCCGCGAATGAGGATTTCGCCAGCGTCAGGGGAATTAGAAGACCGGGTCTCTGGGGAGCGAGACCCGGTCTTTTGTAGGGAGCGAGACCCGGTCTTTTCGAGGGAGCGAGACCCGGTCTTTTCTGGGGAACGAGACCCGGTCTTTTGGATCTTGATTTCCACGCCTGGAAGGGGAGGACCGACTGAGGTCGTGAAGCGATCGCCGGGTCGCACGACGGTGGCGGCGCCGGATGTTTCCGTCAGGCCGTATCCATTCAGAAGGGTGACGCCGAGGCCATAGAGGTCGCGTGCGATCTGCGGATCGAAGCGCGAGCCTCCGGTAATCAGCCATCGCATCTGTGGGCCGAGTGCCCGGTGTACGCGGCCAAACAGCACCCGACCAGGATTGAGCCCCAGATGGTCGCGGAGGCGCACGTTCAGTGCCAGCAGCATCCGGAAGAGGATGCGCGCCGCGGCCCCTTGCTTTGACGTTTCCCCCACGACCCGCTCGTGGATCAGGTAAAAGAACTGCGGCACGCACGCAAACACGCTGATGCCGCGAGTCGCGAGCGCTTCGAGCAAGGTGCTGGAGCTCACTGATTCGAGAAATACCACCCGCGCGCCGGCGGTGAGCGGCAACAGCAGGTTGGTCATCTGCGCCAGCGCATGAAAGAGGGGCAGCACGCCCAGCACGGCATCCGTCTCGGTGATACGGATGACCGACAACGCGCCCGCCCGCTCTGCCTCCAGGTTGCCGTGAGTGAGCACGACCCCCTTGGGATCGGCGGTCGTGCCAGACGTGTACAGGATGACCGCCGCGTCGGTGTCGTCCACAGGCACCGTACTCGTAGCCAACGCGACTCCCTGCAGCACGTCGGTAAGGAGCGCAATACGCGGCCCGCGCGCGTCGACACGGCCCGAAGGGCCAGTTGAGCCTGTTCGCGGCGTCTCAACGCGTGCGGCGAGAAGATCGACATGTCGATCGGTGGTGACGACGACACGGGCATCGCAGTCGTCGAGGATCGTCGTGATTTGCGCAGCGGTATACGCCGTGTCGAGCGGCACGGCCACGGCGCCGAGTTTCAGCACGCCCAGATACACGGCGACCCAGTGCGTGTGGTTCGGCGCGAGGATCGCCACGCGGTCGCCGCGCACCACCCCGGCCGTATGCATCAGCCAGCCGGCGCATCCATCCGCCAGCGCGATCAATTCCTGGTATGACGTGCTGGCGACGCTGCCCTGGCCAGCCATCTCCACGGCGGGCCGCGCGCCGAACCGTGCGGCGGCGTCGGCAATCCGGGCGTGAAAGTTCGTCATGTCGAGCAGGTGCGGGAGTGTGGAGCGGATTATAGAGGGGCCAGGACCGGCGCTGATAGAATGAGGCCGAACCCGATCGTCACCATTCGTCAAGGGAGTCGCATACGATGTCGAAAACGCTGCTCGTGTCTGCTCTGTGCCTGGGCCTCACCGGAGCCCTCGGCGCCCAGACCGCCCCCGCTATCGCTCCCGCCGCCCCTGCCACCGCGCCGGCGGAACTCAAAGTCGGCGACAAGGCGCCCGACTTCTCGCTGCCCGGAACGGACGGTAAGACCCACAAGCTCGCCGACTACAAGGGCAAGACCGTGGTCGTCGCATGGTACCCCGCAGCGTTCACGGGCGGCTGCACCGCTGAGTGCCGGTCGATTCGAGACGCGTCAGAGACCATCAAGAAGTACGACGTCGCGTACTTCATGGCCAGTGTCGACACGCCCGAGAAGAACAAGGCTTTTGCCGATCAGGAAATGGTCAATTTTCCGATGCTGTCCGATCCCTCCCGGACAACTGCAATGGCCTACGGCGTCGTGACGTCTCCGACCGGCGTCGCCAAGCGCTGGACGTTCTTTATCGGACCAGACGGAAAGATCGCGCACGTAGAAACCACAGGCCACACGGCCGACGCGGGCACGTTCCTCGCGACCAAGCTCGGCGAGCTCAAGGTCAAACAGAAGTAGTGACCGATCCGATCGCGCGATACCAGCAATGGTTCGCGGAAGCCGCCGCGCGCGGCGTTCTGGATCCCAAGGCGGCGTGCCTCTCGACGGTCGACCATCACGGCCGGCCGTCGAGTCGCATGGTGCTTATCCAGTACGTCGATGCGCGCGGCTTCTCGTTTTTTACGAACCTTGCCAGCGCCAAAGGGCGTGATATCGAGGCGCGACCTGACGTGGCGCTGTGCGTCTACTGGCCGCTGATCGACCGGCAAGTCCGCATCGATGGGCCGGCCCTGCCGATCCCGCCCGCCGAAGCCGATACGTACTTTGCGACACGCCCGCGCGACAGCCAGATTGGGGCGTGGGCGTCGCAGCAGAGCCAGCCACTGGGCTCGCGCAGAGAACTCGAGGCACGCGTCGAAGAGGTCACCGCCAAATTTGCAGGACAGCTGGTACCTCGACCCGCGTTCTGGTCGGGGTTTCGTGTGACGCCCCAGCGCGTGGAGTTCTGGACGGCCGTGGCCGGACGCTTGCATCTTCGCGAGCGGTTCGATCGCACGCCAGACGCGGAAGACTGGCACTCGACCCTCTTGTATCCATGACGACGACGCCCGGCCCTGCCGTTCCCCGCGCCTCCACGGAGGCTCCGAACCCACACGTGGCCGGCCCCGCAGAGGCCTTGCCCAATCCCATCGGCAAGGCACCGGATCTTGCCACTGGCCCTGGATCGAACACCGAAGCGCCCTCGCCGGCGGGCGGGTCCGACCGGGTCATGCTGGCGGGACCCCATTCGCGCTTTCAGGAAATCCGGCTCATCGCGCGCGCGATGCGCGACTTCGTCCGCGGGTTCCGTGCGCTCCACTTCGTGGGGCCGTGCGTGACCATTTTCGGATCGGCGCGCTTTCGGGAAACGCATCCGTACTACGCCGTGGCTCGCGAGGCCGGTCGCCGCGTGAGCGGGCTGGGGTTCACTGTGCTCACTGGCGGAGGGCCTGGTCTGATGGAGGCGGCCAACCGGGGCGCGCGAGATGCGGGCGGACGATCGGTCGGGTGCAATATCGAGCTGCCATTCGAGCAGGCGCCAAACGCCTATCTCGACCGCTGGATTACCTGCCATTACTTCTTCGTCCGGAAGGTGCTGCTCTTCAAATACTCGTACGCGTTCGTGGCGTTGCCCGGCGGCCTGGGCACGCTCGACGAGTTGTGCGAAGCGCTGACACTGCTGCAGACAGGCAAGATTCGAAGCTACCCGGTGGTCCTAATCGGCACCGAATACTGGGAGCCGTTTCTGGCGTTGCTGCGCGAGATGATCGAGGAGGGCGCGATTGCGGCGACCGACCTCGATCTGCTCCTCGTGACCGACGACCTCGATCAGGCTGTGAAGTACCTCGATCAGAACGCCGTCAGCGCGTTCGGTCTCAAGCGTGTTCCGTGGCGTCGTCCGAAGTGGTGGCTCGGCGAAACGGGACTGCTGCACGATCTCAACCTCGGCCGTAAGCCGTAGCGCGATTGCGGCGCTCGGCCGCATCCCATCCCTCACCCTCGCGGCCCTTCTTTCAGGCCGACCCAGCCAACCGACGTCCCGCGGTATGCGTCTTGCTCCTGGACGCGCCGCGCTCCCAGTCGAGTCACGCAGAGGACGAGAGCGACAGAAGGAGCATCATGAGTAGGCATCTCGCAAGGCTGAGCCTGAAACCGTGGCTCGCATGCGGGCTCGTCGTCTGGCTCGGAGCGCTCGTCGCCGTCCGCGCGGGAAGCGCGGCGCCGGTGGCAGGGGTGGAAAAACCCGCACCTCGCCAGAATAGTTCGCAGCCCATTGCCGCAGCCTCCTCCGCCGCGGGCGCTGCCTATGTGGGCAACGCAGCCTGCCTCGGCTGCCATGATGCGCAGAACAAGGGGTACGCCGATCATCCCCACCATCAAGCGTCAGACCCGCGGACGCCCGCCGCCAAGCAGGGATGCGAGACGTGTCACGGCGCGGGGAGTAAACACGCGGATAACCCCGAAGAAGTACACGTTCTGAACAACTTCAAGACGATGACGCCGAGCCAGGTCAGCGCCACGTGCACGGAGTGCCACAACCGTGGCGAGCATGCCCTCTGGCAGGGCAGCGCGCACGAGAAGCGTGACCTGTCGTGCATCTCGTGCCACAGCGTCCACAGCGCGAAGTCGGAAAGCGGCAATCTGAAGGAGAAGACACAGACGCAGGTGTGCGCCCAGTGTCATCGCGACAAGGCAGCCAAGCTCGACCGATCCGGCCATATGCCACTTCGCGAAGGCAAGATGGAGTGTTCCACCTGCCACACGCCGCATGGCTCGACCAATGTCCGCAATCTGCGCAAGGGCGATTCGATTGCCGAGATGTGCACGTCGTGCCACGCCGACAAGCGCGGCCCCTTTCTCTGGGAGCACGCTCCAAGTCGTGACGGTTGCGTGACCTGCCACGATCCGCACGGGTCGTCGAACGAGCGCATGCTCGTGACCAAGACGCCGATGCTCTGTCAGCGCTGTCATGTCGGCACGAGGCATCCCAGCACCATCTACGACCAGGCACTCATCAACACGAGCGTGCGGGTGTACGCACGATCGTGCGTGACGTGTCACACCAACGTCCACGGATCGAACCATCCATCCGGCCAGTTCTTCGTTCGGTGAGGGGAGGTCATATGCGCATCAACTCAGTTGTCCTCTCCATTCCGCTGGCGCTGCTGCCGGTACTTGCGGCGGCCCAGGCCACGTCGGCGCCGGCGCCAGTCGCGCAGACACAGGCGGCCAAACCCGCCGCCGCCGCTGCTGCCGATGAGTCCGCCCCGTGGCCGACGACCACGGGAACCATCAACTTCGGCTCGCGCACGACGTCGATCAGTGGCGACGGCGCCCGGTACGAGCGGTACCGCGACATGAGCGACGGGCTCTTCGTCGAGGGATTTCGCTTTGCCACGGAGCGTCGTGGGTGGGTGTTCGACACACTCGCCGATCACGTCGGCCGCCGCGATCAGCGGTACAGCGGCTCGGCCGTGCTGCCCGGACGCTTCAAGGTCTGGGGTCAGTGGGATCAAATTCCCATGCTCATGAGTCGCACGACGCAGACGCTCTTCACCTCGACGACACCTGGCGTGCTGCAGCTCGACGACGCCGTTCAGGCGTCGGTGCAGGCGCAGGCGACTGCGGCCGGACAGGGCGTGGCGCTCGCCAATGCGGTGACCAACGCGCGCCAGGTCGAGCTGTCGTCGCGCCGGCACATCTTCGAGGGCGGGGCGCAGTACATAGGGCACACCGGCCTGACGCTGACGTCGAGCGTCCGCCATGTCAATCGCGATGGCCAGATCCCGTTCGGCGGCAGCTTTGGTCACAGCAACGTGGTCGAGACGATGGCTCCCGTGAAGCACCAGCTCAGCGACATCGACACATCGGCGGAGTACGCGCAGGGCAACCTTCTCGTCCGGGGCGGGTACGACGGGTCGTGGTTCCACAACGATGTGACGTCGCTCACGTTCGACAACCCCTGGCGGCTCACCGATATCGGCAGTGCGGGGTCGCGGGGGCGCACCTCTCTTCCGCCGAGCAACTCGTTCATGAGCGTCAACGGGATGCTGTCGTACCGTCTGCCGCACCGGTCGCGCGCCACGTTGTACGGCTCGCTTGGCAGCCTGCGCGATGCCGGCGATCCGCTCTTGCCCTTTACCGTCAACACGGCGTTGCCTGTCGTGCCGCTCGATCGCGCCACCACCGACGGCCACGCCAGCACGTCGTCGATCAACGCCAGCTTTAGCTCGAGACCGACGAAGATGGTCGACGTCGACGTGAGGTTCCGGACGTACGACTACAACAACCGCACCCCGGAGTTCCGCATCGTGCAGCGCGTGGGGTACGACAACGCGGTGTCGGTGGTCAGCCCCGCGGGTGAGACCGAGCCGTTCGGTTTGACGCGCAGCACCTTCGACGCTGACGTTCGTCTGACGCCCGTGCGAATCGTATCGGCCGGCATCGGCTTCACGCGCAATGTCGAGGACCGGACCCACCGGATCTTCGAGCAGACGCGTGAGAACGTTGTGCGCGTCACCGCTGATTCGGTGACCGGCCGCTGGTTCACGATGCGCACCAAGTTCGAGCATGGCGAGCGCCGTGGCGAGGGCAGCGTGTCGGAGATCGCCGCTGAGCTGAGCGCCATTGGCGAACAACCCGGCATGCGCCATTTCGATATTGCGTCCCGCAACCGTAACCGCATCACCGTCACGGCCGCCGCCACGCCGCTCAACGTGCTGTCGTTCGACGTCTCGGCCGCGGCCGGGAAGGACGACTTCATCGAGAGCGAGTTCGGGCTGCGCGACAACCAGCATCGCGTCTATGGCGCCGGCGTCGAGCTCTCCCCGACCGACGAGATCGGCGGGGGCGTGTCGTACTCGCTCGAACGCTACACGGCGCTGTCTCGTTCGCGGCAGGCCAATCCCGGCGTGCAGTTCACCGATCCCTCGCGCAACTGGGCGACCGACAGCCTGGATCGTTCGGGCTCCTGGACGGGACACGCCGAATGGCTCCAGATCAAGCGTAAGCTCGATGTGAATCTCTTTGGTGACCTGAGCCGATCGCGCGGGCTCTACCGGTACATCACCGGACCCGTTGTCGACCGCACGCTGCCCGAGGAGGCCGTGGTGCCGACCACGCTGCCTCAGCCTACCCAACTACCCCTCGTGCGCAGCGAACTCTCGCGCGTGAACCTCGATGTGGTGTACGCGCTGACGGCGCGTTGGGGGCTCGGTACCTCGTTCGGGGTCGAACGCTATCGCGTCTCTGACTTCACGCTCGACTCCCAGGCCATCTCTCGGGTAGACCTCCCTGGCGCACTGCTCTTGGGCTACCAGTACCTGCCATACACGGCCAAGACGTTCTGGGTCCGTGCGATCTACCGATACTGATGCTGAAGGAGAATTTATGAAACGAATGCTGGGAATACTCGCGGCCATTACGATGCTCGGCGGCGTCTCCGCCAACGCGCAGGCGCCGGATCCGAAGAAGGTCGACGAAGGCAAGAAGCTCTACGTCACCGAGAAGTGCGAGAAGTGCCACAACATCGACGGTAAGGGCGCCAAGAAGGGACCCTTGGACGGCGTCGGCAAGAAGCTCACGGCAGTCGAGATTCGGAAGTGGTTCACGAACACGGAAGAGCTGGAGGCCAAGCTCGAGAAGCCGCCGACCGGCACCAACCGGATGTCGAACGCCCTGAAGACGAAGAAGCTGACCGACCCGCAGATTGATGCGCTCGTCGCCTATATGCAGACGCTGGTGAAGAAGTAACGCGGCAACCCGAGGGGACGATGGCAGATTCGGATCGCTCCGTATCGGAGCCGGCGCTGGCGAGAAATCCCGTCTCGCTGGCGGGCACCTGGGTGACGACGCTCGCGGTCTTCGCGTTCGTGACGTACCTAGCGCTCGAAGGCTTTGGCCTGCTGGCCAGCCCCTATTCAGGGCTCTTCGGGTTTCTGATCGTCCCCGCCGTGTTCGCCGTCGGCTTGCTGCTGATTCCACTGGGCATCTGGATCGAGAGCCGGCGGCGCAAGCGCGGCAAGCCTGCCTGGCACTGGCCAGCCATCGACCTGAACAACGCCCGGACGCGCGGCATCATTGCCGCCGTCGTGGGGCTCACGCTCGTCAATGTGGTGATCGTAGCCGTTGCCAGCGTGGGCGCCGTCGAGTACTCCGAGTCCAACAGCTTCTGCGGCCAGCTCTGTCACGTGCCGATGCAGCCGGAGTTCACTGCGCATCAGTTCTCGGCGCACGCAAAGATTAAGTGCGTCAACTGTCACGTTGCGCCGGGCGCGTCCGGTGCCCTGACGGCCAAGATGAACGGCACGCGCCAGCTCTACAGGCTCGTGACCGGTACGTATGCGCGCCCCATTCCTTCACCGCGCGATCGTATCCCGGTGCCGGCCGCCACGTGTCAGCAGTGTCACTCCGCGATGCCCCCGGAGCGCGTCACCGAGCGAGCGTTCGTCGAGCACAAGAACGACGAGAAGAACACCGAGCTCAAGACGACGATGTCTGTGTACCTCGGTCGGATTCACTGGCACGCCCGCCCCGATGTCGTCGTGGAATACATCGCCAGCGACAACGCGAACGAGGTCATCCCCTATGTAAAGGTGACCGAGAAGGGCAAGACCACCACGGAGTACCTCAGCGCAGACGCCAAGACGAAGCCGGCGGGCCTCGTCCGCCGGATGGACTGCCTCGATTGTCACAACAGGCCCGCGCACCTGCTGACGGATACACCCGAAGGCGCCGTCGATCGCGCGCTTGTCCGTGGCGAAGTCAGCGCCGACCTGCCATTCGTCCGGCGTGACATGGTCGCCGCGTTGTCGGGCGACTATCCCGACGAGGGAGCGGCGCTGCAGGCGATATCCGATCGACTGAACAAGGCACTGGGCGCCGGGAGCCAGGGTGTGGCACAGGCCGTCCAGGTGACGCAGCGGCTGTACAGCTCCAATATCTTTCCGAAGATGAAGATCACGTGGGGCACGTACAAGAATCAGCTGTTGCACCCCGATCAGTCAGGGTGCTTCCGCTGCCACGACGATGAGCACAAGGCGGTAGGGGATGCGGAGAAGGTGGTGCGGCAGGACTGCGAGATGTGCCACCTCGAGCAAGAGGTGAAGCCGTAGCGTTGACGACGGCGTTGGAATACGCCCCTGTGTCTCTCCAGCCTCTTTCCTAGAACGCCAGCACGCCCTGGGTGACGCCTTCGTCCGCGTCGTCGTAGGCGTGAGCGCTCACGGCCGCCGCCGCGACACCTGCTTTGACCCGTTGCATATCCTGCCAGATCGGGCAGTCGCCGCAGTCTGCGGACGGCCCAGCCATGCGCATGGTGCGGTAGGGATACTCGCAGATCCAGACCGCGGTACGGTCGTCTGAGCGGATGGGGCCAGAAATGTAGGCTAAGTGGCACTGACGCGGGTAGAGCGCTGAGGCGATCGGCATGACAGGGACGCTAGAGAGGCAAGGGGTGTACCCGTGGGGCCCTGGCGGATTCTGGTGCGTACGTGCGGCGGTTGGCCGGTGGGGGCCCGTCCGGCTTGCAAATCCGCTGTGGTTCTTCCAGTACCGTAAGCGCGCGACCGGCCGGCGCAGTCTTCCGTGCGGGGTTCAGCCGAGCTTGAGGATGGGTGGCTCGAGGGCCCACTCGGCCGGTGGCGGCTCGTAGAAGACGCGTTCCAGGAACAGCCCCGAAGCCGGAGCCGTCAGTCGTGCAGGCACGTCAGATTCGCTGGTCAGCAGCCGTGCAATGTCGCGCGGCTGAAGGCCTCCCCGTCCCACTTCAATGAGCACGCCGACGATGCGTCGGACCATCTTCCAAAGAAAGTGCGAGCCGGTCACGCGAATGAGCAGGAGCGAGCCGTGCTGTGCGACAAGCACCTGTTCGAGCATGACCTTCGTCGACTTCTCATCTGGATCATCGTCTGTGAACGATCGGAAGTCGCTGAGGCCTTGCAGGTCTGCCGCCGCGTGTCGCATGCGGTCGAGGTCGAGCGACTCACGGACCCACCAGACGAACGGCTTGGCGAAGGCGGTGCGGCGCAGCGACACCTGGTAGAGGTAGCTGCGCGCGATGGCGCTATGCCGCGCGTGAAAGCGCGGCGGCACACGCACGGCGTCGAGCACGTTGATGTCGTGCGGCAGCGCGTCGTTGACTTTGTGGACGAGCGTGGCCGGCGGCACGGTGACGGCCAGGTCCACGTGGGCCACCTGGGCGAGCGCATGAACGCCCGCGTCGGTCCGGCCCGACCCATACGACTCGATGCGGCCGATGCCCGTGACGCTGCCCAAGGCCGCGTGCAGCTCGCCCTGCACCGTGCGCGCGTTCTTCTGGATCTGCCACCCGCTATACCGGGTGCCGGCGTACTCGAGGGTGAGGCGATAACGTGGCATAGGGTGCTGTTTAGGAGACCGGGTCTCGTTTCAAGTGCACTTCACAGGAGACCCGGTCTCTTATGTCCGAGTGCATTCCAGAGGAGACCCGGTCTCTTGTACAGTACTCGCAATGGGGAAGGATCGCTCGAGCCCGGAAGCTG
Organism: Vicinamibacterales bacterium; assembly: GCA_039925145.1. Lineage (GTDB taxonomy): Bacteria > Acidobacteriota > Vicinamibacteria > Vicinamibacterales > SCN-69-37 > JBDSZL01. The sequence continues at coordinate 2,169 of JBDSZL010000085.1, read as the reverse complement.
CGGCGGCGTCGTTCGGCATCGGCCGGATCGTGCGCCATGTGTTGCTCTGTGCGGGTCCCGACTGTGTGTCGAGCAAGCACGGCGAAGAGACGTGGGACTACCTCAAGCGGCGGATGAAAGAGTTGAACCTGGCTGGTCCCACCGGGCCCGCGTATCGCACGCGCTGTCACTGCTTGCGTATCTGCACCGGGGGGCCGATTGCCGTGGTCTACCCCGAAGGTGCGTGGTATCGCGACGTCACACCCGAGAACGCCGAGCGGATTCTGCAAGAGCACGTCATCGGCGGTCGCATCGTGGACGATCTTTGTTTTGCGCGCAACCCGCTGTTTCTCGCACCGAAGGGAACGAGTAAGCTTTAGTGATGAACCGCGGACACGTCGTCAAGGCCTGGGGCACGATTCTGAGCGGCTATCGCCCGAATCTGTCGATCGAAATCACGCGGGAGTGTCCGCTCCGCTGCCCGGGGTGCTACGCGTACGGCGACACGCACCTCGGCGGAGAAGTGGTGCTTCGTGAGCTGGCCGACTTGAAAGGCCAGGCGCTCGTCGACGGCGTGATCGACATCGTTGACCGTCACAAGCCGCTTCACGTGTCGATCGTGGGCGGCGAGCCACTCGTCCGGTTCCGCGAACTCGCAGTGCTGCTGCCGAAACTCACCGGCATGGGCGTCTACACCCAGGTGGTGACGAGCGCCGTAAGACCGATTCCCGACGCGTGGGCCACGATGCCGCTCTTGCAGGTGTGCGTCTCGATCGACGGATTGCAGCCCGAGCACGACGCGCGCCGCGCGCCGGCGACGTATGAGCGCATCCTCAAGCACATCAAGGGACAGCACGTCACCGTGCATTGCACGATTACCCGGCAGCAGTCGAGACCAGGCTACCTCACCGAATTCACGGAGTTCTGGACGGCGATCCCTGACGTGCGCAAGATCTGGTTCAGCCTCTATACGCCGCAGAAGGGGGAGCGGTCCGACGAGATGTTGAGGCCGCAGGATCGGCAGAGTGTCATCGACGAGATGACGCGGCTGGTGGCGCGCGAACCGAAACTGGCCGACATGTCGGAGGCCGTCGTGCAGCGCTACTCGCGGCCGCCGGCGAGCCCGGATGCGTGCGCGTTTGCGCGAACGACCGCGTGTGTCTCGGCTGACCTCAAGACCGTGATCACGCCGTGTCAGTTCGGCGGCGATCCAGACTGCACGCAGTGCGGCTGCCTGGCGTCGGTCGGACTCGAGGCCATCAGTCAATACCGCATCGCCGGGATGATTCCCGTCAAGAGCATCCTGGACACGTCGCTGCGGGTCGGAGGGCTGGTGCGTGCGCTGCGCGGCCGAGTCAATGGTTCCGGCGCGGGCCGCGTCTCGCCTCCGCAGGAACGTCCCGCGGGCTGAGAGTCGCGGTGGAGTTGGCCGGCTGCGCGTGCGGCGGGAGCGTGCGATTGCGAGGCTTCCCGACAGGAATGAGTGTGATAGATTTAGCGGCTGTGCGCCCGTAGCTCAATTGGATAGAGCGCCGGGCTTCGAACCCGTAGGTTGGGGGTTCAAGTCCCTCCGGGCGCACCATGTGTACGACGCGTTGGACGAGAGGCCGGTCGTGACGCCGGTCTGGTTTTGCAGGCAGGCCGCTCGCGCCCGTAGCTCAGTTGGATAGAGCGTTGGCCTCCGAAGCCAAAGGCCGCAGGTTCGAATCCCGCCGGGCGCACCATTTCCTAACAAATCCGCCGATCTTGATCGGCGGAAAAATCATCAGGGATGCCGTCGCTTGGAACTCGCGGCGCCATTTGGATGGCTTCTGTTGTCCCTCGTCGCCGACTTGCTCGCAATGTGGAAAGGCCCCTTTCTGTGCTGAACATCTCGAAGACTCTGACCGTTGCCATCGTTGTCGGCCTGGCCCGAGTGGTGTCTTTCGCTGCGCAAAACGCCCTGCCGGTCCCACCCGTGAAGCCCGGGCTCTGGGAAACAAAGATGTCTCAACTCGACGGCAACGGCCGCGAAGTCCCGTCGCCGGAGCTGGCAGGGCTGGCCAGAATGCCGCCAGAGACACGCGCGAGAATGGCTGAGGCCATGCGGGCGCGGGGTGTCCAGTTGCCGGACGAGAATGGCGTCATGAAAGCCTGCCTCACGAAGGAGACGTTCGAATCGGGCGCCTGGCAACAAACGGCGTCCGAGTC
>JBDSZL010000084.1:0-77470 GCA_039925145.1 Vicinamibacterales bacterium | reverse complement strand
GTGAGGCTTGGTCTTTTCGGCCGAGAAACACATCCGGTCTCCTCGCGGGTGACCTTCGAGACCGGGTCTCTTAAGAGACCCGGTCTTCTGGATCGACTCCCGTGCGCTAGACCGCGTCCCGATACTGCAATAGATATAAACGGTAGTACAGACCGCGCGCGGCGACGAGTTCCTGGTGCGTCCCGCTTTCGCGCAACTCTCCGTGACTCAGGACCAGGATTCTGTCCATGTCCTGAATGGTGGAGAGCCGATGCGCGATGGCCAGCGCCGTCCGGCCGGCCATGATCACGCGGAGCGCCTCTTCGATGAGCGCCTCGGTGGCGGTGTCGATGCTCGAGGTCGCCTCGTCGAGCAGCAGCACGGCCGGGTTGAAGGCGAGCGCTCTTGCAAACGACAGCAACTGCTTCTGCCCCACCGACAGGCTGGCGCCGCGCTCGGCGACCTCCGACTCGTACCCTCCGGGGCGCGCCGCGATGAAACCATCGGCGTGCACCGCCTTCGCCGCACGCTCGACATCGGCCACCGTAATCGAGGCGTTGCCGAGTCTGATGTTGTCCGCGATCGTGCCAGAGAACAGATGCACGTCCTGCAGCACGAGGCCGAACATCGCCCGGAGAGCCGTCAGGTCCCAGTCGCGCACATCGATCCCGTCGACGAGGATCCGGCCGCGGGTGACATCGTAAAACCGCAGCAGCAGACTGATGATGGTCGTCTTGCCAGAACCAGTGGCTCCCACGATGCCGATCCGCTGTCCGGGTTCGATGACAAACGACACGTCACGCAACACGAACTGGTCGCCGCTGTAAGCGAACCAGACGTGCTCGAACGCTACGCGTCCGCTCGGTCCCGTAGCGTCTGCTGACGGACGAGCTGGTTCAGCCGGCTGCGTCAGCGTCGGCTTCGTGTCGAGTAGCCCAAAAATGCGTTCTGACGCGGCCATGGCGGCCTGCAGAATGTTGAACTTTTCGGAGAGCTCGGAGATCGGCTGAAAGAACCGGCGGGAATATTGGAGAAACGCCACGAGGACGCCGATCGAGAGCGTGCCTCGGACCGTCCGTCCTGCCCCCACCCAGATGATCAACGCCCCCGATACGGCGGCGAGGATTTCGATGAGCGGGTAGAAAACCGCGTAGTAGAAAATGGACGTGATGTTGACGTCGCGGTGGCGCCGGTTGATACCCTCGAAGCGCTGCAGCGTTCGCGCCTCCTGATTGAACAGCTGCACCGTAGAAATGCCGGTCAGATGTTCCTGTAAGAAGGCGTTCAGGCGTGCCACCAGGCCTCTCACCTGCCGGTACGAGTCGCGCACCCGCGTTCGAAACCAGTGCGCGACCCAGGCGATGAAAGGCAGGACCGAGAAGGCCACCAGGGCCAGCCGCCAGTCCATGAGGAGCATCGCCACCGTGATGCCGGTGAGCACCAGCACGTCGCCCAGCACGGTGATGACCCCGGTCGTGAACAAGTCGTTCAGCACGTCGACGTCGGTGGTCACCCGCGTCATCAGCCGTCCGACAGGATTCCTGTCATAGAAGCTCAAGTCCACGCGCTGCAAATGTGCATACAGCTGCATCCGCAGCGTGTGCATGATTCGCTGGCCTGTGGTCTGGAGAAGGTAGGTCTGGACGTACTCGGCCAGAAACCCGACGACCAGCAGGGTGAGGAACACAACGGAGATTGCCCTGAGACCGACGAGATCCCCACGCACGATGTACCGATCGATTGTCTGCTGGGTGAACCAGGGCTGGAGCAGCTCCACAGCGGCGGCCACGAGCATGGCCAAGCCGGCCAGCAGCACGGTTCGCGCGTGCGGCCGGACGTACTGCAATAGACGACGCATCAGCTGCGGGTCGTAGCTTCCGACGACTGAAGACTCTTCGTGATGATCCGACATCAGCTCACGCGCTGAGCACTTCCTGCTCGAGCAACTGCCGCTCGTGCATCATCGAGTAGGTCCCGCCCTGCGCCACCAGTCGATCGTGCGTGCCCGACTCGATGACCCGACCTGCGTCGAGCACCAGAATCAGATCGGCGTCCCGCACGGTGGACACGCGGTGAGAAACGATGATGCAAGTGCGTCCCTGCCGAATCTGTCTCAGGCCTCGAAGCACCGCCTCCTCCGTTGCAGTGTCTACGGCTGACAGCGCGTCGTCGAGCACCAGGACGCGCGCGTCCATGGCGAGGGCCCGCGCAATGGCGACGCGCTGCTTCTGACCGCCCGAGAGCGTGATTCCCCGTTCTCCCACGAGCGTGTCGTAGCCGTTGGGAAAGCCCGCGATGTCGCCGTCGAGCGCAGCCTGCGCTGCGGCCTCCGACGCGCGCGCCCGGCCGAGCTCGTTGCCCCACTCGTCGCCGAGGCCGAAGACGATGTTGCCGCCAATGGACTCCGAGAAGAGAAACGGCTCCTGCGGCACGAGCGCAATCGTCGCGCGAAGCTCGTCGGCGGCGATCTCGCAGATGTCCACGCCGTCCATGAACAGCGTGCCACGGGGCGGCTCGCGCAGCCGCACGAGCAGGTCGACGAGGGTGGATTTGCCGCAGCCGGTGGATCCGACGAGCGCCAGCGTCTGCCCCGCCTCGAGCGCGAACGAAATGTCTTCGAGGGCGTCTGACGTGGCGCCAGGATACCGAAAACTCAAGTGGCGCGCCTCGATCCGACCTCTCAGCGTCGACGCCTGGCGGCCCCCTTCAGGTCGGGGACTCGAAATTGCGGCCGGCCCCGCCGGCGCGTCGATCACCTCAAGCATGCGTTCCCACGACGCCACCCCGCGCTGAACCAGATTGATCACCCAGCCAAATGCGATGAGCGGCCAACTCAGCAGCACCAGGTAGCGGCTGAACGCCACGAACTCGCCGAGCGTGAGCCGGCCTGCGATGACGTCCCGTCCACCGAACCACAGCACGAGCAACCCGCTCAGCCCGAAACAGAGCGTGAGCGTTGGATAGAACGCCGCCTGCAACTGGATCAACCCACGATTGCGGGTGACGTACTCGTCGTTGGCCCTGCCGAACCGCGTGCGCTCTGCATCTTCTTGCCCGTAAGCGCGCACGACCCGGACGCCGGCCAGCGCCTCCTGGATCACGGCGCTCATGTGAGAGAGCTGCGCCTGGATGCGCTCGAAGCGATCGTGAATCGCCTTGCCGAAGTACCGCGTGCCGATGGTGACGCCAGGCAGGGGAAGCAACGCCAGCCAGGTCAGCCGGGCATCGATCCAGAACATCACGACCAGCGCGATGATGAAGCCGAGCGCCGTGCTGGCAAAGTACATCAGCGCGGGACCAACCATCATCCGGACCGCGGAGAGGTCGTTGGTCGCACGCGACATCAGATCGCCCGTGCGGTTTGCCTGGAAGTACGATGGGGGCAGTCGCTCGAGATGGGCAAAAAAAACTTGCCGAAGTTCGTATTCGATCTGCCTCGATGCGCCGATAAGACGTTTGCGCATCAGGTACCGGAACCAGCCGTCTGCGACGGCCAGCCCGACCGTCGCCAACGCATACAGGCCCAGCCGGCCACGACTCATTCCCTGCACCAGGCCGTCCACGACGTACTTCAGGACCCAGGGAGACACGAGGGAGAGCACCGTGGCGGCGAGCACACACAGCAACCCTGCGGCGAGGGACCGACGGACGCGGAGAACGTAAGGAAGCAGGCGCGAGAGCGCCTTGATCATGGAGGAAGTATAACAATGCACCTTTCCACGCGGCCTTCATCGTGGCGCCACTCCCCAACGCTGTCGCTGCTCGTGTTGTCCGTTGCGCTCGTGTGGCCGACGGCCGCCCGCGCGCAATATGGCACGCCATCCGGCGAGAGCTCGGCGATTGGCGAGAAATACCACGCTGAGATTTCAGGCTCGTTCTGGAGCGCAGATCCGGCGGGGTTGATCTCGAGCGAGCAATTCGGTCTCCTTGGCTCGAAGATCGACTTTCTGACAGACCTCAATTTCACACGCACGCGGTTCAAAGACATGCGCATCGTGCTGCGACCGTCCAAGAAGGCCAAGTTCCGAATCCAATACACGCCGGTCGAGTATCAGTCCGAGGTGCTCTTCAAGCGCAGCATCGTGTTCAATGGGATCGTCTTTCCTGTCAGCGTGCCGGTCGAGTCCACGTTTGGATGGAAGGTGTGGCGCTTCGGCTACGAGTACGACTTTCTCTATAAGTCGCGCGGGTTCGTCGGGATGTTGCTCGATGCGCGCTACACCACGATGGACGCGAGTCTGAAGACCAACTCGCCTCTGCTCAACCCTCAGCTGACCGAGTTCGTCAAGCGGAAAGCCCCGCTTCCAGCCATTGGCGTCGTCGCCCGCGGCTACGTCCTGCCTCGGGTCGCAGTGGACTTCGAGGTCAGCGGCCTCAAGCTGCCAGACGTGGATCCGAAGTATCAGGCGAACTACTACGACTGGGACCTGCACGGCACGGTCAACCTCTCGAACAACTTCGGCGTGCAAGTCGGCTGGCGCCGGATGACGACGTTTCTGAGCATCGAAAACGACACCGGCGACGTCAAGTTTCAGGGCATGTGGTTCGGAGCAGCGCTCCGCTACTGAGCAGCACGTCTCGTGACCGGCCGGCGACTTCCGCAGGGAAGCACCGGCCGTCGCGTCACGGAACGACGCGAACCCGGACACCGAGCAGGCGGTCGTCGCCTCCCGGTGTCGTGGCCGACGGACGGAATTGCGCGGCCGACGTCACGCCCAGCCACGCTGCGCCCTCATCGTCGAGCGGCAATGAGATACGCGTAACGGCCGAAGCGGCGAGCACCACCTCGCTCGTGCCTCCCGCCGTCTCCAGCCGCACGCGATTCTCTGCCGGCCCATTGCCGAGTTCCAGATTCACCACACGGCTGGCGCCAGACGGTGCGATGAGAATGCGCCCCGAACGGCCTCCTTTGACCCAGAAGCCATCCGGCTCGATGAACACCTGGTCGTCACAAAAAAAGACGTCGGTGTCGCCGTATCGCTGGACGGCGATGGCACGCGCCGGACGTTGGCGACCGAGAGCGACGGGCACAAGGTAGAGCGAGGCAAGGTCGCCCGTGGGCCGATCGATTCTCACGGTGAGCCGCTCGGCGCCGGCGGGTAGCGACAGCCTGTATGCCTGCCCGCTGAGCGTCGCCAGCGGGACGGTTCGGTACGTGCGCGGCTCAGTCCCAAGGGCGATGGCGGCCATGCCGCCGTCTGTCGACGCGTTCCGGACGCGGAGGTCGTACTGGCCAGGTGGCACCCCGCGTACGACGGCCGCCGGGACGGGCGTGTCGTCGCTGACCTCCAAGATGGGGATGCGCACGTGCACGTCGGCAAGTGTGGCCGACGTCCAGCGCGCGCCTGGCACCACCCGAATCGCAACGCGCCCCCTCTGGGCCATCGCGTGCAGGACGCCCATCTGTGAAGACTCAGCCCGGATCCCGACCGACCCGGTCAGGGGCCACCACACCAAGGCAGCGAGCATCAGCGTCAGCGGCACCCACCACGCTGCCAGAATTTGAGCGGCGGTGCTGCGCTTGCGCGCAAGAACTGACACTAACCACGCCGTGGCGGCAAACAACATCAGCCAGAGCAACGCGTGCACGCCGAACCACAGCTCCGTCCGGACCTCGCCCGGCGTGAGACGCCAGAAGAAGCTCGGCCAGAGATGCTGGATGTCGGCGCTCGGCCGGAGCCACACGAGCCACTCTGCCTGGGTACCACGAACGTTCCAGGCCAGCGCGCCATGGTCCACGCCGAGCGTGACGATGCTCATGGTCACGGAGAGAGCAAGCAGGACGACCGCCATCGCTCTACCCGAGCGGTCCATTTGTGTCCACGCGACAGCGACTGGCGGTGCAAGAACCGGCAGGACGGCCGTGAGGAATCGGGCGGGTGTGGCAGGTACGCCACCCCACCACATCCAATATGTGCCGACCGCTGCGGCATAGAGGAGCAAGGCGGCCGCGCCAGCGCGCGCCGAATAACAGCCTGCCCCGAGCCGACGCCACCATCCCCAGCCCGCCAGCGCCAGCACCGGCGCGTACGTCAGCAGGCCGAACTGCTGATCGAGCCACAGCCCGGCCAGCGCGCCGGGAATGTAGCCCCAGCGAGTACCCGGCTGGTCGCCGTACGGAGCCAGTGGATTTGGCGTGCCATAGATGAGGTAGAAGAACAGGAACCAGGAGGCAGCCGAGACCGCGGGCACCGCCAGAAGCAGGGCGACTCGCCGGGCGCGAACTGGCGTCGCGCGAGAGGAATCAGTGAGGACCCGCCACGCAATGAATGTTCCGAACGTGACCGACAGGATGACAAACCGTGTATGAAACCAGGGAAGGGCGGCGAGCAGCAGAGACGGCGCCACTAGCGTCGTTGATCCGACCAGGGTCCCCGGCCGCGACAGCGCCATGTAGATGGCGAGCGCCCCCGCTACGGCCAACGCTCCGAACATGTCGGGGAACACGGTGACGCTCTGAAACAGGAAGGGCACCGACCCAGCGACCGACGCCCACGCAAACCATGCCGCTCGCCTGTCGGCAGCCGCCCGCCAGCCTATCAGCCAGACCAGCGCGCCGGCGGCCGCGGCGACCACAATCAATGAGGCTTGCGCGCCTGCGTACCCGAACAGCGCAAACAGGGGCAGGACCAGCACCGCCACACCCGGTGCGTGAATGGAATAAATCTGACCGTCCGTGCCGCGACGCAGGAAGTCTGGCGGCAGCGTCCCAGCGTAGAACGACTCATAGTCGCGTTGAACGTGATTGTTCTCGATGCGCAGATCACCGTCCTTGCGGAGACTCTGAGTCATCATCAGGTAGTGCCACTCATCGCCACGGGGAAGCTGCGAGTGGAGCGACCACGCGACGACGACAGAGAGGCACGCGCTGAAGAGCGCGGCCAGCAAGAGCGACCGTCGGGGCGCCACCCGACCTTCGGGGACGGTATCCGGCGCGTTCTCCTCACCGGTACCCGCCGGCACGACTACTGCGGCGAGGGTGACAAGGACAGGCAGCCACGCCAGTCGTCCTGTCCACAACAGGAGTGGCGGTGACAGGGGGATTGGCCAGTAGGCAACCGTCGCCAGCAGCGCTGGCGTCGCATTCCAGAACGACGTACGGAACGGGCGCACCCCAGCGGCGGCCCCGACGAAGAGGGGCAGCCACCACCAGCGCGCCAGAACGGCCACGCGCGTCGAGGCTACGGGGTCGGCGAGCGCTACCGTCCCCGCGGCGCACCACGCCGCCAGCCCGAATAGCACGGGCCCGATCATCCGCCGCCATGGCCCAGCGCGGGCTACTCGAGTCAGCATTCCGCGTGCATTCTATGCGGGCCTTGGCACCCACCCGCGGCAACGACGCCCTAGGTGCTTACATTTTTGATACGCCATTGCAGATTTCGCACGGATTTCTGACAGGGACTCGCGGCGCACGCGGCGGCAGCCTTCTGTTTGCTCAGTCTTTTTCGGAAAGATGGCCGATCGACCGATCTTTATGCAAAGGCATCGTTATTGCTCCAGGAGCCCGTCACTATGCCATCTTCGGATATCTGTCTGCCCCGCCGGCTTTTTCCCGGTGTCCTCCTGTTGGCCGTCTCTCTTTATCTTCATCTTCCGCAGATCGCCTCAGCCCAGATCCCTACCGGCGCCATCTCCGGCCACATCGTCGATTCTCAGGGACGTCCCATCGGCGGTGTCCGGGTCATCGTGGAATCGCCGAGTCTCCAGCAATCGCAGACAACGACCTCCACGGCAAACGGCGACTACATGCTGCGGCTGCTGCCGCCGGGGAGCTATACCGCGAAATTCGAACTGACCGGATTCACGACGGCAAAACTTGCGGTCACGGTGGCCGCAATGCAAACGGCCGCTGTCGATGCCGCGCTGAGGCCGGCAGGCCAGAGCGAGCAGGTCTCCGTTTCGGCCCAAGGCCTCGCATCAATGGGAACGCCACTGATCTCGACCACGCTGCCAGCGTCCCTCCTGAACCAGCTGCCAACCGCTCGCAGCCAGGCCGCCGCTGTCTCTCTCGCACCCTCGGTGCACGCCACCGGGCCAGGCGGCGCCGTGACAATTGCCGGCGCCATGAGCTTCGAGAACCTTTACCTGATCGACGGCGTCGTGACCCAGGACAATCTCGATCGCGCGCCACTGAGCCTGGTCGTCGAGGATGCCATCGAGGAGACGACGATCAGCACTGGCGGAATCTCAGCCGAGTACGGCCGGTTTTCTGGCGGAGTGATTAGCACGATCAGCAAGTCTGGCGGCAACAGGTTTTCTGGTTCGTGGCGTACAGGTCTGACAAACGACAACTGGCGATCGGTGAGTCCCTTCAAAGAGCCCAAGACCGATAAGACGACCCCGACGCATGAGTACACCCTTGGCGGTCCTATTCTGCCGAGTCGCCTCTGGTTCTTTGCGGCCGGGCGCGGTGCCAATCAGCAGCTCTCACGGCAGACGGGGTATACCAATCTCCCTTACGTCTACGAGAACCGGGAAACGCGCGGCGAGGTCAAGTTAACCGGGTCGGTGTCTCCGGCCCAACGCATCGAGTTCGCGTTCACTGGAATCAAGCAGCGCGAGGTGAACAACGCCTGGCCGGTGTCTTCGCAGGTCATGGATCTCGCCAGCCTGACGACCCGCGACCTGCCTCAGACGCTGGCGGCGGTCCACTACACGGGCACGTTCGGATCGCACCTGTTCCTCGAAGGCCAGTATTCGGCCCGGACGTTCGCGTTCCGTCATGACGGCGGCCTCTCCACCGACATCGCGCGGGGCACACCGTTGCGAGATCAGACGACCGGCGCCTGGTGGGGCGCGCCGAATTTCTGCGGAGTCTGCACGGACGAGACTCGCGACAACAACAACCTGGTGGTCAAGGGCACGTACTTTCTCTCGACGGGCGCGGGCAGCCATGCCATGACATTCGGCTACGACGGCTTCAATGACAAGCGCGAAGCCGCGAACCACCAGTCCGCCACCGATTATCACGTGTGGGCAACCGGCTCGATCATCGACAACGGCACGGTCTACCCGGTCATGGTGCCCGGGGACACCACGTGGATCATCTCGTGGCCGATTCGAGAGGCTGCCAAGCGCACCAACTTCCGCACCCATAGCCTTTTTCTGAGTGACAGCTGGCGCTACAACCGACATCTGAGCGTGAATGCCGGCCTGAGGTTCGACAAGAACCAGGGCAAAGACGCTTCTGGCAATGCCGTGGTTCGCGACAGCGCGATCAGTCCCAGGCTGGGGCTGGCGTGGGATCCGCGCGGAACAGGACGACTGGCGGTCACGGCCGGCTACGGGCGTTACGTCTCGGCGGTGGCGAACAGCATCGCCAACTCCGGCTCGGGCGCCGGCACGCCCTCGATTATCGCGTACTTCTATCAGGGCTCCCCGATCAACACAGGCGCGGCTCCCTACAAGAGCAGCGAAGCCGCCCTGCAACAGGTGTTCAACTGGTTCAACGCGGTCCGGCCCGATCCCTTCGTGGCCGTCATTGCGGGCATCGGGACGCGAATCGACAAGTCGCTCGCCTCTCCGCACGTCGACGAACTGACCTTCGGCGTCAGTCAGCAGGTGGGCTCCAGGGCGGCCATTCGCGTCGACTTCGTGAATCGTTCGTACGCCGACTTCTATGCGACGAGAACCGACCTGAGCACCGGCCAGGTTTCAGACGAGTTCGGACAGGATTCCGATCGCGGTGTCGTGGAAAACACGAACGACCTGACGCGCCAGTACCAGGGCCTGAGCGTGCAGGGCCTCCTCTCGATCCGTCGCGCTCGAGTGGGGGGCAACTACACGCTGTCGCGCCTGCACGGAAACGTGAACGGTGAGACAACGGAGAATGGCCCAATCACGTCCGGCATTCTCGGCTACCCCGAGTACGCCGATCGCACGTGGGCCTTTCCAGAAGGCGATCTGGCGGCCGACCAGCGGCATCGCGCCAGAATCTGGGGCACGTACGAGCTCCCCTGGCAGGCACTCGGACGGGTCTCGGTCGGCGTGGTCGAGCAGATGCAATCGGGCACGCCATACGGCGCGGTCGGATCGGTCGACGTGTCGGGAGTGCGCAATCCGGGCTACGCGCTGCCGCCGTTCACCGGCACGTACTTCTTCACGCCCCGTGACGAGTTTCGGACCGAGTCCATGTTCCGGACCGACCTGGCCATCAACTACAATCACGACCTGTCGACGCACCATCGCCCCACAGTGTTCGCCCAGTTTCAGCTTCTGAACCTCTTCAACCAGTTTCAGCTGTTCAACGGCGCGAACCAGGACATCGACAGAACGGTGTTGACGGCGGTAGACGACCCAGACAGGTTTGCGGCGTTCAACCCGTTCACCACGAAGCCGGTCAAGGGGCTGAATTGGGATTACGGCAACAAGTTCGGCAAGGCCATCGGCAAGGGCGCCTACACGTTGCCGCGCACGTTCAGAATGTCGGTCGGCGTTCGTTTCTAACGCGCGACAGGTGCAGACCTCGAGTTGGGGCGCCCTTCCAGGGCAGAGGACGCCTCAACTCACTGGGTTCGGCGTCAGGCTTCCCAGCCGCTCCTCGGCCGCCACGAACGTCTCTTCCTTCTTGCAGAAGCAGAAACGAAGATACTGATTACCTGCCGGCGCGTTGCGAAAAAAGCTGCTTCCCGGTACTGCGGCAACGCCGATCTTCGTGACCAGATGCCGCGCAAACGTCACGTCGTCAGGGAACCCGAATGACGCAATGCTGGTCATGATGTAGTAGGCGCCCTGCGGCTGGTAGCAGGCGAACCCTGCACGCTCCAGAATGCCCATGAGCCGGTCTCGCTTGCGCCGATACGAGCGCCCCAGCTCCACAACGTATTCGTCGCCGGTGCCGAGAGCCGCCGCCGCGGCCGCTTGAAGCGGCGCCGCGGCGCCAACCGTCAGGAAGTCGTGAACCTTACGGATGGCGCTCGTGATGTCGGGCGGGGCGACGGCCCACCCCACCCGCCAGCCGGTGACGCTGAATGTCTTCGAAATGCTGTTGATGGTCACCGTGCGGTCGGCCATCCCATCGATCGTCGCCATCGGCACGTGTCCGCCATCGGCGTAGATGATGTGCTCGTAGATTTCGTCTGTGACCGCGATGACGTCCCACTCGACACAAAGCCGTGCGATGAGGCGGAGCTCTTCGCGCGTGAACACCTTGCCCGTCGGATTGTTCGGCGTGTTGATGACAATGGCGCGCGTCCGGTTCGAGAATGCGGCACGCAGCTCGTCCGCATCGAAGGACCAGTCGGCACCGGTCTCTCCGCCGGCGGAGGCCGGAGGCGGGTGCAGCCTCACCAATCGGGGAACCGCTCCCGAAAGAATCGCGTCGGGCCCGTAGTTCTCGTAGAAGGGCTCGAAGATGATGACCTCGTCGCCAGGATCCACCACGGCGAGCAGGGTCGCCATCATCGCCTCGGTGGAGCCGCAGCACACCGTGACCTGCCGGTCGGGATCGACATCCCGCCCCTGGCGGCGCGCGATGTCGGCCGCGATCGCGTCGCGCAGCGGCTTCGCGCCCCACGTCACCGCATACTGATTCAGATCCGAGTCGATCGCGGCGCACGCGGCCTGCTTAATCCAGTCGGGCGCGGGAAAATCGGGGAAGCCTTGCGAGAGGTTGACGGCGCCATGCTGCAACGCCAGTCGCGTCATTTCTCGGATGACCGACTCGGTGAACCGGCTCGCCTTTTCGGACGTTCTAGAACGCGGCATGGCGGCGCGGCTCAGCGCACCAGATCTCGCCCGGCCGGACGCCGTTCGCCGTAAAGAAGGCGATAGTCCTCAGCGGTACCGAGAATCCGCTTCACGTAATTCTGCGTCTCGGGGAAGGGAATGTCGTCGATGAACTCATCCCGCGCCACGCCGGGTCGCTCGGCGCGCCACCGGGTGACACGGTTTTCGCCCGCGTTGTAGGCAGCCAGAGCAGGAGCCGGATCTCCGAACCGCGCCAGCAGATCCGCCATGTACGCGGTGCCAATGCGGACGTTGACTTCCGGATCCTTCAACCGCGCCGTCGAGAAGCCGCGAACCCCCACCTTCGACGCATACCGCTGGCCGGTGGAAGGGAGAATCTGCATGAGGCCGTACGCGTTCGCGACGGAGCGGACATCGGCCTGGAATGTCGACTCCTGCGCCACCTGGGCCACGAGCAGATACGGATCGAGATGGCGCTCAGTCGCGTAGCGTCGCAGCAGATCGAAGTGCTGCACCGGGAAAATCACCGAGAGTATGGCGCTCGGAAGCGCCTCTCCTCCCTCGGCCATGAATTGCGGGTACGCGCGGCGCATCGCGGTAATCGCAGGGCGCAATTCACCCATCCGGTTGAGCGCGTAGGCGATCGTGGCCTCGATCAGGGGTGATGTCCCGACATCCCGCTGCGTCTTGCGCAGCTCGAAAATAGCGTCGGTGTAGAGCCCCACAGACAGGAGGCGCTGAATGAGCCGCGTGTTCTCCGGCGGCGCGCCGGGCTCGAGCGCCAGCCGAACCGGCTGCGTCGATGTCGCCCGGGTCACCGCCAGAGCGCGGTTGCCCCGCGTCACGATGCGCTCGACCGACTCGGCCGCCCGTCGTCCGTAATAGGAATTGCGGTAGTCGGCGATCGTCTGCCGGTACCACTTCAGGGCCGCCTCTGGTTCCCCCAGTTGCTCGTGCGCGCGAGCGGCCCAGTACAGCCACGACGGCCGATAATCGGCGCGCCGCTGGTTGACCGCTGCGGCCTCGAACAGACGCACCGTTTCGGCATAGCGTCCGTTGCGGTACGCCCACCACCCGGCCTTCCAGGCTGCTCGGTCCGCGAAGGCCCCAAACGGAAATAGGCCGTACATCTGGGTGAAGACCTGCGCCGCGCTCGCGTCGTCATTGGAGAGAATGTAGGCGGTGGCCAGGTCGTTCAGTGCCATTTCGGCCAGCGGGTGCCCCGGGTTGGCCGCGACAAACTCGGCGACGCGCCCCGGGTATTCATCGCTGCGCTTCAGCCCCCGCAGAGTGCTGACGTAGTAGAACGCGGCTTCGACGCGGTGCGGGCCGTTCTTCTCCGCCAGAGGCCGAAGCGCTTCTCGCGCCACTTCGAACCGCTGCAGGGCATAGTCGCACTCGGCGATCCGCAGGTCTGCGATCGCGCGATCGTCACCGCCCGTTGCCGATCGCACATCCGAATAGGCCTTGCGCGCGTCAGCATAGCGCCGGGCGGCATACAGCTGCTGGGCCCGGCCGAGCTCGAGTCTGAGGCGCTCGGGGCCCTCGGACGCCGGCAACCGGCTCAAGGCCGAACCGGCCGCGTCGGCCTCACTCGTCAGCGGGTATTCGTAATACACCTTCACATAGGCGGCGCGGGCAGGCGACGAAGCGCCCGTCTTTTCCGCCGCGCGCGCAAGTCGCAGCCAGGCAAGAGACGGGTTGGTCGAACGAATATCAGTGAGCGCCTTGAGCGCCGTGAAGGCGTCGGCCCACTGACCCAGCAGCTCGGAACTGTCGGCCAGCAGCCACAACGCCGCTTCTCCGACGTATCCGCCGGGACTCACGCCAAGCACACTCCGTGCCGCGGCTGCGGCATCCGGCAGGCGGTTCAACGCCAACTGGGCGCGTCCGTAGTACAGCCGCGCGTAGCCCCCGAGTAACGGGTCGGCCGTGGACCGCGCAAACACACTGGCCGCCTCAGCCGCGCGTCCGGTGTTGAGCATCTCGATGGCTCGCGCGAGCTCAGAGGGCTTGGTCGAGTCGGCAGAGGGCGCGAGCCACAGCGCCGACTCGGCCATCTGCGCCGCTTCGACCGGCGTCGTCAATCGAAGCGCCCGTGGGGCCTTGGGATCGGACGAGGCGAGCGTCAGCGCAGCGATTGCCATGCCGCACGTGCTGGCCATGATTCGATGCGTGAAGGTCATCGTCACTCCTGGTAGGGCGGATCAGGTTGGGTTGGTCAGCACTTCGACCGTGCGCTTCGATGTCACGTTTTCGAGGCGCGCAGCAGCGTGACGAACCAATACCTCGACCTGCTCGATCCACACGGGCTCGCCGGTGTCGCCCTCCTGGCGCTCCGGCCCTTCGGCATAGACGACGGCGACCACATCATGGCCAACGACGAGCGGACTCAGCAGACCGCGTCGCCCCTGGGCCACGCGCAAGAACAACGGCGCGGCGAGTTCGCCATCCTGTCCATTGATCAGGCTGGTCGGCTGCCGCTGCTGCACCGCCATGGCGAGGCGAGGGGACGCGTCAATCGGGAGATCTTCGGGCAGGCGCCCCGTCTCGAAACCCTGATGCCGGTACACGCGCAGTGTCGTGTCCTCGAGGAGCAGCACCGCCACGCGGCCAGCCTCGGCCATGGCCCCGTCGGCCACGGCGTCGAGCACACCGCGCAGACCGACGGCCTCGTCGAGTCGACGGATCGCAGCCAGCACTCGCGCGATCAAATCGCGGCGTGCCTGCGTGCCGCCCCGAGCCGCCGCGCGCCCAAGCTCAACAGCCGCACGCTCCAGGTCCACGCGTGGCACCCGCGCGTCGCCCTGCACCACCTGAAGGAGCTCGTCGGCCAGATCCTTGAGGCGGCCGTCCATGTCTTGCCGAATGCGCGAGAGGAACCGGTCGACAGCGTCTCGAACCTGAATTTCCCGACTCATCTGGAGACATTATGCAGTACAAGAGACCGGGTCTCCGCAGATCTACACCGGAGACCCGGTCTCCTAGTCTCCGCAGATCTACACCGGAGACCCGGTCTCTTAGTCCGCGCAGATCTACACCGGAGACCCGGTCTCTTTAGTCCGCGCAGATCTACACCGGAGACCCGGTCTCTTAGTCCGCGCAGATCTACACCGGAGACCCGGTCTCTTAGTCCGCGCAGATCTACACCGGAGACCCGGTCTCCTGTTGTAGGCGCTACCGCGTCCCGAGCAGCAGGTCGATCGTCATTTGATCGAGCCGCTCGTAGCGGAGCCCGCGGGCGGCGAGCATCTTCCGGTCGAGTGGCGCGTTGAGCAGGGCCTCGCGGTGTTCGCGGGTATACGCAGACAGGGCGGGCGCCGGCTGACCGGGACGATGCGCCTCCTTGATGATGGCCTGAATCTCCTGGTCGGCGTTCCACCGGGTGGCCTTCTCTTTCAGCATCAGGTAGGTCCGCATGCAGCCACGGGCGAAATCCTTCACACCCTCGTAGTCCTCGGACCGGTAGGCGTGCGCATCGAAGTGGCGTGGGCCGGCGTAGCCCACGTCCTCGAGAAACTTCACGAGGAAGAAGGACTGTTTGAGGTTGGCGGCGCCAAAGCGGAAGTCCTGATCGTACCGGCCCATCACCTGATCGTTCAAGTCGATGTGGAACAGCTTGCCCGCTTCCCACGCCTGCGCCACGGCGTGCAGAAAGTTCAGCCCGGCCATTTGCTCGTGCGCCATCTCGGGATTGACGCCGACGAGCTCAGGATGAGCGAGCGTCGGAATCAGCCCGAGATAGTTCCCGGTGGTGGCCATGTAGATGTCGCCGCGCGGCTCGTTCGGCTTTGCTTCGAGCGCGAACGTGAATCCGTAGCCCTGGTCGATCGAGTACTCGCACAGATAATCGATCGCCTCCCGCAGGCGTTTCACCGCATCGTCGGGACGCCGGCAGGCATCGGTCTCGGTGCCTTCCCTGCCGCCCCACAACACGAAGATCTTCGCGCCGAGCTCTGCGCCGAGATCCATCGCGCGCATGGTTTTCTGCGCCGCGTACGCTCGCACCGCCGGGTCGTTGGCCGTGAACGCGCCGTCCTTGAACACCGCGTCGAAGAACAACGACACCGTCGCCATGGGCACGACGATGCCGTGCTGCTCGCAGGCACGACGAAAGTCTCGGACGATGCGATCGCGGTCGGCGGCTGTGGCGTCGATCGGCACCAGGTCGTTGTCGTGCAGGTTCACGCCCCACGCCCCGACCTCGCCAAGCATGGCGACGGCGTCGACGGGCGCGAGCGCGTCGCGCACGACATCGCCGAACGGATCGCGGCCTCGATTGCTGACGGTCCAGAGGCCAAAGGAAAACTTGTGCTCGGGGCGAGGCTGGTAAGTGTCGGACATTGATGCGTTTCCCGTCATACCGCAGACCCCTGCGGGTAAATGGCGCAGAGCGCCGGGTAGATGCGCCGGTAGGCGCGGTATTGCGTATTCATGAGCGCCGCGTCCGCCGGTTTTGCTGACGTCAGCGCCGCGGAGCGCACCACCGTATCGCACGCCTGATCCACAGACGGCCACACGCCAGCACCGACGCCCGCGAGAATGGCCGCGCCGTACGCGGCGCCCTCTTCGGCAGCAACGGTTTCGACCGCGTGCCCGTACACCGCGGCCTGGATCTCGCGCCAGAGCGGCGAACGGGCGCCGCCGCCGCCGACGCGAATGCGCGCGACAGGCACCCCGAGCTCGGCAAAGATTTCGAACGTATCCCGGAGACTGAAGGCGACGCCTTCCAGAACGGCACGCACCACGTGACCTCGCGTGTGGCTCGCTGCCAGTCCGACCAGCGACGCACGCACGGAGGGATCGCAATGAGGTGTTCGCTCGCCCATCAGATAGGGCGCCCACATGACGCCGTCCGACCCGACAGGCGCGGACGCCGCTTCTGCCGTCATTCGTTCATACGCCGCGTCATCGCTGCCGTGCTGCCACTGATCGCGCAGCCACCGGAGCGACAGGCCGGCAGCCTGGGTCACCCCCATGACGTGCCAGCGTCCGGGAATCGCATGACAGAAGGTGTGGATGCGCCCTTTGATGTCGAGGGCGGGACGTTCCGTGGCGGCAAACACAACGCCGGATGTGCCGATAGTCACGCTCACCGCGCCCGGCCGGGTGATGCCCATCCCCACCGCGCCGGCAGCCTGGTCCCCAGCGCCGGCGACAATCGGCGTGCCTTCCCTGAGTCCTGTGCAGGCTGCAGCCTCGCGCGAGATGCGTGCGCACACATCGGTCGACTCGAATACCTCAGGCAGAATCTCCGGCGCGATGCCGGCGGCGCGAAGCATCTCGGCCGACCATTGCCGTTGCGCCACATCCAGCATCAGGGTCCCGGAGGCATCGGCCACATCGATGGCAAATACGCCGCTGAGCCGGTACCTGACGTAATCCTTCGGCAGCAGCACGTGCCGCACGCGCGCCCAGACCTCTGGCTCGTGTGTGCGCACCCACAGTAACTTCGTCAGCGTGAAGTTCGTCAGCGCAGGGTTGGCCGTCAACTCGAGCAGCCGGGCGGCACCCACCTCGCGTTCGAGCCAGCGGCACTCCGTCGCCGTGCGCTGGTCGCACCAGATGATCGACGGCCGGAGCACGTCGCCATTCTGGTCGAGCAGCACCGCGCCGTGCATCTGCCCCGACAGCCCGACGCACGCGATTTGGCCGGCCGCCACGCCCGATCGTCCGAGCACCTCGCGTACCGCTTCCTGTGCGGCGCGCCACCAGTCCGCGGGGTCCTGCTCCGCCCACGCGGGCCCCGGCGATGTGAACGGCGCGTGACCGCTCGTCGCCGACGCGACGATCACGCCTGCGTCGTCTACGACCAGCGCGCGTGAGCCGCTCGTCCCGATGTCGATGCCGAGAACCGGAATGGTCTGCTCCTGTCTCTACGACCGAAACGCTTGACGCCCCACACCCTGGGCAGGAATCTGTTGCGCCGAGAGCACCTCGTGCTGCAACGAGAACATGCACGCGGCCGCCTCGTCGATGCGTCGGACGAACGCCACCGATCCCTGGAGAATCGGTTTCAAGCGATCGCGATCCTGAATGCGCGCCTTGGGGTACTCGTGCTCGACGACGAGGTGCGTGTTCGCCACGTCGAGGTCGAGCAGCTCGCGTGCCGCGAGCTGATGGTCGAGCCAGTCGACCGTACGGTTCTGGAGATAGGCCAGCGGGTCGTGCCGCGCGGTGCCCGGCAATTCGTGCTCACAAAGCACCACCTGCTTCTTCCAGGCGTTGACCTGATCGGCCGGGTTCGGCGACGGCTGCCCGTTGACCCAGTCGCCCCGTTCCATCGTCTGGCCGCCGTAGCCCCAGGCCGCCACGCCGCGTGCGTCGATGACCTGCCCTTTGACGTGGAACCCACCAATGAGGAACCCGTATCCCTCGTCCTTCAAATACTGGAAGATCGAGCGCGTGTCCTGTCCCATGAGGATCGCGTGCGAGGGATCGTAGTGGATTCTGAAATTGTCGCCCACGCCGTGCTTCTCGCAGATCTTGTGAAGCGCAATCCATGGCCCTGGGGCATAGGCAATGTTGTTGTGGAAGTTGTCGCCGGTGGTCCAACCGGGCATCGGACACTGCTCGACCCGATACGTGAGGCCACGCGCCTTGGCTTCCTTCAGCAACGGCACGAACTGCTCTTCGAAATCGAGCAGGTTCTGGTCCATGCTGTGCTCCTGGTTCCGACCGACGAAACCGCACACGGCGTCGACGCCCAGGAGCGCGGCGGTGTCGAACACCCGCAGCATGAAGTCATGTTTCTTGCGGCGAATGAGCGGGTCGTGATGCAGCAGGTTGTCGAAGTACCCGACGTCTGACAGGCCCACCCCCGTCGCATCGATCGCCGCCTGCACCCGCCGGGCCCGCGTCTTGTCGAACGGCTGGCGCAGGTCAAGCGTATTGGCGACCGGGTCGAGCATGGCCTCGGCCGGAATGTCGCTCTCGCCCGGATGGAGCGCCGCCGAGAGCTGGATGTAGTTCACGCCGATCTCGCGGCCGAACTCGAGCCACTCTTCGACCGCACGGTCGGGATCCGGATCGCGCACCTCCCGCGGCGTGAGCTCCTGCAGCGCGGCCGTAAGGATGCCGACCTTCATGAATTTCGGTTGAAACGGCTTCGTGCCCATCAGTACGTCACCTTCGTCCAAACGCCGCCCGCACGCCCGCTCTCGAGAATCGCGTCGACGATGGCGTTTGCGCGGTAGCCATCTTCGAAGGTCGCAAACGTCGGTGGCAGCGGATCGGTCGGCTTCTTGCCTGACGCGATGGTGCCATAGATGTCACGCATGAGATTGCTGAAGGCGTCTGCCCAGGCCTCCTGATGGCCACCCGGCAGATGCGCGTAGTGCCGGACCTCGGGATCGAGCAGCGCCGGATCCTTCTGCAGCACTTCGCTCGGCTTGTCGCGATGGCCAATCCAGAGCTCGTTCTGCTGTTCCTGGCGCCATTTCAACGAGGCCTCCGAGCCGCACACCTCGAACACGAAGTCGTTCTTGTGTCCGGCACACACCTGGCCCACGCTGAAGACGCCCTTGGCGCCGCCATCGAAGCGGATGAGCACCGAGGCCAGATCCTCCACCTTGATATCGACCAGCTCGTACTCGTCGTTGCCGCCCGCGGTCGCGAACGCCTCGCGCGCGCCGCGCGGCTTCTTTCGTTGCGGAAGCACCGTCGTCAAGTCGCCCAGGACGTGGGTGATTCGCTGGCCGGTCACGTGTTGCACCATGTCACACCAGTGCGACCCGATGTCGCCGAGTGCCGACGACGCTCCGCCCTTGTCGGGCTCGAGCCGCCACGAATAGTCGGTATCGCGGAGCAGCCAGTCCTGAATGTAGTAACCGTGCACGAAGTGCGGACGCCCGATCCGCCCCGTGGCAATCGAGTGTCGCGCCTGCTGCACGAGCGGATTGCCGCGATAGCCGAACGTCACGGCGTTGAACACGCCGGCCGCGTTTGCTTGATCGCGCAGGCGGCGGGCTTCGTCACCGGTCAACGCCAGCGGCTTGTCCGAGACCACGTGCTTGCCCTTGGCGATCGCGGCAGCATTGACGGGATAGTGAAGGAAGTTGGGGGTCGCGTTGTGCACGACCTGAATGGCCGGGTCGGCCAGCAGTGCGTCGTAGCTTCCGTAGAACTTGGGGATATTGAGCGACTCGGCCTTCTGCCTGGCCAACGACTCGTTCATGTCCGCGAGCGCGAGCACGTCGACGTACCCGAGCCGCCGTACCGCGTCGATGTGGTGAGGCCCGATGAAGCCAGCCCCGACGATACCCATCCCGATTCGTGTCACTACCCGCCTCCTGGTGTACCGCGACGAATTCTCTGCCGAAGACCAGGGCCTGATGGCCCCGCTACGCGTCGGGGACCGCAACGCGTGCGCGCCACGGGACCGACGGCGCCGGTCCGACGGCGCGAAAATTGGAACGGAAAAACGATAACACACAAGGTTCAGGCGATCGGGCAGCCCCCGCGCCCCGCGCAGCGACAAGAGGCAGGATGGATGCAGTCCGTCACGACGTGGGGGCGCCCGCCGGCGGCAGCGGCACACAGAACCTGAGCAGGAGGGCGGCGGCAAGGCCGAGGCTCCCCGACATCGCGAATGCGGCCCACGGCGACACCCCCTGATAGACCGCCCCGAAGATGAGTGATGCGGGCAACAGCGCAGTACCGGCAACGAGATTGAACCAGCCAAATGCGGTGCCGCGGCGATCTGCAGGAGCCAGGTCGGCGACGAGTGCCTTTTCGACGCCTTCGGTGGCGGCGAGAAACAGGCCATAGCCGCCAAAGAGCGCAACGAGCCAGGTGCCGCTGTGCGTGATCGCCCCAAGGGCGAAGTAGAACCCGGCATACGCCACATAACCGGCCAGCAGGAGTCGCCGGCGGCCCCAGCGATCGGACAGCGCCGCGAGCGGCGCCGAGAACACCATGGCCACAGCCGACACGGTGGCCCACAAGAGCGGAATGTGGGCCCTTGGCACCCCGAGTTCCTCGGCACGGAGCAGCAGGAACATGTTGGAGGAATTGCCGAACGAGAACAGACCCACCACCACGAGATAGCGGCGGAACGACGACGGCAGGTCGCGCAGAGTCAGATCGAAGCCACGCGTCGCCGCTGGCGGAGTCGAGGGACGCCGAGGCTCACGGATGGCCAGTGCGAGTGCCAGGCACAAGCCTGCCGGGACGAGCGCCCACAGGAACATGCTCCGGAGCGGCACACCGGCGCCGAGCAACGCCGCCGCGGTCAGCGGCCCGACGACGGCGCCGGCGTTGTCCATTGCGCGGTGCACGCCAAACGCGAGGCCTCGCCGCTCGGCGCTCACTGATGCCGCAAGCAGTGCATCGCGTGGCGACGACCGCAGGCCCTTACCCGCGCGATCCGCAAATCGAATCACCAGCAACCAGGGCCAGCTCGTGACGAACGCGATTAGGGGACGGCCGAGTCCGGCCAATCCGTAGCCAAACACCATCCACGGCTTCGCCCGCCGCGTCCGATCAACCAGCACGCCCGAGAACAGCTTCAGCAGGCTGGCTGTCGCTTCTGCCACTCCCTCGATCAGCCCGAGCGCGCGCGGTCCCGCCATCAGGACCGAGGTCAGATAGAGCGGGATGAGCGGGTACAACATCTCGCTGGCGCTGTCGTTGAGCAGACTCAACAGACCGATGAGCCAGACCGTGCGACCCAGACCGCGAAGCCCGCTGAGCATTAAACGGCGTTCTCCACAATCACCAGACTGACCGACAGGCCTGTGACGCGCTCGCTTTCAACGAAGTGTTCGCGTATCAAGTAGGGCCATGATCATCGGACGAGACGTACTCAAAGCGGCCGCGTCGCTTGCTATCGTATCCCCGGCCTCCGGCCCGGCAATGGCGGCCGCACCCGCACAGTCCGCCACACCGCCCATGCCGAACACACTTCCGGCGCCGCGCGTCACGGGCCTCACCCCGGCCGAACAGCTCGCGATGGAAGACTTGAACACTCGCGTCTCTGTCGAGTGGGCTCGCAAAAATCTGCAGATGTGATCTCGATTTCAAAATTGCAATCGAGCGCCGACAAATTGACGGCATACGCAGAACCCGACAGGAATTTGGCAGACTTCGCAGCGCCCCGGCCGCGGCACGGGTTTCGCTCCCTCGTCGCATACCATGCAACACCGTTCGACCCTGATCGTCCTTGCCCTTCTCGCCGCGTCCGCTGTGTCAGCCTGCAGCACGCAGCGATCCAGTTCGTCCAACCCTCTTGAACCGAGCCTCAGTAGCGCCGTGATTCCGGGCACGACCAGTCAGCCCACGCTGGCCGGCACGTGGCGGTCGGTGGTGATTCACACCGTCTCGGCTGTGTCGCCGTCTGCGACCAGTCCGCTGACCGGCATGTCGTGCAGCTCGTTCCAGTGGGTCGGCGCCACTCATTCGGCAACCGAAGTTTCGGGTGATTTCACGGCCGTCTGCAATGGCAGCATTCAGGTCACCGGTACGGGCGTGGGTCGGCTCGCCAATTCCACGGCCGCGACGGTCAGCGTCACGGGCGCGGGCACACTACCCGGCGTCGGCGGCTGTCCCTTCACGATTTCGGCGCAGGGCCCGCTCGACGGCGACACGCTGCGTCTGCAGTACACCGGCACCAGTTGCGCCGGTCCGTTCTCCGGGCAGGAAACGCTGCGACGCAGCGACATCTATCCCGATCCTCCTGCTCCCCAGGTGCCGGCGCCTCCTCCCCCACCCCCACCACCCCCCAGTCAGGGCGGCGGTGGCGGCCAGACCGGCGACCAGCTTGATCTGCACAGCGTCAGCATCGTGCTTGGGGCCGACCTGACCAACTGGGCGGTCACCTCCACGATGATCAACGCCTACCGGTCCGGTTCGGACCTGTGCACCGACCACACGAAAGCCGGGCAATGGCCGCGGCTCTCATGGTTTGGCGATCCGAACGTCCCTGTTGAAGGTAACCAGTGGATGTTCGCATTGATCAATGGCCGCTGGTATGGCGGCGCGGGCGAATGGATGCGTCCGGGGCAGGTCTGCAAGAACATCGATGGCCACGTGGGCGCCGGTGCCTACGGCGGCACCATCATGGAGCACTGGACGCCGTCTCCGGGCGAGCTCATCGGCCTCGCGGTGAGCACACCCGCGCGGGCCGGCCAGTGGGGCACCGCCGAACGCAGTAACGTGGTGCTCATGCGCTGGTAGCCGCGGTTTCAGCGGCCTGCGGCATCGTTCCCCTCGGCCCGTCAACACACGGGCCGCTCTGCCGCAGGCACTCGATTCGCGATTCGTGCACTACAGCAACGCCGCCAAGCGGTGGACCGCCATCAGGGCCGCCGTGCCGATCAATAGCCCGGCTGTGAGACGGCCGCCCATCACCAGGCGAGACCGGTAGGTCTGCATCTCCGCCAGTTGTGCCGCCGTTGGCGGCGCGCCCGACGCCGCAATTCGCCCCGCGAGCGTACCGAGCCGCTCGGCCGCGGGCTTCTGAACCGTCACCCCGACAATCAAGGCCACGATCGCCAGCAGCCCTCCGACCGCGAGCACCATCCCTTCGGGCAGCCGAATCCATTCCGGGGTGAACCGCAGTGAAAACATGCGCAGGCCGGTGAGCACGACGAGGATGCCCGCACCAGTCATGATGAGCGGAAACCGCCGTTTGGCAACACCCGCCATCACCGCGCCTCCGGCCGGCCCAGCTTCGAGCACCGCGGGGAGGATGAACAGACCGGTGGCAACGGCCGCACCGGCCCAGAACAGACCGAAGAAGACGTGAAGAAAAATAAGCGTCCCGTACTCCATAAGTAACCTCCAGTTGCGCGTCCACGCCCACGGGAGACGTGTCGCGACGGCACACGATTCTATCGGACGAGCGGATCGGTGTTCGCGCTCACGTGCGCACCCCCGGAATGCGGGGATTTCGCTCCACGCCGAACTTGTGCTGATGCCACATGGGATACGGCTCGGGCAGCGCGCTGACCTCGTCCAGTTGCTTCATCTCGTCGGCGGTCAGCCGCCACGTGGCCGCAGCCAGGTTGTCGCGCAACTGCGTCTCGTCGCGCGCCCCGAGAATGACGGTGTCGACGCCCGGCTTGCACATCACCCAGTTCAGCGCCACCTGCGCCGGTGTCACACTCCGGCTCGTCGCAATCGTCGTGAGCACGTCGACAATTCGGTACACACGCTCGTAGTCGATCGTGCCGGGTGCGTCCAGGTCGTTGAGACGGCTCACTGATGGCCGTGCGTCGCGACGGAACTTTCCCGTGAGCAGGCCCGCGTGCAGCGGACTCCAGGCCATCACGCCGACCGACTGGTCGAGGCCGAGCGGGATGATCTCGTGCTCGACGTCGCGCGCGATGAGCGAGTAGTTCACCTGCTGACAGATGTACCGCGTCAGACCTGCCCGCTCCGAGACCCCCAGGGCCTTCATGACGTGCCAGGCGGAATGGTTCGAGCAGCCGACGTAGCGAACCTTGCCCTGCGTGACGAGGTCGTCGAAGGCGCGGAGAGTCTCGTCGACCGGCACGAACATATCCGGCTCGTGCCCCATGTAGAGATCCAGGTAATCAGTCTGCAACCGGCGCAGGCTGGCCTCGCAGGCCTGCAGCAGATGCCGCCGCGACAGCCCCGTGTCGTGGGGCCCCGTGCCGAGCCGCATGAACACTTTACTCACGAGCACGAAGTCGTCGCGACGACCTTTCAGCGCCTGCCCGAGTATTTCCTCCGCGCCACCGGCCGAGTAGGCATTGGCCGTATCGATAGTCGTCACGCCCGCCTCCTGGCAGATGTCGAGGATCTTCGACGTATCTGCCACGCCGAGGTTGCCCATCTTGCCAAAGCGGTCCCGCCCACCGATCGTCATCGTGCCGAAGCTCAGCACGGAAACATTCAGTCCCGAATTGCCCAGTCGTCGCTGTTCCATTCCCTTGCTCCTCTGTGCGGGTACATCCGCGACCGCGGACGACGCGTAGCGCCCGCGACCGTGCATGCCCGAAGCATGTTGTAACACTGCTCCCCAATCGGCAATCGCCTCGCGATACTCTGTGGCAGACGTGGAGGCCTGTTGAACGACTACGCATTGTCCGTGCTGCTCGGAATTGTGGAAGGGATCACGGAGTTCCTGCCGGTCAGCTCGACCGCGCACCTGCGCATCACCGAGGCGCTCGTGCATGTGAACCTGCAGGACGGCTACTGGAAGATGTTCGCGATCGTCATCCAGCTCGGCGCCGTCCTCTGCCTGCCGTTCTATTTCAGGGATCGAATCATCCGTTTCGTCCGCACCTTTCCGGCCGGCGAGCGGGGTGACCGGACCGTCGTGACCCACCCGCTGAGCCTCACGATTCTCGCGTTTCTGACGACGGCGATCCCAGCCTTTCTGTTGACGAAGGTCATTGGCAAGCACCTGGAGAGCCTGCACGTGATGGGCTGGTCGCTGCTGGCGGGTGGCGTGGTGATGGCGGTCGTCGATGCGTGGAATGCCAAGGCCGAGGCGCGAGGACCTGACACGCCCAGCCGCATTCACACGTGGAGGACCGAGGACATGTCGATCGGGCAGGCCATCTGGATCGGCGCCTGTCAGGTGCTCTCGGCCGTCTTCCCGGGCACATCGCGATCGATGTCGACGATCGTGGCGGGCCAGCTGGCCGGCATGTCACGCGCGGCAGCGCTCGAGTTCTCGTTTTTTCTCTCCATCCCGACCATGGCAGTGGCCACGGCCTACGACCTGTTGAAGTCGATGCGCGGCGGAGCGGGCCCCAACCCTGTCGGCGTCCAGCAACTCGACGGCCACGGCGCCGTGCTCCTGCTCATCGGTCTCGCGGTCTCGTTCGTCGTCGCCTACGCGTCGGTCGCCTGGCTGATGGGGTTCGTGCGCAAGCACGGCTTTGTTGGGTTCGCCGTCTACCGGATCGCGATCGGCCTGCTGGTCCTGCGACTGGCCGCAAGCCTGTCGGTGTGACTTCGATATTCAGTGAGTGACCTGACCGACGGGCGGTTCCCTCCTGGTGCAGATCCGGATGGCCCCGACGCGTCGGCAGGGTCGTCCTCGACACACCGCGATAGGATCCCCCCGTGGTCAAGAAGCAAGTGGATGCTCGAGCGGTGCACGTGCGACGTCCTCGGTACCCGGGCAAGAGTCCCCGTACCTTTCATCAGAAATACAAGGAGCTGGACCCGGTGCGCTATGCCGCCGATGTCCAGAAAGTGCTCGACTCCGGCAAGACGCCAGCGGGTATGCACCTGCCGATAATGGTGGCCGAGGTACTGGCATGCACGCGACCTCGATCGGGAGAGATCGCCGTGGACTGCACGCTCGGCGGTGGCGGCCACGCGCGTGCGCTGCTGCCCCATCTGCTGCCTGGCGGACGCCTCATTGGCCTCGACGTCGATCCCATCGAGTTGCCGCGCACAGAAGCCCGCCTGCGCGCCGCGGGATTCGGTCCCGACGTCTTCAGCGCCACCCACTGCAACTTCGCTGCGATGCCGCAGGCGCTCGCCGCAGCAGGCGTGGTGGCCGCCGACGTCATCATCGCCGACCTGGGCGTGTCCTCGATGCAACTGGACAACCCAGACCGCGGTTTCAGCTACAAGGGGCTGGGCCCGCTGGACATGCGCATGAATCCGATGCGCGGAGCACCCGCCTCTGAACTTCTCGCGCGCACCGATGCAGTCGAACTGGCTCAGTGGCTCACCGACAACGCGGACGAGCCGCACGCCGAGATCATCGCCGGGCTGTTGAAGCAGCACGACCTCGTTACGACCGAGGCCGTCGAGCACGTCGTGCGCGAGGGCCTGACCAGAGCGCTGCCGCGGGCGTCCAAAGCCGACATCCAGATGTCGGTGCGACGCACCTTTCAGGCATTGCGCATCGCGGTCAACAGCGAATTCGCCACGCTCGACGCGCTGTTGCGCGGCTTGCCGCACTGTCTGGCCGCTGGTGGCCGCGCGGCCGTCCTGACGTTTCACTCCGGTGAGGATCGGCGGGTAAAGAAGGCGTTTCAGGCGGGCCTACAGGCTGGGCTGTACGCCACGGTGGCCGACGAGGTGATCCGGCCATCACCAGATGAGGTCCGTGGCAACCGGCGCGCCGCCCCAGCCAAGCTGCGGTGGGCGGTCCGGTCGGACGCCTGACCGGCCACGCGATCGGACGCTCCTTAGTCATGATGCGCGCGCGTGGACCTTTAGCCGCCCCTGCTTCGCCCCTGACGTGAGCCTCGGTCGACGCCAGCCTCAGAGCTCGCGCTTGTTCATCAACTCGGCGATGTGCTCGGAGGCGCGCATCGACAGCGCTGAAATCGTCATTGTCGGGTTCTGGTAGCCCCCGCTGACGAAGCTGCTGCCGTCCACCACGAACAGGTTCTTGATGTCGTGGCTCTGG
Organism: Vicinamibacterales bacterium; assembly: GCA_039925145.1. GTDB lineage: Bacteria > Acidobacteriota > Vicinamibacteria > Vicinamibacterales > SCN-69-37 > JBDSZL01. Next base: position 50,457 of record JBDSZL010000084.1, on the reverse strand, counting down.
TTCCACTTGTTCAGCACGCTCTTTTTCGGATCGTCGCCCATGCGGCACGTGCCGATCTCATGGATGCTGTAGCCCGGCGGGAACATCTCGGGCCGCCTGGCAACCAGTTGAAAGCCACTTTCGACTGCCAGTTCCTCGAGCAGCGCCGTGGCGTCCTTGGCCATGTTGAATTCGTTGTCGGTGTAGCGGCAGTTGACGTGCAGCGTCGGAGAGCCGAACTCATCGAGCACGGCTTTGTTGATGCTGACCTTGTTCTCGTATCGCGGCAGAACATCGCCCATCGTCGTGCACGAGAAGCCGCCGCCGCCCTGATACTTCGCCAGCTCCTTCTGCAGCGCGTCGCCGTAGAGGCCAAAGTAATCGGCGTTGGGCGCGCCGGTGTTCACGCTCCACTGGAGGGCGTAGCCACGCAGAAAATTGCGATTCTCGCCCTTCTCCAGGTTGCGGCAGCGTGGCATGTACCCCTGGCCGCCGGCTTGGGGTGCGCCATTGACCGGCGGAACGAACGCCCAGATGTTATTGGAGATGTAGAACTGATCGTGCAGGTAGTGACCCAGCGCGCCGCTGGAATTCGCGATGCCCGAGTTGAGCAGCAGGCGCGTGCTCTCGAGCGTGCCGGCGCCCACGACCACGATGCGGGCTTTGGCGTGCATCTCGCGTTTCGAATGGCGATCGACGAAGTTGACGCCGTTGGCCAGGCGGGTGGCCTTGTCGACCGTGATTTCGCGCACCACCGCATTCGGCACGAGTGTGAGCTTGCCGGTGGCGAGGGCGCCGGGCAGGAGCAGATTGGCTGAACTGGCGACGCCACCCAGTCCCCGCGACGTGCGGGTTGGCGTATCGGCGATGCCGCGCTTCTTGGCCGCGTCGATGATGCGCTGCGCTGCCGGCCCATACTGACGCGTCGGGTTGAGCTCTTCCACAAACTGACCGTCGGGCAGTTGCTTCAGATTCTCCTTGCGTCCGGCCACTCTGAAGATCGGGTCGACCCGATCGTAGAACGGCGCCAGATCCGCGTAGCTGATCGGCCAGTTCTCGTCGAAGCCGTCGAAGTCTTTTGCCTTGAACTCGTAATCGCTCAACCGGAAAGACATGCGCGACCAGTAATTCGTGCGGCCTCCGACCATCCTGACGCGGACCCAGTTATAGGGGGCCTTGGGCTCGTGCGAGTAGGGCACCTGCTTCTCGCTGACCCACTGGTTCTCGTTGGCCTCGCTCGCCTGCAGAATGTGCGGCACCTTCGATGGATCGCCCATGCCATGAAACGGAAGCTCGTAGACCGGCTTGGTCTCGAAGGCGCGCACGGTGTTGGGCGGCCCGGCATCGAGCTGCAGAACCCTGGCGCCCTTCTGCGTCAGGATGTGTGCGGCCATCCCGCCCGCCGCGCCGGAGCCCACAATCAGAACGTCGTAATCAGCCATGTGTTGAACCTTCGATCGCAAGCCGAACGGAGCGCCAGCTCCGCCCCGGCATTTGCTCCACTCTCGGAGCCGAAGTCTGGAGGCGCCGTGCCGTCACGTCAGTCGAGCGGCCGGAGCACGCGCATGGAGCGAGGCATGCCGCTGGCGACCGCGAACTCACGTGAGTTCTGCGTGGCAGTCCGCAACTCGCGGTACGCCGTCCTCAGCATCCGTTCCACCGGATCTGACGGCGAGTAGCTCCAGGTGCGCCGCATCGGCGCCAGCAGCTCGAACGCTTGCGCATCGTCGGCCTGCGCAAACGATTTCTGGTAGCGCTTCCTGGCCGACGCGTTCAACCCGTCGAGCCCGACCTGATACAGCTGCTGCCGATCGGCGGGTGACTTGCTGAGATGAAAATCGAGGAACTCCGCCGCATGGCACTCGTCGGCACCGGGTGTGCGGCCGCTCGCCGGCCAGAACACGGCGCCAAGACGTTTCAGCGCGCTGAACTGCTCGACGGTCAGCAGTCGCGGCACCATCTCGGCCACGTCGTCGGCCAACGTGTACTCGAGTACATCGGCAGCTGCAGGCGGTGCCGGAGCTGCGGCACCGGCCGGTCCTCCGCCGCCGCGCCGGCCCTGCGGAGCTACCGCCGGTGTTTGAGCAAGCAACTCCGTCGTCGCAGGGACGAGCGCCAGAGCCTGAATGAATTTTCGACGCTGCATAGCGGGAGGGTAAGGGGCCGCCCGTGCAATTGCAAGCCGGCCTGCGGCGACCGAGCCGAGCAGCGTGACGCGTCAACAAAACGCGTGCACTTCTCACTGCTCCCGCAGTAGTCTCCCCTGCATACCAACCGACCGAGCTATGAGCCACACGTCTTTCCCGTCTCCGTCCCCTCATGCGTCAGCGAACCCGGCGTTGCATGTCACGAACGGCCGGCGGTGGTCCATTGTCGGACTGCTGTTCTCGGCCTCGCTGATCAACTATTTCGATCGTGCGACGCTCGCTTTCGCGTTGCCGTTGATCTCGGTGGAGCTCGCGCTCGGCCCCGAAGCCAAGGGCGTCCTCCTGTCGGCGTTCTTCTGGTCCTACGCGCTGCTGCAGATCCCCATGGGCCTGCTCGCCGACCGCGTGAACCTGCGTTGGCTGTATGCGGGCGCCTTCCTGCTCTGGTCTGTGTCGCAGGGGTTGATCGGCCTGTCGACCAGCCTCGGCATGCTGATCGCCTTCCGAGTGCTGCTCGGCGTGGGCGAGGCTATCTACCTGCCCGGCGGATCAAAGATCGTGAGTCTCTTGTTCGTGCCGTCCGAGCGCGGGCTGCCTTCTGGCATTTTCGACGCCGGCACGCGCACGGGGCTGGTGCTCGAGGGCGTCATGGTGCCGTGGATGCTGACGCATTACGGCTGGCGCACGACCTTCACGGTTGTTGGCTTCACGGCGCTGCTCTGGCTCATCCCCTGGTTCATCACCGTGCCCGCCAACCTGCGTGGCCGCCGCGAAGACGCTGTTGTCACAGAGCGTCCCGGGTTTGGGAAGGCCGTGCAGGCCCTGGTCACCAACCGCAATCTGCTCGGCATCTGTCTCGGGTTCTTCTGCTTCGACTACTACTGGTACTTTCTCGTGAACTGGCTCCCCGACTACCTCGTGACATCGCGCCATTTGACGATGATGAAGGCGGGCATCTACGCGGCGCTGCCGTACTTCGTGTTCGGCGCGAGCGAACCAATTGGCGGCTGGATCGCCGACCGCATGGTGAGGCGGGGATGGCCCGAGGGCAAGGCCAGGAAGACAGTCATTACGGTCGCGTTTCTCACCGGCTTGCTGCTCATTCCGGCAGCCGGTGTCAGCAAGCCGGGGGCCGCTGTCGCGCTGATCATCGGCGGGTGCCTGGTGGGGCTCGCGACGGCGAACATGCTCGTGCTGCTGCAGAGCGCCGCGCCGCCCACGAAGATCGGTCTCTGGACCGGCATTTACAATTTCATTGGAAACATCGCCGGCATCCTGTCGCCCCTCATCACGGGGTTTCTGATTCAGCGAAGTGGCGGATCCTACACGCCGCCGTTCCTGCTGGCCGCCGCGATGATCGCCATTGGCCCCTTGGCGTTCTGGTTCATCGTGCGAGACGCTGCGGCCACGCACGCCTCGCCCTCGCGGACGAGCGGCTGACGCGAGCCGCTGGCAGGCCTCCCCGGCTTCGTGCGGCCTTACTGGCGGCGCCGGATCCGCCGCTTGTCTGGCGCGAGGACGCGACCGATCTGCCGCGCGCTGATGGCCTGCACCTGCGCTTTACACGAAGTTTTCTTTTCACATCATCGACAGGCGCAAATACCGAACAGCTCAGCGCGTCAACAGTTCGCACCCCGACATCCGCGGCAAACGAGGTCGAACAAGAAATCGCCAAAATTCGCAACGGGCGGAACTCGCCGATGCTGAAGAGCGAGGGCCTCATTGAAGCGGGTGTCCGGCAGCCGTTGAACATTCCGTCGCTGAAGAGCGACGGCCTCATTGAAGCACGAGCCGAATTCTCGTGGTCCCCGCACATGCTGGCGGTCGCGCCAAACGGCGACGTCTATATGGCTGATTCACTGGACGCAAGGTCGAGAAGTTCGTACGGCGCTAGAAACGACGTCCAGTTGCCCAGCTAGCGGCCGGCGAGTGTCAAGCTCGGCTGTCTGGCTCCTGTGGAAGCGCCTCTACGCGACGCGCGCTGGACACGTTGTGCTACATGTGACACAGTCGTGGCATGCGAACCGCTGGGGTGCGTGAAGCGCGGCAGAATCTCACCGAGCTGCTGGACGAGGTGAAGAAGGGACGAGAGGTGGTGATCACGGATCGCGGCCGGCCCGTCGCGCGGCTGACTCCCGTGGAACGGCGTCGTCCCTTTCCTGATCTCGTACGGGTGCGATGTGCCTTCCGCGGGGCGGACCCGGCGCTGTCGAAGGCCGTGCTCGAAGAACGGGACGATCGGCTGTGAGCTCGGACGGCCAACGCTGGGCAGAGCCCGTCTATCTGGACGCGAGCGCTCTGGTGAAATTGCTGGTTCCCGAGCAGGAGAGCGACGCCTTGAACCAGGCGCTCGCTGGTCTGACGGATGTGGTCGTGTCCGATCTGGCCCTGACCGAAGTGGCTTCTGCGCTCGGGCGCCGCACGCGCGAGAAACGCCTCACGCACACGGACGCCAAACGTCTCTATCGAGAAGCATCGAAACTGCACGCATCGTCGCGCCAAGCCGAGTTGACACCGCCGGTTCACCGACGCGCCGAACGGTTGATGCTGTCGCTGACGATTCCGCTGCGGGCGCTCGACGCGCTCCATCTGGCGACCGCACTCGACGCCCAAGCCGCGACCGTGGTCACATTCGATCCCCGGTTGCGTGACGCCGCCAGCTCCCAAGGGCTGTTCGTCGCGCCCCCGACGGTCTGAGCCTCGTCGGCAAGTCCGCGGGCATGTTCCGTTCGCGGCACGAGCGCCGGTCGTCAGTTCCGTTCAGTCCGTCTCGCCAGGCGATGACCTCGAGTTTCTGCAAGACATCAGCGGCCCCCCGCGATGCACACGGACTCGACCTATGTCATCAAGGGCATCCGCGAATGGATCTGGGCCTGGCGGCGTCGCGGCTGGAAGACGATGGAAGGGGCAGACGTTCAGAACCGTGACCTGTGGGAAGAGATGCACGCACTGGTGACGGCGCGGGGTAAGGATTCCATCGAATGGCATTACGTCCGCGGGCACATCGGCATTCCGGGCAACGAGCGCGTGGATGAAATCGCAGACGGCCTGGCACGGCAGGCGCCCGTCGTGCTGTATCAGGGCGATCTTGCGCGCTACAGCATCCCGATCATGGACATTCCGGCCGACACCGCCGTCCCCAAGCGCACGTCAGGATCGGTGCGGCAAGGGCGTCAGCGATGAGCTGGACCTCCCTCACCATCTGGCATTTCGGTTATCGATAAGTATAAGATGGGATCTCATCACAAAAGGGGTGGTAGGACGATGTACCTCACTGGCAAAACGCTTCCGCGTCGAACGTTCTTGCGCGGCATGGGCGCCGCTGTCGCACTCCCGTTTCTTGATGCGATGACGCCGGTCTTCGCTGCTCCAGCCAAGGCTCCCGTCCGACTGGCCTTCCTGTATGTGCCGAACGGCATCGACATGAAGAACTGGAACATCGAGAAGGAAGGAGTCTTCGGCGAGTTCCCCCGCGTGATGAAACCGCTCGACGCCTTCCGCAACGACATGATCCAGATTGGCAACCTGACGCACAACAGCGGCCGCGCGCTGCTCGACGGCGCGGGCGACCACGGCCGGTGCTCGGGCTCTTACCTCACCGGGATCCAGGTCAAGAAGACCACCACCGACATCAAAGCCAGCATCTCCTGCGACCAGATCGTCGCCAACCGCATCGGCGACCAGACCCGGTTTGCGTCCATCGAGCTCGGCATGGACGACTCGCGTCAGGCGGGCGACTGCGATTCGGGTTACTCGTGCGCCTATACCAACAACCTGGCCTGGCGGAGTGAGACCCAGCCACTTCCTCCGATTCTCGACCCGCGCGTCCTCTTCGAGCGCCTGTTCGGGAGTGGCGTCGTGCTCAGCCCCGAAGAAAAAGATCGGCAGTCGCGCTATCGCCGGAGCATTCTCGACTTCATCACGTCGGACACGCGCAAGCTGCAGACCTCCCTGGGGCCGACCGACAAGCGCAAGCTCGACGAGTATCTGTCGTCGATTCGCGAAGTGGAACGGCAGCTCGAGAAGGCCGAGCGCGAGAGCGTGGCCGTCAATCCCGGCATGGCGAAACCCTACGGGGTGCCGCCCGATTTCGGCGAGCACTTCAAATTGCTCACGGACATGATGACGATTGCGTTTCAGGCCGACCTGACACGCGTCATGACGTTCATGATGACCCGCGAGGGCACGAGCCGCTCGTATCGCGAGATCGGTATATCTGACGGCCATCACCCCTGCACGCATCACCAGGGCAAGCCCGACCTGATGGAAAAGGTGACGCAGATCAACGAGTACCACACCAAGCAGCTGGCCGGGTGGCTCGGCACGCTGAAAGCCACGAAGGAAGGCGACTCGAACCTGCTCGACAACTCGATGATCGTCTATGGCGCCGGCCTCTCAGACGGCAACCGCCACCTGCACGAAGACCTCCCGACGCTGCTGATTGGGCGTGGCGGCGGTTACTTCAACCCCGGCAAGCGCGTCGTGTTCCGCAAGGAAACGCCGATGTGCAATTTCCATCTCACGCTGATGGATCGCATGGGAGTGCCGACCGAGCAATTCGGCGATGCGTCCGGACCGCTCGATCCCGTGAGCCTCACGTAAGCTGTTTCGAACGGGTGTGACTGCATGCAGGCTGGTGGACGCGGATCGGTAAAACCTCCCATTGGGATCGCTTTCGAAGGTGACCTGGGGAACAGAATCGACGCGGTGCTCGCCGTGGCCCTGCTCAATGGCCTCACAGTGAAGACCGAGGCCAGACGCATCTCGCTGAGCATTCCACGCCCGAGTCTCAAAGGCGCTCAATTGGCCGATGTCGTGTCGGCCTTCTATCTCGGCCGCGTCATCGCACCCCTCGGCGGAACCGGCACGAACCCTGAGGGAATGGTCGGCATGCCCGAAGGCAGCGTGCCCTCGTCCGAGGAGGCATCCCCCCTGGCCTCTGCGGTGCTCTCGAAGAAAACTCCCGAAGGCGCGCCAGCCTACAACACGGTCATCGCACGCCCGCTCGACACGGCCGACGACGCGATTCTGATGCGCAACATGCTGCTCGCGCAGTTCGATGAGAACGCGAGTATCGTGCTGGCCGGGCCCGCGAGTGGAGTCGCGCGGTTGCTGGGACTCTACGGGGCCAGGCCGCAGATTCAGGCGAAGTGCAAGCAGCTGGTCATGGCGATTGGCGCCTATCCGACTGGCGCAGCCGACCCTGCGGTCAAGGCTGATGTCGCGGCGGCCCGTAAACTGTTCGCCGACTGGCCAACAGCTATCGTGGCAGTCGGCTCGGAGTTGGGCGAAGTTCTCCCCTACCCGGGTGCGAGCATCCAGGCGGATTTTGACTGGGCCCCCGCGCATCCGGTGGTAGACGCCTACCATGCCGTCAAACCCGGCGCCTACGATGCGCCGGCCAGTGCTTTGGCGGCTGTTCTCTACGCCGTCCATCCTGATGACGGGTATTTCAAGCTGTCTGCGCCAGGCACGATCACGGTGATGGATGACGGCCGCACGCAGTTCTCCCCCAATCCCGACGGCAAACACCGCTATCTCATTGCCGATCCGGCCCAGAAAGACCGCGTCATCAAGCTCTACACGGAAATGGTGTCGGCCAAGCCGGCGCCCAGAGCGGCCCGGGGCGGACGTGGGGCCGCCGCAGCGCAACAACAACAGCAGCAGCGACAGCAACAGGCGCCGCCGCCACAACAGCCGCCGGCGCCGAAGCCGCCCGAAACCAAACCGCCCGTCGAGTAGCCGGGCACCGGAGCAACTCGCGTGAAGCCCTATACCCTCACCGTCGCAGTGTCGGCGACCGTTCTCCTGTTGGCTGTGAACATGCGGTCTGCGGAACAGACGCCGGCCGGCCCGAACCCGCTGCCAGGCACCACCGCAGCGCCAACACCCGTGGCACGCACCGCGCGGCCGGCTCCAACGACGCCTGTCGCGCACCCGCCGACGGCCGCCGCGTTTACCGCGGTCACCAAGCCGTTGTTCGACGGCACCTGCGGCGAGTGTCACAACGACGTCCGTCTCGAGGGTAACCTCGACCTGACGCGGCCCTTCACGGTGGAGTCGCTTTCGAGCGACCGCGACATGTGGGACAAGATTCTCGTCAAGCTGAAGGCGCGCGAGATGCCGCCACCCGACGTCGAGCGGCCCGAGCAGCAGATCAATGCGCTCGTGTCGTTCCTCGACAACGAGTTCGAACGGGCCGACTCGCTCATCAAGCCAGACCCGGGCCGGGTCACCGCGCGACGGTTGAACCGCACGGAGTACACCAACACCATCCGGGATCTGCTGGCCATTGATTTTCGCGCCGATCGCAACTTCCCCACCGACGACTCGGGCGAAGGATTCGACAACATCGGCGACATCCTCACGGTGTCTCCGGTGCTGATGGATAAATACCTGTCGGCCGCCGGGCGTATCGCCGAGCGGGCGATGGCCGCCGGACCGCTCCCCAAGCCGGTCGAAGTGGAGTACAGCCTGCGTCTCAAGAACCTGCGTCGCGTCGATCCGAGCAACGTCGAGTCGACGCACCGCGTCGACTTCGACGCGGAGTACGACATTCGCGTGGGCTTGCCTGGCCAGCGTGCTGCCGACGCAAAGCCGGTCACGCTCGGCCTCTGGGTGGACGGCAAGCTCACCGCCACGAAGCTGGTCGAGACCAAGCCCTCGGGTCTGACCTATTTCAACCCGTACTCCGAGGACCAGCTGCACGTGGCGCTGCCCGAAGGCGATCACACCCTCCGTCTGGGCTTCATCGACGACGAGTTCATCAAGACCCTGGCCAAGGCGAACATCTACAGAGATACGATGAACAAGTACATCGGCTCGATGTTCATCGTGGGGCCATTCCCCTCCAAAGAAGAGAAACCCAGCCGCAAGAAAATTCTCGTGTGCGACCTGAAGACCGGATCGGTTTGCGTCGACAAGATCGTGTCCACCCTGGCGCGCAAGGCCTATCGACGGCCGGTGACGAGAGCCGAAGTGGCGTCGCTGACCAAGTTCGTTGCGCTGGCCAAAGCCGATGGGCAGTCGACGGAGCAGGGCATCCAGCTCGCGATTCAGGCGATGCTCGTCTCGCCGCACTTCCTCTTCCACATCGAGCGCGATGCAAATCCGACCGACCCCACCGCGGTGCATCGGATCTCCGATGTGGAACTGGCCTCGCGTCTGAGCTACTTCCTCTGGAACTCGATACCCGACGAGACGCTGCTGGGGCTGGCCGAACGGCGCCAGTTGAGCACGCCCGCGGTGCTCGACGCCCAAGTCAAGCGGATGCTCGCTGACCCGAAGGCCACGGCCATGTCCGAGAACTTCGCGGGGCAGTGGCTCGAAATCCGCAACCTCGACAGCATCAAGCCAGACCCCCAGAAGTTCCCGGCGTGGACGCCCGAACTACGCGACGCGATGAAGACCGAGACGCGCCTGTTCTTCGACTCGATCCTCCGCGAGAACAGGCCCATCGGAGAGTTCCTCAACGCGCGCTACACGTTCCTGAACGAGTTGCTCGCCAACTACTACGGCATTGAAGGCGTCAAGGGACCAGAGTTCAGGCGCGTCGATCTGACCACCGACCAGCGCGGTGGCGTGCTCGGACAGGGCAGCGTGCTGGCCGTGTCGAGCTATCCCACGCGCACCTCGGTCGTCATTCGCGGCAAGTACATCCTGCAGAACATCCTCGGCACCCCGCCGCCACCGCCGCCGCCCAACGTGCCGCCGCTCGACGAGAGCACGGTCGGAACCGCGGCCTCGCTCCGCCAGCAGATGGAGAAGCATCGGTCCAACCCGATTTGCGCGTCGTGCCACTCGCGAATGGATCCGCTGGGCTTTGCCCTCGAGAACTACGACGCCATCGGCAAGTGGCGCACGCAAGACGGCCCCTTCCCCGTCGATTCGAGTGGCGTGCTGCCGAGCGGCAAGTCCTTCAAGAACCCTGCGGAGATGCGGGAGGTCCTGAGCGCAATGCTGCCGGATTTCTCGCGCTGCCTCACGGAGAAGATGCTGACCTACGCGCTCGGTCGCGGCCTCGGGCGCTACGACCGGCCCACCGTCCGGACGATCACGAAGAATCTCGAGACCGCAGGGTATGGCTTCCAAACCCTGGTCCATGAGGTCGTGCGCAGTCTGCCCTTCCAGTCGCGCCGCGGCGAAGCCGTGCAGGCGGTAGACGGCCAGCCGGCCGAAGCCAAGAAGACCGCCGCAGTCAGGAAATAGGCTCCACTTCACGGCAGTCGTGCACATCGGATGCGCGCCTGCCGTTTTTCTTTCCGCCCGATATCCTCGCCCGTCGGGGCACACCCAATCGTGCCGCGGCATACAATGGCCGCCGCATGACTGTGGGACTCACCGCATGATTCACGTGAACGCGCTGACGAAGCTGTACGGCGGATTTCGGGCCGTCGCCTCGTTATCCTTCGCTGTCGAGCCAGGCGAAATCGTCGGCCTCATTGGCCCGAACGGCGCCGGCAAGACGTCGACGCTCCGGTGCATCGTCGGGATTCAGGCGCCAAGCGCGGGCACAGTGTCGATCGGCGGCCATGACATCTCGGCCGAACCGGTGCAGGCGAAACAGCTCGTGGCCTTCATGGCCGACGAGCCGCAATTATTCGAGTACTTGACCGTCATCGAGCACCTGCGGCTCACCGCGCGCATCTACGGTGTGCGCGAATTCGAGGCACGAGCCCGCGTCCTCATCGACGAACTGGAGCTCGGAGGCAAAGAACACGAGCTGCCGCATGCCCTGTCACGAGGCATGAAGCAGAAGGTCGCAATTGCCTGCGGTCTGATTCACGATCCCCGAGCACTGATTTTCGACGAGCCGCTCACCGGACTCGACCCGCTCGGAATCCGCCGGATGAAAGAGACGATCGTGGCGCGTGGCCGCGCGGGGGCGGCGGTGATCGTGTCATCGCATCTGCTGCACCTCGTCGAAGAAATCTGCACGCGCATCGTCATCATCGACCATGGCGTGAAGGTGGCTGATGGCACGATGGGTGAACTCTCCGCGCGCGCCGAGATGGCCGCGTCGGGCTCCAGCCTGGAGCAGATCTTTCTTGCCGTCACAGCGCGCGAGTCGTGATGAACAGCCCGTTTCTGTATCTGGTCGCCTGCTCGGCTCGCAACGCCGTGCGGGTGTGGCTGCAGCGATTGCGTCAGCCCCGCTATCTGATTGGCCTGGCGGCGGGCGCGTTCTACTTTTACTTCTTTCTGTTCGGCAATCGGCGCGGCCGGCGTGGGCGCCCGGGCTTGAATGAACTCGGCTTCCTGGCAGGCCAATACCACGGGACGGTGGAGGTGGTCGTGGGATCACTGCTGCTCGTCGGGGCGGTGGTGGCCTGCCTCCTGCCAGGTTCTGTGGCAGGGGTGTTCGGCTTCTCACCCGCCGACCAGCAATTTCTGTTTCCGGCGCCACTGACACGCCGGAGCCTCTTCCACTACAAGCTGGTCCGGTCGCTCGCAAAGCCGGCCCTCAGCAGCGCGTTCATCACGCTACTGATGCGCCCGTCCAGTGTGACGAGCATGTTGCTGACATTTACCGGCATCTTGGTCACCACGCTGACCATCAGCTTCTTTCTTGCCGGCGTGGCGGTGCATGCCGCGACGTCCAGGCATCGCGGTCAGCTAGCACAGTGGTCACTGGTGGCAGCGTTCGCATGCGCGGCGGCCGTAGTCGTCGGCACGGTGGCCCGTGGCTGGCCGAACCTCATCGCCGCCGGCAGCCCGCGCGATTTGGCACTCGAGCTCCAGCACATCGGTGAGACGGGTAGTGCCAAGTTCGTGTTGCTGCCGTTCGTGGCGCTCGTCCGACTGCCGATTGCCGCCGCGGCTGGCGGGTTTGCACGTGCCTTGCCGGCCCCGCTGCTCATGCTCACAGCCGCCTACCTGTGGGTGGTGCGCGCCGACGTGCCCCTCGAAGAGGCCTCGGCCACACCTGAAGCCGTAGAAGCCACTCGCGCATCCGAGCGCACGTCTGGGCAGGCCGTCGTAAGAAAGTCACCGTTCGCGTTGGCAGTCACGGGACCTGCCGAGACGGCACTGCTATGGAAGAACGTCATCGCGTTCAGCCGCCACGCGTCTCCCAAGGTGGCGTTGCGACTGCTGCCACTCCTGATCATTGGTGGCGTGACCATGTCGAAGGCGAGCAAGAACGGCAATGCGGTGGGACTGATCGCCACGCTGTGCCTTGGCGCGGCAGGCATGGTCGTGCTGTTCGGACCGCAAATGGTGCGAAACGACCTGCGTCAAGACCTGGCACATCTCGCCGTGCTGAAATCGTGGCCGCTTCGAGGGGCTGTGATCGTCCGTGGCCAGGTACTCGCGCCGGCGTTGCTGTTGTCCGGAATCGCATGGATGGCCATCGCTACCGCGCTGTCGATGTCCGGCAGTCTTCGTTTTGCGACGATGATGCCTCTGACGGACCGGTTGTCGTTTGCCGCCGCGGCGCTGCTCCTCGCTCCGGGGCTGATCCTGACCCAGCTCATCGTCCACAATGCCATCGCCCTCATGTTCCCGGCCTGGGTGAGCGTGAGCCGGTCTCGCGGCATCGACATGGCTGGACAGCGCATGGTGCTGCTCGGCGGGCTCATGGTAGCTCTGGTCGTTACCTGCATTCCGGCGGCCCTGGCGGCGGGGCTCGCGGGCATGGCGATCCACGCTGTGACGGGCGGGGTCCCCGTCGTCGTCCCAGCGCTCGTGGCGCTCATCGTGCTTGCGTTGGAGTGCGGCATCGCGACCGAAGCTCTTGGGACTCTCTTCGATCGGACGGACATCGGGGCTCTGCGAGCCTGAGCTTTTCGCGCGCCATGGCCTCCACCGCGCCACCACACTCCCACGTTGTCTACATCGTCCGTTGTGCGGACGGCACGTTCTACACCGGTTATGCGACCGATCCGCGGCAGCGGGTCCACGTGCACAATGCTGGCAGGGGCGCGCGGTACACCCGCGGACGTGGCCCGGTGCGGCTGGTGTACACCGAGTTCTGCGCGTCCAGGGGCGAGGCACTGTCGCGCGAGCATGCCATCAAGCAGTTGACGCGCGACGGGAAGCGGCGGCTCATTCGCGAGGCCAGGCGGCAGCGCATGGATGGGTGCCGCGCCAGTCCTCCTGTATGATTTGCGACACCATTCCCATACCGTTGCCGCGCCGCCCCGGTGGCGCCGTCCTGGAGACACCCATGCGTCGACGTGGTCTTGCCATCGCTGTTCTCGCGTCCGTCAGCCTGCTCGCAGGCGTCACCCTGCGTGCGCAACTCGCGACCGATTTCAATCCACCACGGGCCAACTGCTGCCTGGCCGGCACGGCGCAGAGCCTTGCTGACCAGCTTCAGGACTGGAACCAGCTCGGGCGGTACCACGCGGCCAATGAGGAACTGAAGAAGCAGCCGGCCGATTCGAAGCGCGTCGTCTTCATGGGCGACTCCATCACGGACGGCTGGCGGCTCGCGGAGGCCTTTCCTGGCAAGCCGTACGTGAACCGCGGCATCAGCGGACAGACGACCGCGCAGATGGTCGTCCGGATGTATCCGGATGTGATCGCGTTGAAGCCAGCTGCCATGGTGGTCCTGGCCGGCACGAACGACATCGCGCGGAACAACGGCCCGCAGACACTCGAGATGATCGAACAGAACATCATGGCCATGACCGAACTGGCGCAGGGGCACGGCATCAAGGTCCTGCTCTGCGCTGTCACGCCAATCAGTGACAACCCGGCACCTGTGCCCGGACGGACCGGCGGGGCTGGTGCCGGACGCGCCGGTGGCGCTCCGCCGCGCAAGCAGTCAGAGATGCGGCCTCCCGCCGACATTCTGCGGCTGAACGCGTGGATGAAGGACTACGCCGCCAAGAACAAGGCCACCTTTGTGGACTATTACGCGGCGACGGTAGACGAGAAGGGCGACTTCCGCAGCGGCTTCTCGAACGATGGTCTACACCCGAACGCCCAGGGATACACGTTGATGGTACCCGTCATCACCGCGGCCCTCGATCAGGTGGTCAAGTAGCGACGGCGCTCTACGAATCAGAAACTCACAATCGTCACGCCATCGTTGGCTGGATCGAGGCGGAACGCACGAACCGAGGGGATGTCACGCAAGCGGCGGTGAAGCGCGGCACGAATGCGTCCGCCGCTGCGGCCGTGAATCAGCCGGAGCTGAGGCAGATCGGCGAGTAACGCGTCGTTGATCGCGAGCTCGGCCCGTGCAAGCGCCTCTTCTACCGTGAGTCCATGCAGATCGAGCTCCCGGCGCGCCTCATGTGCACCGCGCGCGCCTGGAGCGGTCCCCTGAGGGACATCACCCCAGGCGGGCGCCGGTCGCGGCTTGCTCGCCTTCGCGGGCCGATCGAGCGGTGTCACCGCGTGTTCATCGACAATCACGGTACGCCCTTGAATCTCCACCACGGTGCGGCCGTTCTTCCGCGCGTCGCGTACCACGCCCTTGCCGAGCGGTGTTTGCACCGTGTCACCCACCGCGACTGCCCGGCCGGTTCGGCTCATGCGATTGTCACCGTCGTACGCGTTTCGTTGGCGCATCAATGCCGGTCGGTCCTCGGTAGATGACTGTCACCTGCCCCACCCGGATGCGATCGCCGTTTTCGAGCGCGGTTGGGCTCGTGACGCGGCGACCCCGTACCGACGTGCCGTTCGTGCTGGCGAGATCCTCGATCGTCGCTGGCTCGCTCGAACCGAGTCCGGGCACGCGGATCCGCGCGTGCCGGCGGGAGACGCCGCTGGCGTCCACCCAGATGGCACATGCCGCGTCGCGCCCCAGAAGGTTCTCTCCAACACTCAGCGGAATCGGATGCTCGTTCACAAGCACCCAGTGAGACGGAGGCGTCGACCGTTCGAGGGCGCGTTCGGCAGGTTCGTCTACCTTGGCGGCGAACGCATACCCCACGCCGTGCACCGTGCGGATAGGCCCGCCCGACAGCCCGGGGGAGTGGAGGGCGCGCCGAATTTCGGCGACGAGGTTGCTGAGGCTGGCCTCGCCGACGTGAATACCAGGCCAGAGCCGCTCGTGGATGGCCCGCTTCTCGACCACTGCCGGTCGCTGTTCGAAGAGCAACGCGAGCAGATCGAACGCCTTGGGGGACAGGTGCGCGTCCTGCCCATCGCGCGCGAGCCGGCGGGCCCGCGTGTCGAGCACGAACCTGTCGAACCGCGCAGTCATCGGAGGCTCCGGAGTGACGGAAACATGTGGAGTTTCTTGGGATCGGATCGGCGTGCCTCGAGTGATATTACGTGAACGTGCCTTCCGTCGCCGATATGACCCGCGCCCGCCGACCGGCCGCCGACCTTATCGATGCCATCGTCCACAACATGCGGACGAACCTCGAAGAGCTCCGATACACCACGATTGCACCGAGCCACTACACGGTCTACTTGTCGCAGTCCGAGTACACGAGGCTCGAAGGAATTCTTCCGCGGCTGCAGGCCGAGACCGTGCGTGCCCTCGATGAGGAACTGGCCCGGCTCAGTCGCCGATCTCGACTGCCGAACGCCATCGCGCGGTGGTTCAAGAAGACACGGCCGCTCGAGCATGCGGACGTCAAGTGGCACGTCGAGTTTCTGCCGGATCTCGACGGCGAGCTCGAACACGAGCAGGACATCATCGTGCAGTCCGACCTCGTGCTGCCGCTGCCGCCCGATCTCGGCGGCGAACGCACGAGGCGCGTGACCACGGTGCGGGCCGCATCGCACACGACGACCAGGGAGGAGACGGTGGTGGCGGCGCCGCCGGTGCTGGTCGGTCACGAGGCGGTGGCGCTGGCGCGGCTGGTGTACGAAGACCAGAAGGGCGCGCACGAGTACCGGGTCACGCGCGATTCAACGACAATCGGACGCGGGGGCACGCTCTTCCCCGTCGACGTCAGGATCTCGGCATCCGACCAGGTGTCACGTGAGCACGCCCGCTTACGTCGAGAACCGACCACAGGCGCGTTCTTCCTGATTGACCTCAGCACGCACGGTACGACTATCGACGGCCAGCCGGTTGCGCGTGGTTACAACGAAACCGACGGCCGGAAGCGCGAGAACGGCGCGGCGGCAAGCCTGCCGCGCCGCGCACGGATTGGCCTGGCTGGCGCAGTGTTCCTCACGTTCGAGCAACAGCCATGACGTGGCTGCTCTGGGCCAGATTCGTCGTGCTCGGCGCCCTTGGCGGCGCGGTGGCCCTACTGCTGTGGATCGCCTGGAAGGAGCGGGTGTGATCGCCGCCGCGGAAGCGGGTGGGTCGCTCCGTGCGGCAGGCGCGACCGATGTTGGCCGCCAGAGAAGCCTCAACGAGGATCGCTTCCACGTCGACCTGACGCGCGGCGTCTTCATCGTGGTCGATGGCGTTGGCGGGCATGCGGCCGGCGATCGCGCCGCCGATACGGCCATCGCAGCCATGACCGGGCGGCTCGCGCGCGAAACGGGGCCTGTGGTGGACAGGGTGCGTGAGGCCATCACCATCGCGAACAACGAGATCCACCGGCTCGCAGCGACCCGCGCCGACTGGCTCGGCATGGCGTGTGTGCTGACCGCGGCCGTCGTCGACGGCGATCGCGTCGTCGTCGGCCACGTCGGCGACTCCCGGCTCTACCGCCTCCACGACGGCCAGATCGAGAAGATTACGCCCGATCACTCGCCCATCGGTGAGCGAGAAGATGCCCGGGAGCTTTCTGAGGCGGAGGCCATGCGTCACCCGCGGCGCAACGAGGTCTATCGCGACGTCGGTTCCGAACCGCACGAGGTCGGCGACCCCGACTTCGTGTTTCTCACGGAGACGGATATCCCCGCGGGCGGCGCACTCCTCATCTGCAGTGACGGGCTGAGCGATCTGGTGCCCTCAGAGACCATTCAACAGATCGCGACCGCGCATGCCGGATCGCCGGACGATGTCGCACGCGCCCTGATCGATGCGGCCAACAGCGCGGGCGGAAAAGACAACGTCACCGTCGTGTACGTGGAACGCGAGCGTCGACGCGGGGGACAGCCATCGATCGCCATCGACCCGCCACCAGGGCGCTCTGGCAGCACGCGACGGACCGTGGCCTTGGTCGCCAGCCTTGCGGCCGTCGGTGGCTTTGTCCTGGGCGGTCTCTTTGCTCAGGTCGTGGGGTGGCCCGGCACAGAACCGGGATCGGTACTCCGGCCGGCGGGCGCCGCCGCAATTGTCGTGGTGCGCCCTGGCGAATCGATCTCGACAGCGCTGGCGGAGGCGACGCCCGGCACCCAGATTCTCGTAGAGCCAGGCGAATATCGCGAGCGCCTGACACTCGTCGACCATGTTCGCGTGATCAGTCGCGTGCCCCGGGGCGCCACGCTGCGACTGCCGCCAGCCGCCACCGAGAATGACGCCGCCGTGACCGCCGCCGGCATCTCGAACGCCGAACTGATCGGGTTCCGGATTGTGGGCGATGCCGCCACCCCACTCGGCACCGGCGTGCTCTTGCGCAACGCCACAGTGCGCCTGCTCGATCTCGAGGTCACCGGCGCCATCAGGGCAGCTTTCGATCTCGGAGCGGGCGATGGCGTCGTGCTGTCCGGCAGCGACATTCACGGCAATCCTGGCGCAGCACTGATCCTTCGCGCTGGCGCGTCATCCCGGCTCTCGAACAACGCCTTCAGCAGCAATGCCGCATCGGAACGATCGCCCGGCATGATCGTCATCGAAGCTGGCACGTCGGCAGCCTGGTCGCACAACGTCTTCAGCGGAGTAACCCCGCAGTCGCTCGCTGGACTCGATACGGCGAGGCGGGCGGAAGTGGCCAGCAACAACTGGTTCGTCCGATCGGAGCCGGTGAGACCGGCGTCGCCAGGTGCCGCAGGACGGGGACGCGCTCGATGAGCGAAGCCCTGTTTCGCCAGATTGGACCGTACGAGATTGACCATCCGATCGGCCGCGGCATGGCCTCGGTCTTTCTCGCCACCGATACGCGCTCGGGTGTTCGCGTGGCGCTCAAGGTGATCGCCAACGGCCCCGACGACGAAGCAAGCGCGACGGCGGCGGCCGAGGAGCGCGGCGCCCAGCTGCAGCGTCAATGGCTGTCGACGAGTGCGTTCGTTCCTCAGGTCTATGACGTCGGGACGACCGCCGGCTACCTCTACATCGCGATGGAGTACGTCGAAGGCGTAGACCTCTCGGCGCGGATCAAACAGGGACCGGTGCCACCGAAGCTGGCGGCTCGCATCGCCCACCAGCTCTGTGAGTTTCTGGAAGAGATCGACCATCTGGACGTGGGCACCGGCGAGGCCTCGCCGCTCACCTTGCTCCACAACGACTTGAAACCGACCAACATCAGACTCGGCCCGGACGGTCGAATCAAGGTCGTCGACTTTGGAGCGGCCAAAGCCCTGTCGATGGGCCGGCGAGTGACGCGCAACGAGTTCTACAGCACGCCGTATCTCTCGCCTGAGTGCCTCGAGTCCGGCGAACGCGACCGGCAGGCCGACGCGTGGGCGCTTGGTGTGATTCTGTACGAGATGGTCGCGGGCCGGCCGCCGTTCCGCGCCGGCGATACACGGCGCCTCGAAGATCGCATTCGGTCGCGGAAGCCACCAGAGCCGCCCACCGGCTGCCCACGCCCGTTCCACGCGATCATCGCTAGACTCCTCGCCGCCGACCAGGGTGATCGCTACCCAGATCCCACGGCCATTCGTGAGGACCTCGAACGATGGGAAGCGGGTGACGAGACGGTGGCGGAGCGCGAGGGATGGCCCGACAGACTCGCGGACGAGCCGCCCACGCGTCGTGTCGCGATAGCGGAAGACGATGAACCCCCCACGAGGCGCACGCTGAACGTCACCGACGCGGGTAGTGGAAACGCGGGCGCGGACCGTACGTCGCCCGCGGCCGCCAAGCTCGCTTTGGACCCAGTCACCGAGGCGCCGCCCGACGTCGCGGCTCCCCCGCCCCAGACGGCCGGGTCCGCGGCTCCGCGCGTGCCGCCAGCGTCGCGGCGGCTGATTCGTGCCGCACTCCTCTTGGGACTGCTGTCGCTCGGCACCAACGAAGCCTGCGTGATGAGTCGGGCGCGTGCGGTGGCTGCCGCAGTCCCGCTGCAGGAGTTCGCAGGACTGACTAACACGTGGGACACCTATCGGTCTCTGCAGGGTCGCAGCTACCTCGGTCTCGGGGCCGGACCGCTCAAACGGGCGCTGCAACGGCAGACACTCGTACTGGCCGAGCGTGTCGCGGCTAACTACCGTACGCCAGCACCGACCGTGCGCGAAGCACAATGGAGCGCGGCGGCTAAGGCGCTGCAGCGTGCCCTTGCGCTCGATCCCAACGACGGCGAGGTGCGCGGGACGTTGCGCTACGCCGAGGGCCATCTTCAACGCATCGACGGCGAAGCCGAGCTGTCGCGTCACCAGGTCGCCTCGGCGCAACGCCATTTCGCCGAGGCGGTCACGGCGTTCCGGGAGGCCGCAGCGCTGCGGCCTCAATGGCCTGACCCGTTCCTGGGGCTGGCGCGCACGTTCATCTATGGACTCGACGACATCGATCGCGGCGCCGATTCCCTGAAGCAGGCACAACGGCTGGGGTACACGCCGGGCGCGCGTGAGACGGCGCAGCTCGCTGACGGGTACCGCGTTCGCGGCGGCGCACTGTTGCGGGCAGCGTCAGGGGTGTCCGGATTGCCGCAGGAACGGGAACTGCTCACACGTGCGCGCGAGGCGTTTCAAACGGCGCTCGAGCACTACGGCAAGATTGCAGACATGGCAGAGGTGCCGGCGCAGATTCGGATCACACAGGGTTTTCTGAACGTGATCGATCGCAAGGTGCTCGAGCTCGAAGCCCACCAGCCGGCTCTGTCAGAGCCTCCCTCCGCCACGATCGTGGGTCCGAGAAGTGGCGTATTTCGACGGATTGGAGCCGCGCCTTGGGCGTGACGTACACGAGTGCGCAGGCGCGCGGGCGCAGCAGGGGTGCAGCCGCTCGCGCACACCTGTTGGGCCACGCGGCCCTCGCCCTCACGACTATTGTTTCCCTGCTTGCGATCGTCCTGTGTGACGTCGGCCGCCTCCGCGCCCTCGACGCCATAGAAGCGGGGCGTGTACTCCAGCCACTCAACCTGACCGATAGACCGGGCGCGGCCGCGCTCGAGGCTGTTATGGCACCGGCGTTTGACACCACACCAGACAGGCGGTTTGCGGCTCGCGAGCTGTCGCGGGCCCTCGGATCCGACAGCGGCGCCGCGCTGCTGTCGAACGTCGGCGCAATTGCGCGACTTCAGGTGCCGGTCACCGCCGTGGAGGGATCACGCGGCCTGACCGTTTATGCCGGACGGCTGCGGGAGGCGCGTGCTAGGGCCGCCGTGTCGAAGGAACCGGCCCCGACGACGCTCCCGCTGTTCACGCCTGCTGACATCACTCTCCTGAAACCGGGCCTGGTGGTCCGCACCCGTGGGGCTCACACGCGCGCGGTGTTGTGGTGTGCGCTGCTGTTACTGGCAGGCTTCCAGGTTGTGTCGCTGGTCTGGCAGTGGCGCGGCATCACGGGAGACCGCGTGCTCCTCGCCGCCGCGCAGCTGCTCACGACGTTCGGCGCGCTCGTGATGATCGCCCGACCCGATCCGCTGCGCGACACGCTGCTCCTCAGCCGCTACACAGGGGGCGTCCTCGTCGGGACGCTGGCCTGCGCCGGATGCTCGATGGTCAGGATCAGGACATCCGGCCTGCTGCAGCTGAAGTATCTCGCGCTCGCGGCGGCCGTCGTCCTGTCGGTCGCCCTGATGGTCTTTGGATCGGGGCCAGGCACGAGCGGCGCCAAGGTCAACCTGGGCCCGGCGCAGCCTGTCGAGTTCATCCGCCTGCTTCTCGCGTTCTTCCTCGCCGGGTATCTCGGTCACCGGTGGGAATTGATCCGGCACGTGCAGGAACATGAATGGCGCGGCCGTCGTCTGCCGACATGGCTCCGAATCCCCCGGCTCGATCACATGATTCCCGTGCTTGGCGCTGTCGCGGTCGCACTCCTGCTCTTCTTCGTGCTGCGCGACCTGGGGCCCGCGCTCCTACTGTCGCTCATGTTCGTCGCCATGCTCGCCGTCGCGCGCGCCGGATCCACCGAGATCGTCCTCGGCGTGATCATGCTCGGTGGCGGGTACTACGCCGGTTACGCGCTGGGCCTCTCGAGCACGCTCGCGACGCGGGTGGCGATGTGGAAATCACCCTGGGAAAATGCCATTCGCGGAGGCGACCAGGTCGCGCAGGCCTTGTGGGGTCTGGCCGCAGGAGGGGCCACGGGAACGGGGCTCGGTCTGGGCGACACGCGCTATCTGCCCGCGGGTCACACCGACCTCGTGCTGGCAGCCGTCGGCGAGGAGCTCGGCCTGGTGGGACTCGTCCTCGTGGCCGGTGCGGCCGTGGTCATTGCATGGCGCGGACTGCGAATCGCCCGCGCGGCGCCCACCGACACCGCGTTCTTTCTCGCACTGGCTCTCACGCTGACACTGGTGGTCCCCATGCTCGTGATGGGGGCCGGCCTGCTCGGACTGATGCCCCTAACCGGCGTGGTCACCCCGTTCGTGAGTTATGGCGGGTCGGCGATGCTGGCTAACTTCGCCGCACTCGGCCTGCTCGCGGCAATCGCCTCAGACCCAAGCACGCCAGTCGAGTCGACCGCCTTCAAGCAACCGGTGCGCTGGCTCGCCGGCGTACTGGCCGTTGCGGCAGGTGTGCTGCTAGTGGTCTGCGCCCGCGTCCAGATCGTGAACGCCGACGCCGTACTCGTCCGGCCGCAGCTGAGTCTGCAAGCGGATGGCGGGCGGCGCTACCAGTACAATCCGCGCGTCCTGGACGCAGCGCGCACACTGCCGCGTGGAAACATCTTCGATCGTCGTGGGGTGCCGCTCGCCGCCGACGTCGCGGTGGCAAGTGCGGCATCGGCAGAGCTCTCGCGTCTCGGACTCTCGCTCCATGACGTGTGTCCGGACACGACGCGTCGCTGTTATCCACTCCGGGGACAGACGTTCCACCTGCTCGGCGACGCCAACACACGCACCAACTGGGCCGCGTCCAACACCTCCTACCTCGAACGTGATGCCGAAGACGGCCTGCGCGGTTTCGACTCCCGTGCCACGGCTGTGCGGACGCAGGACGACGACGGCGTGCCGACGTTGGCGCTCCGGCGAGATTATCGCGACCTCGTACCTCTCGTGCGCCATCGTTGGGAGCCGTCGAATGAGAGCGTGAAGCGGATACGCGAGCGCGGCCGCGACAGCCGGCTGACGATCGACGCGAGACTGCAGACACAGGTGTCGTCGCTGCTGGCACGTACTATCGCCGCCGCCGGTATTCAGCACGGCACCGTCGTCGTGCTCGACGCCGACACCGGCGAGCTGCTCGCCAGTGTCAGCTACCCGTGGCCAACATTCGACGCGGGCACCGCGGAAGGTCCCGCCGACGCCCTCCTCGATCGTGCGCGCTACGGTCTCTATCCCCCGGGCTCGACGTTCAAGCTGGTCACCGCTGCTGCCGCGCTGCGGCTCGACCCAGGCCTGAGCCGTGTGCCTTTCACGTGCTCCCGGTTGGTGGGCGACCGCGTCGGCGCGAAGATTCCCGGGTGGAGCCGCCCGATTCACGACGACGTAATGGACCGGACGCCACACGGGACGCTCACGATGCGCGACGCGATGGTCCATTCGTGCAACGCGTACTTCGCGCAACTGGCGGTGCGCCTCGGAACCGAGCCGCTGGCGCGGACGGCTGGCCTGGCCGGACTGGTGTTCCCCACCGGCGGGTCGGCAGCCCGCCAGCATGACGCGCTGCCTCACGAAGGATACGGCCAGGGTGACGTACTCGCGACGCCGTTGCGGATGGCGCGTGTCGCGGCCGCCATCGCCTCGGACGGTGGGATTCGCGAGCCGCCACTCGTGCGACAAACTGAACCGGTGGCGCCGCGTCCGTTCCTCCCCAGCGACTCCGCACGCCTGCTGGCCGGGTACATGCGTGACGTGGTGACCGACGGCACGGGCCGGTCCCTCCGCACGCATGCGATCCACATCGCAGGCAAGACCGGAACGGCCGAGGTCGACGATGGCGCCTCGCACGGCTGGTTCGTGGGATTCGCTCCAGCCGGCCCGGCCACCCACCGCGTGGCATTCGCCATTGTGCTGGAACACGCCGGCTATGGCGGAGGTGCGCCGGCAGAGCTGGCAGGGCGGATTGTCACCGCTGCTGCGGCATTGGGTCTGGTGAAATGACCAGAAAACCTGGAAGGTGGATCGGCACCGTCACGCGGATTGAATCCGCGATTGCCGCGAAAGTCGAGACTGCGACACGTACGCTCACGGGATCGACCGGGCGGCAGCCACTCGAAACGCTGCACGCGGTTGTCGATCTGATCGAGCGAGACCTGCGGCCGACGGCAGGCGGACGAGGCGTGCTGCCTTTCACCCAGATCCGGATCCGGTTGGTCGCCCCGTCGCACTCGGACCGAGTGCGGCTCCAGCTCCTGTGCGACGGACCGCCCGCCTTGGATCAGCGAGTTCGAGAGCGGTTAGCGGAGGCAGGAGCTCCGGGGGCCGACCTCCCCGTCAAGACCAGCTTCGTCACCAGACCGGGAGACCGGTGGCCGCAGCGCGACTTCCACGTCGACTACGTGCGCAGCAGCGTGCCCGCCGCGGCGCCTGCCCCGGTACCAAGGCTCGAGCTCAGGGTCGCGCACGGCAGCGCCGAGCGTCCGCGGTGTACGTCCACAGGGACAACCGTGGCGATTGGCAGGGGCACCGAGGTCCGCGACAGCCGTCACCGCTTGATACGGACGAACCACATCGCCTTCATCGACGACGGGAGCGATCTCGCCCTCAGCGTTTCGCGACGTCATGCGCGCATCGAGCCAGAAGCCAAGACTGGCCGATACAGACTCCACGACGAGAGCAGCGGACAGGCCACCACCCTCGTGCGGAATGGCCGGGGCCTGCCAGTCCCCCGCGGTCGCGGCATCCTCTTACAAGACGGCGATCTCATCGTCGTCGGTCAGGCCCAGATCGAAGCGAAGCTGCGGTGAGATCCGGCGGTGACACAAGAGACCGGGTCTCCTGTGAAGTACCCTCCAGAAAGAGACCCGTCTCTTCGAAGGTGACACAAGAGACCGGGTCTCCTACCAAGCGCACTTCAGAAAGAGACCCGGTCTCCTGATCACGGCGTCCAGATTCGCGGCGCAGCGCCGCCGGCCAGCGCCAGAGTGAGCTTGTTCAGACGCTTGACGAACGTCGCCGGGTCTTCGAGGTTGCCGCCTTCGGCGAGCAGTGCCTGGTCGAAAAGGATGTGGCTCCAGTCGTCGAACACCGCCGGATCGGTTTCCTGCTTCAGGCGTTGAACGATCGGATGATCCGGATTGATCTCCAGCACGGGCTTGCTGCCTGGCACGGGCTGTCCGGCCTCGCGGAGCAGGCGCTCCAAATGACGGCTCATCCCCTGCTCCTCGCTGACCAGGCATGCCGGTGAATCGGTGAGCCGGTGTGTCAGACGGACGCGGCCGGCCTGGTCCTTCAGCGCGTCCTCCATCCGCTTCAGCAAATCCTTGTACTCGTCGGTCTTCTGCTCCTCCGTCTTCGCGGATGGCGCCTCGCCGAGCTTGCTGAGATCCAGGTCCCCCTGCGTGACGGACTGCAGTTTCTTACCCTCGAATTCGGTGAGTTGGGACAGCATCCACTCGTCGACCCGATCGCTCAGAAGGAGCACCTCGACCGCCTGCTTCCTGAACACCTCCAGGTGCGGGCTGTTCTTCGCCGCGGCGAAGCCATCGGCCGTCACGTAGTAGATCGCGTCCTGGCCCGCCTGCATGCGGGCGAGGTAGTCGGTCAGCGAGACTGTCTGCTCTGCACTGTCGGCCCGCGTGCTGGCAAAACGGAGCAGCTTGGCAATCCGCTCGCGATTCGCGGCGTCGTCGACCACCCCTTCCTTCAGGACGCGACCGAATTCCGTCCAGAAGGTCGTGTACTTGTCCGGCTGGTTTGCGGCGAGGTCTTCGAGCAGACTCAGCACACGCTTCACGGATGCCGAGCGCATCTGCGCGACGTCCGAGGACTGCTGCAGAATTTCGCGGGAGACATTCAGCGGCAGATCGCTCGAATCGACGATGCCACGAACGAATCGTAGGTAGGGTGGCAGGAGCTGCTCGGCCGAGTCCATGATGAAGACGCGGCGGACGTAGAGCTTGACGCCGTGGCGGTGATCGCGGTCCCACAGATCGAAAGGCGCGCGCCGCGGGATGTAAAACAGCTGGGTGAACTCCTGACGGCCTTCGACGCGCGCATGCGTCCACGCGAGCGGGGGCTCGAAATCGTGACCGACGTGCTTGTAGAACTCTTCGTACTGCGCCGGCGTGATCTCCGCCTTGGGCCGCGCCCACAGGGCAGAGGCCTGGTTCACCTGCTCGTCGTCATCGGTGACCACCTGCGAAGTCTTCGTCGAATCCCAGTGCTCCTTCTTCATCACGATCGGGAACGTGATGTGATCCGAATACTTACGCAGAATCTCCCGGAGTCGCGTTCCAGACAGCAGCTCGTCTTCCTCGGGCCGCAGGTGCAGAACCACGTCGGTGCCGCGTGCCTCCTTGTGGATGCCTTCGATCGTGTAGTCGCCCTCTCCGGTGCTCTCCCATCGAACACCCTCGTCGGCAGGCGCGCCGGCCCGCCGCGTGAGCAGGGTCACGCGATCGGCCACGATGAACGAGGAGTAGAAGCCCACGCCGAACTGCCCGATGAGCTGCGCGTCTTTCGCCGCATCCGAGGTGAGCCGGCTGAAGAACTCGCGCGTGCCAGACTTGGCGATGGTGCCGATATGATCGACGACCTCCTGGCGCGAGAGGCCGATGCCGTTGTCTGACACGGTGATCGTCCGCGCCTCGGCGTCGTAGCCCACGCGAATCCCGAGATCGGCGTCGCCCTCGAGCAGCGCGCCATCGGCGACACCTTCGAACCGCAGCTTGTCGCAGGCATCCGACGCATTGGAGATGAGCTCTCGCAAGAAGATTTCCTTGTTGCCGTACAAGGAGTGAATCATCAGGTGCAGGAGCTGCTTGACCTCGGCCTGGAAGCCTAGTGTTTCCTTGGTTGATGTCGCCGTCATCCTCTGAAGATAGACGAACCGCCCGGCCTGTTCAAATCAACGGAGACGACCTGTCGGTCTGTGTGCCGCCTTCGAGTTGGCATCACCCACGACTTGCCATACCCTCTCCTCATGAGACTTGTTCGACTTGCGGCCGTCATTCTTCTCCCGACCACCGTCTGTCTGGCGGCACCAATGGCCGGCATGGCTGGCCCGTCCGAGCAAGCCCCGCCGCAAGCCGCCACGCCTCAGCAGCCCACCACGCCCGCCCGAGGCGCCCAGGGTGGCCAAGGCGGACGCGGCGGGACGCCGCGCGTCATCCATATCCCCGACGCGCCCGTCCTCGACTACGTGGCCGTGGCAAATGCGCTGCCGCTGCCGGCCGGCATGACGTACGGGATCGTGGCGTCGGTTGCGGTCAATTCCAAGGGGCACGTCTTCGTGTATCACCGCATGGCTGTCCCGCTCGTCGAGTTCGACGAGAACGGCAGATTCGTGAGGGGGATGCGCGAAGGCACCGCCACTCGCGCGCACAGCGTCCGCGTCGACGCGGCCGACAACCTCTGGCTCGTCGACTCCGGAGACCACACGGTCGTCAAGCTCAGTCCGCAAGGCGACGTGCTGATGACCCTCGGTACAAAAGGCGTGGTCGGCACGGGCGACGCCGCTGCCGCCCGCCAGCAGTTCAACATTCCGTCCGATGTGGCGATTGCACCGAACGGCGATGTGTTCATTGCACAGGGAGAAGCAGGAGGACCCGATCCGCGCGTCATCCGCTTCGATCGATCGGGCACGTTCATCACCACCTGGAGTCTCGCGTTCAAGGAAGGAACCCGCTCCAACCCACATGCCATCGAAGTCGATCGCGACGGACTGATCTACGTGGCCGACCGCGAAGTGATGCGCATCCGCGTCTTCCGCGCAGACGGCACGCCGGTGCGCGACATCCAGATGGAGAACCCGGTCTGTGGGCTCTTCATCGACAAGGACCAGCAGCTCTGGATTGCCACGGGCGCCGACGGTCAGATGATGAAGATCGATCGGGATGGCAAAGTGTTGGGCTTCGCGGGCCGGAAAGGTACCGGCGTCGGCGAGATGGGCGAGGCGCACATGCTGGCCGTTGCGCCGAGTGGAGACGTGTACGTGGCTGATTCCACCGGCCACAAGATCGAAAAGTTCGCAAAGCGATAACCGCCGCGATCAGGGAGGCGGGAGCGGCGGGGGCGCTTCGGCGAGCGGATTGACCCAGGCGTGTTCGATGGTCCCGTTGAGCTCCGCGCCGACGAGGACGGTCAAGCCGCTGACGTAGAACCACAACAGGGTCACGATTGCGCCGCCGATGGTGCCATACGTGGCCGCGTAATCGGTGACGCTGGTGATGTAGAACTTGAAGCCGAACGACGCGGCAATCCACAACGCAACCGCCACGAGCGCACCAGGTGTCACCCACGTCCATTGCACCCGCCGGTTCGGGGCAAAGTGATACACGAGGTCGACACCCACCAGGACACACGCCACCATCAGCGGCCAGCGGATGAAGGGCCAGACGAGCGTCACGACAGGGCCCAGGCCTACCCAGTGGGCCACCCAATTGGCGGCCCCTGGCCCGAGGAGCACCAGCACGAACGACAGGACGATGAAAATGGAAACCGCGACGGTCAGGCCGATCGCGGTAAGTCGGCTCTTCCACCAGGGCCGCCACTCGCTGACGTCGTAGGCGCGATTGAGCGCATCGATGATGGCCACCATGCCGGCCGAGCTACTCCAGAGCGCACCGAGGATGCCAATGGTCAACAGGCCGGCCTGGCCGCCCGTGGCGATCTGGTCGAGTTGCTCGCGCACGATCGTGGTCAGCTCGCGTGGAGCCACTCGCGACAGCGCCGCCAGCAGGCCTGGCGCCACGCCCTCCACTGGTAGGTAGCCGAGCAGCGCCACCAGGAACAGCAACGCAGGAAAGAGCGCCATCAGGCCGTAGAACGCGAGTTGCGCGGCCAGCCCGAGGCAGTTGTCGTCGTCGATTTCAATCGCCGTCTTCTTGAGGATCGCCCACCACGGCATGGGCGGGTGAAAATAGGAGATGCGCACGTCGCCACCATTGGTACCGCATGGCGCACCTAATTGCACGCGTCCTTGTGGTCGGCGCGAACGGGGCGCCGCGCACCTCTTTCGCGTGGCTCATATGGGCTGGGACGCCCACGCCGTGACCGCCTTTCGCGCCGCCGTGAATCGTCGTGCTGGGATGTTGCTCTTGGCCGATCACGCATCGTGATTGAATAGCCACGGAGAACACGCGTGAGCACACAACCGATCGTCGTCTTCTGCGACGGGGCCACGAAAGGCAATCCAGGCCCGGGCGGCTGGGGCGCCGTCATCGTCACGCCCGAGGGCCAGGTGACCGAACTGGGCGGCAGAGCGGCGCACACGACGAACAACAAGATGGAGTTGACTGGCGCGATCAGGGCGCTGGAGTTTCTCGACAGCGTGGACGGGCCGGTCGCCATGCACACCGACTCGACGTACGTCATCAAAGGCATTCGCGAGTGGATCTGGTCGTGGCGGCGCCGTGGGTGGAAGACGATGGAGGGCGCCGACGTCCAGAACCGGGAGTTGTGGGAACAGATGCATGCGCTGGTCGTCGCGCGCGGCCAGGACCGCATTGAGTGGCACTACGTGCGCGGCCACATCGGCATTCCAGGCAACGAGCGTGTCGACGAAATTGCCGATGGCCTGGCTCGGCAGGAGCCTGTCACGCTCTATCGTGGCGATCTCGCCGGCTACGCCATCGCCATTCTCGACATTCCCTCCGACACGGCCGTCCCGAAGAGGAGCCCGAGCGGGGCGCGCAAAGACAGGACGCCGCCGCACTCCTACCTGAGTGTGGTCGACGGCAAACCGATGCGCCACGCGACATGGGCCGAGTGTGAGCGCCGCGTCAAAGGGCAATCAGGGGCGCGGTTCAAGAAGGCCAAGGACCCAGCCGATGAGCTCGCGATTCTTCGCGACTGGCGCGTCGAGCCTGGCGACCTGTGACATTCCCGTGGCCGCCCATCGCGCGTACACGAGGTGCGCCGTTGTGCGGCCGGTTTCGCCGCTCCCAATCTCCCCGTCTTCGAGAACGATGACGGATTGCCCAGCCCTCGCGATCAGGTAGGCAGTGCTCAGACCCGCGCAAACTTCCGTTGACGTCTGATGGCGCGGCCGATGTCTGCGTCGTGGGTGCCGGCAGCCTTCGTGGATAGTGCAATGTTGGGACCTGAACCGTCCGCGAGTCAGAATAGGGGCGCCGGGAACCCGCAGCTTGCCCGCGCCAGGGTTGCCGACATCTCGTATCTGGTTGCCCAGCGCGCGGGATCGCTTGGCGATCGTCACCGTCGTTCGGGGGACTCACGATGCACACAGCTGGCAGTATTCAGGTGCGCGGCGACCTGCTCGAGACATATCGAGACGTGCTCACGACCGATGCGCTCGACGCCATCTCGGCGCTCGCTCCGTTCGACGACGCCCGCCGGGGCCTGATGCGCGCCAGAATCGAACGGCGCGCAAGGCGCCAGCGGGACGGTGAGCGGATTGGGTTCTTACCGGCAGACTCGACCATTGGGCGCACCACACTGCTCGTGCGCGACGCGAGAGCTGGATCCTTCGAAGGTGCCGACATTCCCGCGGATCTCTCCCGCCAGTGGATCCAGGGTACCGGGCCCGCCGCAAGGCCCCGTGCCGCTACGCCCGAGAGCATCAGGAACGTGGCGTATGCCCTGCTCTCAGGGGCCGACGGCTGGATGTTCGACGGCGAAGATGCCCTCGGTCAGGTCGACAGCATGTCGCTCGACAACCAGCGCAACCTGAAGCTCGCGTTTGCGGGCACCGATGTGTTCCTGAGGACGGCCGAAGCCGTCTCACATGAGATGAACGAGTGGGGCCGCGCGTTCCTGGGCCGGACCATCGTCCACGACTGGCGGGCGCAACTCGCATTCACGACCCGCATCTTTCGCGCGCGAGGGCTGCACCTGGCCGATCGACATTTGCGCCACGACAATGGCGCGGAGCTCTCGGCGTCGATCGTCGACCTGGCCATTTATGTCGTGCACAACCACCAGACGCTTCGCGGGGAGGGTCGGAGTGTCGTGCTGTATCTGCCGAAGATCCAGACGGCCGAGGAAGCCGCCCTGTGGAACGACATGATCGATGCGCTCGAGCGCCATCTTGGCCTGAGCCGTGGCACGGTCAAGACCTACGTCCTGATCGAGCAGGTCGAGGCCTCCTTCCAGCTCATGGAAATTCGCGCGGCGCTCGGTCCGCACTTCGTCGGATTCAACACGGGGCGCTGGGACTACATCAACAGCGTCTCCGATGCCGCGGCGTGGGATCCCGCCGTGATCAACCCGAACATCGACGCGATCACCATGACCTACGGCTACATGCGCGTCTATGAGGACCGCGTGCGCCGGGCAGTCAACACGCCCGATCGACACGGACGCTGTGCGCTCTGGCAAGGCGGCATGGAGCCGAACATCCCCGTCGGTTCTCCGGCCGGGGTAGAGGCGGGCATGGCGCGCGCGGTGGCCGGCGCCGAGCGGGAACAGCGGGAGGGCGCCAGCGGCAAATGGGTCGCCCACTGGAAGATGGTGCATATTGTCCGACCTGTCTGGGAGAAGGTCGGCGCCGCAAACCAGCTCGGTCGCGCGTTCCCGCCGCTCACCTACGAAGCTTCGGATGCCGACGCGCTCTTCCTGCTCGAGCCAGGGCCCCGCACGATTCGCGGCGCCCGCGACCTGATCAGCGTCGCCATGCAGTACGGCAACGCCTTTGGTCGGGGCTTTCAGGCCGCCGCGCTGAAGCCGGCCGACTCGTTCGGAAACGATGATGTGCTCTACCTGATGGAGGACATGGCGACGGGTGAAATCAGGCTGAGCATCCTCTGGGAATGGGTCCACAAACAGGGGCGGATCACCGGCGACGACGGTGGCGTTGGCGCACGTGCAGGCGACCCGTTCACGCATGAGCTCTGCGTGCGGCTCATCGCCGAAGAGTACGAGAAGCTGCAGCAGGCCGACAGCCGCGACGTACACGACGACTCGAAAACGACCACCCTGCCGATTGCGCGCGAAATTGTCGAGACCTACGTGTCTCAGCGCCTGAAGCTGCCTTGGTACGTGGATCTGCTGAACATCACACTCGGGGCGCCGAGCCTCGCAACCGCTCGGGAACGAATCGCGCTGTATGCGCAAACATTCGAACACGACGCGATCCGCCTGACCGAAAATCTCGACTTCGGTAAGTCCTCGCCGCACCCCGTCTGGTCAATCGGCTGAAGCTGGTCCACAGTGGTCCGCACGGGGAGGCGTGCATGGATCAGGCTCTGAAACAGTTTTGGACCGCGGCGTCGCGTGAGAATCGCGGACGGGCGGGTGTGCGTCGTCGGTACTCGTCGGCGCTGCAGGCCGCGGCGGTGCGGTATTGGCAGAGGCGGCGCGAGGCGGGGGCACGGTTGCCTGTTGTCGCGGCCGCGCTCGGGGTCGCGCCGTGGAGCCTGCGCCGCTGGGCGGAGCGGCCCTCGGGGTCCGCGCGGTTTGTGCCGGTCCAGGTGACGCCCCTGCCGCCGGTGCCGACCGCGCGGCTCGTGATCGTGCTCGACGCCCGCGGCGTGCGGGTCGAAGATCTCGACGTGGAGACGGCCGCGCGTCTGCTGACATTACTGCGATGAGATGGCACGGGCGTCGCGTCTCGGTTCTGGCGTACGGGACGCCGACCGATATGCGCAAGGGTTTCGATGGTCTGTGCGCGCTGGTGACGCAGGGCTTGCAGCGCGATCCGTTGAGCGGCGACGTTTATCTGTTTCTGAGTCGCGATCGCATTCGCACCAAAGTCCTGCACTGGGACGGCACGGGACTCTGCGTGTACGCGAAGCGGCTCGAGCGCGGCCGCTTTGCGTCGCTCTGGGCGGCGTCGGGTGAGGCGCCCCTCACCCTGACGGTCAGTGAACTCGATCTGTTTCTTGACGGGAGCACGCTCGTCGGACGCGTCGCCTTGGCGCCGCCGGCGCTGACGCATTTTTCGCTTGCGCCGGATCGCCGCGAATGATCAAATGCGGTCGCGATGGTGGAGCTCACGACCGAGCGCGATGTCGACACGCTGCGGCAAGTCAGTCTGCTCCTCGATCGCGAGAATCAGCGCCTGATCGCCAAGACGGTCCACCTCACGGCGGAGCTCGCGCGGCTGCGCGGCGTCACCGATCCCGAACAACTGGAACTCGCCGTGCGGCAGCAGCTCGAGCAGGCCCGCGCGCAGGTCTTCGCGCGGGACATCGGCGCGCCGGCCGCGCCGACGCCGCGGCCGGCGGCGCCCGGTCATGGACCGCGGGCGCAACCGGACCTGCCCATCGTGGAACAGCACCACGCGCTGCCCGACGATCAGCGCGACTGCCCGGCCTGCGGCGGCGCGCTGACCGCGATGACGGGCCAGTACGAAACCTCCGAGCGCATCACGACGGTGAAACTCACCTATCAGGTCGAGCATCATCATCGGCAGAAGTATCGCTGCGCGTGCAACGGCGCGGTGGTCACCGCGCCGGGGCCGGCCGCCCTCATCCCGGGCGGCCGCTATGCGCCCGCGTTTGCGGTCGGGGTGGCCGTCGCGAAGTACGCCGATCATCTGCCGCTCGAACGGCAGGTCCGCATGATGGCGCGCGAGGGCCTGATCGTCACGTCGCAGACGCTCTGGGATCAACTGAACGCGCTGGCCCGGCACTTGGCGCCGAGCTACGAGGCGCTGCTGCAGCGGGCGCTGGCCGCGCCGGTGATCCACGTGGACGAGACGCGCTGGCCGATCCTCGGCTCGGCGGGCTCCGCCGCGGGGACCGTCTGGACCGTGCGCACGCCCACCGCATCGGTGTATCGCATCTTGCCCGGCAAGTCGGCCGACGAAGGCCGCCAGGTGCTCGGCGGCTATCGCGGCACGGTGGTCGCCGACGGCTTCGCCGTGTATGAGGTGCTCGCCCGCGATGGACCGGGCTTCACGCTCGCGCAGTGCTGGGCGCATACGAAGCGCAAGTACGGGGACATCGCCGACCAGTGGCCGGTCGCGTGTGGCGACATCTCGGCGCTCATCGGCGAGCTCTATGCGATCGAACGCCTCGTGCCCGGCCCGTTTCCCGGAGACGCGGCCGCGCAGGCGCTGCGGGGGCAGCTCCGTCGCGAGCGCTCGCAACCCGTCGTCGATCGGATCTGGCACTGGGCGACGGTGCAGGTCGGCTTGCCCCGGAGCGAGTTTGGCAAGGCCGTGCGCTACATGCTCGAGCGGTGGGACGGCTTGACGCGCTTTGTCACCGATCCCCAGGTCAACCTGGACAACAATGCCGCCGAGCGCGCGCTGCGTGGGCCTGTGGTCGGCCGCAAGAATCACTACGGCTCGCGGTCGCTGCGCGGGACGCAGGTCGCCGCGCTCTGCTACACGCTGTGTGAAACCGCGCGCCTGGTGGGCGTGGACGCGCAGGCATATCTGCTACGCGCGATCGAGGCCGCGCTCGTCGCGCCCGGCACCGTCACGCTCCCCGACGCGCTCCTGCCCACGGACTGATCGGCACACGCCCCGCCGGCGCCAAATCGCGGTGACGGGCCACGGCGAGGACTTACCGACTTCGCATAACGCGCCGCCGAGGAACGTTCGGAGATGATCCGCGCTGTGTGTCGAATCTATCGGCGGGCGATCTGCTGCGTGCCTGCCCAGCAGTCCTCCGCGACGGTGCCGGCCTTGAAATCGGCGCGGCCCGCCATGTCGACCTCAGGGCTGTACAACGTGAAATTCAAACCGAACACCCGATTCAGGTACGCGCGACCCAGGTAGAAGCCCGGGCGCACCATCCGGATCTCGTCGCGCACCCGCAGGCCGTCGCGCCCGGCGAGCTCGTCCGGATGGGCTCGATAGCCTGGCAGCTCGTCGGTAAACGCGTAGTCGATGATCACGGACTCGCGCCGGCCGTCGAGCAGGCTCTGTCCGCAATAGAGCTTGGCCGGGAACAGCAGGAACGCATCGCGGCCGCGTACGGAGATCTTCTCGATGCCGTCTGTATTTCCTCCGGTGATGGGCGCGAGAATCGCCAGGTCCTCTATCCGGTTCCGCAAGAGCCGTGCGTCGCGGTAGAAGACCTTGCCCTTCCACAGTGTCCGCCCCAGAAACTCGAGCTTGCGCACGCCGACATTCGCCAGCCGCGCCTTCAGGCGCCCGTTGAGGATCTCCGCAAGGCGCGTTTCGCCATCCGTGCCGCGCGGAAACATCAGGTCTCCGTCGTACGCGCCGTCTGGAATCGGACCAGCCGTCAGCCGGCCATAGATCTGGTCGACCTCCTCCTGGCTCATCGACGCAAACTGGTTTGGGCTGAGCGACAACAACTCCTCGACTGACAGCGGCAGGGTCGCATCGAGCCTGGCGAAGTCCACGGCGGGCCGGCTCTCGGCAGCGAACCGTATGGTGGGACGCGGGGGCTTGCGGAAGTACCAGGCCGCCACACCGGCGATGACGAGCACGACGATGACCAGAAGCAGAGTGAGTCGTCTCATGAGAAGGGTCCTCGTCAGAGCGTGGCAAGAAAGGCGATGAGCGCCTGCTTATCCTGGGCCGGCAGGCCCTGGCCGAATGGATGTCCCTCGTTCTCGACGTCGACCATGCTGTTGCTGTACATCCGCTGGATGAACGGCAGGTATTCCTCTCCGATCCGCGCGACCACCGACTCGGGATCCTTCGCGACGCCGACGGTCAGCTCCTGCAGAATCCGCTGCAGCGTGGCGGCGATCTCATCCGTCTTGTCGCCGTACGTCGGCCGGTACTTCGCCTTGAGTGCCGCCACGTTGGTCTTCGCGAGCACTAGATCCTGAACGAATTCCTTATGGCGGAGGTTGCCGATAATCGCCGAGGGGATACCGGCGGGCACCTGCAGCCTGAAGCCGCGCTCGTCGCCAGTGAAGTTCGGCCCGTCGATGATGATCGGTTCGTTGATCAGCGTGACTTTCGGCATCCGCTTGTTCGGATTCAGCAGCTCCTCCATGGACGCCTTGAAGAGCTTGAAGCGCCCCTCGACGCTCGGGTCGTAGTGCCAGCACGGTGGAGGACTCGGCATGCGACGCCACGTTCCAGGCAGCACATAGGGGCTGTTGTACAGATTGGCGGCCGGATCGGCCGGCGCGCCGCACACCTCGGGGCCAATCGCGTTGTTGTGCATGAAGGGTGCGAACGCCCAGACGCTCAGCAGGGACACCGGACGGTAATAGCCCCGGCCACCATCGCTGGGCTCGGCGATGTCAGGCACCTGCGGACGGGTACGTAACGTCTCGGATCCGTACTGTTCCCACACGTGCCCTTTCATGTGATTGGAATGGAGCGCCCGCGACCGCTCGGTCTCTACTTCAGTCGCGCGAATCGGGACTTCGCTGCTGAGAAAGTCCTTCCGGAGGTCGGGACGTCCGTCGACCGTCGCATAGAAATCGATCGCCTCGTGCGGGCCGGGCTGACTCGAGTGACACCGCGCGCACGCCTCGACGAAGACCTCGCGGCCGCGCGACACGGTCGCCGGCGCGAACTCGCGGTCGAGCTGCGCGATCAGTGCCTCGCGGTTCGGCAGTCCCCTCGCGACAAAGAGCTCGGCGGGACGCGAGCTCATGAGGAAGCTGGCCAGATCGGGCAGCCGGTCCTCCACGGCTCGGAAGTTCGGGCAATCGCGCCGGCACTGCCCGATCTCAAAGGGCGTCTGTCCGAACCCCCGCTGCGCCGGATCGGCCTGGCGGAGGTCGGTGATGTGATTGACCCAGCACTGCTCCGAACACGATCCGATGTTGAAGTAGACACGCTGAATCGCCTCGAGCGCGCCGATGCTGTCTTCTCCACCCTTGAGGATGTGATGCACCGGTTCAGTCTGCGTGCTTCGCGCCCAGCACTTCTTCTCGCGGCCCGGCTCACACCAGCAGGTGTCTGCGTCTGCGCCCGCGGCGCAGCTGTCGGTCTTGCGCCACTTCGTGACGAGCTCGGCAAAGGTGGGCCGCTGCGGCAGATTGATGATCGGGTTCATCGTGCCGGGATTGCTGATCTGGTCGTTCGGCACCGCCGACGTGTCGACCGTGCCCGGACGCGCGTGCGCAAACACCTGCCACTCGAGCGTGTTGCGGGCCATGCCGGATGCCAGAATCTCCGACGATCGCGTGAACTGGTTCCCTACGAGACCGTCGATGTTCTCCCACGAGGGATGTGCAGGATCTTTGGGTGGGTTGGCCGGCTTGAACGAAATATGACAGGCGCCGCAGGCCATGCCGATGAGATAGGGCGGCTCGATCGACCCATCCATCAGCCGGCTAGCTCGCGCGTCGGTTCCCGTCGCGGCGATCGGCTTTGCGTATCCCTCCCAGGAGCCCAAGGACCCGTTGGCCGCCCGCCACTTCTCCGGCTGAAAGCGCGGGTTGGGGAACTTGCGGAATCCCAGCGCTCCAGTCGACGTGCCAAACCTGAGGTCACAGGCGCTCTGCCGTTGTTCCGCGCCGCCGCCCGGCACAGGCGCGTCCACGAAGTCGCAGGCCGGGTCGCGGTAGTCGGCCTTCCCCACTGCGGCCAGCAGCGCATCGTCGCCCGGGCAGTAGTCGAACCCGTAGGTCTCGTCGCGGCTCCTCTTGGGACAGTTCGGCGACCCAGGCGCACAGCAGTCAGGATCGTTGATGAGGCCCCAGGTCTCGAATCGCTGGTCGCGGCCGGTGGTGCCCAGCACCTTGCCCCAATCAATCAGCACGCCGAGACGTTGCTGAAAGACATAGGTGTGAAAGCGCTCGTTGCCAGCCGTAGCCTTGAACCAGATCTCACGTCCGGCGCGTTCAGAGGGGGTTAGCCCCCGGGCGCCCTCCTGAAACCCTGCATCAGTCACAGCGGGCATCTGCTGCACCGCCGCGCGGGTCAGGACGGAGAGGCCCAGAACGACTCCCATGAGACAAATGCCAATCCAACTGGAACGTGTCAGCGATGCAGACGTCCGCATGAGCAGCCTCTTGAAAATGAAAGTCGTCACAGTGTCTTCAGAAAAGCGATGAGTGCCCGCTTCTCCTCCAACGACAACGTCGTCCCGTATTCGTGCCCGGCATTGCCGTTACCGCGCTGAGCGGTGTCGTAGCGCCACCCGGCACTCGGTGGCATGCAGGCGTTCTGTGCAGGCGGGGCCGGGCACGAGCCGTCTGCAACAGGCAGCGGCTCATCGCATCGCCGGGCGACAAACCCGACCCGATCGCCATCGAGCACGTCGAAGCCTCGATAGAACGTCTTCGGGCGACAACTGGGCGACTCCAGCATGTCGGCCACCGTCGGAACCGATCCGTTGTGCAGGTACGGCGCGCGCAGCCACAGACCATGCAGCGGCACGGCGATATACCCCGGTCGATCGGGTTTGCTCATGGGTGTGCGCTGCAGGCCGAGTGTGACGACGACGGCGTTGGTACCATCGGCCGCCTCGCGCGACCACGATCGGGCACGCTCCGGGTCGGTGCCGATCTCCTCGAGCGGCACAATCGTGCCCATGCGGTTGTCTTCACCCGTCTTGTGGCAGGTGGCGCAGTGCGTGTCGAACAGCGCCTGGCCTGCGGGCACGAGAGACGCCTCGGCAGCGGTCGCGGGCACAGGGAATCGAGGCGCCGGAACGACGCGGAGCCATGCCTCGATGTCAGCCATGCGCGTCCGGAAGAACCGGCTGTTCTCGGCCTGCAGACCGAGCGCCGAGTCGATCAGCACCGATCGAATCGATGTCGTGTCACCGGCCAGATTCATCAACATCAGCCGGTTGGGCGGAATGCCGAGCTTGGCCAGGTCTGCCGTGCGCGAGAAGTCCTGCTCGGGCCAGCTGCGCGATGGCTGCATCCGCGCATTGAGATTCCAGATCGAGGGAAAGTCGGTGTGGTCGATGCTGTCATCCACCTTCATGTGCAGCAGATTGAACTTGGTCAGATTCATCGGCGCGTCCCGGCCGGGCCCCCACCTCGGCCTGGTATCGGCCCACGCAAACTCGCGCCCGCGTTCAATCAGTCGCTTCCTGGCGATCGGAATCAGCAGGTACTTGTAGATGAGCCGGTCGACCGTGCTGAGCCTCGTGGCGAGATCGATCTCGGCAAGGATGGTGTCCGCGTTGAAGCGCGGATCGTTCGCCGCCTTGCTGAAGAAGTCGAGCAGCCCCTGGATGTCGGCGGTGTGACTGCCGCCTGCGGCGACGATCGTCGGTGTCTGACGCTCGGCCGTGCGGTACTGCGTGGCATGACACAGGGCGCAGTTGAACGCGACGCGATCGAATCCGATGGTTTTCTTCGAGAAGCCCGCGGGAAACTCCTGCCCTTCCTGCCACGGCAGTCCCAGCGATGCATAGCCACCCGGCCCGGGCAGGTATTCGCCGAAGATGCGTGGCAGAACGACGACGATCCAGTACGGCAGTCCGGCCTGATTCTCGGAGCCGATCGAACCGTACAGAAAGTTCATCTCCGGACTGCCGGTGATCCACGCGGGCTGCGCGACCTGACGGAAGAACTTGTACCAGCCGAACGCGCCGGCCGGAATGGCGATGAGCAGCAGCACGACGAAGACTTTCGCCAGCCGGCGCTTCCAGTGCCCTGAGCCTATCGTCATCGTCATCCTCTAGAACGTCTTCAGGTATTCGAGCAGCGCACGCTTGTCGTCCGGTGGCAGCGCTGTGCCGTAGGCAGGTCCCTCGTGCCCCTGGTTGCCGTTGCCGCGAATCATGGTGTCGTAGCGCCAGCCCCGGCGCTCGGCATCGGGGCCGCTCGTGACAAAGCCGACATTGGCGAAGTCGTAGACGTCGTAGCCCGTGAAGAAAACACCGGGCCGATCGTGGCTCGGCTCGAGCAGTGCGGCCAGCGTCGGCACCGAGCCGTTGTGCAGATACGGCGCGCGCAGCCACAGGCCGTCGAGCGGCTGATTCGCGTAGCCGTAGGTCTTTCGGAAGTGCGAGAACCTGGAGGGATAACAGGTCGCACGCTGCGCCCGATACGCCGCGTCGTCTCCGGCCGGCTGACAGATGCTCTCCGCGTAGGCGCGGCACGCCTCGCCGGACGCATCAGCGGGGGTGCCGGCGTAGAGCAGGTTCTGGGCCCGCGCCAACTCCGGCGTGTAGGAGTCGAGTCGCGACGTGTCGGTGGCAACCTCCTCGATGGGCGTCACCCGACCCAACTGCGACGTGTCCTGATCGGCGCCGCCGCGAAAGGGCGCCGATCGTGTGCCGTGGCATTTCTGGCAGTACTCCTGATAGATCGGCTCACCGCGGATCGCCAGGTCTGGATCGATTCGGATCGCAGGAAATGCCGGCGGCTGCGCATCCTGCCAGAGCCAGTCCGCGATACGGAGCAGACTGACCGCATCAACAGTGGCTGGCGTCGCGCCCGTGCCAAAGCCGGCACTGAGATTCCG
The DNA here is from genome assembly GCA_039925145.1 of Vicinamibacterales bacterium. Classification (GTDB taxonomy): domain Bacteria; phylum Acidobacteriota; class Vicinamibacteria; order Vicinamibacterales; family SCN-69-37; genus JBDSZL01. The sequence continues at coordinate 10,876 of JBDSZL010000084.1, read as the reverse complement.
CTCGTCGACCGAGCAATTGTTGCCGTCCCAGTGCAGCGACATCCCCTTGCGGGCGCGCTGATTCCAGACCGACGGAAAATCTGCCACGCCCACCTTCTCACTGTCCGGCGCGTGCTCCATGCGGAAACCGAGCAGTGACTTCGGCGGATTGAACGTGTCGACGCGGCCGGGTCCCCAGGATCGGAAGTCGAGAAACGAGAGCTGGCCCAACAGCGTCAACAACTGGTCGCGCATCACACCGACACCGTAGTACTGAAAGATCGCGCGGTCGATCGCGCCAAATCGCGCCGGGCGGTAGCCGCGGCCTGTGGAAGCGGTGCGCTCGCGCGTGTCGGCGAGCATCGCGATCTTCGGCATGATGTGGCCGGCCTGAAACCGCCAGTCCTGCGCCGATAGCTCGAGAAACTGCGCCAGCCGCCCGAAGTCGAGCGTGTTCGACGGCATGCCGAGCACGATCTGCGGCGGGGCGCCCGGCCTCTCGCGAACCGATCCGGTGTGACAGACAGAGCACGTGAAATACACGCGATCGATGCCCATCACGCGCCGCATGGACATCCCAATCGGCAGGTCGAACCTCGGGTCCTTGCCGGCCTCGTAGATCATCCCCAGCGAGGAGTACCCCGCGCCGGGCTTCTGGTCGGGCAGGTACTCCGGAAAGAGCTCGGGGAGGGCCACCCACATCCAGTAGGGCACGCCAAAGCCCAACTGTTTCTTCCACCCGCGCTCGCCCCCGGTGGATCCGTGTTTGAAATGATCGCGGGCGTCGAGATAGGTGACCGGGCGATCGTCCGAGAGGCGGATGAGCAGGTACGCGATGGTCACGACCGCCACCGCGCAGGCCATGACGCCAATGAGCGCAAACACGCGGCCGCTCGAGAAGAAAGACCTCAACGAGCGCCAGCCGGTGCGCGGCGGCTCACTAGTCTGTTGATCGCTCACGCATCTGTTCCTCCGCGACGGGCCGGTACCCTGCGGGCTGGGGGGAGAGTGGAGACTTTACGCGCTGAGGCGGCTCGCGTCAATACAAAGGCAGCGTATATCTGCGGTGGTTTCCCCACCAACATTCGGCCGCCGGATACGATGACGTATGAAGCCGCGGCCGGCGCTGCCCGAACACATCGAAGAGTACCGCGACGCGTGCTGGCGCCGGGAGGAGATGCGGCAGGTGGCGACGCCACTCGACGCCGAGCGCTTCATCGAGGCAACCGGCGTCGTCGCGTGCCTCACCGATTCGCGCCGCCCCGGCCCGTCCCTGTACGTGGCCGTGTGCGGCCGCCGCGACGCGGTGCTGCCGCGGAACGTGCAGAAGGACCCGGAGACCTCACTCACCTGGCACATGAAGGACGAGCTGGTCAAACGCGGCAGGGTCTATTACGCGAAACTCGCGCGCGGCAAGGCGCTGTTCCTGGCACCGCGGATGATTCCCCATTTTCTCGCCGTGTGGGGGGTGCGTCGCGTCGACGAGAAGAGACTGCTTGGCGATGCCGCCCAACGCGTGCTGCGTGTGCTGCGCCGAGAATGGGAAATGAGCACCGGTGACCTCCGCCAGGAGGCCGGGATCAAAGACCGGGCGACGCTCACGAAGGCGCTCGACGAGCTGCAGCGCGCGATGATCGTGATTCCGAGCGAGGTCTGTTACGTACCGAAGTTCACGTACCTGTGGACCCTTGGCGTCGGGCGGTTTCCGCGTGAGCTGCGCCAACGAGTCAAGCGTGACGTGGCCTTGCGCGAAATCGCGCGCTGCTTCCTGGACGGCGCGGGCCTGACCGTGCGCGGTGAGCTCGCTCGCGTCACCGGGCTCTCGCGCTCAGACGCGGGGCGCGGCAACCGGGTTCTCGTGGACGAGGGCTATGCCACGATGCTCGAGACAGGGATATATCAGTTGAAGCGGATCGAGCCACCAGACGTCAGTCACGACAACGGCGCGCCCTGCGTGTTGACGAACAGCGAGTAGACCGATGTGCTCGCCGCCATGAACAGTCGGTTGCGGCGCAGTCCCCCGAAACACAGGTTCGCGCAGCGCTCCGGCAGATCGATCCGACCGATGCGCGTGCCGGCCGGATTGAAGACCGTCACGCCGTCGAGCCCCTCAGCCCCCATGCCCCACCCGCACCACAGGTTGCCGTCGATGTCGACGCGCAAGCCGTCGGGAGTGCCGGCGGCCTCTGCCGTAATCAACGGCCGCATCCCTGCGAGGCGCGTGCCATTGACGACATCGTACGCACGGATGACGCGAGGGGCACTTCCTGCCTCGATGACGTAGAGCTTGGATTCATCCGGCGAAAACGCGAGGCCGTTCGGACGGTTGATATCGGCGGCCACCACGGTGAGCTGCTTCGACTGGGGATCCCAGCGGTACACGTTGGTCGGCAGCTCCGACGGTTCCATATGGCCCTCGTAGAAGCCGAGAATGCCAAACGGCGGATCGGTAAACCAGATGGACCCGTCGGAGCGGCAGACGATGTCGTTCGGCGAGTTCAGCCGCTTGCCCTCATGCCGATCCGCCACGACCGTGATGCTGCCGTCGTATTCGGTGCGCGTCACCCGCCGCGTGTCGTGCTCGCATGTGAGCAACCGGCCCTGCCGATCGCGCGCGTTGCCGTTCGCGTAGTTGGAGGGTTTGCGGAACACGCTGACGACGCCCGTCTCCTCGTCCCAGCGCATGATCCGATCGTTGGGGATGTCGCTCCAGAGCAGAGCGCGCGCGTCGCCGAACCAGACAGGGCCTTCGGCCCACCGCATGCCCGTGGCGATGCGCTCAACCTTCGCCGATGCAATTCGGTATCTGGCAAACGCCGGGTCGAGCGTCTTGATGAGCGGGTCCGGATACCGCTGGCTCGGCTCCCACTGCTGCGCCAGCACGCGCGGCGCAGCGGCCAGCGCCGCGACCGCCCCGCCTGCGACAAGAAATTTCCTGCGGTGCATCATCACGCTCCCCGAGGGACGTGATGGTATCGCGGTTACGTGACCTGCAGCACGATCTTGCCTCGCAGGTGACCGGCCTCGAGACGGGCGTGCGCCCGTGCGGCTTCGGCCAGCGGAAAAATCTCGCTCCCGGCCGCGAGCACGTGGATCAGCGTGTCGCCCTCATTCGGCGTGGGACACGCGACATCTTCCTCATACTGCAACTGTTCGGGGGAGCCGTAGGCGTGAATACGGACGGCCTTCATGCTGGTCGGGGTAGCGGACATCGAGAACTCCGGCGAAAGAGCGGCAAGTTGGAGGCCGGGGGATACAGCCACCGTATCCCATCGAGTCGAGGAGGGGAAGGAAAACGCCGGACGTGTCAGGGCGTGGGCGGCCCGGTCAGCCGAAAGGCGGCGGACACGACACCGATGACCTTGTCGCCAGAGAGCACCGTCGCCTTCACGACGTAGGCGCCGGGGTCGAGCGCCACGAGGGGTAGGTCGGCGAGCACCGCGGCGCTCGTGAGCGTCCATGCGGGAGTGACGTCGCGTTCGAGCCTGGCCTGATCGTCGCCGTCGCGAGTGACGGCGACGTGGACGGCGGTCGGGAGCAGTGCGCCATTCGGCGCGTAGAGCTCGAGACTCGCGCTGAGCCCTGTCGCGCCGGCAGGCAAATCGTGAAAGCCGGCTCTTTGCCACTGGCCGTCGCCCCGCGACCATAGCAATGTCAAGTCGCTGGCGTAGAAGTCGCCAAGGGGTTGCAGGCGCGCCAGCACGGCCTGCTCTGATGTGCCGACGTGACCGGCGCCGTCGGCAACGGCAATCCGAAGGCGGTAACGGCCGGTCGGAACAGCCAGGGAGAACACGGCGCGCGCCTCCTGCCCCGGTTGCGACTCCACCGACGGAAATCCGCGACGAATTGACCCATCCACGTCGTTCACGACCGCCACCGCCGCGGTAAACGGGCCAACCACCGTCGCGGGCACGCGTACCGTCGTCGTCACCTGCACCAGGCCACCAGACGCGTCGCGGCGGAGGTTGGTGGCCAGCTCCACCGGGATGTCGTTACGCGCATCGCCACTGCGCACGAGGTCCGAGAGCCGCTCGCTGAGCGGCCGCACGTCTGGCGGATCGGGCACATTCGATCGCGCGATTCGGTTCGCCGTTCGCACCAGCATCCCGCTGCCGCGCACCGAGGCTTTGATTGCCAACACCGGCTGATTCATCGATGGTGGAGGCACACGAACGCCGAGCCGGTAGAAGCCGGACATGCCGGTGAGCATGCGATCGAGGAAGACCTCCGGATCGAGCGGCACTCTGAACGTGCGCCCTCCGACGTTGTCGACGACCTGTGCGAGGCCATCTTTCAGGAAGAGGTTGTTCTCGCGGCGGGTCTTGTCGGCGGTCGGCGTCCGGTGCTCCGCGTTGAGCGAGGGGACCATGCCCACGCCCCAGGTGAGCGCGAAGACCTGGACGCCAGCCTCATCGGCGGCGCGACGGAACACCGAGGCGTAGCCCGTTCCGCTGTCGAGGCCCACGCCATCGGAGATCAGAACCAGCACCCGGGGTGAGGGGGCTCGAGCCAGCTGACGAACCAGGTGCGTGTAGGCGTCGATCTGACTCGCGGTGTTCACATCCGCGAAGAAACCGATCTCTTTGATATCCGCGGTTGCGCGCGCAACGCACACGGACATCAGCGCCGGCCCGCTGTCCTTGATGCACTCGACAATCTGGGCGACGGCACTCTGGCCGCTTGGCAGTCCCTCCGCGCACTTGAGCGGGTCGTCAGCAACTGCGCACCGCTCCCACTCAGCCTTCTCGATGGCACCCCGGAGCGCGTCCTGGATGGTGATCTGCGCGGATTCCAGCACGGACGGTTTCTGTCCTGGCACCCGGCCGCGCAATGCCGCAAGCACGTCGCGGCGATCGTGCGAGAAGGCGACATTCGGTTCAAAGCCGCTCGTCGTCATCACGCCGACGAGGTCATTCGGGCTGAGGTGTGCCACCCAGCGTGCTGCCGCGTCGGTCAGCGGCTTCGCGTCGAGCTTCGAAAACGAGAGGTCATCGACGGCGATGAGAACAGACCGCCCCGGCCCCACCGTCGCCGCCGTCTGCGGCTGCGGGATGGGCGCCGAACGGGAGGCTGCGGTGGACGTCGCGAATTCGATGAACTCAATCGCGTCGACCGGCTGAACCTTCTTGTCGATCTCGATGGTGAAGTCGGCAGGCTTCAAGTTCCGCACCGGCAGGCCCTGACGGTCGAGAACCGTCACGTCGAGAGTCACGAACTCGACACCCGATCGAAAGACGGGACTCGAGTCCTGCGCCATCAGAGCTGCCGCCGTGCCGGCGGCGATGACAGACGCGAGGAGCGCGCGCTTCATCGAGGTGGCGTTGTCGAGCGCTGGGCCAAATACCCCGTGCGGCTCCGGACGGTGTAGTCGTTCTTGCCCGCCACCTCCACGGCAATCTCGCGCCAGGCGCCGTCTCCGAGCGGACGGCTCGGCGAATAGACCAGCACGTACCGGTTCTTGAGCTCGTTCACGATCGTGGTGAAGTGTTCGCGGAGCAGCTTCGTCTGCTTCGCAAAGAGCGCCACGCCTCCCGTCTCGCGGGCAAGTCGTGCCAGGTTCTCAGGCGCTTCGCCCTGCCCGATCTCGCCCTGCAGTACCAGATAGAGCGCGATGTCCCCTGTCTGGAATGCGCCGCGCACGGTCTCGAGCGTCGCGCGGCTCGCCGTGTCGACGCCATCGGTGAACATCACGATGACGCGCGGCGCCGGCTGGCTCTTCATCAGATCGGCGGCACGCACCATGCTGTCGTAAAGCGCGGTTGTGCCGGTGGTTCTGATCTTGTCGAGCGCGTCGTTCCGAGCGGCCGGCGGCGAACCCGCCCGGGCGATTACGAAGAATCCTGTATTGAACGCTGCGATCGAGACCGCGTCCTGGGGCCGCAACGCCTCCAGAAACGCCCGCGCGCCCTTTGTGACCTCGCCGATCACTGGCTCCATGCTGGCGCTGACATCGAGCCCGAGCAGGACCGTCAGTGCCGCCGATGACGTGAGCAGGGTCGAAATCTGCTGCGCCTGACCATCCTCCTGGAGTTGGAACTGAGTCTGCGACAGACCCATCACCGCATGGCCCCGATTGTCGCGCACGTCGACCGGAACGGTAATCACATCGGTGGCCGCACGGAAGCTTGGACCCGAGGCCTGCGCCGTGGTTCGCAGCGTCTTGACCAGGCGCAGCCCGTCTGCCATCTCGGCCACCACGCGGACGCTGCGGGGCACGGCCTCGGGGCCCGCATCCCACGAGCACGTGTAGGGACGAGCCGTCATCCGACAGACCTGTGTGCCGTCGACGAACAACGCCACATACCGGACGGGTGCCGTCGGCGGGATGACGTCAGCCGAGAAGCTGGAGCGACCCGACAACACGGTGTCGGCATCAGGGCTGAGGATCAACAGATCGCGCGCCTGATCCTGCGACGCCGCGAGCATCCCCGCCGTCAGCCATCCGACGATCACGGCTGTGCTCCTCACCGTGTGGCTCCCGCGGGCACCCACGCACCGGTCGCGATCAGTTGAAGCAGGTAGTCTTCGACACGGTCCATCGGCACTCGTCGAGGCCATAGAGCAAACCCTTCCCAATCGTCGAGCCAGAGCTGAGATATCTGATCGAGCCAATCCTGCACTGCAGCGGGCAGCAGCGTCGGCACCAGCGTCAGCGGCAGCTTCAGCGGCGTCAGATGCTCAGCCAGGCGCAGGCTCAGATCGCCAGCCACCGCTGAGCCGATGCCGATACGCCGGCCTCGCAAGTTCTCCAGCGAGGGCATCTCGAGACGCGCGCGACACAGACACCCATCGATGAAGCCTTCCGGCGCGCCGAGCTGTTCGGGCATGCGATCGCCGCCTCCCAGCCGATAGAGTTCTGTCGGACGCAGCTCATCGAACGCATGCGCGTGGCCCTGCGACGCGCGCCAGAGCATGAGGTTGATGCGCCACGGGTCGACCAATGCCGCACGGAGCGCGCGCGCCACATCCGGCGTCGGGGGCGATTGCGCTCGCCACGCCTCGACACGTCGACGTCCCTCGATCGTCTTCGCCACCACGTCGGCAAGCCCATCTGCGTTCCGCCAGGCACCCGACGCGAGCAATCGCGTGATCGCGGGGGCTGCCCCCGGATCGATGATCGTCCCGCTGGGGACTTCCGCTGCCGGCAGACGCACCAGTCGTGCGTCGGCGAGCGCGACGTCCACGGCGAGCAGCGACCCGACCATCGACGTACCACCGCGCTGACGCACCGTGCCCGTGGGAATCTGCCATGCCGTGTCCCGCCAGGGCCGGCGATGTTCGCCGAATTCCGGATCCTGAAGATCGTGAAGGAACCACGCGTCGCCGAGCACGGCCGGCACGCTTGTCGGTGAGCCCGCTAGGGCATACAGAATCGAGGGCACCACCGCGTCAGTCACGCTGTCGAGGGTCGTCAGCATAACGAGCCGTTCGCGGGCGACACGCTTGAGATCGCCAGGCTTGGTGATTTGCCGGAGCCGGACGACACTGTCTTGGAAATTGCGCGCGATCGGCGGAAACTTTCCGATCCGTTTGGGCAAGGTGGCGAGCACGGGCTCGATCGGCGCGAACAGGTCGACGATCTTCTGCAGGTCCGCAACCGAGGCCACCGGCCCTTCGAGGCGGCGTTCGGCGTCAGTAAGCGCGACCAGATCCTGCAGCCGGGGGCCGCGGCGCGACTGCCGCATCGCCAGCGCGCTACGGGCGACGAGACCCGATGGGTCATTCGTGTACGACAAGCCTTCCCACGAGAAGGTTTCTGGCGCCGTCCTGGGCGTCGTGAACACGGTGAAGGCGCGGCGCTCGAAGTCTGCATCGGGGACGATCTGCGGCAGTACCGCAGGCAGGAGCTTCTGAGACACCCAGGCGCCGACCACGCCATTCGACTCCGCCATCTTGGCAGGGATGCTCACGCTGAGCGATTGCAGCAACTCCTCGAGCACGGGCGGCGGCAGTTCGTGGCGCAGGTGGATCTGTTCGAGCAAACCTAGGGCGCCCTGCCAGCGACGCAGCAGCGGGCCGGCATCATTGAAGTTGCCGGCGGTCAACCGGTGAGCCGTTGTCGCCAGGGCGGCCACAAGTCGTGGATCGGCGATTCCCATGCGCTCGAGACTCAGCGCCAGCGCGGGCATCTCGGCTCTCGCCCGGAGGGCGATCTCCACGGCGCCGCCAAGGTCCGGAGGCGTTGTCGCGAACTGACGCTGCGCGTAGCGGAGCGTCTCGAAGCGCAAGCGGGCTTGTGCGGGTGTCTGGAAGATCCAGTCGAGCAGCCACGCCGCATCGGTCTGATGTGCTTCGGCAGAGGGCTCTGCCGACATCTGTCGTGAGGGCCAGTCCTGCGACGCGAAGATCCGCTCCAGCACGCCAGACCACCACCGAGGCCCGATAGTGCCATCGGCTCGAGTGTCGACGAACGTCAGCACCATGAAGGGGTCGAAATCGGGTCGGCGCAACGGCCCTGTGGCGACCGACCACGGCGGGTCGACGTCCTTGAACCAGCGATACACACTCCGCACAAACGCCAACCGCCGATTGGCCGGCAGGTGCGCACCGAGAACGAACGACTGCCGCAGCGGACTGAGCTGCATCAGCGCGTCGTAAAAATACGCCAGACGGCCGCCATCGGCGCTCAGCAAACTGAGCATGAAGTCCGGCGGTTGGTTGGCGCGGCTGCTGACCAGCTGTTCCCAGACCGGCAGCCACTCCGGGCCGCCGGGCACTTGCACAGCTCCAGTCTTGACGTGCAGGCTGCGGCCGAACGCGGCAAACGCGCCGCCGGACTCCTCACCGATCTTCCTGACCAGCCGTGGTTGGCTGTTCAGATACATCAGCGTGTCCTCGTCGAGTCCCATCAGCCCCAGGTACGTCCAGAGCGTCGACCGCGCGTTCAGGATGGAGACGATGGGGGCGACGTCGCGCTTGAACACCTCGGCGGCCCAGAAGGCGGGCAGCGGCAATGGCAGCGTCGCTTCGGAGATCGAAAACCGCACACGCGCACCGAAATTCAGGTCCGCACTGGCCTTGGGGAGATCGATGCCTACCCATTTCAGCCACACGGCTCGCTCGGCAGCCTCTTCGGATTTGCCGACCTCCACGCGGTACTCGCCCCGCTGGCGCAGCAGGTCCAGGCCCACCACACGGCAGAACTTCTCGATGCTGGATCGTTCCTGGTCGGAAGCCGTCGCGCTCGGGAGGGAGACGCCATCGGGCCATCTGCCGAACTCCGATTGGAGCGCGTCCATGAGTTGTAGATAGCGTTCGAGCGGCTTTGCTGTCCGCTCGAGATCGCTCGTCCCCGACCTGCGGATGAAGTCGAGGAGAAACGTCGCGTCAGATCGCTCCTCCGGAGTACCCAGGCCTGCCAGACGCCGCGCACCGGCGGCGCCGCCCGGCAGTCCTACCTCACTCCAGAGCTGCTGCGCGTCGGCAGTGGCGGCCGCGAGCCCGCCCGAAAGGAGGGCGCTGGCCAGCACGAACAGAAGCCGCGCGGCGCGTGCGCCAGTGAGCAGTGACATGGAGTGTGACCAGATCGCGACGACCCGCGAGAGTGTGCAGAGAATACACCTCACCTCTCAGCAGGGCCAGAGCGGTCTGTCTGACCGGCCAATGCCGGCGCTCACCTCCAGCGCCCTCGCCGGCGGTTTACTTCTCGGCGATCTTCTTGCTCACTGGCGGCAGCGACTGCAGGAATGACCAGAGTGCGTGCCGCTCCACGTCCGTCATGTTCTGGCCGTAGGGCGCGATGAACGTCATCGGCGGGCGAAGCGCCGTGCCGTCGGGCCGTTGGCTCCTGGCGACGGCGGTCACGAATTGGTCGTACGTCCACCCACCCAACCCAGTGGCGTCGGGCGTGAGGTTGCGCGCTGGAGGCCAACTGGGATCGCCACCCTGAATGGGTCCGCCGCTGAAATCCGACCCGTGGCACCCGGAGCAGACTGCGGCGAGATGTCGGCCAAACTCCGCAGACGCCTCTGCGGGCGCGCGCACCGCGTGTGGCGAGTTGTGAGTCTTGATCACGCTGGCCGAGAGCTTGATCTGTCCCGTCGCCACGAGGATCTTTCCAAGCGGACCGAACGTTGACGCCGCCACCGTGTTGTTCACGGGGGGCATCGTTCGGATGTACGAGACGATGTCCGACAGTTCCTGATCGGACATGGACTGAAAGTCTTCGGATGGCATCACCGCGGGGCGGCCGTTCGACAGCACGCCGTGGCGGACGATGCGATCCCAGTCGCGGGGGGTGAAGTTTGCGGTGCGACTGCCGGTGCCGAGCGTCAGGTTTGGCGCGAGAAGGTGGCCAATGGGAAACGCATCGACCATCACGCCGCCGCCGAACGTCGCGCTGTGGCAGGCGACGCATGGGTAGCGCGCCTCCACGAGGTGTTTGCCACGTGCGACGGCACGCTCCTGCGCCAGCTGCCTGGCCGCCTCGTCGGTTAACCCGAGCGACGCGATTTCCTGAGGATCCAGCGGGAATGGGATCGGGAAATCCACCGAATGGGTTTCGAACGTCTGGGCACGCACCCGGTCGGTCGTCATGCCGGCCCAGACGTACACACCGAGGGCAACGACGACGAGCAGGGCAAGCAGGATTCCAAGAGCCTTCAGGACGAGCTTCATGGCGATGCGCCTCCAGACGCGAGGCACACGGTAGCGTTTGATGCGGCGCGAATCAAGGGCCGTGGTCGCCCCGTGCCTGCCATAGAATGAGCGCCGTCGTATGTCATCGGCATCGCCAGGAGCACCGCAGACTGGCGGCCCGCAATCCACGGGTCCCCACGCGGCGCCGGTACCGGGGACCGCCTGTCCAAGTTGTGGATCGCCAGTGACCGGGCCGTTCTGCGCAATGTGCGGCCAGCGCTGGGCACCGGGAGAGCCCGGCTGGCACGATCTAGTACAC
>JBDSZL010000083.1:0-20957 GCA_039925145.1 Vicinamibacterales bacterium | reverse complement strand
GCCCGCTGACACGGGCCCTCGGCGCGGCGGACGCACAGACCGCGTCCCCCACGCCTCGAACGATTCGGAACGAAGGGGACATTTCTACTGCGTGAAGAAGGGGGACATTTCTACTGCGCGTTGACAGACTCCTCCAATACGGCTTGACAATTCTACTACGTCGCACGATACTACGTGCCACGTAATATGCCTGACCCTACCCTCCTCATCCTGGCTTCGCTGGCCGACGGCAAGAAGCACGGCTACGCGATGCAGACCGACATCGCGGACTTCGCCCGCGTCGCCCTGGGACCGGGAACGCTCTATGGCGCGATAAGTCGCCTCGAGCAGGATGGGCTGATCGAGGCGTCCGGCCCGACATCGCGGCGCCGGCCGTACCGCATTACCGCGCTCGGCCGGAAGCATCTCGAGGCGCGCATCGCGGCGCTCGCGCCAGTCATCCGCGTAGGTGCACGGCGGCTGCGCAACGCATGATGCGGGTCCTGCGCGCGGTGTATCGGCTCTATCCACGCTGGTGGTGGCGGCGGTATGGCGCCGAATTGGAGGCGCTGGTCGACGACGACGGCGCTCGGTGGACGACGATCGCCGACCTTGCATTTGGCGCGGTCTGTGTGCGCCTGCGACAGAGCGCGCCAGGGCGATCGACCGCGAGCAGGCTGTTCTGGAGCCCAAGTGGCTTCGCTCCAGTCGCAATGTCGGCGGCAGCGCTCGCGATGATTGCGGGTCACATGCTGAATTCGGGAGTCGCGCCGCAATCCGACGAGGGCACGGCGGCGCATCTGTGGCAATTGCTGATGGCGTGCCAGCTCCCGCTCGTAGCGTTGTTCCCGTTCCGATGGATTCCCCAGCACGGCCGCAGCGCGATCGCCATCTCGGCGATCCACGTCGGTGCGATGTCGGCTGCTCTCTTTCCAGTCTGGTGGTTCAAATGGTGAAGTCGGCAGGCTCGACCATCGCACGCTGGTTCCGGCGCATCGTGGTCGGTGTTGTCGCCGCGATCGTGCTGCTGATCGCCGGCGTGTGGGTCGAGCACGCTCTCCCCGTCGAACTCCCACAACCGACAGGGCCCTCGCCCGTCGGCCGCACAGCCCGCGCGCTCGGCGCTGAGATCACGGCCTGGATATGGTATCCCTCCGAGCATCGCGAGCGAGTCGCACCGTACCTGCCCGACCGCATCCGTGAGAGCTGGACTCACAACCGAGCCGGAATCATCAATCTCCTCACGCGCGACCTGGCGAAGGTACGCGCGCACGGCGTGTTCGACGCGGCCTTCAGCGCGGACACGGCGCCACTGCCCGTTATCCTCTTTCGCGGAGGCGGTGGCGGGGGCGCCCTGAGCTACACCTCGCAGTTCGAGGAGCTCGCAAGCCACGGATATGTCGTGGTCGCCGTTGAAGGCGGCGCCGCCGGAAATCCAGAAGCGTGCGTCGGACGCGCCGACGAGGACGCCTGCGCCGCGAAACTGCTCAACGGCGACGTCACCACCATCGGCTCGGCGATTGACCGGCTGGGGGCGATCTCGTCTAGTGATCGGCTCCTGGGCGGGCACCTCGACTTGAACGCCATCGGGGTATTCGGCCACTCGTTCGGCGGAGCGCAGGCCCTCGCATTCTGCGCGGCCGACCGCCGGTGCAAGGCAGGCGTAAACATCGATGGGCGGCTGTTTGGAAGTCTGGATCGGAGCACAGTGACGGTGCCATTCCTGTGGCTTCTTTCCGACCATGGCTCGGCCCAGGATTCTGTAAGCCGTCAAATCATGGGTCAGATCCAGTCCGTGTACGACCGTCAGCCCGCCGATTCCCGCATGCGGATCGCGATCCGCGGCGCAAACCATTTCACGTTCAGCGATGATGGAGCGCTCCTGAAGAGTGGCGCGCTCCGCGGCGTCATGCGACTCAAAGGCATCCTTGGGATTGGCGGGCGCCGGCAGGTCGAGGTTTCGTCCTATGTGGTGCGGAGCTTTTTCGACGTGTGGTTGAAGCACACTGGCGGTGCGGATGGCGCGTTCACATCTCCTTCATATCCGGAAATCGTCAAGATCCCATGATCGCGCATTGCTGTATGCGCTATCGATCGGCGTGACTCTCGATGCTCGAGCCGATCACCTGGTCGCGGCCCGCCCTACCGGAAGAGCCGCGTGCTCCGTCTCCAGGCGCTGTGTCAGAGAGAGCGAGGGACCGGGGAAGGGGGCACCCACCGGGGCGGATGTCTGAGAACGCCGCTGATGTCGCTAATGCTTTCTATCCTCGATGCATTGTGGTTGGCTGGCAGCGTGACGATGCGGCTGGGATAGGCGCCGGCGGAGGCCAGGCGCCTCGAGGAGGCGGTGACGACTTGGACGTGCCCGGCAGTCGCTCCGCCGGCTGCGGAGGCGCCGACCCGGGGCAGCCCGCCGAACAGCAGCACGCCCGCCGCAACGACGGCAGCGAACGCAGACGTACCCGGACATCGAGCCCCTCCCATACCGTGGTCATCGGCTCGCGAGGGAGAAGTCTTTAACCTCCGTCCACGCGGACGCGTGTCCATGCAGCGGGCACGTGGGTCGTGAGGGTCACGGTTTTTAGCTATTCCTATTGCCTTGCCATATGACCGCGTGCTACGGTTCATATGTTCATGCCATAGGAGGCTACGTGGCGAAGACTGATGTGTGGCAGGGCACCTTGGCGCTGATGGTGCTGAAAACGCTCGAAGCGATGGGCCCGCAGCACGGCTACGGCATCGCCCGGCGCATCGAGCAGACGAGTGGCGATCTGCTCTCCCTCAATTACGGCACCCTTTACCCCGCGCTCGTGCGGCTCGAAGACGAAGGCTCTATCGCCTCCGAATGGGGCGTGTCCGACAACAACCGCAAGGCGAAGTTCTACCGCCTCACACGTGCTGGCAAACGCCGCGTAGCCAAGGCGGCCGACGAGTGGCGGTCGACGACCTCCATCGTCGCGCGGTTCCTGACGCCAGGACCGTCGAAGCCGTGAGCGTGCGCCGCCAGGCTCGCAGACTGATCGATCTGATCGCTGGGAACCGCCGCGATCGCGACTTTGCCGCGGAACTGGACAGTCACATCCAGCTGCACATCGACGACAACATCCGGGCGGGCATGACGCCCGATGAGGCGCGGCGACGCGCCCTCATCGCGCTGGGCGGCATCGAGCAGACGCGTGAGCAGCACCGCGATGGCGTGGGTTTCCGCGCGGCCGCCGATCTTGGGCGCGACATCCGCACGACCCTCCGCAGGCTGGTGCGCACACCTGGATTCACGACCGCAGCCGTGCTGACGCTCGGGATCGGGATCGGCGTCCAGACGGCTGTCTTCAGCGTCGTTGACGGTCTTCTCTTCAGTCCGTCTCCTTTCCACGACGCTGATCGCCTGGTGCTGGTCGTTCGCGCCAAGGCCCGCGGCCGCTGGAGCCCAACCATCGAGAAGGCGCTGGTCGACACGCTCGTCGCAAACACGGATATCTTCGAAGGCGTCGGCACCTACCGGCTCATGCGCGACATGAAACTGGCGGAGACAGGTGGCGAGGATGTTCGGCCAGCGCAGATCGCACCGGGCTTCTTCCGGTTCCTCGGAGTCGCGCCCGCCATCGGCCGCGAGTTCGGCGCCGCCGATCTCGACTCCCCCGTCGTGATTGTCAGCCACGCCATCTGGAGACGCGTGCTGGCCGCCGATCCCAGCCCCCTTGGCAGGACCATCACACTCGAGGGACGGCGGTTCGTCGTCGTCGGCGTCATGCCGCAGGGGCTGCGGTTTCCCGTCACGAGCGCCGCGCAAGTCTGGCTTCCCGCTTCGGCATCGACCGACTTCGCGACGACGGTCGCGCGCCTCAGCCCAAGGCTGTCGGTCGAAGAGGCGCAGCGCCGGCTGGATGTCGTCAGCACCCACCTCCAAGACGAGACGCCCCGCGAGGATGGATGGGGCGCAATCCTGAAAACCGATTACGAGTTGCGGCTGCCGGCCGGTGCGCGGGCGTTGCTCCTCCTGCTCGTCGGCGCGGTCGGTGTCGTGGTGTTAATCGCCTGTGCCAACGTCGCGACACTCTTCATCAGCCGAACAATCAGCCGGACCAAAGAGCTGGAAGTGCGCGCCGCTCTCGGCGCCTCTTCGTGGCGGCTGACGCGACATGTGCTGATCGAAGTGCTGATCGTCGCACTTCTGGGTGGCGCGCTGGCCCTCCTGCTGAGCGCATCGTTCCTCGACGTCGCTGGTCTGATTCTGCCTCCGGAACTTGGCGAACCACACCTCAACCTGCGTGTCGTAGTCTTCACGGCGGCAGTCGTTCTGACCGCGGCGATTGGATGCGCCATCGGTCCGGTTCTGCGTGTCCGAAGATACGATTTCTCCCGGGTCATCAGCTCGAGCCGCCCCACAGGCTCGAGTCCTCGCGAGGCGCACGTCCATCGGCGGCTTGTCGCCACACAGCTCGGGCTCACGTGCGTGCTCCTTCTCGGCACCGCCCTGCTGACCAACAGCTTCATACGGCTGCTCTCGGTGGAAGTGGGGTTCGAACCCAGGAACCTCTCCCTCATCACCATTCAACTGGCGACCGATCGCTACCCGACGCTGACCAACACGCAGGACATTTTTGCGAACGCGCTGCTCCATGCCGGGCGGGTTCCCGGCGTCATCGCTGTTACGGCCGCGACATCTGTGCCGCCGCAGCGTGATGTCTTTTACAACGTCGATGACGATGCGGAGGAAGACGCCACACCGATACAGGCGGCGATGGCGACCGTGGAGCCGAACTACTTCCACGTGCTCCAGTTGCCCATTCTTGCCGGTCGATCGTTTGGACCCGACGATGAACCCAGCGGGGTGATCGTCGTGAACGAGCCACTGGCTCGGCACTACTGGCCGGGCGAGAGTGCGGTCGGCAAGCGTCTGCGGCTGCAAGCGTCGGATTGGCGGCTGATCATCGGGGTGGTTGGGGACGTGAAGGGCAACGGCTTTACATCGGGAGCGGATCGGCTGAAGGCCTTCATTCCATTCTCCGAACGCCAGTCGTATGCGTGGACGATCGCGGCGCGCACCACGGGCGATAGGACGGGGGCCGTCGCCGCGATCAGAAGATCGATTGACGCGATGGATCCCCTTGCGGTGCGCAACGTGTCGACGGCCGAAGACGCGTACGGCACGCTCCTGGGTGGCCGGCGCTTGATACTTGGCCTGATGGGCGTCTCCACTGCCGCGGCTCTGCTCCTGGCGCTCGTCGGGATCTACGGTCTCGTGTCGGCATTCGTGGCCTCGCGCCAACAGGAATTGGGCATTCGCGTGGCGCTCGGGGCAACCACCGCGAATATCCGCCGCCTCGTTCTGGGAGAGGCTCTGCGGCCAGCGATCCTGGGCATCACCATCGGGCTGGCGACTGGGCTGGCCGCGAGCACTGCCTTGCGGCGCGTGCTGTTCGAAGTCTCGCCGTACGACACACTCACGGCCGTTATCGTCGCAGTCACGTTGCTCATGGCCGTCGTGCTAGTGGCGTGGATGCCGGCACGACGCGCGGGGGCAGCCGATCCCATTCGCGCGTTACGCGGCGAGTAAAGGCTGCGCGCTCCGTCCGTGCTCACCGCCTGCCCGGCCTTAGCTAACGACCAACATGGGCGGTCTTCTTCCGAAGGTGTATCTCGTCCGGCATGGAGAAACCGCGAGGACTATCAGCGGCCAGGCCACCGGCCGCACCGACAACCCGCTCACTGAAACGGGCGAGCGCGACGCGCAGGGGTTGGCCGCGCGCCTGAGGGATGTGCGTGTTACCACAGTGCTCACGAGTCCACTGAAACGGGCGGAACGGACGGCGGATCTGGCTGGTTTCGGCGAACGCAGAGTGGCTGATCCTGATCTCCAGGAATGGGACTACGGCGCGTATGAGGGCCGGCGCACAGCGGACATTCGCGCCGAGCGCCCGGGCTGGCGCCTATTCGAAGACGGTTGCCCGGGTGGAGAGACTGTCGACGCGGTAGGTGCCCGCGCGGATCGCGTGATCGCCCGAGTGCGAGCATGTGCGGGGAACGTGCTCCTCTTCGCGCACCGCGATATCTTCCGCGTTCTCGCTGCTCGCTGGGTTGGTCTGGCCGCCCAGAATGGGCGCCATCTGTATCTGGTCACAACATCCTTGAGCGTGCTGGGCTATGACCATGATCTGGATGAGCCGGTCATCCACCTGTGGAACGACATCGGCCCCTGACGGGCGCGAGTCAATCGGCCTTCACTTCGGGGGCCAGCGCACGCCAACGGCCGCGTCAGGTCTCGGTGTACTGCCGGAGCGGGCCGTGTCTTCGGCCGAACGAGGCTGGGGACGGGAACGCGTCGGTAAAGCCGCGGTTGAGTCCATTGTGATCTCCTCGATCGGCTTGGGCGTCAGTTCGACAGGCGCCCCCACCCAATCCACCGACTGCACCCGGCCGTAGGAATAGGCAGAGGTGCTCTTTATGAAAAAGTCGTTACTGCTCGTCATTCCAATCGCGGTGGGTCTCTGCGCCTGGCAGGGGGGCGTTCGCGCGTCCAGCCATCGCGAAGCCCCGCTCATCAGTGCAGATCCGCTTGCCGACAACACGGACGTGTACGCGTTCGTCAACCCCACACAACCCGACCACGTCACGCTCATCGCCAACTTCATTCCCTTCGAGGCGCCATACGGCGGTCCGAATTTCTTCAAGTTCGACGACAACGTGCTCTACGAAATCATGATCGACAACAATGGCGACGCCGTCGAGGACGTCACCTATCAGTTCCGCTTCAAGACCGACGTGCTGAACCCCAATACGTTCCTCTACAACACGGGAACGATCACGTCGCTCGACTCCCCCGCCTTCAACGTTCGGCAGGCGTATTCAGTGACGCGTGTGGAAGGACCGAGACGCCGAGGACCGGGCACCGTCATTGGCAACAACCTGCCGACGCCACCCGTGAACGTCGGCCTGCGATCGACACCGAACTACGACGCGTTGGCGGCGAGCGCCGTGCGGCAGCTCACCGGGGATACGCAGGTGTTCGCCGGACAGCGTGACGACCCGTTCTTCGTCGACCTCAACGTGTTCGACCTGCTCGCTGTTCCGCCGGTTGATACCAACAACAGCGACTCGCTGGCTGGCTTCAACGTGCACACCATCGCCCTCAACATCCCCATCTCGGCCCTCAGCGCGAGCGGTGCGCGTCCCACCAGCGCCAGTGATCCAAACGCAGTCATTGGCGTCTGGTCGACGGCAAGCCGCCCGTCCGTCACGAGCCGCGCCAGCGGCCAGGAGCGGCACAGTGCGAACTTTGTTCAGGTCTCGCGTCTAGGCCAGCCACTCGTCAACGAGGTGGTGATCCCGCGCGGCACGAAGGACGCCTTCAACGGGCTCGAACCCACCGGCGACATCGCGGCGCTGAACTTCGTCACCGATCCCGAGGTGCCAAAGTTGCTCAGTGCCCTGTTCGGCATCGTATCGCCGGCGGCACCTCGTAATGACCTGGTCACAATCTTCCTGACCGGCATCCCCGGGCTGAATAAGCCCAGCTCGGTGACCCCGTCCGAGATGCTCCGGCTCAACGTGGCGATTCCTCCCACGTCCTCACCCAAGGCCCTCGGCGTGCTCGCGGGCGATAACGCCGGGTTCCCCAACGGTCGCCGCCTCGGCGATGACGTGGTCGACATCGCCCTCCGGGTGATGGCTGGCGCGTCGCCCCTCACGCCCAATTTCAACACGGGCATCAACGCCCAGTTGGGAGACGGCGTCGGCGCCAATGACAAGCCGTTCATGACGAACTTCCCGTTCGTCGGGTCGCCGCACGCGGGCAACAAGTAGAAGTAGTGACCGTGTGGCCGGGCTCATTCAGAGTCCGGCCATTTTTATTGGAGAACGTTCATGCGATCGACACTGAAAACATTTTTATATTTCGCACTGCTGTCCCTTCCGGCCTCTGCCGCCGCCCAGAGCGCACCCTCGATGGCGCCTGCCCGCTCGTGGTATGTCGCACCGTTTCTCGGCGCGACCACCGGCGGAGACACAACAAACGCCGGTGCCACCACGGGCGTCTCTATCGGCTGGCTCGGCGCCGGTTGGCTTGGCGTGGAAGCGGAGGTGGCGCACACGCCCCACTTCTTCGAGCAGACAGGGTTCCTGACCGACAGGTCAGTCACGACTGGAATGGGAACGGTTCTGGTGAGCAGCAGCGGCCGGCGCATCGCGCGGTTCTACGTGGCAGGTGGATTCGGCGTGATCGCGCCAACGCTGCGGGAAGCGGGCGACTTCGCCGAGGTGACGACGCAGCAACGCGCGATGAACGTCGGTGGCGGTGTGATGACCCGACCAATGGAGCGCGTGGGGCTTCGCGCTGACATCCGATACTTCCGCGCGGTCGGCGATAAAGAAGACGACGCCAATGCGTTCAACCTCGAGGTGTCGCAGTTGAAGTTCTGGCGCGCGTCCGGGGCTCTAGTCGTCTGGTTCTGAGCTGACTCACATGGCCAGCATCAAGAACGTCGGCGCGCTCCTCATCCTTGTGGGATCGCTCACGGGTTGTGCGAGCGCGCCCGACGCGCCCGCGGCCGACGTCCCGCCGCTGCTCGGTACGTCGGCCGCCCGGGCGACCTCGCGGGACGATCTCTCACAGACGACAGCAGCCATGCAGGCACGGTTGGCCATCAATCAAGCGGATGCCCCTGCTGCGGTGACGCTGGCTGATGCGCTGCTTCGGCAAACGCGCGTGACGGGAAATGCGGGGCTCGCCATCAAAGCGGAGCAGGCGCTTGTGCGGGTCCTCGTCACGGAACCTGAGCGCTACGACGTCAGACGGATGCTCGCGGCGGTCTACCTGTCGGAGCACCGGTTCGAAGACGCGATTCGCGAAGCGGAGCGATGCCGATCGATGAAGCCCGGAGATTCGTGGGTCGACGGAGTGATAGGCGATGCCCATCTGGAGCTTGGCCACTACGAAAAGGCCTTCGACGCGTTCGACCAGATGAATGCGCGCAAGCCGACTGCCGCCTCGTACGCACGGGCCTCGTACGCGCGCGAGCTCCAGGGCGATCGGGCTAGCGCGATCCGCTTCATGCGTATGGCGCTCGAGGCGACTCCAGCAAGCGACCCTGAGTCGCAGGCCTGGCACCACGCGCAACTCGGCTATCTACTGCTGGCCGACCATCGACTGCCGGACGCTGACCGCGAGTTCGCTCATGCCGATCACCTGTTTCCCGGACACCCGTTTGCGCAGGACGGCCTCGCTCGCACCGCGGCAGCCGGCGGAGATTATCGCAAGGCGCTCGACATCATCGCAGCCCGGATCCAGCACTCACCCACCGCCGCGGACCTGGCCTTGGCAGGCGACCTCCTGGCGGCCCTCGCGCAACCGGCCGAGGCCGAACGTCACTATCGCCTCGCCGAAGCGGCTTGGCGCGACGACACACCTGAGCCCACGCGCCTGGCGCGGTTCCAGGCCGAGCACAACCGAAATCTCGATGAAGCCGTGCGCATTGCCACGACAAGCTGGGCGAGCCGGCAAGACATCTTCACCGCCGACGCCCTCGCATGGGCTCACTTTCAGCAGGGCAACCTCGAGCTGGCCGATCGGTTCATCACCCAGGCGCTGCGCACCGGCAGCCAAGACGCCGACATTCGCCGGCACGCAGCAGTCATCGCAGCGGCACGCAGCAAGACGGCGGCGCGGCAGGTACGACGATGAGGTCGTTCGGCCGCCGCTCGTCGCAGCTGATCCTGGTTCTCGCCACGGCGGTGTTTTCTCTGGTGACGCGGGCGGCAGAGGCTCATCCCACGTCGACTACGACAGTCTCGATTCGTGCGTCTTCGGGAAACGGCGTGCACATCGTAGTGATGACACCAGCCAACGGGTTACTGACCAAGCTGAATGCCTCGTCTCTAGTACCAGGCCGTGATGATCTCGCGGCACCGTTGCTCGTCGCGAGCCTCGAGAGGGCGGCACCGGCGTTCCTCGACCGTCTATATCTCGACGCGGATGGCCGTCGGGTCGCGCTCACCGTCAATCGCATCTCGGTCGATGCCCTGGGCATGTCCGTGTGGGAGATCGCAGCCCCATTTCCTGGCCGCGTCGGCAGCCTGACGTGGCGGAGCACGTTCGTCTACGGTTCATACCCCGTCGCTGTGCAGCCTCCAGGGCAGCCCGACGTTCTGTATTGGCTCGACGGAGCGGAGTCGACACCGCCTGTGCCCCTGCAGAACGCCGCGTCGGCGGCGTCGATCGCGCAAGGCATTGCGTTGGGATTCACGCACATTGTGCCGCGAGGCATCGACCATATGCTGTTCGTCGCCGGGCTCGCACTCCTTGGTACTCGCCGCCGTCACCTGTTGCTGCTGGTGACCACATTCACCGTGGCGCATTCACTGACGCTCGCGCTGAGCGTCCTTCACCTCGTGTCGCTCCCCGCCCGCATCGTCGAACCGTTAATCGCACTCTCGATCGCGTATGTGGGGTTCGAGCATTTCATCGGTGTGCGATCGCAGGCGATTCGGATGGCCGTGATCTTCGTGTTCGGCCTGCTGCACGGCCTGGGATTCGCCGAGGCACTCGCGGGGCTGCACCTCTCGGCTGCCGCGCTCGCGTCGGCGGTGCTGGCGTTCAACGTGGGAGTCGAGGCCGGCCAGCTCACCGTGCTCGCCGCCACCCTTCTCGTGCTCGCACTGCTCCGGTCGCAACCAGTCACTCACCGGTGGCCTGTGACCCGTCTGGCGTCGGCCGCCGTCGGTGCGTGCGGTCTCGTCTGGTGCGTGGAGCGGATCTTCTAACACCGTCGGTTTGACGCTCCACCACGCATCCGCGCAACGGGGGGTGCCGTCGGAGGCGCGCTCGGCTTGTTGGCCGGCATTGGCGCACTCGCTATTCCAGGGGTTGGGCCATTCATCGCGGCAGGCCCGATCATGGGTGCCCTGGCCGGACTGGGTGTCGGCGGGGCCGTGGGCGGTCTCGTTGGAGCGCTCGTGGGAATGGGCATCCCCGAGTACGAAGCGAAGCGCTACGAAGGCCGCGTGAAGAACGGCGGCGTGCTGCTATCGGTCCATTGCGACACGTCAGACGAGATCACGCGCGCGAAGGCGCTGCTCGAGCAGACGGGCGCCGAGGACATTTCTTCTTCTGGTGAAGAATCGACGGGCACCGACACACCGACCCGTCCCGCTGGCATGCTGTGAATTGGAGGCATGCTCCGGGCCTCCTTCGCCGCCTTCGTGGCCTCCTCGGCGATGTTGTCGCAATGCCCGGCAAGAGAGGGAGGCCGCTGAATGCGCGGGTTGCCTGCAGGCGGTGTGCGCCGGTAGGCCGCGGCAAGAGCCTTGTGCTTGGCCGCCTTCGCCTGTGGCCGGCCAGCTTGATGTCGCCGAACGTCAGTGCTCGTGTCGGTGATGGATGTCCGGATAGTGCGGGTGGGAATGCACGAGCCGCGTGTGGACATGCCCGTGCGTATGCGGCTCCTCCAACGGGTCAGTCGGCCCGTGCGCGTGCTGATGGTGCGCGTCATGGACATGGCGATGTTCGTGCGCTAACGGCTCGTGGACGTGTTCGTGCTCGTGTCGCTCCGCGAGGTGGAGAAATAGGCCAGCCGCCATCAGTCCTGCGGCCACGATGAACGTCAACGTCACCGGCTCGCCGAGCACCAGGACAGCCATTGACGCTCCAGCAAACGGTGCGAACGAAAAGTAGGCGCCGGTGCGAGCGGTGCCGAGGTGTCGCAGCGCCAGGATGAAGCACACGAGGCTGACGCCGTACCCGACAAATCCCACCGCCATCGCGACGACGACCGTTCCGACGTGAGGCCAATGAGGCAAGGCGAACAGACCGAGCGCCGTGTTGCAGACGCCAGCGACGAGTCCTTTGATCATCGCCAGCTGCACCGGATCAGCCGTCGAGAGTTTCCGAGTCAGGTTGTTGTCGATGCCCCAGGCTGCGCAAGCCCCGACGATGGCCAAGGCACCCCAGTTGATGCCGCCCGACTGCCCGGTCCATGACAACAGCACAGCCGCGAGGAGAATTGCCGCGGCGCCGAGACCAATTCGGAGATCGACATTCTCCCGAAAGACCACCCACGCCACAGCCAGCGTGAACAGCCCTTCGAGATTGAGCAGGAGCGAGGCCGCGGACGCGGGCGTGGCTGCCAGTCCCAGCATCAGCAACACAGGACCAATCACGCCGCCGGCCAGGACAACCGCACCCAGCCACGGGAGATCGGCGCGGCGAACGGGCGCCTCGGCGATCACGCCTCTCGTGCGGCGCACGGCGGTGACGGCCAGCAATCCCAGTCCGGATCCGAGATACAACAGACCCGCCAGGGCCACCGGCGGTAGATCACTCGACAGCACCTTGGCGATCGGCATGCTCATGCCGAAGAGAACCGCCGAGGCCACGGCGAGGGGCACTCCTGGCCAGCGATGACCTGCGTGATCCATATGGATAGAAGATACGCCCGATTCCTTCGCCCTATGCGCTGGATTGACTCCAGCGCAGCCATCGCTGCTCGACCCATTCATAGAGCACAGGCAGCACGATCAACGTCAGGATTGTGGACGTGACGAGCCCTCCGATCACGACCGTGGCCAGCGGCCGCTGCACTTCCGATCCCTGGCTGGTGGACACGGCCATCGGAATGAAGCCGAAGCTCGCGACGAGCGCCGTCATGAGCACCGGCCGGAGTCGCGCTTCGGCCCCGCTCCGCACCGCGTCTTGCAGCGATTTGCCGCTCGCACGGAGCTGGTTGACATAGGCCAGTAACACAACGCCGTTGAGCACGGCGACACCAAACAAGGCGATAAACCCGACCGACGCGCTGAGATTGAGATTGAGCCCACGCAACCAGAGCGCGCCCACGCCTCCGACCAGCGCGAACGGCACATTCAACATGACGAGGACCGCCTGACGGGCGTGGCCGAACGTGGCGTAGAGACAGCCCAGGATCACGACGAGGACCGCCGGGACGATCAACGACAGCCGCCGCATCGCGCGCTGCTGATTTTCAAACTGCCCGCTGTAGGCGACGAAGTAGCCATCAGGCAGCGTGATGCGCTTGGCAACTTCGCGCTGGACGTCCGCGGCGAAGCCTCCCAGATCTCGTCCCCGCACGTTGCTCTGCACGATGACCATGCGCTCCCCATTCTCGTGGTTGATGAGTTCGGGGCCCTCGACGACCTGGATCGTCGCAACCTGCGAGAGGGTGATCTTCGCGCCTGATGGTGCCGTGAGGAGCAACTGGCCGATCGCGTCCGGCGTGTTTCGGGATGACTCGGCCAGTCGCACGACCACGGGAACGCGCTTGCGGCCCTCAATCACCTCGGTGGCGACGCTGCCACCAATACCGGTCTCAATCGCGCCGCGCACATCCGCGACCGTTAACCCATAGCGCGCGATAGTCGGCCGATCGATGGCGATTTCCAACTGCATCGCGCCGGCGCTGACGTCGACCGAGACGTCTGCAGCCCCGGGAACCGTCCTGATCACATCGCGGATTTCTGCGGCTTTTTGCTCCAGCATCGGCAGACTGTCACCAAACACCTTCACGCCGAGCTCCGTGCGGACGCCAGAGATCGCCTCGTCGAGACGCATCGCCATCGGCGCAGAGAAGTTGAAATCCAGGCCCGGAATCGCCTTGAGCGCATCGTCCAGCTTTTCCACAAATGACTCGACCGCATCCCCCTTCGGCTGTCGGCCGGGACGGAAGTTGACGTACACGTCACCTGCGTAGAGACCCATCGTCTCGGTGGCGAGCTCGGGTCGTCCCATGTTCGTGACGATGCTTTGAATCTCCGGAAACTGAAGTAGCGTGCGCTCGACATCCTTGGCGATGGCCATGCCTTGCGGCAGCGATGTGCTGGGGAGTCGCCGTGTTTCGATGAGGAGCGACCCTTCGTCGAGCTGGGGCATGAACTCCGTGCCGAGAAAGGGCACGGAAGCCAACGCGCCACCAAGCACGAGTGCGGCGCCCGCCACGACGATGGCCCGATGCGCGAGGGCCCAGTCGAGATGTCGAACATAGGCCCGCCGCAAGGCCTCGAACCACCTCGATGGTGTCTCCTTCACCGAAGTAAGCAGCAGGGAGGCCAACATCGGCACGTAGGTCAAGGCCAGAAGCAGCGATCCCAACACGGCCACACACACGGTGAACGCCATCGGCGTGAACATCCGGCCTTCCAGCCCCTGGAGGGAGAAAATAGGGATGTACACGGCGACGATGATGCAGACACCAAAGACGATCGGACGCCCCACTTCCGTCGCGGCCGCCCGGAACAGCGACCGTCGATCATCCACAGGCGAGGATCCCGCCTGCTCCAGGCGCCGGATGAAGTTCTCAACCATCACGACGGACGCGTCGACCAGCAGTCCAAAATCGAGCGCCCCGAGGCTCATCAGATTGGCCGAGACGCCGAACTGTTTCATCGCCACGAACGCGAACAACAACGAGAGGGGGATGACCGACGCAACGATCAGTGACGCGCGAACATTGCGCAGGAACACGAAGAGCACCAGCACGACCAGCAGGCCGCCTTCGGCCAGATTGCGAAACACGGTGCGAGTCGTGTGGTCGACCACATCGCCCTGGCTGTAGAACGGGCGAATGCTGACTCCGGCAGGCAGCAGTTTTCGCGCAAGAGTCAGACGCGCTTCGACCTGCCGGACCACTTCGCGCCCATTGGATCCCTTCAGCATGATGACTTTGCCGGAGAGCGCTTCCCCGCGGCCGTCGCGAGACACGGCGCCCTCGCGAGGCATCGCGCCGACGCCGACGTGCGCGATATCGCGCACGAGAATCGGGGTTCCGCCAGCGCGGGTCGCCACGACCACGTGCTCGATGTCCGCCTCATTGGCGACTCGCCCCAGGCCGCGCACCGTCAGGCGCTCGCCGCGGGTCTCGATGTAACCCGCACCGAAATTGCCGTTGTTCTCGCCCAATGCGCGTTGGACTTCCCCCAGCGTGAGGCCATATGCGGCGAGGCGGCGCGGATCCACCTCGACCTGAAACTGTTGGACCATGCCACCCCACGCGCTGATATCCGCGACACCCGGAATCGTCCGCAGGAGCGGCTTGATGGTGTACTCCTGGACATTCTTCAGTTCGATGAGCGAGGCCGAATCCGACTCGACCAGATACTGAAAGACCTCGCCCATGGGCGTCGCTGCCGGACCGAGTGTCGGGTGGAGGCCCTGAGGCAAGGCGTCGGCCGCGTCCTGCATGCGCTGCTGCACTTGCGCGCGCGCGAAGTAGAAGTCGACGTCGTCTTCAAACGAGACCGTCACCACCGAGATGCCGGCCTTGGAAAGCGATCGGACCTTCGTCGTCCGCGGCAAGCCCATCATCGCGGCCTCGACCGGGTAGCTGACGAGGTTCTCCACTTCGTTCGGCGACAGGCTTGGTGCCGCAGTCAATACGTCGACCTGATTGGGCGTCAAGTCGGGATAGGCATCGACGGTAAGGTTCGCGAGCGCCCACGTGCCCACCGCGACGAGGACGAGCGCGGCGCCGATAACGACGGCGCGAAATCGCAGGGCGGCAGCGATCAGACGGTCAATCATAAGGATCGCTCCTACCCGCCCGCGGGCATCTTGCCGCGCGAGAACTGGGACTTGATCGCGAACGCGCCATCCGTCACGACCACGTCGCCTGCGATCACGCCCGAGGTGATATGCGTCTGACCGTTGGCAGTCGTGCCCGTCTGCACGTCCCGACGGATGAATACGGCACCGCCATGACCGTCCGGTGTGGCGAGGAACACGCAGGGCCGCTCGTCGAGTAGCTGTACTGCGTCGTGAGGCACCGTCACGGCCGGGCGAGGCGCAGCCGTTTCGGCACGCACCGTCGCAAACATCTCGGGTCTCAGCTTCTTGGAGGCGTTCGCCACGGCGGCTCGAACCGTTACGAGGCGCGTCGTCGTGTCGAGCGTGCCGTTGACACGCAAGACGGTCGCGTCGAAGCTGCCCGGGAGGCCTGGCACGTCAAAATGGATGCGCTGGCCAGGTGTGAGAAGACTCGCCACGTGGTCCGGTGCGCCGAACTCGAGCCAGAGCGACGAGGCATCCGTCACCGTGAGCGCCGAGGCACCGGCGTCGATCACCGCGCCGGCGACCGCATCGCGGGCGACGACCACGCCGGTAATCGGTGACGCCAAGTAAATCTGCCCGGTCGCCGTGTCGACTTCGAGCACGGACAGGGTCGTACGAGCGTGCTCGACCGCCGACTGTGACTGGCTCGCGCCAGCCTCGGCCGTGGCTTCGTCGGCGCGAGCCCGTTCGACATCCTGAGCCGACCCGGCCTTCAGCGCGAGAAGGCGTTCCGCGCGTTCACGGGTGGCGCGTGCATAGTTCCGCGTGGCCTGCCGCTCCGTGAGTTCGGCACTCGCCTTGGCGAGTTCCGCACGCCGCGCGGACGCCTCCTCACTTTGCAGGATGACCAGCGTCTGTCCCTGCGACACGGCATCCCCCACGTTCACCCGCACCACGGTAACGCGGCCTTTGACCGACGGACTCACACGAGCGGTGTGGTCCTCGTCGATGACAAGCCGCCCGGTCAGTTCAACGAAATCTGCGAGCGGCGTGGCGACGACCGCAGCCCATCGCACGCCGCCGTGGGCAATCTGATCGGCGGTGAACGTGACCTCGCTGGGCGTCCCGGCGGCCGGTTCGGCCTTGGTTTCCTCGGGCGGCGTGCCACGACCGCACGCGACCAGACCCGTCAACATCAGTAGTGCAGCCCACCTCATCGGGAACCTCCTTCTTGTCCCACACTGGCCACGGTTGTCGGCGTGTTACGGCCCAACTGTGCGGCCGTCATGGCGTCATAGCCTGCCGCGATGCCGAGTTCAAAGGCGCTTTCGTTGGCCGCCACGACGAGACGAGCGACCGTCAAGCGAGCGTCCGTCAACGCATGAGACGCGTCGAGCACTTGGAGCAGCGTCGCGGCGCCTTCTTGGTACGCCGCCAACGCAATCCGGCGCGATTCTTCGGCGCGGCCGAGGAACGTCGGTTGCGTGACGGCGACCCGTGCTCCGAGTTTTTCGGCGGCCTGATAGGCCGCCTCGATCTCGCCGCTGATGGTGCGTTCCAGCCAGCGCAGTTCCTGTTCCGCCGCGAGTCGCTCACCAGTCGCGCGTTGAATCTCTCCACGATTTCGATCGAAGAGTGGAACGGTCACGCTGACGCCTGCCACCATGGCACTGATCCCGCCGGTGCGTTTGACGCCGAATGTCGCGCCGAGCTGCCTGACGAGCAGTGAGCGCTCGACGGCGATGTCACCCGAGGCGGCGTCGACCTTCGCACGCGCCGCGAGCACATCGGATCGCTGTTGCAGGGCGTGCGTCGCGAAGTCGCTGAGTGCGGCCAAGGGGGCCGCGCTGCGGGCGACACCGAGGCTGGCGACGCGAAGCGAGACCAGTGGGGGGCCGGTCTCACCAAGAAATGGTCGGAGTGTCGCTTGCGCACGCAGGAGTGCGACTTCCGCGAGCGTGACATCGGTGTCGAGGCGATCGCGCTCGACCTCGGCGCGAATCAGTTCCCCTTCCGGATTCGCGCCCTGTGCGACCCGGGTGCGAAGGTAGTCGACCAATTGCTCAACGGCGGCACGGTTTTCCTGCACGGCCTCGACCGACGCTTGCGCGAGCGCCACCTCATAGAATGCATGCGCGGCGTCAAGCGCCACCTGCTGTTCGGCACGCGTGACCGTCGCCTGCGCACCTCGGACCTCGGCAGTCGCCTGAGTAAGGCGCGAGCGGCGTTGGAAGAACGGCTCGAGCGGCAGCGTGGCGTAAGCGGAGATTTCTCGGTCCAGACCACTGGCCGAGCGTTGCCCGGGAAATCGAGTGTTCTCCATCCAATACGTCGCGACTGGATTGGGGAAGGTCGTCGCCGTTTGGCGACGGCCTTCAACGGCGCTCACCTGCGCACGAGCGGCCTGAACGAGGGGATGCTGCGCCAGGGCCGCCGTCAGCACCTCGTTCAGGGTGAGATCGGTAGGAGCCGCCGACGATGGCGGCGGGGTTTGTGCCGTCACGGTCGTCCTGATCACCACGGTGGTGACGCAACCCAACAGCAGAGCGTGAAGACGTGGCTTGCGCACGACTGCGACCTCCAATACAGCGACAACATAAGTGGACGGCGCTCCCGCACAAACGCCGGAGCGATGAATCACGAAATGAAACGAAGGAACGTGCGCTAGGACAGGCGCGGAGGATGGTCGAGGGCGAGAGTGGCCTGGAAGGGTGAATCAGGCTGTAGCCCTTCGTGCGTCGGCAACGGTTGCCTGACCGGCTCGATGACGGCTTGTGGGGTCTGGGTCACGACCGCGCCGGCGCAGAAGAGGCACGCTCCACTGGCGTTGCACCGGTCGGCTGCAGCTCCCGTCGCGGCGGTTTGACATCCGTCTGGACAGGCGAACGTGTCAGCGGTCGCCAAGGTAGCGAATACGACCAACAGACACGCGGCGAACAGGCGGCGCACGTGAGGATTATGGACCAATCGAGAGCCAAAAAGGACGTTAGATCGTCATGCGCAACGCGCAACCCCATTCAGTGCGCGAACCTTCAGGAGACGAATCTCACTCTTTGACATGACAATTCTACGGCGCGTCGATGCCGTCATTGGTTCATTTTCGAGACGGTCAACTTGCCGGCTTTCAAGGCCCTCACCTTCATCAGGTAGAAGATCACGGGCGTGACGATGAGGACGTGGATAGTCGAGGTCACCATGCCCCCGACAATCGGCGCCGCGATCGGCTTCATGATGTCGGAACCCACGCCGGTGCTCCAGAGGATGGGAGCGAGCCCGGCCATGACGACACTCACCGTCATGAGCTTCGGCCGCAGCCGAAGCACTGACCCGGCGATGGTTGCATTGAGAATGTCCTGCTCGGTGAGCGTGTCACCACGGCGCAGCCGTCGATCGAGCGCTTCGTGCAGATACACGACCATGACGACGCCCGTCTGAACCGCGACGCCGTAGAGCGCGATGTACCCGACCCAGACCGCCACCGAGAAGTTGTAGCCGAGCCACCATTGCAGGATGACGCCGCCGGTCATCGCGTAGACGACGGAAAGCATCACGATCGATGCCTCGACCGCTGAGTGGAAGGTCATGTACAGCAGCACGAAGATCAGGAAGAACACGATCGGGATCAGCACCTGGAACCGCTCGCGTGCCCGAACCTGGAACTCGTATTGTCCGGTCCAGAACAGCGTGTAGCCCGGCGTGAGCGTCACCTGCGAGGCAATGGCGCGTTTCGCGCGCGCCACATACCCGCCGGTATCTCGCGTGCCGGTGTCCACGTACACGTATCCGGCCAGTTGCCCATTCTCGTCGCGAATCATGGCTGGACCGGGTGACAGTGAGATTTCCGCCAGTTGCCCGAGCGGGACCTGTGCCCCGCTCGTCGTCTTGATGAGCACGCGACCCAGGTCCGTCAGGTTCTCTCTGTAGGACTGCTCGTACCGAACGTTGACCGGGTATCGTTCACGGCCTTCAATCGTGCGCGTGATGTTCTGGCCGCCAATGGCCGACTGGATGACGTCCTCGACATCGTCGATCGCCAGGCCGTAGCGGGCGATGGCCTCTCGGTCGATGCGGATGTTCGCGAAGTACCCCTGAGTCACGCGCTCGGCATAGACGCTTCGGGTGTCGGGAAGCGTCTGCAGTGCGCGCTCGATCTCCGTCCCCAGACGCTGGATCTCGTCGAGGTTCGGACCGAGCACCTTGATGCCGACGGGCGTCTTGATGCCGGTCAGGAGCATGTCCAGTCGGTTGCGAATCGGTTGGGTCCAGACGTTGGGGAAGCCCGGAAACTGGAGTTTGGCATCCAT
The DNA here is from genome assembly GCA_039925145.1 of Vicinamibacterales bacterium. Classification (GTDB taxonomy): domain Bacteria; phylum Acidobacteriota; class Vicinamibacteria; order Vicinamibacterales; family SCN-69-37; genus JBDSZL01. Next base: position 1,181 of record JBDSZL010000083.1, on the reverse strand, counting down.
CTCGGACTGAAGCTGTTCGATGGTGAGCCCAGGGCGCCACTGGTCGCGCGGCTTGAGCGTTACCGTCGTATTGACCATGCCCATCGGCGTGTTGTCGGTGGGGCTCGTGCTCCGTCCAACCGAGCCGAAGACCCGATCCACTTCGGGGAACTGCCGCAGTTGCCGATCTTGCACCTGCAAGAGACGCGTCGACTCGGTGATCGACAGTCCCGGCGGCGACGTCGGCATGTACAGAAGCGTGCCCTCGAACAGGGGTGGCATGAACTCGCTGCCGATGCCCAACAGCAGTGGCACGGTCAGGGGCACGACCGCGAAGTTGACGAGGAGAGCTACCCATTTCCAGCGCAATGCAAATCGCAGAACGGGTTCGTACAGCCAGCCGAAGAATCGTGAAATGGGATTGTGCGATTCGGGTCGAAGTCTTTTGCCCCGAATAAAGATGGTCATCAGGACCGGGACGAGGGTGATCGAGAGGATCGAGGCCGAGATCATCGCGAAGGTCTTGGTGAAAGCGAGCGGCCGGAACATCCTGCCCTCTTGCGCCTCCAGCAGAAACACCGGCACGAACGAGATCACGATGATCGCGAGGGAAAAGAAGATCGGGCGCCCGACCTGCTTCGCGGCGCGAACAATCGCCGCGGGCTGGCCCTCGTACGGCACGGCGGCGGTGGACTCGTCCTGCGGTTCGGAGACGTGCCGGTACGCATTCTCGACCATGACGATGGCCGCATCGACAAGGACGCCGATGGCCAGCGCGAGCCCGCCGAGCGACATGATGTTCGACGTCACGCCGAGGTAGTACATCGGGATGAATGACGTGACGATCGCGATCGGCAGCGCGAGGATTGGAATCAGCGCGGAACGAATGTGAAAGAGGAAGATGAGGATGACGATGGAGACCACGATTGCTTCCTCGATGAGTGTCCGGCGGAGCGTGCCGATCGATTCGTCAATCAGCAATGACCGGTCGTAGGTCGGCTCGATTCTGATACCTGTCGGCAGTGATGACTGCACCTCGCGGAGCTTCGCTTTGACGGCGTCGATGACGCGTAGTGCGTTTTCGCCAAAGCGCATGACGACGATGCCGCCGACGACCTCACCCTTGCCGTCTAGCTCGGCAACGCCCCGGCGAAGATCGGGACCCAGGCGGACGGAGGCCACGTCTCTGACTCGAATCGGCG
>JBDSZL010000082.1:0-18754 GCA_039925145.1 Vicinamibacterales bacterium | reverse complement strand
GCTCAAAGTGCCGACCTTCGGCGGTCCTGCGGTACCGTTCGTGGCACTGAAGATCGCCGGCCGGCTCTTCCGCTGGCGTTGCGATCGACTCTGCTACCGGCGTTCGTCACGAAAGCCGAACGAGTAGATCGTTCCGTCGCCGGTGCCGACGTATGTCTGACCGAACCCGCTCCAGAAGCTGCCTGGCGCCGCGGCGCTTGTGATTATTCGCTGGCTGTTCCACAACGCCTTGCCGGTCGCGCCGTCATACGCATGAAGCACGGCCGGTGTTCCCGCGCCGGTCCCGGCCGAACGGCCGGTGCCCAGCGCGAACACGACGCCGTTCACGATGATCGGTGTAGCCGGCATCGACAGATTGTGCGAGGTCCACGCCGGCTCGAGCGCGAGCGCGCTGCCCGTCCCGACGAGCTTGAGGGCTATGACGCCGCCCGTCGTCAACGCGCCGTTGGTAGCTTGTGCCCCCGCGGGCCGTCCGTTGACCGATGCAAGAATCCAGCGTGCACCGAGGATCACGCCTGCGTCCGGAGCCGCGCCAGGTGGCACCGGAGCGCCAGCCGGAGGAGCCGGGGCCGCCGGCGCCGCTCCGGGGACCGCTGTCACCTGCTGCCAGGTGGCGAGCGCTTCGGCAGAGAACGTGCCGCCGAGCGCCCGTGAGGCGTGCAGCGGTGTGGTGTGATTGGTGCCGCCGAGCGACGAGGCATCGAGCAGCACGATGCGGCCGTCCTTCGTGCCCGCCGCGACCACGTCCGTGTTGTTGTGACGGAACACCATGGGACCGGTGACGAACTCAGCCGTTGGCTGCGTGTACCAATCCTTCATCTGCAGGGTCTTGGGATCGAGCGCCACGATTGCATTCGCCTTGCCGTCACCTGTCGCCTGACCCGGCCCCACTGCAACGAGCAACGTGCTGCCATCGGTCGTGAACGCCACCGCCCCAACGACCGCGCCGCCATTGGTGCGCCATGAGACCACCGGTTTGTTCTCCGCGGCCAGATCGATTGCCCACACGCCGTTGGGTGCACCTCCGCAGGTGCCGGACGTGGCGGCGTAGAGGGTCGTGTTCACGGCGATCGCGTCGCTCCACCGAGCCGGAGCGGGAATGAACGGGGCCGGTTTCTGGATGTCCTTGCCCGAGGGCAGGCCAACCACACGCAGCATGCCGTCACTGGATACGGTGTAGACCACACGGGAGCCGCCGCGACCCAATCCGCCGCCTCCACCTGCCGCCGGCGCACCCGGAATGCCGGCGCCTTGCGCACCGCGTCCAGCCCCACCGCCACCGGCTCTCGCCCCGGCCGGTGCCACGCCACGGCCGGCGTCAGCGCCAGGCGCTGGCGCCCCCTGCGGCACCGCGCCGCGCGCGCCGGCCGGATTGCCCACGGGAGGGGCACCAGCGGCGCCGCCGGCGCGCGCCTCGACAGGCACGCCCTCACCGGGTTCGCCGAGCAGGCTGCGGTACCCCGCGCCAGCGCGGCCGCCTCCCCCACCGGCCCCCGCCACCGGCGCGGTCAGCGGCGGTGGCGTGACATTGACGATGCGCGTGGCGGCCGGGGTGCTTCCGCCGGCACAGCCCGCGGGTGTGGCCGCCGCCGGCACATCGAAGCGGCGCTGCCACACGACGTAGCCCGTGTCGTTATCCAGGCCATACAGGTTGTTGTTGCTGCCCACGACGATCGACATGGGCACGAAGAGCGTCACGCCATTTGCCGTGACGCCCTGCGACAGCGCCACCCGCCCAGGCGGCTGCGTCTCGAGCTTCGTCTTCCATTGCAGTTCGAAGCCGGGCTTGGACATCGCCTCGAGGGAGATCTTCGGATCGGACCGGATCCAGGAGGTTCGCTGCGCGTCTGCAAATGCCGTCACCCACTCGGACCCGCCGCGGCCGATCTGGGCAAACGTGACGCCCCCGGCCACCAGAGATGTCGCGCACACCGCAAAAAGACGTTTCATATTCATACAAGTCCTCCGCCTACCGGGCCACGCCAAAGCTGTAGAGCGTGCCGTCGAAGGTGGCGATGTACGCCCGGCCATTCGCGACGGTGAGCCCGCTGAAGTGATTCCACGATTCGATCTGGGTCCCGCTCGACCAGAGCTCCTTGCCGGTCTGCGCGTCGAGCGCGTATAACGCGGCCTTGCGCGACCCGGGAATGCGGCGGTCGGGACCGCTGCTCAGGCCGCCGCCGGAGGCGGCACCGGCCGGATCGTCCCACGCGCGGTCGGGCGTCACCTGCGTGGCGTCTTCGCCGGCCGCGTAGGTGAATACGATGCCGTTGGCGATGATGACTTCTTCGGCCAGGTCCATGTCGCGCGAGAGCCATGCGGGAGTCAATTGCCACTTGCCGGCGCGTTGCTCGAGCTTCATCGCCGCGACACCGCCACCCTTCGGCCGGCTGTGTTCGATGGGCGCTTCGAACTTGGTGCTGACCGGTCCCCAGAACGGCAGCAGCACCCATTGCGTGCCGCTCGCGTCCTGCCAGGCACTGATGGCGCCCCAGCTGCCGCGCCCATCGAAGGCCTGCGCGTCATTGCAGATCAGCGGCGTGGTGTAGAGCGCCGTGCGATGGTCGTCTCCGCCCAGCGAGTCGCGATCGAGCAGCCACAATTTGCATTCCTTGCTCGTGCCGACCAGGAACTTCCGATTCCGATAGTCGATGACCACCGGGGTCGTGTTCACGTCCAGGTCACGGCGCCACAGCCAGTTCGCATTGGGCGCTCCGAAGTAGTCCGCGAGCTGCAGCTGCTTGTTCGCATCGAGCTTCACGCCGAGGATGGCATTACCCAGGCGTCGTGCCGTGGGGTCGAATTGGCCATCACCCGTCCCGAGGTAGACCGTGCCGTCAGGGGCGATCGATGCGCCGCGCCGGCCCCAGAGGCCGCCCCCCGCGGGGAGGAACGAACTGGCGCGCCGCGAGGCGAGATCGAAGGAATAGAACGCGTTGGTCAGGCCGCCGCACCCCTGCGCGCTGGCGGTATAGATCACGCCCTTGAACAGGTTCAACGCGTACGGTTTGCCGTTGCCCGGCATGAACTTCTCGGCCGGGGCGACATCCAGACCGTCGGCGAGATTGACCTGACGCAGCCGCCCGTCCCAGGACACGGCGTACACGGTGTACTTCCCCGGCGAGGTTTCGGCCATGGTCGGCACGGCCGTTTGGCCACCGGGACAGAGCGTGTTGTTCACGGGAGCCAGGTTGGTCAACGTGGTGTCGAAGTGCCGGTGCCAGATCTGGCGGCCTGTCGCGACGTCGATGCCGAACAGGTCGTCCGTCACACCCGCGACCAGCCCAATCTCGCGCGGCCCCTGCGCCGTCGTCACGTGGTCGGCGATGAGCGGTGCGAAGAGGTTGTGCATCGCCCGAGGCGTGCTCTCGAGCTTCAGCTTCCAGAGGAGCTTGGAGCTTGCCACATTCGCGGGCGTGAAAACCTTCTCGTCCCTGACCCAGCCGGTCCGGGCGTTATCCACACCCTCGGTGAGGGTTTCGGACGCGAGCAGTGTGCCGCCCGACACCACCAACACGATTGCCAGCAACCTTTTCATTCGCATAATTCTCCCCTGTGAAGCGACGACCGGGGGGCCCTCGCCACGACGTGCGCAGTTCTCGAGTGGCCCGATTGTAATCCCGATCGGGCGCGCGTTCAGGTCAGCGCGTCTATATGCAACCCCGGTGAGAGTAGCGGCCCCATTTTCGCAAGGCCACTGAGGAATATTGCTCTGCCAGCGTTCCGACCTGCGGAACTCGCAAGAGAGGCGTGTATCGACCTGCCGCATGCTGTCCAACCAACCGGTGGCGTGGCAGGACGTCATCAAGGTCACGTGCCATTCCGCCTGTTCCACATCCTGCAACTCCCGGGACGTAGCAGCCATGGCAGCCGTCGGCGACGCGTCTGGCCCATCCCCCTTCGGAACGGCGGCGTTGCACCTGACAGAACGCGGGAGCCCCGCTGCCCATCGCGATCTGATGATTCAGGCCCAAACGGCGACGGATTCTCGCGCGGTGGTGAAGAAACCGCACGTCAGGGGCCCACTTTGCCGTAGAATCCGGACGGCCCACACAGGTGACCCTGGCAGCCGTGCGGATTAATGGGTTCGCCCGGGGGCGAATGCACGCAAAACGAGACACATGATGGCGAAACAACGCACACGAGACAGTAGCGAACCAGAGGCGGACAATTACGGAGGCGGGGGCGACACCGGCGGGGGGCATGGCGCCAAGGGCGTCGTCGCCTGGGACAAGACGCAGGAGGCGAGCGGCGCGGCCGCGCACATCAGGCCCGCGCATCAGGACGAATCACATGCCCCCGCGCGCACGACCCTCAGCCACCTGACGTTTCCCTCCTATTGTCTCGGTGACCTCTCGGCCGCCGACGTCAAGGAATACCTGAAGTACAGCGACACCATCCTGATCCCCAAGGCGTCGCTCGAGCAGCATGGGCCGCACCTGCCGCTCTACTGCGATTCCATTTCGAGCACCGAGGTGGCCCGCCGCGCCGGCGAAAAGGCCGGTATCCTCTACACGCCCACCCTCTGGCTCGGCTACAGCCCGCAGCACATGAAGGCGCCCGGCAGCGGCGCCGGGTCGATGACGCTGCGTGTCGAGACCTACCTGAACCTGCTCTACGACATGGGCCGCAGCCTGATCCATCACGGCTTCAACCGCATCATCTTCGTGAACGGCCACGGCTCGAACATCAAAGTCGTCGACCCGGTCCTGCGGAAGCTCCGCAACGAAACGGGCGCGCTCATCGCCTATTACAAGCCGTATGCGGAGCGCTACCTCGGCATGCTCAAGGACGTGCTCGAAGGCCCCGCCGAAGAAACGCCAGGCTGGCATGCCGGCGAACTCGAAACCTCGCAGTGCCTCTGCCACAATCCGAAGCTCGTGCGCATGGACCGCGCCGTGATGGATCAGGCGCACGCGCCGACCTACATGACCTCGGAGTGGAAGAAAAAGGACGGCATGCCCGACCTCGACTTCCAAGGCTATCAGTACTTCAACATGCCGTTCGAACACGACGAGTTCACCGACAGCGGCATCATGGGGAACCCCTTCCGGGGCGCCGCCTACAAGGGCGAAATCGCCTTCACCCGCTTCGCCAACCACCTCATCGACGCGGTCCACGAGTTCGAACAGGTCAAGGTTACGATCAAGAATCGTGACTGGACCGACGGCAAGATGATGGGCTAGCGGACCGCGCCAGTCGTCTTCGGCACGACCACCCATTGACGGCTGCGCACGGTCACGCCCGGCTTGTTCACCTTCAGGCGAAGTTCGCGGGGACGTCCGTCGCGATCGGCCGCCGCTGGCTCCACGCCCAACAGGTAAAACGCGGCCGTTTCGCGCAGCACGCGATCGAAGGCGAACTCGCCCGCCCCGACGGGCACCTGAATGCGCATGCCGCCCGCAGAGGCGGAGAATCGGTCGAGCCAGTCGCCAGACATGTTCCGGTCGCGTGTCCGCTCGGTTTCACCGGCGCGGCGTCGGGCCGCCGAGTACATCCCAGAAAATCCAGGGTCGATGTGAATCGTGTAGACGACCGCCCGCGCCCGGGCCGCTTGCTGCCCCATCACGCGCCCCCAGTCGCCAACGTCGGGGCGTCCTCCCGGACGATCGCTCACGACCACGCCAGCCGTGATGAGCACCACGGTTTTCCGCCCGGGCACCGCCGCCAGAGACTCGAGCAATGCATCGAGGCCGCCGAGACTCCGCGCCGCCTGGCTCTCGAGGTGCAGGGCCACTGCGCTCGCCTCGGAGATGATGCGGGTTGCGCACTCCGGATCATCGGGGCACTCACGCGCCTGAACCGCTAACACCGGGCTCGCCTCGATTTCAGCGGCAGTCGGGTTCCGCGCCGTGCGCGTTCGGCTTGCGAGCCCCCCCGGGTTGGCTCCGCCAATCGCGCCCGTAATGTCCACGATTTCGGAAGGCTGCAGGTGATACACCCCGCCGAACTGATGCTTGTCGCCGAGGATGGTGCCCAGGGCCTGGCGCACCGCAGCCCGCGCTGTTCCGGGCGGAATGCTCGGACCCACGGGATACGCGTGCAGGCCGACGCGGTCTTCCGGCAGCAGTTGCGACACGAAACGCTGCGCGGCCTCGACCGGCCGGCGCGCAGCTCCTACCTCGAAACTGGAGGTGTCGACGGCCAGCATGAACGTGCGCCCACCCTCGCCGATTGCGCCCCCCTGGCCGGCGCCGCCCGGCAACGACGCGGCCGTAGACCGCGAATCGTCGAGACGGACCAAGTCAGCAGACGCAACGCGTCTGCGCCGGCCTTGGAGCGACACATCGAAATCCGAGGCCTTCAGCAGGGCGATGGGGTTTCCGTTCCCATCCACGACCTGTGCCTCGACCGCGATGAGATCGACCCCGCTGCGGAACGTGGGCTGCTGAGCGGACGGCACGCCGGCAAGAGCCAGTGCACACAGCGCACATGTCGTCGTCAGCCACGCGTGCCGCGGGAACTCGACCATGACATTAGATTACGCGCGGGCTGCGCCGTCTCACGGCGTTCGACACCGCGAGCGCGCCGCCGTGACGGCCTCACATGTTCTTGCGGAGCGTCTTGATGGTTTCATCGACAAGCCATGTATAGAACTCGTCCGAGAGATTCCCCGTGCCGTGATCCACCATGAACTTCAGTTCGTCGGGCGTCAGCTCGACGTGACCCTGCTCCATCGCGTTCAGGTATGGATTCGCAGGCGTGCGATCAATGGGGGCCACGAACTCCACGGTGAGTGCGCCGTCGTACCCCACGTCTTTGAGCGTATCGATAATCTTCTTCCAGTCGAGCGAGCCCATGCCGCACGCCATGCGGTTGTTGTCGGCGACGTGGAAGTCGTGCAAGCGGCTGGCACTCGCCCGAATCGCCTGGTACATGTCCTTCTCTTCGATGTTCATGTGAAAGGCGTCGAGGCAGATGCCGCAGGTGGGACCGACTTCCTCAGCGAGTTTCAGCACCTGATCGTGGCGGCTCACGAAGTATGTTTCGAAGCGGTTCAGCGGCTCGATCGCCAGCCGCACCCCTTCCTTCATGCCGTGCTCATAGCACTGCTTCAGACTTTCGACCGCCCATCGCCACTCCTCTTCAGGTGAGGCGTCGGCCACCAGCTTGCCGACCGTACCGGGCACAATCGTGATTTCCTGGCCGCCCAGCTCCTTCACCATCGTGATGGTGTCCCGGACGTACTTCACGGACATCGCGCGGTTCTTCTCGTTGGCCGCCAGGAGGTTGCGATCCCCCAGCATCAAGGTGACCGATCCCCAGCAGGACAAGCCATGGTCCTGAAGCAACTTGCGCACGTCCTTCGTGTTGTACCGCTCGGGCTCGCCGCTGATTTCGATGGCGTCATACCCTGACTTCGACAGGCGCGCAATCGTCACCTCGATTGGCTCGGCGCGCATCCAGTTGTGCATCGCTACTTGCATCGGTGTCTTCCCTCGTGGCCGCTCAGTGATGGTCTCGAGATCGTGATGAAAACAACCCCGCCGTCGCACCACTCACGTGGGCGACGGCGGGTTATGGGGTATCAGGCGTGCAGACCCGCAGGGTCTGACGTCAGAACGTGAACCGCGTGCCCAGCTGGATGACGCGGTTGGAGCTGCCCCTCACGCCGGTCACCTGGCCGAAGGTCTGCTTCGTCTGGACGCCGGTCGCGAAATCGAAGACGGCATTGGTATCGACCCCCGAGTACTGGGTCGTGTTGAAGGCGTTGTACATCTCGATGCGAATCTGCAGATTCCGGCGGTTCGCCATCGCGAAGTTCTTGAACAACGTGATGTCGTGATTCACGAACCCGAGGCCGACCCGCTCGTCGCCGAGTGAGGTGCCCTGGTAGAACGTGTCTGACGGATCGCTCGAGGGTCCTGCCGGTCGGATGCAGTCAGTGTTGAACTGCCTGTCGAACGTCCGCTCACTCCGGGGAATGTTCGGATTGCAGACGAGGGTCACACGCGAGCCGCCAAGCCCCTGCGTCAGGTCGCCCGTGGGAGCACCGGTGAAGGAGTAGCCGAACCCGCCGAGTGTGCCACCCGTGAGGCTTGTCACGCCGGAAACCTGCCAGCCGTCGAGCACGCCCTTGGCGACGATGTTCTCGCCGAGGAAGCGGCTTGCCCCCGGAACCAGGTAGTTGTAGCTGAACACCAGGTTGTGCGGTCGGCTGCCGGACGCGTGGGTATGCCGTGCGCGGTTCTCCGCGTCGGTGCGGAAGTAGTCCCACCCCTGCAGGCCCGATCGGCGCGAACCCGTGTACGCCACGCTGCCGGCAAACCCATTGGCCATCCGGCGTGAAACCCCCACCTGAATCGAGTGATAGTGCAACCCGTCCTTGAAGTAGCGCCGTTCGTTGATGCCACTCAGGCCGGTGTAGGGCCGGCGGAGGTCGTCAGGAATCCGCTGCGTGAAGTTCTGCGTGGGATCCATGTTGGCCCGGTCGCTGGTGTTCAGTTGCGCGGGCTGCAGGCTATTGATGGGAATGTTGCGCGCGTTATTGCGGGTGATGTTGCCGACGTACGCCACATCAGCGAGCAGTCGGAAGGGCAGTTCGCGCTGCACGCCCAGACTCCAGTTGTGCACGGTCAACGGCTGAATGTCGGTGAAGGCCTGGACGCTGGCGGGGTTACGTATGAAGGGCGAACTCTGCAACTGGGCGAGCGTGGTCCAGTTCGTAGTGAACGTATTCATCAGCGGCAACGATTCGACCTGTTGCAGTACGGTGTCGTCCGAATACCGGTCGTAGTTGGTTCCGAAGCCACCGCGGACGGCTGTCTTCCCATCACCCGTGATATCCCACCCAAACCCAACGCGCGGTGCGGGCCGCAGCCTGTTGACACTGAACTGCGGGGGTGTGCCATCGGCGACGACCATGCCGTTCGCCGGATCGCCCGTGCCGTCGACAATCTTGCCGATAAAGGTGCTATTCAAGATCGCTCCCGTGACCGGGTTCTTTGCGACACGTACGGCCCCACTACACGTGGCAGCTCCGTTCTGGCAGACGGGCACGTAGAGCTTGGGCGCCTTGGACGCATCCCACTTCGTGGGATCGAAGTAGGCGAGCTGCTGCCCGGCTACATAGGTCGGTCCCATGTACACCATGCGGAGCCCGTAATCCAACGTAAACTTCCGGTTCATCCGCCAGTTGTCCTGAACAAAAAATTCCGTCTGGTTGAATCGGCCCTCCGCGTACGGATGTTTCGTCGATTCGGTATACGCAAGGATGGTCCCCAGCACGGCGTTCGCATACCCGAAGTTCGTGTCGAACGGATTGGCGGAGTCGGAGTTGAAATTGTAGGTGCCATTGAATGACGAGGAGCGCTGAGCCGGGCGTGCCGTGCGCTCGATCACGATGCCGGTCTTCATGTTGTGAGCGCCCCGCAGGTGCGTGAGGTTCGCGGACACGTTCTTGATGGGATTTTGCGCCGTGAAAGGAAACCGGTTTTCGAAGTTCACGGACGGAGTGCCCGGCAGCGCGTTGCTGCCGGAGAACGTCATGTTCGGCAGCAGGTGCAGGGGATTCGCCTCCGGGTAGAACGGAGTCGCACCCGACAACACCTTGGTGTAGTCGTTCCTGTCGACCTCAGCCTGGCTTAGGGGGTAGACGAGCTGTTCCGACCAGTTCATCCCGGCGGTCACCTCGAGCACGGTGGTGGGCGTGAACGTGTGATTCAGCGTGCTCACCGTGCTGAAGGTATTGATGTCGTAGGAATTCCGCATCATCGGCCAGTTGGTCGATGCGAACAGGAAGGTGCCGCCGTAGCCGCGGGCGTTAATTTCCTTGCCGGCCTGCAACCGCGTGTAGAAGGACGTGCCCGGGCGGACGTTGTAGTCGACCCGCACCACGTTCTCCCGGCGCAACTTCTCAATCGGGCTTTCGAACTCATGGTTGTACCCCCGATTGCCCGTGGGATCAGTCGTGTTGGGGAGAGGAAACACGTTCAACGCCGACATGCCGAGTGCGTTGCGGCGGTTGGCGGGGATGATATTGCCAGGGAAGCAGCCAGGCCCGCCGGAAGTGATGTTGCAGGCGCCGCCCGACAGGGGATCGCGAATAAACCGCAGCCGGTTCTGGCTGTCGACTGTCTGCGAGAAGTCACCGTTCCGCTCGAGGGCCGTCGGCATCGTGGTCCTCTGCACGGCCGAGGGATCGGTCCGGGGCAGCAGATCCAACGAATAGAAGAAGAACAGTTTGTCCCTGTTACGATTGAACTCGGTTCCGGGGATGAGCACGGGACCACCAAGGGTCAGTGCGCTGTTGTCGTAGCGATACCGCGCATTGGCGCAGAACGCGGAGGCGTTGCCGAGCGCCTTAGCCGCATCACAACTGCGACGGCGATCCCATGAATTCGCATTCAGGCCTTCGTGACGCTTGTAGTAGGCGGCCGACCCGTTGAAGCGTGAGCTGCCGCTCTTGGTGACGACGACAATCGTGGCCCCTGCGCTGCGGCCGTATTCCGCCTGGAAGTTCGAGGCCTGGACCTTGACCTCGGCGATGGAGTCGAGCGCCGGTGCGGCGTAGTTCCCCGTGTTCGATCCCGTGTCCTTACTGGTGACACCGTCGTACGAGAAGTTGAAATTGGACATGCCGTTGATCGTCATGCCGCCCACCGACCCCCAGCCTGGTGCTTCACGGGCCGAGGTGTCGACGACGCCGGGCAGGACCTTCAGCGTGCCCATGAAGTCGCGGCCGCGAAGACCCACGTCCTGAATCTGGGCCGCAGTGATGGTCGCGGACCGCTCGCCGCTCTGCGCCTGCACATGCTGGGCCGCGGCCGCGACGGTCACCTCGGAGGACACGCCGCCGACCTCCAGCACAATCGGGGGCACCGACACACGCTCGGTTGACGTCAGGGCGATGCCCCGCTGTTCGTACGACCGGAATCCGCTGAGCGTCACGCGCAGGTCATACGTGCCAGCCAAGATGTTGGTGATGACGAACTTACCTTCTTTATCGGTCACCACCTCGCGGGTCGCCTGAGTCCCGGTATTTCGGACGGTCACGGTCGCCCCCGGCACCGACGACTTCTGGGCGTCCACGACCGTTCCGCCGATCTGCCCAGTCAAACCCTGAGCATAGAGATGCGTCGCTGCACTGCCGACAATCGACAGTGTCAGGAGAGTGAGCCCGATTGATCGAATCACACTGTTCACTGATCCTCCTCCAGACCACCCCGCGAAGTGCCCCGCCTTCGCCTCCAGCCCATGTTCGTCTGCGCGCCATCCAGCGTCAGAAGCGCACACGGCCGGTTGAAGGGCTGCTTCGCGTAAGTGATTGAACGGAGGATAGAGGCAAGGGGGTCCCCGCCGCACGGGAATATTTTCCGCGCATGGCGTCCCACGGTGAGGAACAACCGTTCGGAACACCGAATCCATGGATCCACGAAGAGTTTCCGTATTTCCGAAACGCTCCGTGAAAAGCGACGGATCTGACATGAACCTCTGAGTTCCACTATGCGGAACGCCTGCTGCTTTCATGGGGTCTGGGAATGCCAGGCTCATGGCTGATATGGTTGCACCACACACCGCCTGGAAGGAGTCTCATGCCTCGTGAATCACGCCACGTCGGACTGACCATGTTGATGACCGCCACTCTCCTGGCCATATCGCCCATTCTGCCGATCGCCCGCGAGCGGTCCCAGGGGCCTGGCAACCGGACGGTCTACGTGACCGCGGTGGACGGGAAGGGAGCGCCAGTTCCGGATCTTGCCGCACCGGAGTTCGCCATCAAAGAAGACGGCAAGACCCGGCCGGTGACCCATGCCGCTCTTTCGAAGGTCCCGCTCGATGTCGCGCTGATGATTGATGACAGCGGCGTCGGGCTGCAGTCGATCAGGGAAGGCGCGGCGGCGTTCGTGACGCGGCTCCGCGGGCTCGCGCAGATCGCGCTCATCACCACTGGCGGCCGCAATATCAAAGCGCTCGATTTCACCGACAGTACGGCGACGCAGATGAACGCGATCAACAAGACCTTTGCGCGGAATGTCACGGGCGCGTTTCTCACCGACGGCATCCTCGAAACGGCGACGGACTTCGCGAAACGCGAGAGCCGGCGGCCGGTCATCGTCTCGGTCGGCGTCGAAGGTGACGACTTCAGCCAGGCACGCCCGGCCGATATTCTCGCGGCGCTTCAACGCAGCCGGACGCAGCTGTACATGATCCGCCTCGGCCGCCCGACGATCGGCCAGTCGAATGAGCTGACGGCCGAACGTGGCGAGTCGATGCTGGACGAACACACGCGCTTCAACGCCATCCTCGGTCAGGCGCCGGCGCGAACGGGGGGCCGCATCGAGCAGCTGGCATCGCACACGGGCATCCCGAACATGATGGAAGCGATGGCGGCGGAACTCGCCAGTCAATACGAAGTGACGTTCACGTCGGGGGATCTGGCGGCCGCCGACGTCAAACTCGAGATCTCGACCACCCGCCGTGGCGTCAAAGTTCGTGCGCCCCAGCGCCTCGGACCCGCCCGCTGACTGTCTCTGGCAGACACCTACTCTCGTGGCAGCTGCACGGCGAGCAGCGAGTCGTTCGGATAAAAATGGTTGAGATTCCCGCCGGTGATGACCTGGTGCCGCACGAACTTTGCGGGCGGCGTCGGCAGCCGTCCCAGAATGTCGAGCGCGAGCGCGATTAATTCCTCGCCGTAGCGTTCCGGAAAATACGCCACAGACCCGATGAGCGGCGTGCGCGGCTCCCGCAGTTCGGCGCGGGCATCCGGCTCGGCGTTCTGCCCGACGATGGCGCATGTTGTTGCGCGGCCTGCTTCCTGGAACGCGCGGGCCGCGCCGAGCGCGCTGGAATCGTTCACCGCCCCGACCAGCACATGGCGCCGATCGGATCGTCGCAGGTGCCGCCGCGTCCGCTCGAGCGCCAGCGCGAATTGGCCATCACCGTCGAGCGTTGTGACATGCGTCGTGGCCATCACCTCCCGAAGGGTTTCCTTGAGGCCGGCCAGCACGCCGTCGATGCGCCCGTGCACGAGCGGACCGGTGCGCGCCGCATCGATCAGCAACACTTCGTCGACCTGCCCGTTCCAACGGCTCTTCGCCCAGCGCCCCAGGTAATGCCCGGCCAGGAGACCGGCCTGATAGTTGTTGGCTCCGTAGTAGGTCGCGCCTGGATGCGGCACGTGCACGGCGATGAACGGAATGCCCGCTTCCATATACCGCGCCGAGATGGCCGCCGCGATCCCCTCGTCGATCTGAAACTCAATCACGAGATCGACGTTGAGACGAATGAGGTGATCGGCGTTGCGCAGGGCCGTGCGCGCATTCCGGCGGTTGTCGAGGACAATGAGTTCCACCTGTTCGGTGCTCGCCGCGAGCACCAGCCCCTCCTGCACGGTCCTCTGAAACGAACTGTCATGGCCGAGCGCGGCGTAGCCGATGCGGTAGCGCTTACGCGGATAGACCTCGGACGTCAGCCGGTAACGGCTGTCGTCGATTTTATCGATCAGGCCGCAGTGCCTGAGGGTATGGAGCAGCCTGAAACAGAGCCCCTTTTTGAAGCCTGTGCGTTCGACCAACTCCCGCAACCGCAGCGCTTCCCCGCGCGACTGGAAGGCACGCAGAATCTCTGACGCATGGACGACCGACTGAACAATGTAGGACTTGGTGGCCACGGCTCAGACGCTCCGGAGGTATTGGTGCACGGAGAAGATCGATGCCGAGCGGGCCGCCGCTCGCGCATCCGCTCCGGTCAGCAGAAATCCCTGGTCGTCGGTCGCGACGTGCGGTGCGAATGCATTCGTGCGCGGTGCCACGCCAATGAAAATAGACAGGGCGTCGGCGCCGCGCACTTCCTGATCGTCATCGACACACAACATCACTGGCTTGGACACGGAGGCTCCCGGAACGACGCCGCGGTCAGGGCTGAGCCGGCGGTAGCGGCAATGATACGCGGAACTCCGTGCCGGCGGCCCCGGTGTCCACGTCGATGGCACCGTGATAGCGTTGGCGGCTGCAATCGTCGAAGGCAGTATGCCTCCATATGTTTTCTGGAGGGACACCCTATGAGCAGAAGCAAGAGGTTGGTCGTTGGTATTGTCGCGGGCGTGGCGGTCGGTGCCGTCGTCGGGACTGCCGCCGGTCTTCTGAAGAATGCGGGTTGGAACTCCCTTGGAACGGTGCTCGTCCTGACGACGCCTGGCATCATCGGCGGCTTGTTCGCGACGATGATGGGGAGCAAGGCCAGTCGGGAGTCGGTCAGGCACTGAAGGTCACACACACCAGGCTCTCCATGGGCCCAGTGGGGCGCGCGTCCTCGGTCGGTTGTTTGCGTGGCGAAGTCACCGGCCGCGGGGTTCATTGCTCACGTGCACGCTCGGCACGCGCGATCGCACGAAGCGCCGCAGCTTCTCGCGTTACATGCTCTTCTTGAATGTCGTCAGCAGCCTCTGACACCGGCCGGAATCCGACGAAAACTCCTCGCTCGTGAGCGGTGTATTCAGGAACTCGCTGTACCCGGGGGTCTGTTCCGCGGCGCCGGCTCTCAAATCACGAAAGGCCATCGACCATCCCGCGAACTGCCGACCCTCGGACGGCCCCTGAAGAATCGTCATCACGCCACGATGCCGAGGGTCGCGCTCGATCTTGCCGTAGAGCTTCCGAACAGCCGCTTCTTCGCCTTCGAGGGCCTGCATCACATTGCCATCCTTGTACAACAACATTCCGGTGATACCCAAGGTGGCGTTGTTCCTATGGCTGACCGCGAGGAGATCGGCCAGTTCGGTGGCCGAGAACGGAATCACTGCGGAGCTGATGTAAACCAGCGAAAACATGTTGTCCTTTGCGGAAGTCCGTCGGGACTTCGCTGAGCCTAGTGAACACACGATCGCTCAAATCGCAGTTCCAGGATGTATCCAACAGGACATCGGAAGGGCGCGCTGTCCCGCTGCTTCACGATGGCATCGACGTACCCGTCGGCGGTGCGCCGGGTCGCGACCAGATGATCGGCTTCTGTCCAGTCCGCTGTCGGCGCCAACAATGGCGCGACCGAGCAGCAGCGGACCGACAGAGGCCCCACAAAGCAAATGGCCGGCGCGGCGCCAGCCATTTCACTCCGATAAAGATTGGTCGGGATGCCGAGATTCGAACTCGGGACCCCTTGACCCCCAGTCAAGTGCGCTACCAGGCTGCGCTACATCCCGACATGACAACGCAGGGTCAACGCGTCGTCGTTAGAACTGTGCCGCCGATCGCGCCCTGGGGGAACGCGATGGCGTCGTGCTCGCTTAGCTTACCGCGCCTTCGGGCCTGGTGCCCAGCGGTGGGTCAGCGCTTCTTAATGCCCGGGCGCTTCGATGACGCGCGCGCCCCTTTGAGCTCAGCCGTCCGCGCGGCCGACGCTCGGGATCCGGCGGCCTCGGCCTGCAGGACGAACTCCCCCGCCGCCGTGCCCGCGGTGTGCCCCTCACCGGACAGCGTCGTCAGGATCCATTGAAGGCCGCGCCGAACCTCGCGAAGGCGCGCGCGCGCCTCGCCGTCCATCGCGTCCGCGAGATCCGCTTCCACAGTTGGAGGTGGCTCGACCGGACCGGTCTCCTCCGCCAGCCTCCGCCGCGCACCCGCCATCGTCAATCCGTCGACGAACAGCAGATGTTTGATGCGCAGAACCCGCTCGACGTCGGCCCGACGGTAGAGTCGCGGCCCCCCGGCGTTCTTCGCAATGCCGAGGTCCGGGAACTCCGCTTCCCACGTGCGCAGGACATAGGCCTGCACCTCAGCGAGGTCGCAGACCTCCTGCGCGCGAAACACTGGCCGATTAGGAATTTCGACGGTCGTCACAGACAGCGGCTCGTGCGTGGCGAAAGTATAGCAGAGCCGCTTCGACCAATCGCGCGAAGATCAGCCATTTACTCGCGGTTTACGCTCACGGCGCCGCACGTGGAGCCTGATGGGCGTCCCCTCGAAGCCGAACGCCTCGCGCAACTGGTTGACCAGGAAGCGCTCGTAGGAAAAATGAAACTCGGTCGCAACGTTCGTAAAAAGGACGAACGTGGGTGGCGCGACGGCGGTTTGTGCCGCGTACAGAATCCGCACTTCGCGTCGCGTCTTGCTCGACGGCGGATGCGCCACGGTGACGGCTTCAAGGAACTTGTTGAGATCGGACGTGCTGACCCGGCGGCTCCGCGCCGAGGCGACCCGGTCGATCACATCGAGCAGCTTTGGCGTGCGCTCGCCAGTGAGCGCCGAGATGTGCACGATGGGGGCGAAATCGAGAAACTTGAGCTGAAACCGCAGCTTGTCGTCGAACGCCTTCACCCACTCGTGCCCCTGCGCCCGCACCAGGTCCCACTTGTTCACGGCGATGACGATGCCGCAGCCAGCCTGCTCGGCCTCGCCCGCAATGGCCCCTTCGCGGTCGCCCGCACCTTCGACGGCGTCGACCACGAGCACGACGACGTCCGCGCGCTCCATCGCACGCTTGGAGAGCACCACGCTCACCGCTTCGACCTGGCCGGCAGCGGCCACCCGTCCCGGACGCCGCATGCCGGCGGTGTCCAGAATTCGCAGCCGTCGTTTGCGCCATTGCAGGACCACGTCGACTGTGTCGCGGGTCGTTCCAGGCATCGCGTTGACCATCATCCGCTCTTCGCGCAGCAGACGGTTCACCAGTGACGACTTGCCCACATTGGGCCGGCCGACGAACGCGATGCTCGTCTCGTCCTCCACCGTCTCCGGGACACTTGCTCCACCCAGCGGAAGTCGCGCGCGGACTTCGTCCAGCAGCTCGTACACGCCGTCGCCGTGCTCGGCCGCGATTTCCATCGCCGGCTCGAAGCCGAGCGTGTAGAACTCCCCTACCCGCCCGCGCGCGCGCCTGTCATCCGTCTTGTTGATGGAAAGCACCACAGGCTTACCAGTGGCGTGCAGCCGCTTGGCGATCTCGACGTCTCCGGGCACCACGCCCTCGCGCGCATCGAGCACGAAAATAAAGAGGTCGGCCGCCGCCAGCGCCTTGAGCCCATGCTCGACGACCTGCGCGTGCAAAGGATCGGTCGTCGCGCCGAACAGGCCCCCCGTGTCCACGAGCGTGAACGTGCGCTCGCGCCACACGGCCGGCGCGGCGATCACATCGCGGGTCGTGCCCGCAATCGGCGCCACGATGGAGCGACGGGTGCCGGTGATTCGGTTGAAGAGGGTGGATTTGCCGACGTTCGGCCGCCCGACGAGCACGACCGTGGGCCCCTGAGACCGATTCGCCATCGCAGACGAGTGTAATCGACTCTTCTGTTACGCGGTTGCTTGACAGGATAAGTAGTTTTGTTTATCGTCATTTACGGCGATGAGCTCGTCCGTAACCGACTTACACCCATGAACGGTTTGGCATCTAACTTCCCGGACCTCACTCCGGCACAGCCCATCTGTCTTCGCCCTGGGCGCCCCCTCGCCAGACCATCAGGCGCGGTGCCCGAGGCAACCAGACGTCCGCGCCTGACGCGGCCTCGGACGGCTAAGTTATGATCAAAGTGGACATCGTGAACGAGGTCTCGAAGCTCGCAGACATCACGAAAGTAAAGGCGGAACTGGCAGTGGATGCGGTGTTCGACGCGATGCGGGCCTCCATGATGCGCGGCGAGCGAATCGAGCTCCGCGGCTTCGGCGTGTTTCAGGTGAAGCCGCGAAAGCGTGGCATTGGCCGAAATCCGCGCACGGGCAAGGAAGTGAGAATCCCGCCGGGGCGGACGATCCGCTTCAAGCCGGGCAAGGAACTCCAGAACATCGGCGGTCAGCCGGAGTGAGCCAGCACGACCCGCAGTTCTCTGAGGTCCCGCCCGAGCCATACAGCGAGCCACACACGTTTCCGCCCGCCGGGTTCGCGTGGCCTCAGCTGCCGCCACCTCGGCTGAAATTCCAGCATCGTTACGGCAAGCACATCCTCTTCTTCGCGCTGACGTTTTTCACAACGACTTTCGCGCCGGCGTTCGGGTTTCTGTACGCGGCGCTCGGCACGGGGATCAATCCGCTGGCGGCGTTCAACGGCCAGGTCTTCCTGAATGGCCTGTGGTATTCGCTCCCGCTGCTGACGATCCTCAGCGCGCACGAGTTCGGTCACTACTTCGCCTGCAGATACCACAACGTGGACGCGACGCTGCCCTACTTTCTCCCGGCACCACTGCCCCTCACGGGCACGCTCGGGGCGGTCATCCGCATACGCGAGGCCTTCCCATCCAAGCGCGCCCTGTTCGACATCGGCGTGGCGGGGCCGTTGGCCGGGTTCGTCATGCTCGTGCCCTTTCTCATCTGGGGCATGTCGCTCTCGACTGTCACCGTGATTCCACCGGGCTCGTCTGCAATCTACTTCGGTGAGCCGCTGTTGTGGAAGCTGCTCGAGCGCATCCAGTTCGGGGTGCTAACCAATGGCGCAGACGTTAACTTGCATCCCATGGGCTTTGCCGCGTGGTGGGGCATGCTCGCGACGGCGCTCAACCTGCTGCCTTTCGGGCAACTCGACGGCGGCCACATCATGTACGCTGCCCTTGGCCGACGCGCGGCGTGGTTCTCGGCATCGACGTTGGTGGTTGTCCTGGCGCTCACCACGCGTTCAGCCAGCTGGTTTTCGATGGCCCTGATGATGGTCGTGATGGCGATCTGGTTCGGCTTCCGCCATCCGCGCATCATCGACGAACACGAACCGCTGGATCGGACCCGCCGGCTGATCGCCGTGCTCGCCCTGATCGTCTTCATTCTCTGCTTCACGCCTTTCCCGATTGATACAACGGGCGGGAGGTAGACACGGCTCGGGGCTCGGGGCTTGG
>JBDSZL010000081.1:0-17344 GCA_039925145.1 Vicinamibacterales bacterium | reverse complement strand
TTGGGGCTTGGGGCTTGGGGCTTGGGGCTTGGGGGACGAGCCTACGTGACTGAATTCGGATCCACATCCACCAGGGTTTTCCTGCGCAGATCGGGACGGGCCTCGAGCGCCCCCATGATGGCCTCGCGCATGCGCCGACGGTTGCCGCCCTTGATGAAGAACTGCGCCCGATACTCGTCTTTGATCTTGGCGACCGGCGCCGGGGCCGGGCCAAGCACACGCGCGGCGAGGCCCGACTGCCGCACGCGCGTGACCAGATCCAGCGCATCGGCCATCGCGCCCTCCAGCGTTTTCCCCTTGATGACGACGTTGATCATGCCAACCGATGGCGGGTACTCCATCGCACGTCGAAACTCGATCTCCCGGCCAAAGAACGTGGCATAGTCCTGCGCCGCCGCCGCGCGCACGCTGTAGTGGTCCGGATAGAGCGTCTGGATGATCGCCTCGCCAGACACTTCACCCCGGCCGGCCCGGCCGACCACCTGCGTCAGCAACTGGAACGTCCGCTCGGCGGCGCGAAAGTCGGCGAGCCCAAGCCCCACATCGGCCGAGACCACGCCGACCAGTGTGACCGCGGGAAAGTCGTGTCCCTTCGCGATCATCTGCGTCCCGACGAGGATGTCGACATCGCCCCGAGCCACAGCGGCCAGGACGCGGGCAATGGCACCACGCCGGCGCACGGTGTCGCGATCGACCCGGGAGATCCGCGCCTCGGGAAAATGTCCGCGTAGCTCCTCTTCCAGCCGCTCGGTTCCTACGCCCGAGTGCTCGAGGAACTCTCCGCCGCATTCGCCGCATCGCCGCGGAATCGACGTCGTGTAATTGCAGTAGTGGCAGCGTAGACGCCGCGCCGCCCGGTGAAACGTGAGTGTGACGCTGCAGTGCGGACACTCGATCGACGAGGCGCACTGGCGGCAGAACATCACCGTCGCAAATCCCCGCCGGTTGAGGAGCACCAGGCACTGTTCGCCACGCGCGCGCCGCAGTCCAATCGCTTCGATGAGCGGCTGACTCAGCGCCACTTCGGCGCCCTGCTGCGCCATCTCGGCGCGCATGTCGACGATTCGTACCGCGGCGAGGGGCCGATCGAGCACCCGTCGCGTCAGGCGCAACCGAGTGTAGCGCCCCGCATCGGCATTGACCGACGACTCGAGCGACGGCGTGGCGCTGCCAAGCAGCACCAGCGCCTCGGTCATGCGTCCCCGCATGACCGCGACGTCTCGCCCGTGGTAGCGCGGCGTCTCATCCTGCTTGTACGACGACTCGTGCTCCTCGTCGACGATGATGAGGCCCAGATTCGCGACAGGGGCAAACACGGCCGATCGTGTCCCGATGACCACGTCCACCACGCCGCGCCGAATGCGATGCCATTGATCGTGCCGCTCGCCCTCGGATAAGCCGCTGTGTTGAATGGCCACGCGTTCGCCGAACGCCAGGCGGAACATGCCGGCTACCGCCGGCGTCAACGCGATTTCAGGCACGAGCAGCAGCACCCGTCGCTGCTGTTCGAGCACGTAACGCGCAAGCCGCAGGTAGATTTCCGTCTTGCCGCTGCCGGTGACGCCGTGCAGGAGAGCCGTACGGAACTGGCGCGCATCAGCCAGCTCCCGCAGCAGATCAAACGCAGCCTGCTGCTCAGTCGTGAGGGGCCGGTCCGGCGAGGCCGTGACCGCCAGAGAGAAATGGCCGCTGCCACCGTCGGCCTGCAGCGCGAATGGATCGCGCTCGTGGATCTGCTCGCTCAACGTGACCAGCCCGCGCAGCGCCAGTCGCCGCACGACGTCCCCGCCGATACCGAGCCGGCGCAGCACGGGCAGGGATAGACCTGCCGATGCCTTGCTGAGATGTTCGAGCGCCGCACGCTGCTTCGCGGCACCCGCGCGCGGGGTGTCGCCCACGATCGCACTCGACTGTGAGGCCGCGAGCGTGGCCACCGTCACCGTCCTGAACCCGCCACCTTCCGCTCTTCGCGCCGAGGGAGGCATCGCCACAGCGAGCGCGTCGCCGGCGCCGGCCGCGTAGTACTCACCGACCCAGAGCGCCAGGTCCACCACATCGGCCGGCAGAAATGGCTCGTCGTCGAGCACCTCGACGACATCGCGGAGCGTCGCCAGATCGGGCGTGGTTGCCTGCGGATCCACCACGCAGCCGAGCACGGTGCGCTGACCCAGAGGAACGGTGACGCGCGCGCCTTTGGGTGGAGGTCGATCGCGGTCGGGTACGCGGTAGCTGAGCAGTCCGAGGCCCGGGACGGGCACCGCCACGCCGACGACGATGTCAGCTGGGCGTGTCGATGATGGCACGCGCCTTCTTCATGTCTTCCCAGACGTCGCGATAGAGGTCACGGTTCTTCTGGTTGCGCAGCAGGAACGATGGGTGAAAGGTCGGAATGACTTTGATGCCGTCGCGGAACTCATGCACCTGACCGCGAAGCTTCGAAATGGGTGTCTTCGTCTGCAGCAGCGACTGCGCCGCAAAGGTGCCGAGTGCAACGATGACCTTGGGCCGGATGACGCTGATTTGGCGCTGGAGAAACGGATTGCACGTCGCGACCTCAATCGGCTCGGGATTGCGGTTGCCGGGCGGGCGGCACTTGATCACGTTCGCGATATACACATCGTCGCGCGTAAGGCTGATGGCTTCGATGATCTTGGTGAGGAGCTGACCAGCGCGGCCAACGAACGGGACGCCCTGCGCATCCTCGTCGGCTCCGGGTGCCTCGCCCACGAACATGAGATCGGCGTTGGGATTGCCGTCACCGAACACCACCTGCCGGCGCCCGAGCGTGTGGAGGATGCAGCGAGTGCAGTCGCCGATGTCCGCGCGCACAGATTCCAGTGACTCCTCCCCGAGCCTCGGGCCCCGAGCCCCAAGCCGCTCTTCCTCGAGCCCCAAGCCTTGAGCCTCGAGCCGCTCTTCCTCGGGCCCCAAGCCCCGAGCCCCAAGCCGCCCTTCCTCGGGCCCCGAGTCCCGAGCCCCAAGCCGCTCTTCCTCGGGCCCCAAGCCCCGAGCCCCGAGCCGCTCCTCCTCGAGCCCCGAGTCCCGAGCCCCAAGCCGTGTCCTCTCCCTCCACCCCGGATCGCGCGAGATGCCATTCACGCCCAACTCGGCGTAGAAGCGCAGGTGCGGGAGCAGATCGCCCGGCTGTGTCATCGGGTTGCCGGCGTTCGAGCGGACGCACCGAGCAGCAGCTCGATGCGATCGAGCACGCGTGCGGCCACATCGACCTTGGACATCAGGGGCAGCGGGGTGACGTCTTCGCGGGTGACGAGCAGGACCTCGTTGGTCGAGACGTCGAAGCCCGCGCCAGGCGCCGAGATGTCGTTGGCCACAATCAAATCGGCGTGCTTGGCCACGAGCTTGCGTTCGGCCGCGGCCTGAGGGGGACCAACCTGCGCCGCGAATCCCACGAGCACGGGCCGCTCCGCCTCGCCGCGGTTACGGCCGAGCTCGGCGAGAATGTCGGTCGTTCGGTCGAGCACCACGGTGAGGGGCCCGCCCTTCTCGAGCTTCTGAGGCAGCGGTCCGGCAGCGGGCGTGTAATCGGCAACCGCGGCCGCCATGATCACGACGTCCGCGTTGCTCACCCGGCTGAGAACTGCGGCGTGCATGTCGCGCGCGCTCCGGACGTGCAGCGTCTCGGTCAGCCCGGGAGGCGGCGGCACCGCGGTAGGGCCAGCCACGAGCGTCACCTCGGCGCCGCGGCGCTGCGCTTCGGCGGCCAGCGCAAATCCCATCCGCCCGCTCGAGCGGTTGCCGATGAAACGCACCGCATCGAGATCTTCAATCGTCGGCCCTGCCGTGACGAGAATGCGCCGGCCACGCAAGCTGACCGTACTCGTCAGCATCAGGTGCGCGGTGTCGGCGATGGTCGAAGGGTCTGCGAGGCGGCCAGCGCCGACCCAGCCGCACGCCAGATACCCTTCGCCAGGCTCGACCACGCGCACGCCGTCATCGCGCAGCGTCTTCAGATTTCGCCTGACGGCCGGATGCTCCCACATGTTGGTGTTCATCGCGGGCGCGACGAGCACGGGAGCTTTCGTGGCGAGATAGAGGGCAGAAAGGAAGTCGTGCGCAATGCCGGCCGCAAACGTCCCGAGGATGTTCGCGGTGGCTGGCGCGACGAGCAGCAGATCCATCTCCGACGCGAGCGCTATGTGCTCGATGCCAGCGTTCAAGCCTGGCGTGAACTGGGAAGTCACCACCGGCTGGCCTGTGATCGCCTCGAAGGTCAACGGCTTGATGAACCGACGCGCCGCGCGTGTCATTACGACCTGGACACGGTGGCCGTGCTTCTGGAGCAGCCGAACGATCTCGACGGCCTTGTAGGCCCCGATCCCGCCGGTGACGCCGAGACCTACGAAGGCCATGCGCGGTTCTGACTACTCGGCGGGCGTCGGATCGACGCGCTTGATGGCGCCCGAGGCCACTTCTTGCAGCGCGCGGCGGGCGAGCTTTGGCGATCCTTCGACTCTCGGAACGCACCCTTCGAGCAACTGTCGGGCGCGCGCGGCCGCGATGGTGACGTACTCGAACGAATTCTTTGGTCGCGTGGTCGGACGCGGCGATTCAGCCATGATGAATTCCTTTCTTCTCTATGAACGCGCGGCGATCAACCGGTGAAGGTGGCCACGATGGGACCTACGATGGGCTGGCGGCGCGAGAGTCGCGCCCGCTCCGCCGTGATGATCGCGTTGATCTCCAAGACGCATCTGTCGAGCTCATCGTTTACAACGACGTAGTCGTACTCCTGGACGGCGGTGACCTCGCGACGCGCCGTCTCGAGCCGGCGGGCGATCGCGTCTTCCGGGTCCTTGTTCCGTCCGCGCAGGCGCGCAGCCAAGACCTCGAACGACGGAGGCAGGACAAAAATCGCCACGGCTTCCGTGAGTTGTCGGCGCACCTGCCTGGAGCCCTGCACGTCGATCACCAGCACCAGGTCGACACCGCTGGCCAGCGCGGTTTCGGTGTCAGCCCTGGCCGTGCCGTAGAGGTTGCCGAAGATATCCGCCCACTCGAGAAAGGCGGCCTCGGCGACCATCGCCTCGAACCGGTCGCGGCTCACAAAATTATAGTCGACACCATCGCGCTCTCCCGGGCGGGCCGGCCGGGACGTATAGGACCGGGATTGGCGCAACTCCGGGCAGCAGCGGACCAGTTGCTCGACGACGGTGGTCTTGCCCGTGCCCGACGGCGCCGAGACCACGAACAGCAGTCCGCGCCCGCCCAGGGGTCTACTCCACATTCTGCACCTGCTCGCGCACACGCTCGAGCTCGGCTTTGGCGGCGATCACGACCTCTGTGGCACGCGAGCCCTCGGCCTTGGAACCGATGGTGTTAATTTCCCGGTTCATCTCCTGCACCAGGAAATCGAGTTTGCGCCCGCACGGCTCGGGCCCAGTCGCCAGGGTCCGCCAGTGCTCGAGGTGACTGCGCATGCGGACGATCTCTTCGTCGATGTCGGAGCGCGCGACGAACCGGACCACTTCCTGGGCCAGCGCGACCTGGTCCCCCTGCAGATCGGTGGGCAGTCCCGCCAGCCGTTCGCGGAGCCGGCGCTCCAGCTGACGCTGCCCCTCGGCAGACTCGGCCTCGAGCGTCGCGACGAAACTCGCCATCGTCGCCATCCTCGCGTCGAGATCGGTGCCCAGAAAGCGGCCCTCGGTCTCGCGCATGACGATCAACGCCTCGATGGCCTCGACGACCGCGAGCTCGACCAATTGGAGGAGCGATGGCGGCAGGCCCGCGGTGGGATCGGCGGGCCGTGCGCGGATCTCGAGGACCTGCGGGATGCGCAGCAGATCGGACGGCGTGAGGCGGCCGCCGATGATGCCCCGGGCGCGTGCGGAATCGAAGACGCCGGCCACCCGCTCGAGGAGCGCCTCGTCGAGCACGACTTCGCGCTCCGGTGGTGTCGTGACCTCGGCGGCCAGCGCCAGCTCCACCCGGCCGCGCGCCATGCGCTGCTGCAGCAACGTGCGCAGGCGGCTTTCCATGGAGGCCAATGCCTGCGGCACTCTCAACGCGACATCAAGGAAGCGGTGGTTGACGGACTTGGCTGTGACAGTCACCTTCTCGCCCGCCGCCTCGCGGCTGACGGACGCAAACCCAGTCATGGATCGGATCACGAGGGCACCTCTTCGGTGACAGCATCCCGCGTGGGATCGCGGCCATCGAACGCCTGCAGTGCGTAAAGTTTCGCGTACACCCCACCCGGGCGGGCCACCAGGTCGTCGTGAGTGCCAATCTCGGCAATGCGACCATCTTCGAGCGCCAAAATGAGATCGGCGCGGCGCACAGTCGACAAACGGTGCGCAATGACGAACGTCGTGCGGTTCCGCATCAGGTTCGTCAACGCGTCCTGAACCAGCAGCTCTGATTCGGCGTCGAGCGCCGAGGTCGCTTCGTCCAACACGAGCAACGGACAGTCCCTGAGAAGCGCACGCGCGATGGCCAGCCGTTGGCGCTGTCCTCCCGAGAGCCGCTGGCCGCGCTCGCCGATGCGAGCGTCGTAACCACCCTCGAGCCCCGCAACAAATTCGTGCGCGTTGGCGGCGCGGGCCGCGCGCTCGACATCGCCTAACGAGGCCCCAGGCGTACCGTAGGCGATGTTGGCCGCAATCGACTCGTCGAAGAGCACGGTCTCTTGCGTGACGAGCGCGATCTGCCCGCGGAGCGAGGCCAGCCGCACGTCGCGGATATCCGTGCCGTCAACCAGGATGGCGCCCTCGGTCACGTCGTAGAACCGGGGAATGAGATTCACCAGGGTGGTCTTGCCCGCACCGCTGAGTCCCACGATGGCCACAACCTGCCCGGGACTGACGTGGAAGGACGCGTGGCGCAGGACGAAGTGGTCGGGGCGATCGTCATAGGCGAAGCCCACATCACGGAACTCCACCGACGACTGCATGCGGGCGAGCGCTTCCGCGTTGGGCTTCTCGTGCACTTCGGTGTGCGTCTCGAGCATGTCGTAGATCCGCGTAGCCGCGGCAATCGCCTGCTGGATACTCGCGTTGACCCGGCTCAGTTTCTTGATCGGCCCGTACATCATGAAGGCTGCGCCAAGAAAGGACGAGAAGTCTCCGAGCGTGATCGCACCCGCCTTGATCTCCTTCGCCCCGTACCACAGCGCGCAGATGGCGGCCACTCCGCCGATCAGTTCCATGAACGGGGGCAGAGCGGCCATGGCCCCGGTCACCTTCATATTGGTGCGATAGAGCTGCTCGGTGGCCTGCCCGAAGCGCGAGGTCTCACGCCCTTCGGCGCCAAAGGCTTTCACGATGCGGTGCCCCGTGAACGCCTCGGCGGCCAGATGCGTCACATGCTCGAGCTGCTCCTGCCCGCGGCGGGTGGTCCGACGCACCTGCTGGCCCAGTCGCGCGAGGGGATACACGACGAGTGGCGCGGCGGTGACGACCACGATCGCGAGCTTCCAGTCGAGCCAGAACAGTAGTGCCGCATACGCCACCACCGCCAGGCTCTCGCGCGCCAGGTCGGCAAGTGTCTCGGACACCACGTTCTGCACCTGGTTGACGTCGTTCGTGATGCGCGAGACGAGCTGGCCCGAAGTGTGCCTCGAGAAGAAGGCCGCCGACTGATCGAGGATGTGCCGGAAGAGCCGGTTGCGCAGGTCGCGCACGACCCGCTGCCCGACATCGGTCATCAGATAGCTCGACCCGTACCCACCAATCCCCTTGAGCACGTAGGCGAGCAGAATCAGCCCCGCAATGCCGCCTATCGTGAAGTTGAAAACGTGGCCGCTCTCAGTGCGGACGGTGAGACTGTTTTCCTGCAGCGATCCAAGGCCGTCGACGATGACCTTGATGAGGGCGGCAAGCAGCCCGGAGCCGGCCGCGTACACAATCATGGCCAGCAGCGCGACGCCAAGACGGCCGCGGTAGATCCGGGCGGATTGAAGGAGCTGCTTGAGCTGGTTCACTCGGGCAACCGGGCTCCTGAACACGCGCCGATCGAAACGAGGTGGGGCACCGGACGATCAGGCGCGTCACCTGCACCCACTCAGTGCGCCTCGCCCAGGGGGGCGCCGTAGCCGTTCGGATGCGCCGTATGCCACCGCCACGCCGTGTCGACGATCGCCTGCAGGTCGCCGAGACGCGGCGCCCAGCCGAGCTCGCGGCGGGCCAGCTCATTGGATGCCACAAGACGGGCCGGATCGCCGTCGCGCCGCGGCCCGACCGTAGAGGGCACCGCGCGGCCCGCAGCACGACCGACGGCTTCGAGCACCTGCCGCACCGTCATGCCGTTCCCATTGCCCAGATTGTAGGCGCCTGATGCGCCGCCGGTCTCGAGCTTCTCGAGCGCCAGCAGGTGCGCGTCCGCCAGATCGGTGACGTGCACGTAGTCGCGCACGCAGGTGCCATCGGGCGTCGGGTAGTCTTCGCCGAACACGGTCAGCGGCGGCCCGCCCAGGATGGCCCCGAACGCGCGCGGAATGAGATGCTCCTCGGGCTGGTGGTCCTCGCCGATCAAACCCTCGGGATCGGCGCCAGCCGCATTGAAGTAGCGCAGCACCACCCACTTGATGCCGAATGCCCGCTCGATGTGGGGCAGGGCGCGCTCCACCGCCAGCTTCGTTTCGCCGTACGCGTTGATCGGACGCTGGGGATGCTGTTCGTCAATCGGGGAGCGCTCCGGTTCCCCGAACGTCGCTGCCGTCGACGAGAAGACGAAGCGCTTCATGCCAAGGTCGGCCATGGCGCCGAGCACACTCAGCGTGCCCGTTACGTTCGCGCGGTAGTAGTCGATCGGCTCGCGCACCGACACACCGACGGAGAGGAGTGCCGCGAAATGCATGACCGCGGAGGCCTGCGATCGCTCGAGCACCTGTCGCACGCGCGCGCCGTCGAGGACGTCGCCCTGCTCGAGGGTGATCGAGCGCGACGGGAATGCGGCGGCCAGCCGCTCGACGACCTCCGCATGTCCCGCGAGCAGACTGTCGTACACGACGACGTCGTATCCAGCCTGTGCGAGCGCCTTGACCGCATGGCTGCCCACGTAGCCGGCGCCGCCAGCGACAACAACGGTGCTCATGGACGTCCGATCGAGGAATAGGTGAAGCCGAGGCCCCGGATCTGCTTGGGATCGTACAGGTTGCGGCCGTCGAATATGACCGGCTGCTTCATCAGTTTCTTCATGCGCGCAAAGTTCGGCTCGCGGAACTCGTTCCACTCGGTGACCACCAGCAGCGCGTCGACGCCCGTCAGCGCGTCGTAGGCGTTCCGGGCGTACGTGATCTCGTCGTTGAAAATCCGCTTGGCGACGTCGCGCGCCTCGGGATCGAACGCGCGCACGGTCGCGCCACGCTCGAGCAGGCCACGGATGATCGACACCGCCGGCGCCTCGCGCATGTCGTCAGTCCGCGGCTTGAATGCGAGGCCCCACACGCCAATCGTGCGGCCCTTCAACTTCTTGCCGAAGTGCTTGTCGACGCGCTCGAGCAGCCGCAGCTTCTGGGTTTCATTCACCCGTTCCACGGCCTCGAGAATGCGGAAGCGGTACTTGCGGTCTGACGAGAACTTGATGATGGCCTTGACGTCCTTGGGAAAGCAGCTGCCCCCATAGCCCACGCCGGGAAAGAGAAACGCGGGGCCAATCCGCTTATCCGACGCGATCGCCTGGCGCACCTTGTCGACGTCGGCGCCAAAGCGTTCGCACACGTTGGCGATCTCGTTCATGAACGAGATGCGCGTGGCCAGCATGGCGTTCGCCGCGTACTTGCACAGCTCGGCGCTCGCCGGATCCATGATCATGATCGGCGCGCCCGTCCGCGTGAACGGCCGGTACAGCTCGCGCATCAGATCGGCCGCCTTTGGATCGTCGGTGCCGATGACCACCCGATCCGGCTTCAAGAAGTCGTCGACCGCGGCGCCCTGTTTCAGAAATTCGGGATTGCTCACCACGCTGAAGGGCTGCTTCGCCTCTTTGCTGATGACCGAGTGGACCAATTCGGCCGTGCCGGCCGGCACAGTGCTCTTGTCGACAATGACCGTGTAGCCCCGAAGCGCGCGCGCGACCTCGCGTGCTGCGCCGAGGACGTGCTGCAGGTCGGCCGATCCGTCTTCACCAGTGGGAGTCCCAACGGCAATGAACACGACCTGTGCATCGGCCACGGCCTCCGGCAGCTTGGTTGTGAACCCGAGCCGCTTTTCCGTGTGGTTACGCCGGACGATCTCTTCGAGCCCGGGCTCGTAAATCGGAATCTTCCCGCGATTGAGCAGCCGGATCTTGGCGGCATCCTTGTCGACGCACGTCACGTCGTTGCCCGTTTCCGCAAAACATGCCCCAACGACCAAGCCTACGTACCCCGTCCCGATTACCGCAATTCTCATGAACCGTGTGCCCCCCGGAAGAAAACTCCACAAGGTAACATGAGCACCGATACCTGTCAATCGATTGACTAATAAGGAGTTGCAGCCCGCGCCCCGTCGCGATCGGGGCCCACGTGATAGCATCCGGCAAGTTTCAGCCGTGCAGATTCTGCTCGACTACCGACCCGCCCTCCGCCAGCGGACCGGCGTCGGGGGGTACATGCACGAGGTCGCGCAGGCGCTCGTCGCCACGGCCCCTCGCGACGAGCGGCTTCTGCTGTTTTCCTCCTCGTGGAAGGACCGCCTCGATTCGCAAGCCGTCCCGGGCGCCGAGGTTCTCGATCGTCGCGTCCCCGTGCGCGTCCTCAACTGGGCGTGGCACCGGCTGGGATGGCCACCGATTGAGAGCCTGACGGGCCGTCGCGTCGACGTGGTGCAGTCGGCCCACCCGCTCCTGCTCCCCAGCCGCTCGGCGGCGCGTGTCGCGATGATCCACGATCTCGACTTCCTCGACCACCCGGAGCGCACGACGGCAGAAATCCGGCGCGACTACCCGCGTCTGGCGGCGCGCCACGCACGCGCCGCCGATCAAATCGTGGTCGTCTCCCGTCACACCGCCGACGATGTCGCCAGCCGCTTTGGCATTCCGGCGTCGCACATCTCCGTGTGCGTCCCCGGCGCGCCAAGCTGGCCACGGCGGCAGACCGATCCCGCCCGTGGCGGCTGCCTGTTGTTCATCGGGACGCTCGAGCCGCGGAAGAACCTGGAGACCCTGCTTGCCGCCTACGCACGGCTGCTCGCCGACAGTCCGGACGCACCGCCACTGGTGTTGGCAGGGCGGATAGCGGCTGGTGCGCAGCCGATCGTCGATCTCGCACGTCAGGCGCCGTTTGCCGGACGCGTCGAGCTGCCTGGCTATGTGACCGAGGACGCGAAGCGCGCGCTGTTCGAACGCGCCCTCGCCCTGGTGATGCCGTCGCACACCGAAGGGTTCGGACTGCCGGCCCTCGAGGCCATGGTGCTCGGCGTCCCCGTGATTGCCGCCCGCAGCGGGGCTCTGCCGGAGACGACAGGGGGCGCGGCCTTGCTGGTTGATGCGAGCGACGAGCATGCCCTCAGTCACGCCCTGCGCAGCGTGCTGGCCGATCCGAATCTGCGGCTCCGGATGCGCACCGCCGGCTGGCAGCACGCGGCGCAGTTCACCTGGGCCAGTACGGCGCAGCAGATCCGCGGGGCATGGCAGCTCGCCGTGGCGCATCGCACGAGCGCCCGTGGCTGATCGTCCTCTGCACATCGGCGTCGACGGTCGTGAGCTGCTCGGTCGGCCAACGGGGGTTGGACGCTATCTGGCCGAGGTGCTTCGGCGCTGGAGCACTGATCCGACATGGCTCCATCGCGTGTCCGTGTTCATTCCCTCCGCGCCGCCTCCCGCGCTGGCGGCTGAACTGGGCCCTCGAGTCTGCTGGCGGTCGAGTGCCGGCGGCTCAGGTACCTGGTGGGAGCAGCGCACGCTGCCTGGCGAGATCCGACGGGCCGGAGTGGACGTCTTCTTTGCGGCAGGCTACACCGCCCCAGTTCGGATCAGCTGCCCCTTCGTCGTCGCCATCTACGATGTGTCGTTCTTCGCGCATCCCGAGTGGTTCGGCCGACGAGAAGGCCTCCGCCGCCGATGGCTCACGCGCAGCGCTGCCCGGCGTGCTCATGGCACCATCACGATCTCGGACTTCTCAGCAGCCGAGATCGTTCGATGGCTGGGCATTGGCCGCGACCGAGTGATTCTGGCCCCTCCTGGCGCGCCGGAAGCTCTCTCTGCGGTGTCCGCGGCCCGGCGCGGGGAGACGGTGCTCTACGTCGGATCGCTCTTCGGCCGGCGGCACATCCCTGAGCTGATTGAGGCGTTCGCGATTGTTGCGCAATCCCACACCGACGCGCACCTCGTACTTGTCGGTGACAATCGCACCAGTCCACCGATCAATCCCCACAGGTTGGCGGCTGCCGCAGGCATCGCCTCGCGGGTCGAGTGGCGCGAATACGTGGGAGACGACTCGCTTCAGGAGCTCTACCGAACCGCAAGCGTGTTCGTCTTCCTTTCCGACTACGAAGGGTTTGGCATGACCCCACTCGAGGCCAGCGCGCACGACCTGCCGGTGGTGCTGCTCGACACGGCGATCACGCGAGAGGTCTACGGAAGCGCGGCCTGCGTGGTGCGTGCAACAGCGCCCTCGATTGCGTCGGCGCTGTCGACGTTGCTCAACGACGAAGCGGCCCGCGCCAGGCTCATCGCGGACGGACGTCAGGTCCTGGCCCGCTTCTCATGGACACGCACGGCGACCACGATCCGGCTGGCATTGGAGGCGGCGGCAGAGCGATGAACGAGCGCGGCGCGACGCTCGACATCGTGATCGTCAACTACAACACCAGGGACGAGCTGGCCAATTGCCTGCAGTCGCTCCAATCGCACCCGCCGTCCGGTCTTGGCAACATCTTCGTGGTCGACAACGCCTCAAGCGACGGAAGCCAGTCGCTGGTTCGCGACCAGATGCCCCAGGTCACCCTGCTGGCGCTCGATCGGAACGTCGGCTTTGCCGCAGCCAACAACGTCGCGCTGCTGAGATCGACGGCGTCGCTCGTCCTGCTGCTCAACAGCGACACGGTGGTGCCCGCGGGGGCCATCGACACGCTGGTCGTCAGGCTCGAGGCCACCGGAGCCGTCGCGGTGGGACCCCGCCTTGTCGACGCCGCCGGTGCGCCGGAGATCTCGTTCGGGCCGATGCTCACACCGTGGACCGAGTGGCGTCAGCAGCGGCGCCTTCGGCGAGCCACCCAGCAGAGTCCGCGCGCTCGCCGCGCTGTCGCCCGGTGGCTCGCACGGGAACGCGACGTGGACTGGCTGACGGGCGCGTGTCTGCTGGTGCGGCGCGAGGCCGCGGTCGGCGCCGGCCTGCTCGACGAGCGCTACTTCATGTACGAAGAAGACGTCGACTTCTGCGCCGCCCTCCGCGCGGCTGGCGGCCGCATCGTCTTCGCGCCGTCTGCGCAAGTGACGCATCTCAGAGGCCGATCGGCCGCGTCCCCGGCCGCGGCGTCAGGCCGGAGCGGCCCTTCCCACTACGACGTCAGTCATGTGCGCTTCTATGAGAAGCACCTGCCGCGATGGGCGCCAGCTCTGCGGTTATGGCTGCGCCTGCGCGGCCGGGCCATCCGGTAGAATCGCTCCCACAGTGCGCATTGCCATCGACGCGCGGAAGCTCCACGATTACGGCATCGGCACGTACGTGCGCAACCTCGTGCACTGGCTCTCGCGACAGGATGGCGACCACCAGTACGTGCTGCTGTGCCGACGTGACGACGTGGAGTTCGTGCGGACACTGGGTCCGCGTTTCAGCGCGAAGGTCGTGGATGCCGCCAACTACTCGGTCGCGGAGCAGTTCGCCGTGCCATTCGCGCTGTCCCGGACGCGCGTCGATCTGTTTCACGCGCCACACTATGTCGTCTCGCCCTTCATTGCCTGCCGCTATGTCGTGACGATTCACGACTGCATCCATCTGCGGTTCCCCGAGTACCTGCCAAACCGCGCCGCCTACGCGTATGCCCGCACCATGATGCGGCTGGCCGCGCGCCGCGCCGCGCGCGTGCTCACCGTGTCGGAGGCATCGAAGCAGGACATCCTGCACTACCTGCGCGTGCCCAGCGAAAAAGTCGAGGTCGTCTACAACGCGCTCGACGAACGGCTCGCGCGCACGCCGACACCCGCCGAGCTCGGCAACGTGCGGGAGCGATTCCAGCTGGGTGCGCCGTTCATCCTCTACGCGGGCAACATCAAGCCGCACAAGAACATCGACCGGTTGATCGAGGCGTATTCCATCCTGCGCAGGCGCGGGGTCGAAGACGCGCAGCTGCTCATCATCGGCGACGCCATTTCGAAATACCCGAACCTGCGACGCCTCGTGCATCGGTTCCAGCTGCACCAGCACGTGCGGTTTCTCGGGTTCGTCCCCGACAAGACCCTCGCCGCTCTCTACCGGCTGGCGTCGGTCTTCGTCTTCCCCTCGCTGTACGAGGGGTTCGGGCTGCCCACCCTCGAAGCGATGGCCGGCGGCGCGCCGGTGATCACGTCCAATGTCTCGTCGCTACCCGAGGTCGTGGGGGATGCGGCGATTCTGATCGATCCGCTCGACGCCGGCGCGATTGCCGATGCGATGGCTCGAGTGCTGGGCGATGCGGCCCTCCGGACTGAGCTCGTGCGACGCGGCCGCGAGCGCATCAAGGTCTTCTCGTGGGAACGGTCGGTGAGCCGGATCCGCGAACTTTACGCCGAGGTGGGATCGGCGCCTCGTGGTTGACCGGCCCTGGTCGAATCGCCGCGTCGTCCTCGTGCACGACTGGCTCACGGGCATGCGCGGCGGCGAAAAAGTACTCGAAGCGCTCTGCCGGCTCTTCCCCGAAGCAGATCTGCTGACGCTGTTCCATGTGCGCGGATCGGTGTCGCCTCTGATCGAAGGACGCCGAGTACGGCCATCCCTCCTTCAGCAGTTGCCCAATCGCGCCCGCTGGTACCGGCACTACCTGCCGCTCTTCCCCACCGCCATCGAGTGTTTCGACCTCGACGACGTGGATCTGGTGATTTCCACGAGTCACTGCGCGGCCAAGGCGGTCGTCCCGACAGGACGCGCGCTGCACATCTGCTATTGCCACTCGCCTATGCGATACGCATGGGATCAGTTCGACGCGTACTTCGGGCGCGAACGGCTCGGCTCGGTCGGCACGGCCCTCGCCCGCCCTGTTCTCGCGTGGCTCGCCCGCTGGGATCGGGCGACCGCGGGCCGGGTGGATCAGTTCGTGGCGAACTCCGCGTTCGTTGCGGGTCGAATCGACCGGTACTATAATCGACGGGCATCGGTGCTCTATCCCCCGGTCGATACGGGGTTTTTCACACCAGGGGCCACGCCGCCGGAGCCCTACTTCCTGGTGGTGTCGGCGCTGGTGCCATACAAGCGCGTAGAAGTGGCCGTCGAAGCCGCGGCGCGCCTGGGAGTCCGTTTGAAAATTGTCGGGACTGGACCGGATCTGAACCGCCTCCGCGCGCTCGCCGGTCCCACCGTGGAGTTTGTCGGGACGCTCCCGCCTGTGGCGCTGCGCGACGCGTACCGGGGCGCGCAGGCGCTCCTGCTGCCCGCCGAAGAAGACTTCGGCATCAGCCCGGTCGAGTCGATGGCCTGCGGGCGCCCGGTGATCGCGCTCGGCCGGGGCGGCGCCCTCGAGACCGTCATCCCCGGGGTCACGGGCATCCTGGTCGACGAGGCCACCCCTGAGGCGTTCGCCACCGCGATGGCGTCGCTCGGCAGCCTGCCCATCAACGAGAACCGCCTGGTGGCGCATGCGGGCCAGTTCGGCATCGACCACTTCGAACGCGGATTCGAGGCCATCGCGGCCCGGGCGCTGACGCAGGCCCCATGCTGAGGCGCCACAACCGGCTCCTCGTTGCGATCTTCGTCGTCACCGACGTGCTGGCGGCCGCCAGCGCGTTCATGCTCGCGTACCTCATCAGGTTTCAGAGCGGGCTCATTCCCGTGTGGGAAGGTGTGCCCGACATCCGGCACTACCTCACGCTCGCCCCCTTCCTCGCACTGGCGGTGCCGCTGGCGTTTCAGGTGCAGCGCCTCTATCGGCTCCGGCGCAGCCGGACGCGCGTCGACGACTTCTTCGCCGTCTTGGTGGGCAGCATCCTCGCGGTGCTGATCGGCGGCGGCGGCGTTCTGTACTTTCGCACGTACTACCTGTCGAACGCGCTCAAGCAGCAGGGCGTCTACGAGGTCTCGCAGTTCGTCTGGGCCCTCTTCCTGGTGCTCAACGTCCTGTTCGCGTACGCCTCGCGAGAGACGGTGCGCGATCTCCTGCGGCGCCGGTGGCGCGCCGGCGTCGGGCTCCGACGCGTCCTGATCGTCGGCGTCGGCGATCTGGGCCGCATGGTCGCCGATCGCATCCTCGAACACGGCGAATTGGGTTTCCGGCTGGTCGGCTTCGTGGATGACCGCGCCACGACCGGCGATGTCATCGGCTACCGTGGGCTGTCGCTGCTCGGAGCCACGACGGACCTGGCGACGGTCTGCGCGCACGAGCGCATCGACGAGATCTACGTCGCGCTGCCCATCGAGGAGCACATCAAGATGCTCGGCGTCGTGGAGTACGCCAGCCGCGAGTGCATCGACGTGCACGTCGTGCCGGACCTGCTGCAGTTCATCGCCCTGCGCGCGCGCCTCGAAGATCTCGACGGGCTGCCGATTATCAGCATCAACGACGTGCCGCTCCGCGGGTTCAACAGCGTCCTCAAGCGCATCGTCGACGTCGCGCTGTCGGCGGCCGTCGTGCTGGTTGGCGGGATCCCCGCGTTGATCATCGCCGGGCTCATCAAGCGCAGCTCGCCAGGGCCCGTGTTCTACACGCAACTTCGCATGGGGCTCGACGGCAAGGCGTTCACCGTGTACAAGTTCCGATCGATGCCCGTGGATGCGGAGGATGCGAGCGGACCGATTTGGGCGCGCGACGACGACCCTCGGGCCACGCCAATTGGCCGCTGGCTGAGACATCACGATGTCGACGAGCTGCCCCAGTTCTGGAATGTGCTGCGCGGCGACATGTCGATCGTGGGGCCCCGGCCGGAGCGGCCTTTTTTTGTCGAGCAGTTCAAGCATCGCATTCCGCAATACATGCTGCGTCACAAGGTCAAGGCCGGCATTACCGGCTGGGCCCAGGTGAACGGCTGGCGCGGTAACACGTCGCTCGAGAAGCGCATCGAGTACGACCTGTACTACATCGAGAACTGGTCGGTCTCGCTCGACCTCAAGATCATCTGGCTGACCGTGGTGCGCGGGATCTTCTCGCAGCGCCAGGCCTACTGACGGCTTCCGAAAGGCTTCTATGCAGAAACGCGTCGTCATCACGGGAGCCGCCGGCTTCATCGGCTCCCACCTCTCGGATGCGCTGCTCGATCGCGGCTACTCCGTCGTCGGCATCGA